>NZ_BAAJNO010000002.1:0-633860 GCF_054558415.1 Pseudomonas sp. No.21
CGGAGAGCAGCCATGAGCCTGTCCGCCCTTATCGCCAGTTGCCTGGGCGCGCGTGACGCGCTGGAGCTGGCCCGTCGCGAGGCCCCCGGTTGGGAAGCCTGGCTGCAGCCGGTCGGCCCGTCGTCTGCGGTGGGGGACGACCCGGGCTACGACGACGACTTCCAGCACATGCGCGAGGAGGTCAACAAGCTATCCGGCGCGGATACCGAGCGGGTCGCGCAGTTGGCGGAAGCGCTGATCAAGCGGCGCTGCAAGGACCTGAGGGTGGCGACCTACTACCTCTGGGCGCGCATGCAGATGGATGGCGAGGCGGGGCTCGCCGATGGGCTGAGCCTGCTGGCCGTGCTGCTCGAACGCTTCGGCGACGACATCCTGCCGAGCCGGCCGAACAGCCGGCGCATGGCGCTGGAGTGGCTGGCCAGCGGCAAGGTGCTGGATGGGCTGTCGCTCTACCCCGAGGTGGTGAAGGTCGAGGCGGAGCGGACGGTCGCCGCGCTGGCCTGGCTGAACCGGACCCTGGAAACCTGGCCGGTGGAACAGCGGCCGTCGCTGGGAGCGCTCTATACCGCGCTGACCAACCGCCTGGCGCAATCCGGCGGGGTGGACGCCCTGGTGCCGCAGAACAGCGCGGCCCACGAAGCAGGCTGGCAGGGCGCCACGCCATCGCTCACCGCCATCCGCTCCGGCCGCGACCTGCTCGATGGCGGGCGCGTCCTGGCCGGCTACCTGCGCGAGCAGCCGCTGGGCTGGTTGGCGGCGCACCGGCTGATGAAGAGCCTGCGCTGGGACACGGTGCACCAGCTGCCGCCCGCAGAGGGCAGCGGCACGACCCGGCTGGCGCCGCCGCGCAGCGAGTACCGGGCCCAGCTGAAACGGCTGCACCTGCAGCAGAGCTGGAGCGAACTGCTCGATCAGGTCGAGCGCATCTACGCCGAAGGCGTGAACCACTTCTGGCTCGACCTGCAGTGGTACCTCTGCCAGGCGCTGAGCCGGCAGGCGCCGCCCGAGGATGGCTGGGCCGATATCGTCAAGCGCGACCTGGGCATGCTCCTCGACCGCCTGCCGGGCCTGGAGTCCCTGCGCTGGAACGATGGCTCGCCATTCGCCGACGAGGTCACGCGCAACTGGATCGCCCAGCACGTGAGCGGCAACCAGTCGCCGCAATGGCTGCCGGCGCCGGCGACGCCCGATCCGGTGGATGTCGACATCCTCGCCCTGGAGGCCAGGGCGCTGGCCCAGGCCGACAGCGAAGGGGTGGAGGCGGCCATCGCCTGGCTCGGAACGCAGCCCGGCGCGCAGAGCGGGCGACAGCGCTGGCTGCTGCGCCTGCTGATGGCCCGGGTCGCCGAACAGTGCGGCAAGACCGACCTGGCCATCCACCTGCTGGCGGAGCTGAAGGTCACGGCCAGGCGCCAGGCCCTGGAGCAATGGGAGCCCGACCTCGCCTTCGAGGTGCAGGCGCGCCTGCTCAAGCTGCTGCGCCTGAAATCCCAACGCACCGATGTGGACAAGCCCGCGCTTGGGCGTCGCAAGGAGGCGCTGCTGGCCGATCTGGTCAGCATCGATCCGGTGCGCGCCGCGGTGTTGTGTCGCTGAGCATTGATCAAGACAGGAAGCATGCTTGTGGATATGGAAAACCGGACGCTGCGCTATTTCGACGCGGAAATGCGTTACCTGCGCGAGGCCGGCCAGGAGTTCGCCGAAGCCTTCCCCGACCGGGCGGCGCACCTGAGCCTCGACCGCCCGGGCGCGCGCGACCCCTACGTCGAACGCCTCTTCGAAGGCTTCGCCTTCCTCATGGGCCGCCTGCGCGAGAAGCTCGACGACGACCTCCCGGAGCTGACCGAAGGGCTGGTCAGCCTGCTCTGGCCGCACTACCTGCGGACGATTCCCTCGTTGTCGATCCTCGAACTGACGCCCGACCTGCAGCAGATGAAGCGCAGCGAGTGCGTCGAACGGGGATTGGAGGTGCTGTCCCAACCAGTGGGAGCCCAGCGGACCCGCTGCCGCTACACCACCACCCAGGACATCGCCCTGCAGCCCCTGGCGGTTGAGTCGTTGCGGCTGGCCTACCAGCCGGATGGCCGTTCGCTGTTGCGCCTGCGTCTTGCCTGCGGCCCCCTGGCCGAGTGGTCGCAGGTGGACCTGAGCGCTCTGCCGCTGTACCTGAACGCCGAGGCCCCCCTGGCCAGCGCCCTGCACCTGGCGCTGACCCGGCAGGTGCATGCCCTCTACGTGCGCCTGCCCGGGGTTGCCGAGCGCATGCCCCTGCAGGGGCATTTCGCCGCCCGGGGGTTCGCCGAGGAGGATCGGCTCTGGCCCAAGGGCGACAGCGCGTTCAGTGGCTACCAGCTGCTGCTGGAGTATTTCGGCTTTCGCGAGAAATTCATGTTCGTCACCCTGCATGGCCTGGAACGGCTGAGCCTGCCCGAGGGGGTGCCCTGGCTGGAGCTGGAGGTGGTGCTCGCCGAGGGCTGGCCCCACGATTTCGAACCGCGCGCCGAGCACGTCCGCCTGCACGCCGTGCCGGTGATCAACCTGTTCACCCTGGAGGCCGACCCCCTGCGCCTGGACCCGCTGCAGAGCGATTACCTGCTGCGGCCCATGCGCCTGCAGGACGGGCATACGGAAATCTATTCAGTGGACCAGGTCACCGCCTCGAAGAACGCCGAACGCGAGGACTACGTCCCGTTCACCAGCTTCCGGCACAAGGGCGGAATGCTGCGTGACGACGCCCCGGAGCGCTATTTCCATACCCGCCTCAAGCGCGCGACGAACGGCCTGCACGACACCTGGCTGATTCTCGGCGGCGAGGGGTTCGACGTCGATCGCCTGGTGGCCGGCGAAAGCCTGTCGCTGCGCCTCACCGGCACCAACGGCCAACTGCCGCGCAAGGCCTTGCAGAGCACCTTGCTCGACACGCTGGTGCAGTCCACCCAGACCGGCCTGCGGGTGCGCAACCTGTGTGCGCCGACGCTGCCCTGCTACCCGCCCAGCCGCGACCGCTTCCACTGGCGGGTGCTCAGCCACCTGGGCTCGAACTTCCTGCCCATGCTGGGCAGCGCCGAAGTGCTGCGCGGCACCCTGGCGCTCTACGACTGGACCGGCAACGAGCTGAACCGGCGTCGCCTGGAGGCCATCGTCGATGTGCGCCACCACCTGATCCAGCGCTTCGAGCGGGGCTTTTTGCTGCGTGGCGTGGACATCGAAGTCACGCTGGACGCCAACGGCTTCTGCGGTGAAGGGGACATCAGCCTGTTCGGCGAGATGCTCAGCCGCTTCTTCGCCCTGTACGCCGACATCCACCTGTTCAACCAGCTGACGCTGATCCTGCAACCCACCGGGAAGTGCCTGAGATGGAACGAGAACCACAGCCAGCGCATGCCCGGCTGAACTCAAGCGGCCTGTTGCAGGCCCTGGAAGGACGGGTTGCCGAAGCGGACCTCTACCGGTTCTGCCAACTGCTGGAGCGGGCGCTGCCGGGGCAGCCGCCCCTGGGCAGCACCGAGCGCCCCTCGGATGACCCGGTGCGCTTTCGTCCCGACCCCGGCATGGGCTTCCCGGCAGGCGAACTGAAGGCCATCGAGTTCGCTGACGAGCCGGACCGGAAGCCGGCCACCGTGCGCACGCGGCTGCTGGGGCTCTATGGCGTGGACTCGCCGTTGCCGACTACCTACCTGGACGACATCGCCCAGCGCCGCGAAGGGCACGAGGCGCTGGAAGCCTTCCTCGATATCTTCAATCACCGGATCTTCACCCAGCTCTATCGCATCTGGCGCAAGTACTCGTACCCGGCGACCTTCGAGCCCGGTGGAGCCGACCCGACGTCCCAGTGCCTGCTGGGTCTCATCGGCCTGGGAATCCCCGGCACCGCCGAGCATGTCGCGACGCCGATCTCGCGCTTTCTCGCGCTGCTCAGCGTCATGCGCCTGCCCACCCGCAACGCCGAAGGCATCGCCGCGCTGGTGAAGCTGCTGGCCCCCGAAACCCGCGCCCGCGTCACGCCGCACTGTCCGCTACGGGTGGTGCTGGCACGGCCGGCGGGGCTGTCGGCGGCCGAGCCGGTGGGCCTGTCGCAGGGCACCCCGCTGGGGCGTGTCGGCCATGACGCCAACAGCCAGCTGCACCTGTCGCTGTTCACCGAAGACCCGCGGGAAGTGCAGGGCTGGCTACCGGGCGCCCACCTGCACAGCGACCTCCTGGTGCTGCTGCAGGTCTACCTCGGCTGGCGCTGCACTGCACGGCTCGAACTCTCCCTGCCGACACGCTGCCTGCCACGGCCGGTGCTGGGCGAGACGACCCTGCTGCTCGGCATGACCGGGCTGCTGGGCCAGGGCGGCGAACGGAGCGACCTTCTCCCCGGGACCGTGACCATCCCGCTTGGGCGCTATCGGGGCCTTCGCAACAATCCGCAGGAAAGAGAGGCACAGCATGTCGCGTACCGTTTTTAGGCCTTTGCTGCCGGCCCTGCTGGCCGCGCTGATGGGGGGGTGTGGCCTGTACCAGAGCGTCGGCGACAGTTCGGCGGAGCTCGCCAGGTCGATCTTCTACAAGCAGGTGAAGACCCTGCACCTGGACTTCAGCGCGCGCCCCGCGATCAACACCGACCCGCGCGACATGTCCGGGCTGTCCGTGCCGACCCTGGTGCGCATCTACGCGCTGCGTGACGCCCAGGCGTTCAGGCGGGCGACCTACGACCACCTGCTGGACGACAGCCAAGAGCGGCTCGGTGCCGACCTGCTCGACGAACGCACCCTGGTGATCAACCCCGGAGAAGGCGCGCAGCTCAGCGTGCCGCTGGATGAAGCCACCCAGGTCATCGCCGTGGTCGCGCTGTTCCGCCAGCCGGACACCCGCAGCGGCTCCTGGCGCCTGGAACTCACCCGCGACGACCTGGACCCGGACCAGCCACGGGTGATCGAGCTCGGCGACAACCGCCTGGCCCTGCGCCCACTGCCCGAGGCCTGACCCGTGATCGAGCACACGCCATCGCTCTACGAAACGCTGCTGCAGAACTTCACCGGTGAACTGGATCTGCATCGGGTACGCGAGGAGGACCGGCTCATCCTCTCGGTGCTGGACAACCTCCAGCGCATCCTCGACAGCCGCGCCGGTTCGCTCAGCCACCTGCCGGACTACGGGCTGCCGGACATGGGCCAGGTACTGCAGGGGCTGCCGGCTGCCGCGCACGGCCTGATCGGCGCCCTGACCCATACCCTGCTCGAGTACGAGCCGCGGCTGGCGGAGCTGAGCGTCCGCTTGCTGCCCCAGTCACGGCCCGGGCAGCTGGAGTACAGCCTCGAGGTGCGGCTCAAGAGCGGGGAGCAGGCGACGTTCGGCACCACGCTGGCGCCGGAGGGCAGGGTGCTGGTCCGCCACCTCCGGCAGCAGAACTATCTGTAGACAGGATTCGATCCGGGAGAGAACACCATGAATGGACTCGTTGGCAGGGCGCAGAACGAACTGCATCAACACGGCGACCTTGCGGCGCTCTACGAGGAACTGGCCAAGCTGCACCACCCCGCTTGCCCGGATGTCGACTGGCGCAAGGTCGAGCAGTGGTGCCGGGAGCTGCTCCGCGACAATGGCAGTGACCTGCAGATCGCCGCCTTCCTGGCCCTCGCGCTGGCCCAGCGCTACGGCCTGCCCGGCGTGGCCGAGGGCATGACCTTGCTGAACCAGCTGCTGGCGGGGGCGTGGGATCGCCTGTGGCCGCGCAACGCGACGGAGCGCATGGACATCCTCGCCTGGCTGTTCACGCAGTGGCAGCCGCTGCTGCGCGGGCTCGATATCGGCAAGAGGGATGCCTCCCTCATCCGCACCCTGGAAGCGGACCTCGCCTGCCTGCAGGAGGTGCTTGGCCGGCAGCGGCTGCCCGCGATGACGGCGCTGCGGGCCCTGAACCAGCAGGTATCGGCACTGGCTGCGCGGTTGCAGGACGATGCTTCGCCGCTCCCGGGCCATCCCCGCGAACGCGGGAGCGCAGCGCCGGAGCAGCCCATGAGGCTGTTCATCTCGATGCCGGAGCATGGCGGGGTCGCGCCGGTCGTGTACCTGGAGCGTCGCCCCGGCAAGCGTGCGCTCCGGGGCGCGCTGGTGCTGCTGCTGGGCCTGGTCGCGCTGGTGCCGCTGGGGGTGCTGGGCTGGCAGCACTGGCAGCGCATGCAGGAGCAGGCGCGCATCGCCACCGAGCCCATTCGCCTGGACAGCCTGCAGCTGTTCGACTCCGGCAGTGCCCGGTTGAAGCCGGACTCGACCAAGGTGCTGATCAACGCGTTGGCCAACGTCAGGGCGCAACCCGGCTGGCTGATCGTCATCACCGGCCATTCCGATGCCACCGGAGACGAGGTGCGCAACCAGGCGCTGGCGCAGGCCCGGGCGGAAGCGGTGCGGGACTGGATGAAGGCCATGGGCGATGTGGCCGAGGACTGCTTCGCCGTGCGCGGCCAGGGCTCGGGGCAGCCCGTGGCGGATAACGTCACCGAGGCGGGGCGCGCGGCCAACCGCCGCGTCGACATCAGCCTGGTGCCGGAGGCGGGCGCTTGCCAGGCGCGATACCGATGACGGCCGTCGCCTCGCTGTTCAATATCATTTGATAAGCATTATCATCTGCGCTTCCCTCTCCGTAGCCTGCGCCGCTCCATGCCCGATACCCCTCCACCGGCCGACCTGCCGCCCGCCGCACCCGCGTCGGGCGGCGTGGTCGCGCGCGAGGACCTGCTGCGCGTGTTCCTCGCCCAGCGGGAGCGGATGGAGGCGCTGGTCAGCCGGCGCGTCGGCTGTCGCGCCACGGCGGCGGACCTGGTGCAGGACCTGTTCCTGCGCTTCTGGCGGCGCCCCGCGGCACCGGTGGAGGACCTCGCCACCTACCTGCTGCGCAGCGCCCACAACCTTGCCATCGACCACATGCGCAGCGAGGGTGCGCGGACCCGTAACGAGGCCGGCCTGCTGCTCGAGCAGGACGAGGCGCCGCCTCCGGAGGTGGCGCTGGAGGCCGGGCACGACCTGCGGCATGTCGACGCGGCGTTGCGCTCGTTGCCCGAGCGCACGCGCCACATCTTCCTGCTCAACCGCATCCACGGCAGCACCTATGGCGACATCGCCCGCGCCATGGGGCTGTCCCTGTCGGCGGTGGAAAAACATATGATGCGTGCCTTGGAAGCCTGCAAGGCCAGCCTGCTCGACAGGCCGGCCGTCATCTCGCCGGGGAGCGCGAAACCATGAGTCTCGATCAGCAGCGGCCCAGCGCCGCCAGCACCAGCCAGCAGGCGGCCGAACAGGCGGCGTGGCTGTGGATCGGGCGCATGCAGGGGCGGCCATCGGCAGCCCAGCGCGAAGCCTTCGAGCGTTGGCTCTACGCGGACGTCACCCACATCGAGGCCTACGCCCAGGCCCAGGAGCTGTGGAAGCGCACCTGGCCCGCCGCCTCCGCGCTGGCGGTCGAGGAGGATGCACGCCTGCGCCAGTACCTGGTGCGCATGGCCGAACGCCCGACGGCCGGATGGCGCTGGGGCGCCTTGCTGGCGATGGCGGCGAGCCTGGCCCTGGTGGTCTGGGGCGGCGGCTGGAAGCCCGTCGACCGGCTGCTGGACCTGGGCGCCGACTACGTCTCCGCGCCGGGCGAGATACGCACGCTGACGCTCGCCGATGGCTCGGTCATCACCCTGGACGCCGACAGCGCCGTGAGCGTCGACCTGGGCGCCGCCGAGCGTCATGTCGAACTGCGCCGGGGCGGGGCCTTCTTCGAGGTCAGCCATGGCGAGGTGCCTTTCGTGGTTGAGGCCGCCGGTGGCGAGGCGCGGGTGCTCGGCACGCGCTTCGGCGTGCGCCTGCGCCATGGCGGCGCGCGGGTCACGGTGGAGCAGGGCAGGGTGGGCGTCACCGCTGCGCCCGGGCAGCCGCAGGCAGTGCTCACCGCCAACCAGCAGCTCGCCTACAGCGATGGCAAGGCCGCCGAGGCCTGGACCGTGGACGCCTCGGCCCAGCTGGCCTGGCGCGAGGGCCGCCTGACCTTCTACAAGACGCCCCTGGCCGACGTGCTGGCCGACCTCGCGCGCTACTACCCCGGCCGTATCGTCCTGCTGGACGACGAGCTGGCCGCGCGTCGCATCAGCGGCAGCTTCCCCAGCAACGACCCCCACGCCATCCTCGACTCCCTGCGAGCCGTGGTCGGCTTCCGCCAGCACGAGGTGCTCGGGCGGCTGATCGTCCTGCGCTGAGCCTGTGTGAACCAGGGACACTGATCGATGGGTTAGTGCCTCGTGGAACGCCGCCCGCTCCATCTACGGAACGTCGCTCCCATAGGGAGGGATGGCGCTGTCTGCCTGAGCGGTTGTGAACTTGATGCGAAGCCTCAAGCACGGTGCTTTCCGAGCATTCATGGCGCCCTGTCACGCCCACCACGTGGTTTTCGCTTCGCTCTACGCCACCCTACGCAAGTCACGGCGCCCCGAGAGCGCTGCCGGCCCGAAGCCCGGGCTACCCGTCAGAGGCGATCCAGCGCCTGCACGAAGTCCGCGATGATGTCGGCGGCGTCCTCGATCCCCACCGATACGCGGATGGTCCCCTCGTGGATGTCCAGCTCCGCCAGGGCCTCGGCCGACAGCGCGCGGTGGCTGGTCTTGCCGGGGTGGGTGATGCTGCTGGCCACGCCGGCCAGCGAGGGCGCGAACGCGGTGCGTTGCAGGCCGCGGATCAGGCCGTCCACCTCTGCCAGGCCGCCCTTGAGGGTGAAGCTCAGCATGCCCGAGGCGCCCTTGGGGAACAGCCGCTGGGCCAGCGCGAAGTCCGGGTGCGAGGGCAACCCCGGGTAGAACACCTTCGCCACCTGCGGATGGGCCTCCAGCGCTTCGGCCAGGGCCTGGGCGTTGGCGGAATGGGCCTTCATGCGCAGGGCCAGGGTCTTGGCGCCACGGAAGGTCAGCCAGGCTTCGAAGGGGCTGGAACTGCCGCCGGCATTGATCTGGAAGCGCCGCGCCTGGGCGATCCATTCGGCGTCGCCGACGAGGATGCCGCCAGTGGCGTCGCTGTGGCCGTTGAGGTACTTGGTGGTGCTGTGCAGCACCAGGTCGGCGCCAGCGGCCAGCGGGTTGTAGAGCGCCGGGGAGAGGAAGGTGTTGTCCACCAGCAGCTTCAGCCCGTGGGCCTTGGCCAGCGTGGCCAGGGCGGGGATGTCGCTGATGCACACCAGCGGGTTGGAGGCGGTCTCGGTGTAGATCAGCCGCGTGGCCGGGGTGATGGCCGCCTCCACCGCCGCCAGGTCGTTGATCTCCACCAGGGTGGCGGTGATGCCGAAGCGCGCCAGCTCCTTCTCGATCAGGCTCTGGGTGGTGCCGTACAGCTCGCGGCTGGCGATCAGGTGGTCGCCGGCATTCAGCCGGCCCAGCAGCGCCGCGCTCACCGAGGCCATGCCGGAGGCGGAGAACAGCGCCGCGTCGCCCCCTTCCAGGTCCCGCACCAACTGCTCCAGCGCCGCCTGGTTGGGGTTGGCGATGCGGGTGTACATGTAGTTGTCCGGGTTGCCGGCGAGGAAGTCGTCCACCTGCTCCAGGTTGTCGTAGACGAACACCGAGGACTCGTAGATGGGCAGCGTCTTCGGGCGGGTGACCATCTGCTGGTCGACGTCGTTGCCGCTGTGCACCGCGCGGGTGGAAAGGCCGGGTCTGGATTCAGGCATGGAGTCCTCCGAGAAGTCGTGCGGAATGCAGGTGGGCAATGCCACCCCACAAAAAAGAACGCCGACGATAGTCGAGACTCGTCGGCGTGAGGAGAGGCGTGGGCACAGGCGGTGCCCACACCGTCGTGGCTCGGGGGTCGATCAGAAGGCCGGGACTACCGCGCCGGAGTACTTCTTCTCGATGAAGGCCTTCACTTCCGGGCTGGTCAGCGCGGCGGAGAGTTTCTGGATGGCGTCGCTGTCCTTGTTGTCCGGGCGGGCGACCAGGTAGTTCACGTAGGGCGAGGTGCGGTCTTCCAGCACCAGCGCGTCCTTGGACGGGTTGAGCTTGGCTTCCAGCGCGTAGTTGGTGTTGATCAGCGCCAGGTCGACCTGGTCCAGCACGCGCGGCAGCAGGGCCGCTTCCAGTTCCTTGAACTTGAAGTGGTGCGGGTTCTCGGCGATGTCCTTCGGGGTCGCCAGGGCATTGCTCGGGTCCTTGAGCTTCAGCAGGCCGGATTTCTGCAGCAGGAGCAGGGCACGGCCACTGTTGCTGCCTTCGTTGGGGATGGCGATGGTGGCGCCGTCCGGCAGCTCCTTCAGGGATTTGTACTTGCTGGAGTAGCCGCCGAAGGGCTCGACGTGCACGCCCTTGACGATCACCAGGTGGGTGCCCTTGCCGCTGTTGAAGTTGTCCAGGTAGGGCTTGGTCTGGAAGTAGTTGGCGTCCAGGTGCTTCTGGTCCACCTGCAGGTTGGGCTGCACGTAATCGGTGAAGACCTTCACTTCCAGGTCCACGCCTTCCTTCGCCAGCTGCGGCTTGATCAGCTCGAGGATCTCGGCATGGGGAACCGGGGTGGCGGCGACGGTGAGTTTCTCGGCGGCGCTGGCCAGGGAGGCGGAAAGGGCGGCGGCCAGGGCGGTGAGGAGCAGGGTCTTCTTCATGAGGGTCCTTGGTGTTCGGCAAGCTCCGGCTGGATCATCAGCCGCGAGTGGGGTGTCGGGGTTCCCGGTCTGGGTGTCGCCGGGTTGGATGCGACACTACGGCGATTTTTTATAACCAACAAATATCGTTTTATTATTTTTATATTCCATAAAGCATTGACCAGGCGGGGCGCGGAAGTGGCCCCAGCGTGCATCGATGTCGCTTCTGCGAATTGCTCCCAACGCCGTCGCTCACTAGAGTGATGCCCCATCTCCCGCAACACGAAGCCCGCCATGATCGCCGCCGCCCTCGCTCGCGTCCCCCGCCTCGAACTGGTCACCGCGCCCACCCCGTTGGAGAGGCTCGAACATCTCTCGAGCCGGGTCGGTCGCGACATCTGGGTCAAGCGTGACGACATCACCCCCTTTGCCCTGGGTGGCAACAAGGTGCGCAAGCTCGAGTACCTGGCCCAGGACGCCCTGGCCCAGGGCGCGGACGTCCTGGTCACCGCCGGTGCCATCCAGTCCAACCACGTGCGCCAGACCGCCGCCCTGGCCGCGCGCCTGGGCCTGGGCTGCGTGGCCCTGCTGGAAAACCCCATCGGCACCGCCGACCGCAACTACCTGGAGAACGGCAACCGCCTGCTGCTGGACCTGTTCGGCACCGAGGTGCAGTTGGTGCCCAACCTCGACACCGCCGACCAGCTGCTGGCCGAGACCGCCGAGCGCCTGCGCGCCGAAGGCCGCACCCCCTACGTGGTGCCCATCGGCGGCTCCAACGCCCTGGGCGCCCTGGGCTACGTACGCGCCGGCCTGGAGCTGGCCGAGCAGATCAAGGCGAGCGGCCTGCAGGGCGCCGCCGTGGTGCTGGCCTCCGGCAGCGCCGGCACCCATGCCGGCCTTGCCCTGGCCCTGGAACACGCCCTGCCCGGCACCCGGGTGGTGGGCGTCACGGTGTCGCGCCCCGACGCCACCCAGCGGCCCAAGGTGGAGGGCCTGCTGCAACGCACCGCCGAGCTGCTGGGCGTGCCGGTGCCCGCAGCCCTGCGCGTGGAGCTGTGGGACCAGTACTTCGCCCCGCGCTACGGCGAGCCCAATGCGGGCACCCTCGGCGCCATCCGCCAGGTCGCCTCCAGCGAAGGGCTGCTGCTCGATCCCGTCTACACTGGCAAGGCCTTCGCCGGCCTGCTCGATGGCCTGGAAAACGGCGCCTTCGAGGGGAATGGCCCGGTGATCTTCCTGCACACCGGCGGCTCGCCCGCGCTGTTCGCCTACCACCCTGCGCAAGGGATGGGAGCCTGAGTGCTGCTTATTCCCACAATGCCGACAATCCAAACTTATTATTATTTTATTGAATAAAGCGACATCCCCAGAATTGCCACACTTTTGCCACCTGTCTCGTGAGGCTCATCCATGAAATTCGCAACCCTGCGTCGTCAATTCCTCATCGGCACCCTGGGCCTCGCCCTGGGCGCCAGTTTCGTCGGCAACAGCGCCGTGGCCGGCGAGCTGCTGCAACAGATCAAGGACAAGGGCTCGGTCAAGGTCGGCCTGGAGGGCACCTACCCGCCCTTCAACTTCCAGGATGAGAACGGCAAGCTCACCGGCTTCGAAGTGGAGTTCGCCGAAGCCCTGGCCAAGGAGCTGGGCGTGAAGGCCGAGTTCCAGCCGAGCAAGTGGGACGGCATCCTCGCCGCGCTGGAGTCCAAGCGCCTGGACCTGGTGATCAACCAGGTGACCATCTCCGAGGAGCGCAAGAAGAAGTACGACTTCTCCACCCCCTACACCGTCTCCGGCATCCAGGCGCTGGTGCGCAAGGGCAACGAGGACAGCATCAAGAGCGCCGCCGACCTGGCCGGCAAGAAGGTCGGCGTGGGCCTGGGCACCAACTACGAGCAGTGGCTGAAGGAAAACGCGCCGAAGGCCGATATCCGCACCTACGACGATGACCCCACCAAGTTCCAGGACCTCAACGTCGGCCGTATCGACGCCATCCTGGTGGACCGCCTGGCCGCCTTCGAAATGATCGAGAAGACCGGTGGCCGCCTGGCCGTGGCCGGCGAGCCCTTCTCCCGCCAGGAGTCCGGCATCGCCCTGCGCAAGGGTGACCCGGAACTGCTCGCCGCCATCGACAAGGCCATCGCCAAGCTGAAGGCCGACGGCACCCTCAAGGCGATCTCCGAGAAATGGTTCAAGGCTGACGTGACCCAATGATCGAAACCAGCCTGCAACTGGCGCTGGACTCCGCACCCTTCCTGCTCAAGGGTGCGCTCTACACGGTGGTACTGAGCCTCGGCGGCATGTTCTTCGGCCTGCTGCTGGGCTTCGCCCTGGCCCTGGGGCGCCTCTATGCCATCGCCCCGGTGCGCGGCCTGGCGCGGGTCTACGTGTCGTTCTTCCGTGGCACGCCGCTGCTGGTGCAGCTGTTCATCATCTACTACGGCCTGCCCCAGCTCGGCCTGGAGCTGAGCCCGCTGCTGGCGGCGCTGATCGGCTTCTCGCTGAACATGGCCGCCTACACCTCGGAAATCCTCCGCGCCGCCATCGCCTCCATCGACAAGGGGCAATGGGAAGCCGCCGCCAGCATCGGCATGAGCCGCAGCCAGGCGCTGGTCCGCGCCATCCTCCCGCAGGCCGCGCGCACCGCCCTGCCGCCGCTGGGCAACAGCTTCATCTCGCTGGTCAAGGACACCGCCCTGGCCGCCACCATCCAGGTGCCGGAGCTGTTCCGCCAGGCACAGCTGATCACCGCGCGCACCTTCGAGATCTTCACCATGTACCTGGCCGCCGCGCTGGTCTACTGGGTGCTCGCCACCGTGCTGGCGCACTTCCAGGCCCGGCTCGAAGCGCGGGTCAACCGCCATGAACAGGACAGCTGATGATCACCGTCCGTAACCTGACCAAGTCCTTCAAGGACCAGGCGGTGCTCAAGGGCATCGACCTGACCATCGAGCCGGGCGAAGTGGTCGCCATCATCGGCCCCAGCGGCTCGGGCAAGACCACCCTGCTGCGCTGCCTCAACCTGCTGGAAGAGCCCGACGGCGGCACCCTCCGGGTGGGGCGGATCGAGATCGACGCCAACCAGCCCCTGAAGCAGCAGCAATGGCTGATCCGCCAGCTGCGCCAGCACGTCGGCTTCGTGTTCCAGAACTTCAACCTCTTCCCCCACCGCACCGCGCTGGAGAACGTCATCGAAGGCCCGGTGGTGGTGAAGAAGGAACCCCGCGAGCGCGCCATCGCACGGGCCCGCGCGCTGCTGGCCAAGGTCGGCCTGGCGGGCAAGGAAGACGCCTATCCCAAGCGCCTCTCCGGCGGCCAGCAACAGCGGGTGGCCATCGCCCGCGCCCTGGCGATGGAACCGGACGTGATCCTCTTCGACGAGCCCACCTCCGCCCTCGACCCCGAGCTGGTGGGCGAGGTGCTGACCACCATCCGCGGCCTGGCCGAGGAGAAGCGCACCATGGTCATCGTCACCCACGAGATGAGCTTCGCCCGCGACGTGGCCAACCGCGCGATCTTCATCGACAAGGGCGTGATCGTCGAACAGGGCGACGCCAAGACCCTGTTCAGCGCCCCGAAGGAAGAACGCACCCGGCAGTTCCTCGCCAAGTTCCTGGTGGGGTGAGCGGTCGCCCCGACGAAACCCCGTGGGAGCGACTTCAGTCGCGATGGCGGCGTAGGGTGGATGGCGCTCTTTCCATCCACCAGCGGCGTTGAGGGTGGCCCCGGTGGTGGACCGATAAAGCGTGGTCCACCCTACACACCGATCAGCCACCGGCAATCCGTAGGGCGGGTGACCCCATGAACACCCCCCGTAGGATGGTGTAGAGCGCAGCGAAACCCATCACAGGCCTCGCCCCCCTACGGCCTCCAAACCGCGCTGCCGACATCCACCCGCCTGGGCAGCAGCCGGTTCTCCAGGAACAGGTCGGCCGTGCGCTGCTGGGCGGCGGCGATGTCATCGGTGACCGGGCCGATGGGCGAGGCCGGGCGGTGCTGGAAACTGCGCTCGATCACCGCCGGGGGCAGGCCCATGAACTTCGCGAGCAGGGCGATGCTCGCCTCCCGGTCATCACGGGTCAGGGCTTCGGCGCGGGTCAGCTCGTCCAGCAGCGCGTGGATGAACGCCGGATCGGCCTCGGCGTAGCCCCGCGCGGCCAGGTAGAAGGGCCCGCTCAGCCCCAGTCCTTCACCGTTGGCCAGCAACCGCGCATGGCCCTCCAGTTCCATGGCCGAGTAGTACGGGTCCCAGATCGCCCAGGCATCCACGCTGCCCTGCTCGAAGGCGGCGCGGGCGTCGGCCGGGGTGAGGAACAGCGGCTGGATGTCGGCCATGGACAACCCCGCCGCCTTGAGCGCGCGCAGCAGCAGGTTGTGGGCGCTGGAGCCTTTCTGGAACGCCACCTTGCGCCCCTTGAGCTCGGCCACCGAGCGGATCGGGCTGCCCTCCGGCACCAGGATCACCTCGGCCTGGGGCTTGGGCGGTTCGGCACCGACGTAGAGCAGGTCGGCCCCGGCGGCCTGGGCGAAGATCGGCGGGATGTCGCCGGTGGAGCCCACATCCAGGCTGCCGACGTTCAGCGCCTCGAGCATCTGCGGGCCGGCGGGGAATTCGATCCACTGCACCCGGGTGGCGGGGAAGCGCTGCTCCAGCAGGCCGTGTTCCTTGGCCAGCACCAGGCTGGCGGAGCCCTTCTGGTAGCCGATGCGCAGGGTCGCGGGGTCGGCCAGGGCACCTTGGGCCAGGGTCAGCAGCGCCAGCAACGCGGCGCCCAGTCGAAGTCGTTGCATGGTCAGGCCTGCCAGTCGGTGGAGGGTTTTTCCCAGAGGTTGATGCCGCCTTCCACGGCGTGGCGATCGATCTCCGCCAGCTCCTCGGCGCTGAAGGCGAGGTTGTCCAGGGCGGCGACGTTCTCGACGATCTGCTCCGGGCGGCTGGCGCCGATCAGTGCCGAGGTCACCCGCGCGTCGCGCAGGGTCCAGGCCAGGGCCAGCTGGGCCAGGCTCTGGCCACGGCGCTGGGCGATCTCGTTGAGCGCACGCACCCGGGCGAAGTTGGCCTCGGACAGGTGTTCCGGGCGCAGCGAGGCGCCGCCGGGGCGGTTGACCCGCGCATCCTCCGGCACGCCGCCGAGGTACTTGCCGGTAAGCAGCCCCTGGGCCAGCGGGGTGAAGGCGATGACGCCGGCGCCGAGTTCCTCGGTGGTGGCCAGCAGGTCCTTTTCCACCCAGCGGTTGAGCAGGTTGTAGGCCGGCTGGTGGATCAGCAGCGGCACCTTCCATTCGCGCAGCAGCGCGGCGAGCTCGCGGGTCTTGCCCGCCGAGTAGGAGGAGATGCCCACGTACAGCGCCTTGCCCTGCTGCACCGCACTGGCCAGGGCGCCGGCGGTTTCCTCCAGGGGCGTGTCCGGGTCGAAGCGGTGGGAATAGAAGATATCCACATAGTCCAGGCCCAGGCGCACGAGGCTCTGGTCGAGGCTGGAGAGCAGGTATTTGCGCGAGCTGCCGCCCTGGCCGTAGGGGCCGGGCCACATGTCCCAGCCGGCCTTGGTGGAGATCACCAGCTCGTCGCGGTAGGCACGGAAATCTTCCTTGAGCAGGCGGCCGAAATTGATCTCGGCGCTGCCATAGGGCGGCCCGTAGTTGTTGGCCAGGTCGAAGTGGTTGATGCCCAGGTCGAAGGCGGTGCGCAGCAGGGCGCGCTGGGTGTCGATGGGCGTGGCGTCGCCGAAGTTGTGCCACAGGCCCAGGGACAGGGCCGGCAGCACAAGCCCGCTGCGGCCGACGCGGCGATAGGGGATGCGTTCGTAGCGGTCGGGGGCGGCGATATAGGTCATGGATGGGTCTCGCTTCAGGTTGTCGGGGCCGCGCTGGCGCGGGGCCCCGGTGAATGTCAGGCGGGGTGGGCGAAGCGGTTCGCCGGCCGCGCCAGGCCGAGGTGCTCGCGCAGGGTGCGGCCCTGGTACTCGGTGCGGAACAGGCCGCGCCGCTGCAGTTCCGGCACCACCTGGGTGGCAAAGTCCTCCAGGCCGGCCGGCAGGTGCGGCACCAGCACGTTGAAGCCATCGGCGGCGCGGCCTTCGAACCAGGCCTGCAGCTCGTCGGCGATCTGTGCCGGGGTGCCGATCAGGCTGTGGTGACCACGCCCGCCGGCGATGCGCCGGCCAAGCTGGGCCAGGGTCAGGTTCTCCTGCCCGGCCAGTTCGGTGAGCAGCTTCTGCCGGCTCTGCTGGCCGTCCTGGGTCAGCGGCAGCTCGGGCAGCGGGCCGTCCAGCGGGTATTCGGAGAGGTCGAAGTTGCCGAGCATGCGCCCCAACAGGGCGACGCCGACGCGGGGCTCCACGAGCTCCTGGAACTGCTCGAACTTCTCCTTCGCCTCGGCCTCGCTGGCACCGACCACGACAAAGGCGCCGGGCATGATCTTCAGGTCGTCCTCGTGGCGACCGAACCTGGCCAGGCGCCCCTTGAGGTCGGCGTAGAAGGCCTGGGCCCTGGCCAGGGAGGTCTGCGCGGTGAACACCACGTCGGCGGTCTCGGCGGCCAGTTCGCGACCGGTCTCCGAGGAGCCGGCCTGCACCACCACCGGCCGGCCCTGGGGCGAGCGGGCGACGTTGAGCGGGCCCTGTACGCGGAAATGCTCGCCCTGGTGGGCCAGCACGTGGAGCTTGGCCGGGTCGTAGTACTGGCCGCTGGCCTTGTCGCGGAGGAAGGCGTCGTCCTCCCAGCTGTCCCACAGGCCGGTGACCACCTGGTGGAACTCCCGGGCGCGGGCGTAGCGCTCGGTGTGGCCCAGGTGGGCCTCGCGGTTGAAGTTCAGCGCTTCGGCGGCGGCGTCGGAGGTCACCAGGTTCCAGCCCGAACGCCCCCCGGAGATGTGGTCCAGCGAGGCGAACTTGCGCGCCACGTGGTACGGCTCGTTGTAGCTGGTGGTGACGGTGCTCACCAGGCCGATGCGCTCGGTGACGGCGGCCAGGGCGCTGAGCAGGGTCAGCGGTTCGAAGTAGGTGGAGCGGGCCATGTGGCTGGCGATGTCGCCGGTGGGCGCGGCCACGCTGTCGGCGACGAACAGGGCGTCGAACTTCGCCGCCTCGGCGATGCGTGCCAGGTGCCTGTACTGGGCGAAGTCGAGGGTGTCGGCGGGCACGTCCGGGTGGCGCCAGGCGGCCACGTGGTGACCGGTGGCCATCAGGAAGGCGCCGAGGGAGAGCTGTCGGGATCGGGTCATGGTGTCGTTACCGGGGTCGGTGGGGGTGCCGCCCGGCCGCTCTGCGGCGGCTCGGGCGGTTCCTGCACGCAGGCGCGGGTCAGAAGTCGAAATCCTTGCGCAGCTGGACGCCGAAGTAGCGCTCGTCGTCCCGTGGCACGGCGCGGTAGATGTAGCTGCCGCCGCTGGCCAGGGACTGGGCGTAGGAGGTGTCGGCGAGGTTCTTGCCCAGCAGCGCCACGCGCCAGCCGGCGTTGTAGTCGGCCAGGGCGATGCTGGCGTTCCAGATGCCGTAGGTGTCCTGCACGGTGTCCGGGTTCTGGTCGAGGCTGAACTGCACCTCGTCCTGCCAGCTGTAGTCGGTGGACAGTTCCACATCCAGGCCGTTGTCCAGCGGGATGCTGTAGTCGGCGCGCACGTAGGCCTTCCAGTCCGGGGTGAAGGGCAAGCGGCCGCCGTCGATGTTGCAGGTGGCGGCGGCGCCGGGCGGGCAGTTGAAGTGGTCCACCCGCGCCTTGGTGTAGGCCAGGGCGGCGGACAGCTTGAGCTGGCGGGTGGCCTGGAAGCTGGTGTCCAGCTCCACGCCCTGGGTCTTCACGCTGCCGGCGTTGATCAGGCGGGTCACCACCTGGTTGGCCACGGTGTCGAAGAAGTTCGCCTGGTAGTCGTCGTAGTCGGTGTGGAACACCGCCAGGTTGGCGCTCAGGCGCTTGTCCAGGGCGGTGGCCTTGAGGCCCAGCTCATAGGAGTCGGAGGTCTCCGGCTTGAGCGCCCCGGTGTCGCGCGGCTGCATGTTGAAGAACACGTTGTAGGCCGGGCCCTTGTAGCCGCGCGAGTAGGTGGCGTAGCCCATCAGGTCGTCGCTGAAGTCGTACTGCAGGCCGGTGCGGCCGGACCAGCCGTCCTCGTCCACCGAGCCCGAGCTGGCGGTGGAGGGCTGGATGCCGGTGACGGCGGTGGCGGAGGTGGACGTGCGGCGGTGGTCGTATTCCAGGTCGTCGTGGGTCCAGCGCAGGCCGAACAGCGCGCGGAAGTCGTCGGTGAGGTTGAAGGTGTTCTCGCCGAACAGCGCGACGCTGTCGTTGGTCACGCTGTAGTCGGCGCGGCCGCTGTTGGGGGTGCCGCCGTTGACCGACAGGCGCCGGTAGGTCTCCTCGGAGCGGCCATGGAAGTAGTAGGCGCCGACCACGTATTCGTTGAAGCCGCCCTTGGGCGAGGCCAGGCGGAACTCCTGGGAGTACTGGTCGTAGTCCACCTCGCCCTTGTCGTGGGAGGCGGTCAGCGGCAGCTGCGCCGAGCGGTCGCCGTCCTGGTACTGGGTGTTGTCCCAGCCGCGCCAGGCGGTGATGGAGGTGAGGGTGAAGTCC
This sequence comes from Pseudomonas sp. No.21, assembly GCF_054558415.1. Lineage (NCBI taxonomy): Bacteria > Pseudomonadati > Pseudomonadota > Gammaproteobacteria > Pseudomonadales > Pseudomonadaceae > Pseudomonas > Pseudomonas sp. No.21. The sequence continues at coordinate 19,151 of NZ_BAAJNO010000002.1, forward strand.
CCCAGCTTCCAGTCCACCTGCCCGGACAGGCCGCTGTTGGTGTCCTCGACGTAGGTCTTGTAGTCGCTGCGGATGTCGCGGTTGTGGTCGCTCGGCACCACCGGGCGCAGGGCGCTGGCGAAGGCCGCGCTGCTGGTGGAGGTGATCACGCCGCTGGGCAGGGTGTCCTCACCCTCCATGCGGTCGGCGATCAGGGTCACCTTGAGCGCGTCGTCCGGCTCGAACACCAGCTTGCCGCGCACGCCCTTGCGGTCGTAGCCGTTGACGTCGTGGCCGTTGGCGACGTTCTCGACGTTGCCGTCGTAGCGCCCCAGCAGGGTGCTCAGGGAGCCTTTCAGGGTGTCGCTCAGGCGTCCGCCGATGCCGAAGCGCAGGCGGTTCTCGTTGCCGCCGCCGAAGTGCGAGTAGTCCACGTAGCCGTGGCCCTGCTCGGGCGGGTCCTGGCTGACGATGTTGAGCACGCCGGCCGAGGCGTTCTTGCCGAACAGGGTGCCCTGGGGGCCGCGCAGCACTTCGATGCGCTCCAGGTCCAGCAGGTCCAGGGTGGATTGCCCGGGGCGGCCGAACACCACGCCGTCCACCACCGTGGCCACCGTGGGCTCGACCCCCGGCGAGGTGGAGATGGTGCCGACGCCACGGATGAACAGCGAGGTGTCCTTGTTGGAGGCACCGGTGCGGTAGTTGAGGGTCGGCACCTGCTGGACGATGGCGCCGACGTTGTTGCGGTTGTCGCGCTCCAGCTGCTCGCCCTGCACCACGGAGACGGCCACCGGCACGTCCTGCAGGCTGGCTTCGCGGCGGGTGGCGGTGACGGTCACCGTCTTCAGCGTGGGCGCGGCCTTCTGGCCGTCGGCGGTGCTGTCGGGGGTGCGCTCGGCGGCCCCGGCGGCGCTCCCCAGCGCCGCCAGGAGGATGCCGATGGCCAGCGGGCTGCGGCGCCCGCCGTGGGAGGTGCGAAGGCCGCTGGAGGCGACCGGGAAGCTGAGGGGGTTCATGTTCGTTTCACTGCCCTGCGGAGACCAGACGTGCCTGCTACTTGGCAGGCTCCTTGTGGGCTGTCGCGGTCTGGTCTCGCTCGTGCGAGTGGCAGCAAAAAGGCAGACAGCCGTTGGTTGTTAGCGCTAACATCGCCAGTATCCGAGCGACGCCAATAGATCGTCAAATAATTAAAAATTACTTTTATATGCCTACAAGGATGGTCAATCCATGAGCAGCCCCCGCAAGCGCCGAGGCGCGGGACGCGTCACCCTCAGCGCCGTGGCCGAGCGCGTCGGCGTGTCCGCCATCACCGTGTCGCGCTACTTCAACCAGCCGGAGCAGGTCTCCGAGGAACTGCGCGGGCGCATCGAAACGGCGGTGGCCGAGCTGGGCTACGTGCCCAATCGGGTGGCCGGCGGCCTGGCCTCGGCGCGCGGACGCATCGTCGGCATGGTCATCCCCAACATCTCCGGGCCGATCTTCGCCAACACCATCCAGGGCTTCAGCGACACCCTGGCGCGCCACGGCTACCAGCTGCTGCTGGCCTCCAGCTACTTCTCCGAGGAACAGGAAGAGAGCGCCGTGCGCGCCTTCCTCGGCTGGTCGCCGGCGGCCCTGGTGGTCACCAGCCATTTCCACAGCCCCGGCACCGAGAAGATGCTCGCCGAGGCGGACGTCCCCATCGTCGAGGTCTGGGACTACCAGCCCGAGCGCGCGCCGATGCAGGTGGGGTTCCTCCACCGCGACGTGGGCGTCGCCGCCGCCCGCTACCTGCTGGACAAAGGGCACACGCGCATCGCCTTCGTGCAGAACAGCGCCGCCGGCGACTTCAGCGCCCTGGACCGCCGCGACGGCTACGCCGACACCCTGCGCGCCGCCGGCCACGAGCCCTGGGTCTTCGTGCCCAGCAGCGGGCTGGCGCCCTTCGAGGCCGGCAAGCAGGCCATGGAGGCGCTGATGAAGCGCTCGCCCCGGCCGGACGCGATCATCTTCGCCAACGACAACCTCGCCGCCGGCGGCCTGCTCGCCGGCCAGCGGGCGGGCCTGGACCTGCCGGGGGACTGCGCGGTGATGGGCTTCGGCGACTACCCGTTCGCCGAGATGCTGCTGCCCAGCCTCACCACCATCCGCCCGCCGGCGCTGGAGATCGGCGAGCGCGCCGCTACCCGGGTGCTGGAGGCGCTGGGTGTGCTGCCGGTGGAGGGCGAGGTGGAGCGCCTGAATCTGCTCGACTGCCAGGTCATCGCCCGGGAAAGCGCGTAGAATCCGCGCCCCCTCGCAACAAGCCCTGCCTCTTGCCATGAATCCCTCGACCCTTCTCTCCCTCCCCCTGCTCGCCCTGGCCCTTGGCGGCTTCGTCGTCGGCAGCAGCGAATTCATCATCATGGGCCTGCTGCCCGAGGTGGCCCGGGACCTCTCCGTGAGCCTCTCCGACGCCGGCCTGCTGGTCAGCGCCTACGCCATGGGCGTGGTCATCGGCGCGCCGCTGCTGGGCCCGCTGCTGGGGCGCCTGCCACGGCGCCAGGCGCTGCTCTGGCTGATGGGCGCCTACGCCCTGGGCAACCTTGCCTGCGCCCTGGCCCCCAGCTACGAATGGCTGCTGGCGGCGCGCATGTTCACCGCCTTCAGCCATGCCGGCTTCTTCGGCTGCGCCACCCTGCTGGCCGCCGAGCTGGCGCCGCCCCATCGCCGCGCCTCGGCCATGGCGCTGGTGCTCAGCGGGCTGACCATCGCCAACGTGCTCGGGGTGCCGGCCGGCGCCTGGCTGGGCCAGGCCACCAGCTGGCGGGTGACCTTCATGGTGGTGGCGGGCCTGGGCCTGCTGACGCTGCTGGCGCAGTTCCTCTGGCTGCCGGCCACTGCCAGGCCGCAGCCCAATGCCGCCGGCGCCTGGGACGGCATCTTCCGGCGCCCGGTGCTGCATGCGCTGGGGGTGTGCAGCCTGTCGTCGGTGGCGCTGTTCGGCGTGTTCACCTACATCAGCCCGCTGCTGCGCGATGTCTCCGGCTTCAGCCCGGAGCACGCCAATTTCGCCCTGCTGCTGTTCGGCATCGGCCTGACCCTCGGCAACCTGCTGGGCGGGCGCCTGGCGGACAAGGGCTTCCGCTTCGCCCTGCCCGGGGCCTTCGCGGTGAGCGCCCTGTGCCTGGTGGGGCTGTTCGTCTTCGCCCAGGTGCCGGTGCTGGCGCTGGCCTGCCTGTTCCTCTGGGGCGTGGCGAGCTTCGCCATCTCCTCGCCGCTGCAGTTGCTGCTGGTGGAACAGGCCGGCGAATCCGCCAGCCTCGCCGCCACCCTCAGCCACGCGGCCTTCAACCTGGGCAACGCCAGCGGCGCCTTCGTCGGCGGCCTGTGGCTGAGCACCGGGATGGGCCTGGCCAACCTGCCGCTGATGGGCGTGGCCGTGCTGGTCGCCACCCTGCTGGTGTGCCTGCCCCTGCCGCGCCTGCGCGCCACCCGCGAGCGCCTCCAGGCGGCCGGGCAGATCCATTGATCCACCGTCCAACCCCGAGCCGCGCGCCGTGCATCGGCGTGATGGGCTTCGCGTAGCTCAGCCCATCCTACGGGCGGTATGAGCCGCACCCGCGTGATGCGGTCCGGGAGGGTTCGCGGTACGGAACATCGGGAGCTGCGGTATCGGTCCGGGCGGGCTAGGCTCTGGCCTTTCCCACGCGACAGGAGCACGGACATGGATGCGGAACGCCAGGCCATCGAGGCGGTGGTACGGGATTACGTGGAAGGCATGGTGCGGGCGGACGCGACGCTGTTGCGCAGCGCCTTCCACCCCGACAGCCGCATCGTCGGGCACTTCGGCCCGGACCTGCAGTGGCTCTCGCCGGAGGCCTTCATCGCCGGCCTGCAGGCCAGGGGCCCGGTGGTGGCCGAGGGCGAAGCACCGGTGTGGCGGCTGGAGTCCCTGGACCTCACCGGCGACACCGCCCTGGCCAAGGTCACCGACGTCTACGCCGGCCTGGACTTCACCGATTACCTCTCGCTGCTGAAGATCGACGGCCGCTGGCGCATCGTGCACAAGCTGTTCCACCTGCACGGCTAGGGCCTGCCTCCGGGTGGGTCGCATCTCGTCGACCCACCCCTTGCCCCTCGACGTCCTACCCCGCCAGCACCTCGGCGAACAGCTGCCGCAGGTTGTCCACATCGTTGGCCGCCAACTGGCGCAGCTGCTGGGCGAGCTGTGCATAACTCGGTGCGGGCGGCAGGTTGAGGTGGTGCGGCTGAATCTCCTCGCCGTCGCTCACCAGCAGGGCGAAGTGGATGCTGTTCTCCAACTCGCGGGTGTTGCCCGGCCAGGGGTAGCCCTCCAGCGCCGCCTGGGCCTGGGCGCCGATCAGCGGCAGCGGCAGGTCGAGGCGCTGGGCGTAGATGCCGAGGAAGTACTCGGCCAGCGGCAGGATGTCGTCGGGGCGCTCGCGCAGCGGCGGCAGTTCCACGCGCCCTTCGTTGAGGTACTGGTAGAGCCGCTCGTCGAACTTGCCGGCGCGCACCGCCTGGGCCAGGTCGATGCTGGTGGCGGCCACCAGGCGCACGTCCACCGGGGTCGGCTGCTGGGCGCCGACGCGGGTCACCTCGCGGCTTTCCAGGGCCGCCAGCAGGCGCGCCTGGAGCGGCAGCGGCAGGTCGCCGATCTCGTCCAGGTAGAGCGTCCCGCCGTTGGCCGAGCCGAACCAGCCGGCGCGGCTGCTGGCCGAACCGGCATGGGCGCCGGGGGCGTGGCCGAACAGCTCGGCCTCGGCATAGGCCTTGCTGATGGCGCCGCAGTTGACCGCGACGAACAGCCCCGGCCGCTCGCTGGCGCGGTGGATCTGCCGCGCCAGCAGCTCCTTGCCGGTGCCGGTCTCGCCCTGGATCAGCACCGGCACGGCGGCCGGTGCCAGGTGTTCGATTTCCTCCCGCAGGCGCCGCGAACGGGCGTCGACGAACACCAGCGCGCGGGCACGGATGCTCAGCGGGCTGCGGTCGGCGTCGGCGAAGGTCAGCAGGGGTTGGCCGGGTTTTTCCTGGGTCATGGACGAACTCTCCCGCCGGGCCTGGCTGGGAAGCAGCGGGCCCTGGCGTCACATTGAAAAATGAACCTGTTGGATCGAGCGGGCTGGAGAAGAACCAGGCGAAAACAGCTGAGGGCGCGGGGTTCACGAGCGGTGAATGAGCAGGCCCGAAGCCGTTTCCAACGCCGTTGCTCCGGCGCGCAGCCGATCCTGGACAGGTGCTCAGGCGCGCAGGCGGGCCAGTTGCTCGATGCGCCCCTGCAGGCGGTAGAGGTAGGCGAAGCCCTGCTCCCAGCGCTGGTGGCCGGACTTCACGTTGATGTGCCCGGCACCCGCGAGGATGGCCGGCTCGGCGCCCCAGTGGCGGGCCAGTTCCAGCGCGCGCGGGGTGCTGGCGGCGTGGTCGTTGTCCGAACCCACCAGCAGCGTGGGGAAGGGCAGCGAGGCCTGGGGAATGGGGGCGAAACCGCGCAGCGGCTCGGGGCAGCCGGGGCGCTCGACATCGGCCGGTGCCACCAGCAGCGCGCCACGCACCCGGCGCAGTACGTCCGGGTCGGCCTGCCGGGCCCAGTGGGCGACGGTGACGCAGCCCAGGCTGTGGGCGATGAGGATCACCGGCGTGCGCTCGGCGTCGATGGCGCGCTCCAGCGCCGTCACCCAGACCTCTCGCTCGGGCAGGTCCCAGTCGGCCTGCTCGACGCGGCTGGCGTTGGGCAGGGTGCGTTGCCAATGGCTCTGCCAATGCTCGTCTGGCGAGCCCTGCCATCCCGGCAGGATCAGGTAGCGAATGGCCTGGCTGCGCATGGCGAGCCCTCCGTGCAATGTTTCGACGAAGGGGAGTCTAGGGGCTGCTCATATATCTGTTAAGGAATAAGAATTTATTTGCTTATGCATTATTAGCTTATTCACTAAAGGTCCCATCGGGTTCGCGGGCCCGAGCTTGTAGGATGGCCTCTTCGCTCCAGCCACCCGGACGCGGTGCCATGCAGATCGACGACGAACTCACCCTGAAGAAGCTGCAGACTTTCCTCGCCTTCATGCGCAGCGGCAACCTCTCCCGCGCGGCGGCGGAGCTGAACACCAGCAACGTCAGCGTGCACCGCGCCATCCACTCCCTGGAGAGCGCCCTGCGCTGCCCGCTGTTCAAGCACGAGGGGCGCAACCTGACGCCGCTGGAGAGCGCCTTCGTGCTGGAGGAGCGCGCGCAGAAGCTGGTGCAGGACGTGCTCGAGACGGTGCGCCTGACCCGTGAGGCGGCAGGCTTCTCGGCCGAGCGCTTCAAGCTCGGCTCGCTCTATTCGCTGACGGTGAAGACGGTGCCGCAGCTGATCATGGGGCTGAAGCTGCGGCGCAGCGAGCTGAACATCGACCTCACCCTGGGCTCCAACGCCGACCTGCTCTACCGCCTGAAGAACCTGGAGCTGGACGCCATGCTGGTGTCCCTCGACGACAGCGTCAGCGACCCGGACTGCGAGCAGCTGCCGCTGTTCTCCGACGACATCTTCCTCGCCGTGCCCACCGACTCGCCCTTCGCCGAGCAGGCGGAGGTGGACCTGGCGGACCTGGCCGACTCCACCTTCATCACCCTCACCCAGGGCTTCGCCACCCACCGCGACGGCGCGCGGGTGTTCGAGCAGGCGGGCTTCGAGCCGAAGGTGGCGATGCAGGTGAACGACATCTTCACCCTGCTCAGCATGGTCAGCTCCGGGGTCGGCTACGCCCTGCTGCCCGGGCGCATCGCCGCGGTGTACGAGAACCGGGTGAAGCTCATCCCGCTGCAGGCGCGCTACCGCCTGCAGCAGCACATCGGCGTGGTCTTCCTCAAGGCCAAGGAGCGCGACCCGAACCTGCTGGCGCTGCTGGCCGAGTGCCGGATGTACAGCCTGGCGCGCGGGGGGTGAAGGCGGCGCCGTCGGGCGACTGAAAGTGGCTCTGTCTGCGTTAGCTGTTGTGGTTTTAAAGCAAGGTACTTTCCGAGCATTCATGACTCCCTGTCACGCCCACCGCGTGGGTTTCGCTTCGCTTTACGCCACCCTACGCAAGTCACCGTGCCCCGAGCGTGATGCGCACATCGAGGAAGGTTCTGGCGAAGCCAGACCCGTACGGGACTCGCCCGGGTGGGCGAAACCAAGAGCCGCACCGGGACTCGGCAATCAGCCGGGCTCAAATCTTCCAGCGACACTTGACGCAGACAGGACCACTGAAGTCGCCCCTGCAGGGAACGCCGAGCGCCCCCTTAGAGCATCACCCACTGCAGCACCGCCAGCAGCGGCAGCAGCACGGCGCAGGACCAGAGCAGGTAGCCGAAGAAGCTCGGCATCTTCACCCCGCGCTGCTCGGCGATGGCCTTGACCATGAAGTTCGGGGCGTTGCCGACGTAGGTCATGGCGCCCATGAACACCGAGCTCATGGAGATCGCCAGCAGGGTCTGCGGCAACCGCTCCATCATCACCTGCGCATCGCCGGAGGCGAGGTTGAAGAACACCAGGTAGGTGGGCGCGTTGTCGAGGAAGCTGGAGAGCACCCCGGTCATCCAGAAATACATGGTGTCCAGCGGTTGGCCATCGGCACCGGTGACGGCGGCGACCACCGCTGCCAGGTGCCCGTCGCGGCCGGCGCGGAGGATGGCGATCAGCGGGGTGAGGGTGAGGAAGATGCCGGCGAACAGCTTGGCCACCTCGACGATCGGCCCCCAGTTGAATTCGTTGCCCCTGCGCGTCCAGCCGGGGGTCAGCCACAGCGACAACCCCGCCAGGGCCAGCAGCAGGCCGTCGCGCACCAGGTTCTGCAGCTCCACGCGGATGCCGGGCAGCTCGAAGCCGATGCCCGGCTTCCACACCCCCGAGAGCAGCACCGCACCGACCACGCCGGCCAGCAGCAGGAAGTTGAACTGCCCGTGAACGTGCAGCGGCGTATCGGGGGTGGGATCGACGAGAGCCAGTTCGTCCTCGCGGCTGAAGAGGTAGCGATCGAACACGTAGAAGATCGCCAGCAATGGCAGGGCCATGGCCAGCACCGGCAGGGCCATGTGCTTCAGGGTCCAGAAGAAGTCTACGCCCTTGAGGAAGCCGAGGAACAGCGGCGGGTCGCCCAGCGGCGTCAGCCCGCCGCCGACATTGGCCACCAGGAAGATGAAGAACACCACCACGTGGGCGTTGTGCCGGCGGTTGTCGTTGGCGCGCAGCAGCGGGCGGATCAGCAGCATGGCCGCGCCCGTGGTGCCCATCACCGAGGCCAGCAGCGTGCCCAGGGCGAGCAGCCGGGTGTTGAGCCAGGCCGAACCGTGCAGGTTGCCCTGCACCAGGATGCCGCCGGAGATGGTGAATAGCGCCAGCAGCAGCACGATGAAGGGCAGGTATTCGGCGAACAGCACGTGCATGCCCATGGCCAGGGTCGCGTGGGGGCCGAAGCGGGCGATGAAGGGCACCAGGAACAGCAGCGTCCAGCCGGCGGTGATCTTGCCGTAATGCTGGTGCCAGAAGTCACCGGCGATGATCGGCAGCAGCGCGATGCTCAGCAGGATGCCGGCGAACGGCAGCGCCCAGAGCAGGCCCAGGCTGGCGCCGTCGACCTCGGCGGCCTGGGCCAGGCCGGGCAGGAGCAGGAGCAGGAACGGGATGAGCAGGCGGGCTCGCAGTACGGGCATCGGGACGACCAGGCTGGGTGGGACGAAGACGGCGCGACGCCCCAGCGGGTCGTCGCGCCCCGACGAGAGCGGGGATGCTAAACCAAAGCGCAGCCCCGACCTAGCAGGCTGATGAAAAGCCAGATGCGCTGCCGCTGCGGCGTTGACAGCGCCCTCGATCAGCGGCCTGCCGGCACCGTCAGCCCATCAGAGCGCGCATGACGAAGAACAGCAGCGACGGGCCCAGCAGGCAGCCCAGGGCGGTGTAGAAGGCGGCGGTCAGGCAGCCGTAGGGCACCAGCTTGGGATCGGTGGCCGCCAGGCCCCCGGCCACGCCGCTGGAGGTGCCCATCAGGCCACCGAAGATCACCGCCGTGCGCGGGTTGTTGAGGCCGATGAAGGGCGCCACGAAGGGCGTCGCCACCATCACCAGGATGGCCTTCACCAGGCCGGCGGCGATGGACAGCGCCATCACCTCGGAGCTGGCGCCGATGGCCGCGCCGGTCACCGGGCCGACGATGTAGGTCACCGCCCCCGCGCCGATGGTGGTCAGGCTCACCGCGTCGGTGTAGCCGAAGGCCAGCGCCACGCCGACCCCGGCGACGAAGGAGGTGCCGATGCCCAGGAACAGCGCCACCACCCCGGACACGCCGGCGCGCTTGAGCTCCTCGATATTGACCCCGAAGGCCGTGGCGACGATGGCGAAGTCGCGCAGCATGGCGCCGCCGAGCAGGCCGATGCCGGACAGCAGCGGGATGTCCACCAGGCCTTTCTGCCCGCCGGTCATCACGCCGCCCACGTAGGACAGCGCCAGGCCGAGGAAGATGGCGATGGCCGAGCCGTGCAGGCGGCCCCGGGTGAGCCTGTCGGAGAGCCAGTAGGACAGCCACATGGTCACGCCGATGACGGCGAAGCCGCTGATCAGCCCGTAGCCGCCGATCACTTTCATCATGGATTCGTACATGGCGGTCACCGTTGCAGAGGCTTCAGGGCGTCAGCGGCGGGCGCCGCGTCGGGCTTCTTTTGGCCGAGGCGGTCCAGCACCGGAACCATGGCGAAGCCGAGGGCCACCGCCGCGACACCGGCGAGGATGGCCATGGGGCCGCCGGACAGCGCGCCGAGCACGTTCTGCTGGGCAGCCATGGCGACCACGATGGGGATGTAGATGGCGCTCCAGAATTCCACGCCCTGCTCGCTCTTGGCGCCCATCAGGCCGCGCTTGTGCAGGGTGCTGCCGATGAAGATGAGCAGCAGCATGGCGATGCCCACGCCACCGACGTTGGCGGGTACGCCCAGGAGCTTGCCCAGGAGTTCGCCGATGAACAGGCCGACAAGGGTGCACAGGGCCAGGAAGGCTACACCGTAGATGATCATTGTTGTTGTCCTCGCATTGGGTCGAAGTTGCTTGTTGTTGTCCTTCGAAGCGCACGGCGGTTATCGGGTCCGGCTCACCTCCCGACGCAACAGGGCGTCCAGCGTATCGCGGCGGGTGCCCTGGAAGGCGATCACCGTGCCTGGGTCGAAGATGCGCCGCGCCAGGCCGCTGAGCACGGCACCGGGGGGCAGTTCGATGTGCAGGCGCACGCCGCGCTCATAGGCGTTGCGCAGGGTGCCGTGCCAGTCGACCACGCGGCACATGTTGAAGGCGAGGTCGTCGCGCAGGCGCTCGGGGTCGTGGATCGGCCGCGCGCTGGTGCCGCTGAGGTAGCCGATCACCGGGCGGTGCATCCGTACGTCGGCGAAGGCGCTGGCCAGCTCGCGGGCCGGCGCCTCCAGCAACGGGCAATGGGACGGCACGCTGACCGCCAGGCGCTTCGCCAGGCCGGCCCCCAGGGCGCGGGCACGCGCGGCGACGGCGGCCATCGCCGCGTCGCTGCCGGCGATCACCTGCTGGTTGTCCGCGTTGATGTTGGCCAGGAACACCGGGCCTTCGGCCTCCGCGAGCAGCGCTTCCAGGGTGCCGAGGTCGAGCCCGCCGATGGCGGTCATGCCGTAGCCCTGTGGATAAGCCTGTTGCATCAGCTCGCCGCGCAGGGCCACCAGGCGCAGCGCATCGGTGAATGCCAGGGCACCGGCAACCACCGCCGCCCCGTAGGCGCCGATGGACAGGCCGGCCACATGCTCCGGCGCCGGGCTCTCCTGCAACAGAAGGCGCGCGCAGGCGACCCCGGTGATCAGCAGGCACAGCTGCACCGCGCGGGTGCCTTGCAGCGCCTTGGCCGAGTCCAGCGCCAGCACGTCTTCGCCCAGCGCCGCGCTGGCCTCGTCGAGGCAGGCACGTGCTTCGGGTGGCAGCTGGTGGAGCATGCCCACCTGCTGCGCGCCCTGGCCGGGGAAGGCGAAGAGGCTGCTCACGCCGCGTGCTCCAGGGCCTGCCAGGGGTTATCCACAAGGCGCGCGCCCTCTGCGCACTTGAGCAGCACGCGGCGGGAATCGCCGGCCCATTCGCGCAGGGCGATGGCGCCGAACGGGGTTTCCAGTTGCAGGTCGATGCGGCAGCAGGCGCGGTCGAGCAGCGCCAGCAGCTCACGGGCGCGCGGGCGCTCGAAGGGCTCGGGGGTGCGCAGCAGCAGGTCGAGATCGCTTTCGGCATGCAGCACCGGCACGCCGGTGGCCAGCTCGAAACCGACGCTGCCGGTGGGGCCCCAGGCGAGGCCGGTGGCCTCCAGCAGTGGCGCCACCTCGACCAGCGCGCGCAGCGCCGGCCAGTGCCCGGCGGTGCGCGGACGCAGCTGCTGCGGGCTGATGCTGCGCTGGATGGCGGCAAGGGGCATCAGCGTGGCGAAGCGCTGTTCGCGGCTGGCGCCACGCACCCCCACGGCGACCCAACCCGGCTCGCACAGGGCGCGGCGCACCACCACCGGCTGGCCGGCGGCGAGCACCTGCCGCGCCCAGGCCGGGGCCTCGGCGGGCAGTTGCTCCGGGGCGAGGCCCCAGAGGAGATCGTGAGGATGATTGGCCTTCATGGTCCGCTCCTGTGCGAGGGCCTTACCACTGCGCCCGCAGCATCGCCCGCACCTTCGTCGAGGCCGCGCGGTTCTCGGCGCCGAGGCGCCCGCGCAGGTCGGTGCTGGTGCCGATATCCGCCACCGCGCGCACCAGGCAATCGCGCACCCGGGCGACATCGACGGCAGCGGGCTGCTCGACGTTATCCACAGCCAGGCGCTCCCAGAGCAGGCCGAGGGAGGCGTAGTTGCCCAGGTCGTAAGCCATGGGCGGGATGGTCGCGGCGAGGGCTTCCAGCTCGTCGACGCTGCGCAGGGTGATGCGCGCGGCAGCGGCCTTGCCCATGGCGTGGACCATCACCCCGGCGTCGTCCAGGGCGATCAGCCGCTGGGCCTGGTAGCCGTGGGCGAGGAAGGCGCCGGACATGGCCTTGCCCACCAGCAGCCCGATCACCGGGTGCCCGGCGAGGCGGGCGCGGGCATAGGCGTCCACCGCGCCGGCCAGGGCCTGGTGTATCCCCAAGGCTTCTTCGCGGCGGCCGTAGGCCTGGCTGGGCACGTCCACCACGGCCACCAGCACGCGCTTGGTGCCGCGCCCGGCGTCGGCCTCGATGGCGTCATCCACCGCCTTGGCCAGGCCCCAGCCTTCCAGCAGGCCCACCTCGCCGTTGCGGGCGCGGGGGAAGGGGTTGGCGGCATCCGCGACCACGGCGATGAAGCGCGCGGCGCGGCTGCCCACCTCGCCGTCGATCACCTTCACCGAGGCCGGATAGCCGGCCTGCTCATCGGCCCCGGCGAGGGCGTGCAACCAGTTCATTCCACGGCTCATGGCTGTTCTCCGGCGTAGAGGGCGCGCACGGCGGCGGCGTCCAGGTGTGCGCAGTCATCGCCCAGGCGCGCCAGGCGTTCGAGGAACCAGGCGTGGCGGCGGCTGCGCGGCAGCGTCTGCTCCGGGCTGGCGAGCAACGCGCGCACGGCTTCGCGGATGGCGTCTATATCGTCGGCGACATAGCCATCCACCAGGTGGCTGGCCATGCGCTGCTCGCCACCGGTGAGGCTCCAGATGAAGGGCCGGTCGCGGGAGTCGTATTCCTCGATGCCGGCTTCCTGCTCGATCACCTGCGGGCCGTTGAGGCCCAGGCGCGCCTCGCGGGTGACCAGCAGGTGGCTGCACAGCCCGGCGGCGATGGACATGCCACCGAAGCAGCCCACCGGCCCGGCCACCAGGCCGACCACCGGCTGGTACTGGCGCAGCTCGACGATGGCGGCCTGGATCTCGGCGATGGCGGCGAGCCCCAGGTTGGCCTCCTGCAGGCGCACACCACCGGTTTCCAGCAGCAGCACGGCGCAGGTGGGAATGCCCTGGCGGTTGTCCTCGGCGGCCAGCTCCAGCAGGCCGGCGATCTTGGCGCCGCCCACCTCGCCCAGGCTGCCGCCCTGGAAGGCGCCCTCGATGGCGGCGATCACTGCCGGCTGGCCATTGATGCTGCCCTTGGCCACCACCACGCCGTCGTCGGCCTGGGGCACGATGCCCTGGCGCGGCAGCCAGGGGGAGACCAGCCGCTCGAAGGGCCCCACCAGCTCGCGGAACGAGCCCGGGTCGAGCAATTTGCGGGCGCGCTGGCGGGCGCCCAGTTCGACGAAGCTGCGGGTGGCCAAAAGGCGTGCGTGGTCAGTCATGGGTCACCTCCTCCAGGGCCTGCTCCAGGCGCAGGCGCACCACGCCGGGGGTGGCGCCGAAATCGTGGATGTCGATGCACAGGGCCGGCAGCGACTGGCCGGCGAACATGCGCTCGAACAGGTGCCGCCAGCGGGCTTCGCTGCCGTTCACCGAGGTCACCACGTGGATCGACAACTTGCCGGCGAGGCCGGGCTCCAGCAGCACTTCCAGGTCGCCGGAGCCGACGCAGCCCACCAGCGCGCGGCCAAAGGCGGGTTGCCCGGCGGGGAATTCGAAAGACAGGGTTTCCATGGTCAGCTCCCGACTCGGTCGATGAACAAACAGGCGGCGAGCAGATCGGCCGCGCCGCCCGGCGAGGCATTGAGCCCCAGCAAACGGGTTTCCAGTTCGCGCAGCCGGCGGCGCCCGTCGAGGCTGGCGCAGCCCCCGGCGTCGAGCACCGCGCGGGCGCCCCGCTGCATGGCGGCGAGCCCCTCGGGGCCGGCGCGCCAGAGCACGCAGGTGTCGGCCAGCTCGGCCATGATCGCCAGCAGCGCATCGAGCCGGGCGTTCTGCTCGCCGCTGCCCTGGGCGCGGCTGCGCTGCAGCTGCGGCAGGCCGTGCAAGCGCACGGCGGGGAAGCCCAGCTGGGCCTCCTCCCGCGCGCCCCGGGCGCCGTAGCGCTGGGCGACACGACTGCCGTGGCTGTCCTGCCGGGGCGCGGCGCGGTCATCGATCAGGGCGATGCGCGCGGCACGGGTGGTGATGCCTGCGGCTTCGGCCTTGGCCGGCTCCAGGGCGACGGCGGCCACCAGCAGGCCGAGGGCCCAGATGGCGCCGCGATGGGTGTTGACCCCGCCGGTGACGGCGAGCATGGCGGCCTCGCCTTCACGGCCGATGCGGCCCAGTGCCTCGCGCAGCGGCTGGCCGACCGTGCCGAGTTCGATGGCGGCTTCGGCCATGGCCTTGAAGGCCGGCCACAGCGCCAGCGCCGAGGCGTGCATCATGCCCAGGTGCAGGTCGGTGTGGGCGCCGCTGCCGCGCCGGTCCACCAGGGCCGGCTTGGGCGAGAGGTCGGCCTCGTCGATCAGGGCGTCGACGGCCTGGTCCGCCAGCCACTCGGCCAGGGGCAGCCCGGCGCTGGGTGCGATCAGTGCATTCATCACCAGCTCCTGAACTTGGCCGGGGGGTTGTAGAGGCCGCCGGACCAGTCCACCAGCTCGGCGATGCTCTTGGCCGCGAGCAGCTCGCGGGTCGCGTCGGTGCGGCGGATGCCGAGGTCCTCGGGCAGGGCGATCAGCCCTTCGCGGCGCATGCGCTCGGTGTCCCTGGGGTCGTGGCGCAGACCGATGGCGGTGACCCCGGCGACGGCGGCGATCATGGCGCGGCGTTCCTCATCGGAGCGCGCCTTGTACAGGTAGGCGATACCTTCCTCGGTGAGCAGGTGGGTGACGTCGTCGCCGTAGATCATGATCGGCGCCAGGGGCATGCCGGTCTTCCGGGCCACCTCGACGGCGTCGAGGGTCTCGACGAAGGTGGGTTTGCCGCCTTCCTGGAAGGTCTCGACCATCTGCACCACCAGCTTCTTGCCACGGGCCAGCAGGGCCTCGGGTTCGGCGCGCATGTCCAGCCAGGCGGGGGTGGAGTGGCGGCGGCCGCGCGGGTCGTGGCCCATGTTCGGCGCACCGCCGAAGCCCGCCAGGCGGCCCCGGGTGACGGTGGAGGAATGGCCGTCGCCGTCCACCTGCAGGGTGGCGCCGATGAACAGGTCCACCGCGTACTGCCCGGCCAGCTGGCACAGCATGCGGTTGGAGCGCAGGGAGCCGTCGCGGCCGGTGAAGAACACGTCCGGGCGCTGGGCGATGTAGCCCTCCATGCCCAGTTCGGTGCCGAAGCAGTGCACGCTTTCCACCCAGCCGGTCTCGATGGCGGGGATCAGCGTCGGGTGCGGGTTGAGCGTCCAGTTGCGGCAGATCTTGCCCTTCAGGCCCAGGGACTCGCCGTAGGTGGGCAGGATCAGCTCGATGGCGGCGGTGTTGAAGCCGATGCCGTGGTTGAGGGACTGGACCTTGTGTTTCTCGTAGATGCCACGGATCGCCATCATCGCCATCAGCACGTGCACCGGCTTGATGTGGCGCGGGTCGCGGGTGAACAGCGGCTCGATGTAGAAGGGCTTGTCGGCCACCACCACGAAGTCCACCCAGGAGGCGGGGATGTCCACGCGCGGCAGGTCGCGCACGTCGTCCACCAACTGGTTGACCTGGGCGATGACGATACCGTCGGAGAAGGCCGTGGGCTCCACCAGGGCCGGGGTGTCCTCGGTGCTGGGGCCGGTGTAGAGGTTGCCCTCGCGGTCGGCCATGAAGCCGGCCACCAGGGTGACGTTGGGGATCAGGTCCACCACCAGCCGCGAGTACAGCTCGATGTAGGTGTGGATGGCGCCGACTTCCAGCAGGCCGTCTTCCATCAGTTGGCCGATGCGCAGGCTCTGCGGGCCGGCGAAGGAGAAGTCCAGCTTGCGGGCGATGCCGCGTTCGAACAGGTTCAGGTGCTCGGCGCGGCTGACGCTGGGCATGATCATGTGCAGGTCGTGCAGGCGCCCGGGGTCGGCCTTGGCCAGGGCGCGGGAGAGGAAGTCCGCCTGCTTCTGATTGTTGCCTTCGAGCACCACGCGGTCGCCGGGGGCGATCAGGGCTTCGAGGGCCTCGACGATGCGCTCGCCGGGCAGCACCGCGCCGTCGGCGAGGTGGCGCACGCGGTCGAGGCGGCGCTGCTTTTCCGCGCGCCGACGCGACCATTGCGGCGGTGGGGAGATTGTCGTTGTCATTGGAGGCTCCACGGGGTCCGCTGTCGTGGAGCGCACCTTAGGAGCGCGACCGGTGGGTCATCAATCAAGCCGGGCGTCGGATCGTTACGGCGAGGTTAACGATCCGCTGCGGTGGGGTGCCGGATGTAGGGTGGACCGCGCTTCACCGGTCCACCATGCGGAGTTGGGCATCATTCCGCTGGTGGACGTGAAAAGCGACGTCCACCCTACGCAGGCCTTCGAGATCGCCGTGTTGGGCCGGCAGTCAGAATGCCCTTTCCAGGTCGATCACCAGGGCGCGGTAGCCGACGCTGCCGGGCTGGCGGCTGTGGACCTTGAGCTCCACCTGCACCTCCTGGGTGCCGTACTTCACTTCGTTGAGCACGCTGGTGGTGAGCTTCTCCGGGGTCAGGTAGCCCACCGAGGCGGAGTAGATGAACTGGGTGTCGCGGTCGGCGCGGTATTCCACCACCGAGGTGATGGGGCTGTACCACGCATCCCCGCGCTCCTTGCCGTATTCCCACACCTGCTCGACGGTGCCCCGGGCTTCGTCGATGCGGTACTCCACCGCGCGGCTGTAGTTGCCGGCGAGCTTGGTGGGGGCGAAGTTTCGGCCCCAGCCGTTGTCGAACACGGTCAGCGTGCCGCGCCCGCTGAGCCAGGCGGTGTGCTGGGTCCAGGACCAGTCGAAGCCCTCGGCGTAGACGCCGTCCTGCTCCGCCAGCGCCTGGCCCTGGGCGTCCACCGGGGTCAGCACCTTGGCGCGCAGGCGCTCGGGCCAGCCCTTGGGCGAGGCGAGGATCCACTTCACCTGCTTGTCGCGGCCGATCTTCACCACGCCCTGGTGGCGGGCCGAGATGATGAGGCTGTCGTCGCTGGGGTCGTAGTCGATGGCGTTGACGTGGGCCCAGTTGCGCCCGGTGCCGACGCCGGGGGTGTCGCCGAAGGGCAGGTCGCCTTCGAGCAGTTCGTTGGCGGCGGTGTCGTCCTGTTTCTCCACGCCGGCGGGCAACTGGAGGGCGGCCTTGCCGAGGGTCTCCAGCAACTCGCCGCGATAGGGGTCGAGGATCTGGTTGAGGTCCCAGAACTCCAGCACGTCGCCGGCCTCGCTGACTTCGATGATGTGGTCGCGGATGGAGCGCACGCGCTTGCCGTCGGGGCGGCGGTAGTCGCTGGTGCCGACCCGCAGCAGGTAGGTGCCGTGGGGCGTCTCGCGGATCTCGTGGGAGAAGTCGGCGAACTTGTCCGGCAGGTTGCGTTGCCAGATGCGCCGGCCCAGCAGGTCGTACTTGGAGTAGGTCTGGCCCTGGCCCCAGATCAGCTTGCCGTCGCGGGTCTGCTGGAAGCCCATGGTGCCGCCCAGGCCGTCGCGGCGGTTGGAGTCGTGGATGCGTTCGATGTCCAGGTACCAGCGCACGTCGCCATTGCTGTCGGCGATCCAGTTGTTGCCCACCTGGTCCCATTCGGCGGCGCCGCCCAGGGCGTTCCACTTGAAGGCACGGCCGCCGGGGATCTCGCCCAGCAGGTGGTTGAACAGGTACAGGCGCTGCTCGAAGCCGGGCGCGACCTTCACCGGCTCCACCTCCGGCAGCGCGGCGGTCTGGCTGGCCACCACCGGCAGGCGCACCGCCGGGGCATACACCTGGTAACGCTCGACGATGCGCTCGCCATCGAGCTTGTAGGTCACCTCCACCTGGTTGACGTGGTCGGGGTAGAGGCCGAACACCGGGATGCCGCCGTGGGTCCAGAGCGCGCTGTCGGAGACCTCGTAGGCCAGGGTCACGCCGCGTTCGCCACGGCCCAGCACGCGGACATGGGCGGCGCTGATGGCGCGCCCGCCATCGCGGATCACGGCGGTCAGCGGCGCCAGCTGGTAGGGGTTGACCACCACGTCGCCCAGCAGGCGGGTGTCGGGGGTGGGTACGCGGGCGGTGATGCAGGCGCCTTCGGGCAGTTCGGGGGTTTCGGTCTTGGCGTTCATGGCCTGTGTCCTTCTAGAAGCCCCGGGGAGCGGGTCGCGAGCGGATTCGCTCCCACAGGGCGGGGGTGATCAGGGATTGGTGGAGACGCGGAACTGCTCCAGGGCCGGCGGGGTGACCGCCTGCTCGGAGCGCGGGGTGCCTTCCGGGACCCAGTCGTAGGGCACCGGCAGCGCGCGGTAGAGCCAGTTGCTGCGGGCGTTGCCCAGGGGCGCCTTGCCGAAGTAGGGGCTGACGTATTCCCAGACGATCTCGCCCTGGGCGGTGACCTGGAACACCCGGCCGAACTTGCCTTCGTCGATCAGGGTGTTGCCGTTGGGCAGGCGCCGCGCGCTGCTGATGAAGGCGCTGAAGAAGGCCCAGCCCGGCTGGCCGCTGTCGGCGGCGCTGTACTGCCAGACGATCTCGCCCTTCACCGGGTCGATCTCCAGCACCCGCGAGCCGCCCAGCAGGCTCAGCGGCACGCGCGGGTAGCCGGCCTCGCCCTGGTTGTCGAACACCAGCAGGTTGCCGGCGCCGGGCAGGCCGGCGGGGATGATGTGGGCATCGTGCTGGCCGGAGAACTGGTCCACCGGGCGCGGCACCTGGGCCGGCGCGTAGGGGTTGAGCCTGGGCAGGTTGGGCCCCAGGCGCCAGGCCACCTTGCCGGTCTGGCGGTCGATGATGGCGATGAAGTTGGCCTCGCGGGAGTCGAGCAGCAGGTTGTCCGGGTGGAAGCGCTTGTCGCCGCCGTCGAACCATTTGTTCGGGCCCACCGGGCCGAGGTTGTTGATGTGCAGCACGTCGGGGTTCTTGCTGGCGCGCACCAGCTTGAGCTGCTCGGCGGTGAAGCCGAACTCCTCCAGGTGCTCGGAGGCGGTCCAGCTCCAGGCCACCTTGCCGGCGGGAGTGACCTCGTAGATCACGTCGTCGATCACCTGGGGCACCTCGAAGCCCTTCACCGGGTGCAGCCGGTTGGCCAACACCAGGGTGTTGCCGTTGGCCAGCCGGCGCTGGTCATGGTGCTGCTGGGCGGCGCCGCCCGGGGCCTTGTCGCCCCATTGCCAGACCACCTGGCCGTCCCAGTCCAGCTCGCCCACCACCTTGTTGCGCAGGCCGTTGCCGGCGGAGGCCAGCGTGCTCGGCTCCTTGACCTCTTCGAGCTGCACGAACAGATGGCCGCGCTTGCCGCCGTTGAGCGCCGGGTCGATCAGCGCGGCGGGGAAGCCGGCGTTTTCCCAGCGCCGCACCTCGTTGCCGTTCATGTCGATGAGGCGGGTCTGCTTGTCCGGCGCGCTGAAGATCACGTAGCCGTTCCAGGCCCGCGCCGGGTCGTAGATCGTCACCCCGGTGGGGTAGACGCTGGGGGCCGCGGCGGCCTGGCCGGCGACCAGGGCGGCGGCGAGGCCGAGTGCGTTGAATTTCATGGTTCTTTCCTTGTGGGTAAGGGGCTCGCGTAGCCCCGCTGACTCAGAAGTCGTAGCGGGCGGTGGCGCCGAGGGTCCGTGGCGTGCCGAGGACACCGGCATAGCCGCCATTGGCGGAGTTCCACAGGCTGGTGAAGTAGGTCTTGTCACCGGCGTTCTTCAGCCACAGGGAGAGGTCGAGCACGCTGTCGCCCTGGTCCAGGCGCACGCCGCCGGAGAGGTTGACCACCGCGTAGCTGGGGATCTGGCCGTACTCGGAGTCGTCGATGGTGCCGACGGCTTTCGAGCGGAAGGCGTAGCTGGCGGTGACGTAGGGCTCGATGCGGTCCTGCAGCTGCCAGCGGTACTCGCCGTTGAGGTTGGCGATGTACTTGGAAGCGCCCACCACCTGGTGCCCGGAGAGGTCGCAGGAGGCCGGTGCGCCCGGTGCGAAGCCCACTTCCGGCGCGCAGGGCGCGTCCTTGTAGGCGAGGTAGCGCACGTCGTTCCACGAGCCGTTGGCGTTGAGCGTCAGGCCGCGCACCGGTTGCCAGGTGGTCTCCACTTCCAGGCCGCGCGAGCGCACCGAGCCGGCGTTGGTCAGGTAGGAGGTGCGCGTGCCTTCGTCGTAGGCGTTGGCCTGGTAGCCGTGGACCTCGGTCCAGAACAGGTTGGCGTTGAGCAGCAGGGTGCGGTCCAGCAGCGTGCTCTTGAAGCCGATCTCGGCGTTGTTGGCGCGCTCGGTGCCCACCAGCAGGGAGTCGGCGCCGGCAGTGGGGGCGCTGGCCACGGTGAGGTTGATGCCGCCGGATTTCTCGCCGTGGGACAGCGAGGCGTAGCCGAGCATGTCGGGGTTGATCTGGTAGCTCAGGGCGAGCAGGCCGGAGGGGCTGAAGCTGTGCTGGCTGAGGTCGCCCGAGTCGTAGGCCCCGACCCGGCCCCGGCGCGCGGTGGCCGCCGCGCCGCTGACCGCCGCGCCGCCGGTGGGGGCGAAGCGCTCGACCCAGGCGTCCTTCTCCTCGTAGGTGCCACGGATGCCGGCGGTGAAGTCCAGGCGCTCGGTGAGGTGCCAGGTGGCCTGGGCGAACAGCGCGTAGCTGTCGGTGTCGATGTGGCCGTCGCCCTGGGTGGTGACATTGGCCAGGGCGCCGGCGGGCGTGCCGTTCCAGATGTCGGCCTGGGGCCCGTAGTAGGTGAAGGCGTGGTTATCCAGGTCCTGCTTGAAGTAGTAGGCGCCCAGCACGTAGTCGAAGGCGTCGCCCTTGGGCGAGGCCAGGCGGATTTCCTGGGAGTACTGCTTGTCGCGCACCGAGACGCCGGCGTTGATCGCCGCCGAGACGTTGAGGCCGTCGTCGTTGCGCGGGGTGAAGTCCCACCAGCGGTAGGCGCTGATGGAGGTGAGGGTGAAGTCGTTGGGCAGGGTCCAGTTGGCCTCCACCGAGGTGCCGCCCTGGAACACCGTCACCTGCTGGTCGGAGTCGAAGTTGACCTTGCGGTCCTTGCCCGAGACGAGGGTGGCGCCGGCTGCGGCGGCGCGCTGCTCGTAGCGGTTGACCCCGTTGATGGTGGGGCCGGTGCTGTACAGGCTGAGGATGCCGTTGTTGGAATCCTCCTCGTTGTATTCGCCGATCCAGCGCAGGTTGAAGGTTTCGCTCGGCTCGAACAGCAACTGGCCACGGAAGCCCTGGCGCTTGCCGCCGTTGAGGTCGTCGCCGTTGTAGACGTTCTTCACGTAGCCGTCGTCTTCGGTGCGGTAGGCCGACAGGCGCCCGGCGAGGGTCTCGGTGAGGCCGCCGGAGACGCTGCCCTGGGTCTGCCAGTAGCCGTCCTCGCCCACCGAGCTCTGGAGGCTGCGCTCGGTGGTGAAGGTGGGTTTGCGCGAGGTGATGTTGAGCACGCCGGCGGTGGTGTTCTTGCCGAACAGGGTGCCCTGGGGCCCGCGCAGGACCTCCAGCTGCTCCACGTCCAGCAGGTCGAACACCGCCATCCCCGGGCGGCCCAGGTAGACGTTGTCGAGGTAGACGCCGACGCTGCCTTCCAGGCCGTCGCTGGCGGGGTTGTTGCCCAGGCCACGGATGGAGATGCTCGACTGGCGGGCGTGGACGTAGGCGACGTTGGTGCTGGGCACCAGTTGCTGCAGGTCCTGCACGCGGTAGATGCGCTGGGTCTCCAGGGTCTCGGCGCCGAGCACGCTGATGGGCGTGGGCACGCTCTGGGCGCTTTCCTCGCGGCGGCGGGCATTGACGGTGACGGTGCCGAGGCGCTTTTCCTCGCTGGCGGCGGGCGTCTGCGCGCCGGTCGCCGCGGGGGCGTCGTTTTCGGCGGTTTCGGCCTGGGCCAGGCCGGCGGCGGCCAGCAGCACGGCGAGCGCCAGCGGTTTGAAGGACGGTGAAGGGCCGCTCGCGATGGCGAGGCGGCGCGGGATGACGCGATTCATGCACATGCTCCTGTGGGGGTCAGCCGAGCGAGCACTTCCGTATGGCGGAACCGAATCGCGGTGGCGAATCACTTATTCATCAATTGCATATCAATAGTTTTATTTCGTTTTTTGAGGAATAAGAGATTGCCTTTATAAGGAGCGGGGCCGCCTGCGGCAATTGCAATCCACCGAATCTTTTCATGTAGAAAATGCATATCGACCTGCGCCAGCTCCGCCACTTCGTGGCCCTCGCCGAACACCGCAGCTTCGTCGCCGCAGCGGCGGCGGTGAACCTTTCCCAGTCGGCCTTCAGCCGCAGCATCCAGGCCCTGGAGCACAGCGCCGGCTGCCGCCTGGTGGACCGCGCGAGCAAGGAGCTGCACCCCACCCGGCAGGGCCTGCTGGTGCTGGAGCATGCGCGGCGCCTGGTGCACGGCGCGCACAACCTGGCCAACGAGATCGCCCAGTTCAACGGCCTGCAGTCGGGGACGGTGCGCTTCGGCAGCGGCCCGGCGCCGGCGGCGCAGCTGATCCCCCGCGCGGTGGGAAGCTTCATCGGCGAATTCCCGCAGGTGCGGGTGCAATTCCAGGTGGACGCCTGGCAGGACCTGAACCGGCGGCTGGTCAGCGAGGAGATCGAGTTCTTCGTCGCCGACACCCGCCGCTTCGAGGCGGACCCGGACTACCGGGTGCACAAGCTCAAGCCGCAGAAGTGGCATTTCTGCTGCCGCGCCGGCCACCCGCTGGCGCAGCGGGAGGCGGTGCGCACGGCGGACATCTTCACCTACCCGCTGGCCACCACCTTCCGCCCCCCGAACATCCGCAAGGTGCTGGTGGACTACAGCGGCCGCCAGGACTTCACCCCCAACGTCGAATGCGAACACGGCTACGCGCTGCTCAACGTGGTGCTCAACTCCGACGCCATCGGCATCGCCGGCCAGGGCAACCTCGCGCCCTTCCTCGGCGAGGGCGCCCTGGTGGCGTTGCAGCCGGTGGACCTGCCGGCCGACCTGGAGGAGTGCTACACCCGCTACGGCGTGGTCAGCCGCGTCGGCTACAGCCTCTCGCCCCTGGCCCAGGCCATGGTCCGCCACATCACCGAGGCGGACGAGGCCACGCCGACCGGGCTCGCGGGCCTGGAGACCGATCGTTTCGGCGTCTGATCGCTATTGCCCCCGAAGCCGCCTGGTGGACGTGAAAGGCGACGTCCACCCTCGGCACCGGCTTTTCCGTGGGAGCGCATTGATTCGCGAAGGGATCGACGCCGATGCACAGAGCATGGAGCAATACCGGACGTAGGGTGGACCCCGCTTCACCGGTCCACCATGCGGAGTGGATCGGTACTCAGGCGCCGACCGGGGCTCCGCTGGTGGACGTGAAGAGCGACGTCCACCCTACGCCTGGCTCTACCTGCGGGGCTCAGAACTCCAGGGTGCTGGAGAGCTGCACCAGGCGCGGGTCGCCGATGGAGACGTTCCACTGGTTCACCGAGGAGCTGTAGTAGGTCTTGTCGAAGAGGTTCTTCAGGTTGAGCTGCAGCTTGAGACGCTTGTCGTTGCCCAAGGGCGTTTCGTAGGCGGCGAAGGCGTCGGCTACCGCGTAGTGAGGCAGGTTGAAGCTGTTGGCGACATCGCCCTCACGGGAGCCGATGTAGCGACCACCAAAGCCTGCACGCAAACGATCACCCTCGAACACCTGGCCGAAGTCATAGACCGCCGAGAGCGAGCCACTGCGCTTGGCAACGTTCTGCAGTTCGTTGCCCTTGTAGAGCGGGTCCTTGGTCAGCTCCGCATCCAGCCACGCAAAGGTGCCGATCAGGCTGAGGTTGTCGGTGACCTGGCCGGTGACATCCAGCTCAATGCCACGTGAGCGGACTTCACCCACTGCTCGGTTGGAGCCATCGAGTTCGGTCACGGCGACGTTCTCCTTGACGATATCGAACAGCGCCAGGGTGCCGGTGATGCGGCCCGGCATATCCAGCTTGGCGCCGATCTCCCAGCTCTTGCCCTCCTCCGGAGCCATCGCGTTCACCGATCCGGTCCCGCTCAGCGGCGCAATGGTGGAGTTCGGTTTAAAGGACTCGGTGTAGCCGCCGTAGAGGGACAGCTCGTCGGTCATCTTGTAGACCAGGCCGACCCGGGGCACCCAGAGCTGACCGTCGATATCGGTGTTCTTGGTGAACGGACGGCCGCGACCGGCGAGCTGGTCGTAGAGCTGGTAGCGCGCCCCGGCGATGAAGATCCACTGCTCGTTGAGGTGCACCGAGTCCTGGAAGAAGGCGGACTGGCTGACCACGCGGTCGGTCTGGTCGCTGTCGCTGGCGGCCACCGTGGTGGGCACCGGTACCTGGCCATAGACCGGGTTCCAGGGGTTGAAGCCGAGGCTGGTGTTCTGGCGGATCAGGTCCTCGCGGAAGAACTTGCGGTACTCGTGGTCCACGCCCATCAGCAGGTCGTGCTGCATGCCGCCCAGCTGCACCTGGCCGTCCAGGTCGAAGGTGGCGAAGTGCTCGGTGCTCACCGCGCCCCGGGTGCCGTCCAGACGGCGCCGCAGCGTGCCGTTGGGGTTCTGGCTCTGCACCCGCGCCTGGTAGTCGTCGTAGGTGTCGCGGTTGTAGCTGTAGGCGAAGTGGGCCTTCCAATCTTCGCTGAGCTGGTGCGAGAGGTCGAAGATGGTCAGGTCCGAGCGGCCCTCGGTGACGTTGTAGGGCTCGTCCAGGCGGCGCTCGGCCGGCACCGACAGGGGCTTGCCGTTGAGGAAGATCGTGCCGCGGTCGAAGGGGGTGCTGTACTCGCGGTGCTCGAAGCTGAGGTTCACCGTGGTGTCTTCGCCGTACCAGGCGAAGGAGGGAGCGAAGGTCTTGTCGCGGCTGTGGCCGAAGTTGCGCCAGTAGTCGGCGTCGTCGTAGTCGGCGATCACCCGGTAGGCCAGGCCGGAATCCCCCAGCGGGCCGGTGACATCGAGGGTGCCGCCGCTGCCGTCCTTGCCGTCGCCGTAGGTGGAGGCGCGGCCGGTGATGGCGCGGTAGGCCTGCAGCTGCGGCTTCTTGCTGATGACGTTGATCACCCCGCCCGGGTCGAGGATGCCGTAGAGCATCGAGGACGGGCCCTTGAGCACTTCCACGCGCTCGGCGCTGGCGGTGAAGTTGCGGCCCTGGATGGTGCGCATGCCGTCGCGCAGGATCGAGCCGTCGCGGTTGTCGCCGAAGCCGCGCTTCATCACCGCGTCCAGGGTGCTGCCGAGGGTGTTGGCCTGGGTGATGCCGCTGACGTTGGCCAGGGCGTCGTCGAGGTTCTGTGGCTGCTGGTCGAGCAGCGCCTGCTGGGGCACTACGGCCACTGCCTGGGGAATGTCCAGCAGCGGGGTTTCCGAGCGCATCAGGCGCGTGGTGGGCGGAGGCTGGTAGCTGCCGTCGGCCAGCTGGCGGGAGTTGATGTTCACCGCGTCGAGGTTCAGTGCGCCGTCATCGCTGCGGGGCACCAGGGTGAGGGTGCCGGCGTTGACCTGTGCATAACTCAGCCCGCTGCCCGCCAGCAGTCGTGCCAGGGCCTGCTCGGCACTCATGCGGCCGTTCACCGCCGGGGCCTGGACCTGGTAGGCGGCGTCCTCGGTGTAGACCAGCGCCAGTCCGGTGGCCCGGGTGAAGGCGGCCAGGGCCTGGGGCAGCGGCTGCGCGGCGATGGCGAACTCGTGCACGCTGGCCAGCGCGGTGGCGGGGGCCTCGGCATCGGCGGCCAGCGCCTGCGGCAGCACACCGGCAGGGCCGAGGGCGAGCAGCGCCGAAACCAGACCGAGGCGCTTGAACGCGCCACCCTGCAACCGCGATGTCCTGTACTTCATGGGTGTGACCTGCCCCTGGCTGATGGATTTCTTTGCGAATAAATCGCATTCCACCTCCTACACGGACGTGGTGGGCAGATACCTCACCTGGAAATGAAAAATATTTTCAAAACGGTGCGGTCCGGCTTCTAACCTTATTCGATATCGGTATTTCCACCGCTCTCGTTATGCTCGCTATCCTCGCGCCATAACTTGTTATAACAAGTAAGGATCACGAGCGAGCGACGACATGGCCGAACTGCTTCCCCTTTCCCCGGTGCCCCTCTACAGCCAGCTCAAGGAGCTGCTGCGCGGGCGCATCCTCGATGGCACCTATCCCCCCCACAGCCGCATGCCTTCGGAGGCGGAGCTGGGCAAGGCCTTCGATGTCAGCCGCATCACCGTGCGCCAGGCGCTGGGCGACCTGCAGAAGGAAGGGCTGATCTTCAAGATCCACGGCAAGGGCACCTTCGTCGCCAAGCCCAAGGCGTTCCAGAACGTCTCCACCCTGCAGGGCCTGGCCGAGTCCATGACGCAGATGGGCTACGAGGTGCTCAACCGCCTGCGCAGCTTCAAGCAGGTGCCGGCCAGCGCGCTGGTGGCCGAGCGGCTGCAGGTGGAGGAGGGCAGCCCGGTGATCGAGATCAAGCGCGTGCGCCTGATCAACCGCGAGCCGGTGTCCCTGGAACTCACCTGGCTGCCCCTGGCGGTGGGCGAGAAGCTGGAGAAGGCCGACCTGGTCACCCGCGACATCTTCCTCATCCTCGAGAACGACTGCGGCATCCCCCTGGGCCACGCCGACCTCGCCATCGACGCCGTGCTCGCCGACAGCGACCTGACCCAGGCCCTGGAGGTGGAGGAGGGCTCGCCGATCATGCGCATCGAGCGCCTGACCCACACCGCCGACGGCGCGCCGCTGGACTTCGAGCACCTCTACTACCGCGGCGATGCCTTCCAGTACCGCCTGCGCATCGACCGCCAGAAGGGAGCACAGGCATGAACACCCTGGAGCAGGAGTACGACATCGTCGTCATCGGCGGCGGCACCGCCGGCCCCATGGCCGCGATCAAGGCCAAGGAGAAGAACCGCGAGCTGCGCGTGCTGCTGGTGGACAAGGCCAACGTCAAGCGCAGCGGCGCCATCAGCATGGGCATGGACGGGCTGAACAACGCCATCATCCCCGGCCACGCGACGCCCGAGCAGTACACCAAGGAAATCACCGTGGCCAACGACGGCATCGTCAACCAGGCCGCCGTCTACGCCTATGCCACCCACAGCTTCGCGACCATCGAGCAACTGGAGCGCTGGGGAGTGAAGTTCGAGAAGGACGAGACCGGCGACTACGCGGTGAAGAAGGTCCACCACATGGGTGCCTACGTGCTGCCGATGCCCGAGGGCCACGACATCAAGAAGGTGCTCTACCGCCAGCTCAAGCGTGCGCGGGTGAACATCACCAACCGCCTGGTCACCACCCGCGTGCTGCTCGACGAGGACGGCGCCGCCTGCGGCGTGCTCGGCTTCGACTGCCGCAGCGGCGATTTCCAGGTGATCCGCGCCAAGGCGGTGATCCTCGCCTGCGGTGCCGCCGGGCGCCTGGGTTTGCCGTCCTCGGGCTACCTGATGGGCACCTACGAGAACCCCACCAACGCCGGCGACGGCTACGCCATGGCCTACCACGCCGGGGCGGAGCTGGCGAACCTGGAGTGCTTCCAGATCAACCCGCTGATCAAGGACTACAACGGCCCCGCCTGTGCCTATGTCACCGGCCCCCTGGGCGGCTACACCGCCAACAACAAGGGCGAGCGCTTCATCGAGTGCGACTACTGGAGCGGGCAGATGATGTGGGAGTTCCACCAGGAGCTCGAAGGCGGCAACGGCCCGGTGTTCCTCAAGCTGGACCACCTGGCCGAGGAAACCATCCAGACCATCGAGGAGATCCTCCACAGCAACGAGCGCCCCAGCCGTGGCCAGTTCCACGCCGGCCGGGGCACCGACTACCGCCAGCAGATGGTGGAGATGCACATCTCCGAGATCGGCTTCTGCTCCGGCCACTCCGCCTCGGGCGTGTGGGTCAACGAGAAGGCCGAGACCTCGGTGAAGGGCCTCTACGCGGCTGGCGACATGGCCGCCGTGCCGCACAACTACATGCTCGGCGCCTTCACCTACGGCTGGTTCGCCGGCGTCAACGCCGCCGACTACGTGGCCGGGCGTGACTTCGCCGCCGTCGACCCGGCCCAGGTGGAGCGCGAGCGCGAGCGGGTCTACGCGCCGCTGCACCGCGAGCATGGCCTGCCGCCGGCCCAGGTCGAGTACAAGCTGCGGCGCATGGTCAACGACTACCTGCAGCCGCCCAAGGTGACCAGGAAGATGGAGATCGGCCTGACCCGCTTCGCCGAGATCGAGCGCGACCTCGGGCAGATGAAGGCCAACAACCCCCACGAGCTGATGCGTGCCATGGAAGTCAGCGTGATCCGCGATTGCGCCGAGATGGCCGCCCGCGCCTCGCTGTTCCGCGAGGAAAGCCGCTGGGGCCTCTACCACCACCGCGTCGACCACCCCGAGCGCAACGACGCCGAGTGGTTCTGCCATTGCCACCTGAAGAAGGGCGATGACGGCGCCATGACCAGCTTCAAGAAGCCGGTGGAGCCCTACCTGATCGCCCTGGATGCGGAAGAACAGAGTGCCTACGACCGCCTGCGGGTGAAGACCGAAGCCGCCCAATCCGCGCTTTTCATTCAACCGTAGGGTGGGCTTCAGCCCACCAAATGGCGCTACGCAGGGCTTCCACGGTGGGCTGAAGCCCACCCTACAGAACAGAGAGCCCAAGGCTCCAAGGACCCGTGACATGGCCTTTCAACCCCAGGACATCTTCTTCCGCAGCAGCGCGCCGGTGACGGTCGACGAAGACAAGTGCATCGCCCACAAGGGCTGCACCGTGTGCGTCGAGGTCTGCCCGATGGACCTGCTGGCCATCAACCCGGCGACCCAGAAGGCCTATATGGCCTTCGACGAGTGCTGGTACTGCATGCCCTGCGAGAAGGATTGCCCGACCGGCGCGGTGAAGGTGGAGATCCCCTACCTGCTGCGCTGATCCGCTTTACCCACAAGAACGACACCCGCCATCCGGCCCGCCGCCGGACGCCTTGCCTGCAAGCCCCCTCGTTTCCCACCACCGACGATGTGGCGGAGACGACAACCCGACCAATGATTCGAGGGGAACCATGAGCCTACGTGCAACCATCGCCGGCCTCGCGCTGGCCGTTACCACCGCGTCCGCCTCCGCCGAGACCATCCGCATCGCCATCGGCACCCAGGACACCACCATCAACTGCGCCACCGGCGGCCTGCTGATCCGCGAGCTGGGCCTCTTGGAGAAGTACCTGCCCCATGACGGCAAGTACCAGGACGCCCACTACGAGGTGGAGTGGAAGAACTTCACCAGCGGCGCGCCGCTGACCAACGAGATGGTCGCCGGCAAGCTGGATTTCGGCGCCATGGCCGACTTCCCCGGCTCCTTCAACGGCGTCGCCCACCTCGACGCCGGCAAGCGCAGCCTGTTCATCAGCGTGCTCTCGGGCAGCACCCGGGGCAGCGGCAACGGCATCGTGGTGCCGGCCTCATCCAGCGTGCAGTCCATCGCCGAGCTCAAGGGCAAGACCATCTCCGTGCCCTTCGCCTCCACCGCCCACGGCATGCTGCTGCGCGCCATCGCCGCCCAGGGCTGGGACCCGGAGAAGGACGTGCGCATCATCGCCCAGCCGCCGGAGATCGCCGGCTCCTCCCTGCGCAGCAACCGCATCGAGGCCCACGCCGACTTCGTGCCCTTCGCCGAGCTGTTCCCCAACCGCGGCTTCGCGCGGAAGATCTACGACGGCTCCCAGGCCGGGGCGCCGACCTTCCACGGCGCGCTGGTGGACGCCGCCTACGCCGAGAAGTACCCGGAAGTGGTCACCGCCTACCTGCGCGCCAGCCTGGAGGCCGACCGCCTGCTGGCCGCCGAGCCGGAGAAGTACAGCGAGCTGATCGAGAAGGTCGCCGGCATCGAGGCCGAGGTGAACTACCTGTTCCACGGCCCCCTCGGCCTGCAGACCCGCGACCTCACCTGGAAGCCGGAATACCGCCAGGCGGTGGCCACCTCCATCGACACCCTCAAGCTGCTGAAGAAGACCGACCGCGGCCTGGACACCGGCACCTTCATCGATGACCGCTTCATCCGTGCGGCCTTCAAGGACGCCGGGCAGGACTACGACAAGGCGCTGAAGAACTACGCCCCGCTGCCGCTGGTGGCCAATGACGCCGCCACCGGCAAGCCGATCACCGACTTCAGGCGCCTGGCGCAGATTTGGGTGCGCGGCGAAGACAAGGTGCGCCACTACGCCTCCCCGGAAGCGGCCCTGGCCGCCCTGGCGCAGCTGGAGCAGGAGGGCAAGGACATCCGCGCCATCTACGCCCAGGCCACCGACAGCGGCATCAAGCTGCTGGCCAACCAGGCCTGGTTCGTGCGCAACGACAAGGGCGAGCTGTCCGCCTTCCTGCTCAAGGACCAGGCCGAGCGCTACGCCCAGGCCAATGGCGGCACCGCGCTGGACTTCACCAGCGCCAACCAGAAGCAGGCCCTGGCCAGCCGCTGAATACGCAGGCCGGTGCTGAGCGCAGCGAAGCCCAACGCACCCATGCCGAGCGGGGCCCTGTTGGGCCGCGCTCCGCTTGGCGCCAACCTGCAGGAGAAGCCCATGACATCCCTCTTTCGCTGGCCCCTGCGCCTCGCCTCCCTGGCCGCCTGCCTGCTGTGCTGGCAGCTGGCGGCCACGGCGCGGCTCGACCTGGGGCTGATCACCTTCAGCTACGTGCCCACGCCGGGCGCGGTGCTGGAGGCCGCCTGGCAGCTGGTGCATTCCAGCAAGCTGCTGGCGCACCTTTCCAGCAGCCTGGCGCGGGTGTTCGCCGGCTACCTGGCCGCCGCCATCGTCGGCGTGCTGCTGGGCCTGGCCATCGGCCGTTCGCGCTGGGCCGAGTACAGCCTGCTGCCGCCCCTGGAAGTGCTGCGGCCGATCCCGGCGGTGGCCTGGATTCCCCTGGCCATCCTGATGTTCCCGTCCTCGGAGCTGTCGATGGTGTTCATCACCTTCACCGGCGCGCTGTTCCCCATCCTGCTCAACACCGTGCACGGCGTCGAAGGCGTCGACCTGCGCCTGGTGGCCTCGGCGCGCAGCCTGGGTGCCGGGCGGCTGGCCATCCTGCGTGAGGTGATCCTGCCCGGCGCCGCGCCGAGCATCGTCACCGGCCTGGCCATCGGCATGGGCACCTCGTGGTTCTGCCTGGTCACCGCCGAGATGATTTCCGGGCAGTTCGGCATCGGCTACTACACCTGGGAGTCCTACACCCTGCAGAACTACCCGGACATCGTCGTCGGCATGCTGCTGATCGGCCTGCTGGGCATGGGCAGCAGCGGCCTGGTGAAGCGCCTCGGCGGCCTCGCCACGCCCTGGTACCGCACGCGGAGGAACGCCTGATGAGCGCATTCGAGCAGGCCGTCGAACCCGGCCGCATCGAGGGCCGGCAGCTGTCCATCCGCCTCGGCGAGGGCGCCCAGGCCTTCGACGCCGTGCAGGCGGTGGACTTCTCCATCGCCCCCGGCGAGTTCGTCTGCATCCTCGGCCCCTCGGGTTGCGGCAAGTCCACCCTGCTCGGCGCCCTGGCCGGCCACCTGCGGCCGCGCACCGGCGCCCTGAAAGTGGACGGGCGCGCCGTCGACGGGCCCTCGCCGGAGCGCGGCATGGTGTTCCAGCACCACACCTTGCTGCCCTGGCGCAGCGTGCTCGACAACGTCGCCTTCGGCCTGAAGATGCAGGGCATCGGCAAGCACGAGCGCCGTCGCCAGGCCGCCGAGTTCCTGCGCCTGGTGGGCCTTGCCGATTTCGCCGGGCGCTGGCCCGCGCAGCTCTCCGGCGGCATGCAGCAGCGCGCCGAGATCGCCCGGGTGCTGATCAACCGTCCGCGCCTGCTGCTGATGGACGAGCCCTTCGGCGCCCTCGACGCGCAGACCCGCTCGCGCATGCAGGAGCTGCTGCTGGATATCTGGACGCGCATCCGCACCACCGTGGTGTTCGTCACCCACGACATCGACGAAGCGCTGTTCCTCGCCGACCGCATCCTGGTGATGAGCCCGCGCCCCGGCCGCTTCATCGAGGACCTGCGCCTCGATTTCCCACGGCCGCGCCGCGCCAGCCTGCTGACCAGCCCCGGCTTCACCCACCTCAAGCGCCACTGCCTGGAACTGCTGCGCCACGAGGAAGGCCGCGAACTGCCGCGCCTCACCCCGCTCGGCCTGCCCACCGACCACCCGCCCTTGCGAGTCGCCCTATGACCCACCGCGAAACCGACAACCCCGAGATTCTCGACCTGCTGCCGCGCCTCGCCGATGAGGACGCCGGCGTGCGCCGCATCGCCCTGATCGAACTGGCCGACCTGGAGGACCCCGAAGGCCTGCCCTGGCTCACCGACGCCCTGGTGGCCGACGCGGCCGCCGAGGTGCGCGCCGAGGCTGCGCGCCTGCTGGAGGCCTGGGAAGAGCCCGATGTGGTACAGGCCCTCTGCGCCGCCCTGGCGGACCCCGCCGAGCCGGTGCGCCTGGCCGCCGCGCAGAGCCTGAGCGAGCTGAAGAGCCTGGATGCGGGCGAGCTGATCCTGCCCTGGGTGCGCCATGCCGACGCCTTCGTCCGCACCAGTGCCTTGCGCGCCCTGCGCGAGCTGCGCCTGGACGCCGCCGTCACGCCGGCCCTGCAGGCCCTGGAGGACGGTGATGCCGGCGTGCGCCGCGAGGCGGTGGGCATCCTCGGCTGGCTCAAGCGCAGCGATGCGCTGCCGGCCCTGGCGCGCCTGGCCAGCGATGATCCGGACACCGACGTGCGCCGCGCCGCCACCGGCGCCCTGGGCCTGGCCAGCGACGCCAGCGTGCTGCCGGCCCTGCGCGCGGCCCTGGCCGACGAGGCCTGGCAGGTGCGCGAAGAGGCCGCCACCACCCTCGGCAAGGTGGGCCTGGACGAGGCCGGCCCGGCCCTGCTCGCTGCCCTGGACGACAGTTACTGGCAGGTGCGCCTGCGCGCCGCCCGTGCCCTCGGCCGCCTGCGTCATCGCCCGGCCGCACCGGGGCTCGCCGGGCTGCTGGTGCACGGCATCGCCAACCTGCGCAAGGAAGCCGCGCTGGCCCTGGGCGAGCTGGGTGATGCGTGGGCCGTGCCGGCCCTGCGCGCGGCAGAAGCCGATGGTGATCCGGAAGTGCGCAAGGCGGTGCGCATCGCCCTGGTGCAACTGCAAGGGGCGGCCTGATGGACGCCCCCGCCGGCCTGCGCAATGCCCGCAGCGAAGGGCGCCTGACCCTGGAATGGCGCGATGGCGAGCGCCAGGCCATCAGCCACGCCCGCCTGCGCGGCGCCTGCCCCTGCTCGCAGTGCAAGGCGGCGCGCATCCGTGGCGCCATACCGCTGGTGGACGAGGCGGTGCGTCTCACCGCCATCCACCCGCAGGGCTACGGCGTGCAGCTGGTATTCAGCGATGGGCACGAGCGCGGGATCTATCCCTGGGACTACCTGCGGGGGTTGGCCGAGGCGCCGACGGTCCCGGGCTCCTAGCTCGTAGGATGGGTAGAGCGAAGCGAAACCCATGCTGTTGCCGGAGACTCCGCATTGATGGGTTTCGTACCTCGCGGAACGCCGCCCGACCCATCCTACGAAAGCGGTTCATGCGGGCGAGGCGGAGCTTAGAAATCCACTTCGAAGTGCCAGCGGATTTCCTGCTCGGCGAGGGCGTTGAGCACCCACTCGTATTCCTGGAGGTCTTCGAGGAAGTCGGTGGAGTTGGACAGCGCGCGCGGCTCGGTGACCAGGTGGCCCTGCAGGGCGCGTACGGTCTTGAGGCCGTCCTCGGCGTTGAACCACTGCTCGTCGGGCAGGCTGTCGCCGAGGTCCGGCATGTCGCCTTCTTCGAGCAGATCGGCGAAGTCGCCCGGGTCCTGGCTGACGAAGGCCCAGAGGGACTTCACCTTGAGCCGTTTGCACAGCTCGTCGAGTTCGACCTCGTCCACGCTGGCCACGGCCTTGCCGTTGACGAAGTCATCGATGCCCGCGAGGGGCTTTTCAGGAACTATGTAGATGGCTGCACTCATGGCTGACGGGCCCTGTCTATGTTGGCTCTCACTCCAGTTAGGCAGCCAGCATAGCGACAGTTCCCCCCGAAAAAGGGGGGAACGAACAGGTTTGCCAAGGGGTTCACACGCGTTTCAGGAACTGCGTTGCGACCCCAGTACATGACGGCAGAAGCCTACGCACACCAGGGCGAAGACCAGCAGGCCGAGCCACTGTGCGGTGCCCGAGAAGCCTGCCTCGACCAGGGCCAGCGGGGCGTCCTGGCCGGTCCCGCCGATCAGCCCGGCGAGCAGGATGCCCATCAGGCTCTCGCCGACGATCAGGCCCGAGGCGAGCAGTACGCCACGGCGGCGCGGCACTTCGGCGTAGCGCTCCGGGTCTTCCCCGGCGGCCTGGGCGCGGGCCTGCAGGCGGCCCTCGATCACCCGGCTGAGCACGGCGCCGACCACCAGGGTCATGCCGATGGTGGGCGGCAAGTAGATGCCCAGGCCCACCGCGAGCACCGGCAGGCTGGCCTTGCTGGTACGCCGCAGGATGATGTCGATGAGGATCAGCGCGACGCCGAGCACCACGCCGATGAGGATCATGTTCCAGTTCAACGCGTTCTTGAAAATGCCGCTGGCGATGGCCGTGAGCAGGGTGGCCTGGGGCGCGGCCAGGGCCTGTTGCGGGTCCATGCCCTCACGGGGCAGGGCGCCGGCGAAGCCATAGGCGTTGTAGAGCAGGTCGAGCACCGGCGGGATCACCAGGGCGCCCGCCAGGCAGCCGACGATCAGCGCGACCTGCTGGCGCCAGGGCGTGGCGCCGACCAGGTAGCCGGTCTTGAGGTCCTGCAGGTTGTCGTTGGAGATGGCCGCAATCGCCAGCACCACGGCGGTGGTGAACAGCGCCAGGGCGATGGCCACCTTGCCGCCGGCCAGTTGCAGCAGGCCGGTCTCCAGGCTGCCCATGCCGAGGATCAGCAGCGAGACGAGGATCACCGCGATGATGCCGATGCCGGAGATCGGGCTGCTGGAGGAGCCCACCAGGCCGGCCATGTAGCCGCAGGCGGCGGCGATCAGGAAGCCGAAGAAGAAGGCGAACAGCACGCAGCCGGCGACCATGCCCCAGAAGCCCGGGCCGGTGAGCTCCGGTGCCGCCTCGTGGAGGAAGAAGCCGAACACGGCGAACAGCGCCAGCAGCAGGATGCCGGCCAGCGACAGGATGGCCCGCGCCGAGAGGTCGCGCTCGGTGCGCGCGGTGCTGGCCTCGGCCTTGCCGCGCACGGCCTGCAGCGAGGTCCACACGCCCTGGGCCATGGGCTTGAACAGGGTGGCCAGGGTCCAGAGCGCGGCGATGCCGATGGTGCCGGCGCCGAGGAAGCGCACCTGGGAGCTCCACAGCTGGGTGGCCAGGTCGCTGATGGCCTGGCCGGCGGCGGGCGTGGCGTTGATGGTGAGCAGCGGCACCGCGACCCCCCAGCAGATGAGCACGCCGATGAGGATGGCGATGCCGGCGGTGATGCCCATCAGGTAGCCGGCGCCGACCAGGGCGAAGGAGAACCCGGTGGTGAAGCGGAAGGCGGTCTGCCCGGCCGTGGCCCAGACGCTGATGCCTTCGCCGAGCACCTTGAAGCCGCTGCTGCACAGGCTGAAGGCCGCGGCCACCAGGCCGCCGCCGAGGATGTCGCGCAGGCCGGGCTCGTTCCTGTCGCGGGCGGCGGGCTTGCCGTCGGCGCCCTCGTCATCGCCGCTGCCGACACGCAGGATCTCCGCCGCCGCCACGCCTTCGGGGTAGGGCAACTCGCTCTGCACCACCATCACCCGGCGCAGGGGGATGGTGTAGAGCACGCCGAGGATGCCGCCGATGGCGCAGATGGCCGCCGTCTGCCAGAAGGGGAAGCCGGCCCAGTAGCCGATCATCAGCAGGCCGGGAAGGATGAAGATGATCGAGCTCAGGGTGCCGGCCGCCGAGGCCTGGGTCTGCACCATGTTGTTCTCGAGGATGTTCGAGCCCTTGAAGTAGCGCAGCACCGCCATGGAGATCACGGCGGCGGGGATCGACGAGGCGAAGGTCAGCCCGACCTTGAGGCCGAGGTAGACGTTGGAGGCGGTGAACACCAGGGTGATCAGCGCGCCGAGGACCAGCCCGCGCAGGGTCAGTTCGGGCAGGTCGAGGTGGTCGGGGATGCGGTCCGTCATGGGGCTCTCCAGGGCTATGCCGGCGCGCATTCTGCCGGCAGGGGGAAGCCTAGACCAGCGGGTGCGGCCTTTGGTTGCAGGGAACGGACGTGAACGTGCAGGGATCGGCCATGGTGTTCGCGCTGACGCCTTGTAGGGGCGACTCGTGGGAGCGAATTCATTCGCGAAAGGAGCGCGAAGCGCTCCCCGGTGTTGCCAAGGGCAGCCTTGTAGGCTGCTTCGCGAATGAATTCGCTCCCACAGACGGTGGGCGGGAGCCCCTTAGAACGGCTTGTCGCCGAGGATGGTGGCGCGGTGCATCACGCGGCGGGCGGGGCGGTAGTCGTCGACGGCGAAGTGCTGGGTGATGCGGTTGTCCCAGAAGGCCACGTCGTTCTCCTGCCAGCGCCAGCGCAGGGTGAACTCCGGGCGGGTGGCGTGGGCGAAGAGGAAGCGCAGCAGGGCGTCGCTTTCCGCCGCCGACAGCTCGTTGATGCGGGTGGTGAAGCCTTCGCTGACGAACAGCCCCTTGCGCCCGGTGACCGGGTGGGTGCGCACCACCGGGTGGCTGACCGGCGGGTGCTTGCGCTTGGCCGCTTCCAGTTTCTCGCGTTCCTCCGCCGTCAGGCTGAAGCGCTCCTCGGGAAAGGAACGGGCCAGGTCGTGGGTGGCGGTGAGGCCTTCGAGCATCCGCTGCAGCGGCGCCGAGAGCGCCTCGAAGGCGGCGCTGCTGCTGGCCCAGAGGGTGTCGCCCCCCACCGGTGGCAGCAGCTTGGCGCTGAGCACGGCGCCCAGGGCCGGGGTTTCCATGAAGGTCACGTCGGTGTGCCAGAGGGCGTTGTCGCGCACGTCGGTGACGGCGGTGTCGAGCACCAGCACTTCCGGCTGCTCGGGGATGTTGGGGTAGATCGGGTGGATGTGCAGGTCGCCGAACTGGGCGGCGAAGCGTGCCTGCTGGGTGGGCTCCAGGGGCTGGGCGCGGAAGAACAGCACCTGGTGCTTGAGCAGGGCGGCCTCGATGCCATCGCGGTGTTCGGCACTCAGCGGCTCGCGCAGGTCGACGCCGCCGACGAGGGCGCCAAGGGCGGGGCTGAGGGGGGTGATGTGCAGGGGCATGACGGGCCTCGATCAGTGGTTCTGCCCGTGCCAGGGCACGAGCTTGCGTTGCAGGGTGCGCAGGCCGAGTTCCAGGGCGAAGGCGACCAGGGCGATGACCAGGATGCCGAGCACCACGACGTCGGTGACCAGGAACTGCGCGGCCGACTGGACCATGAAGCCGAGGCCCTGGGTGGCGGCCACCAGTTCGGCGGCGACCAGGGTCGACCAGCCGACGCCGAGGCCGATGCGCACGCCGGTGAGGATGTCCGGCAGGGCGCTGGGCAGGACCACATGGCGGATCAGTTGCGCCGGGGTGGCACCGAGGGATTGCGCCGCGCGCAGGCGCGCCGGGTTGACGTTGCGCACGCCGGTGGCGGTGGCGATGGCGATGGGGGCGAAGATGGCGAGGAAGATCAGCAGCACCTTGGACAGCTCGCCGATGCCGCACCAGATGACGATCAGTGGCAGGTAGGCCAGCGGCGGGATCGGCCGGTAGAACTCGATCAGCGGGTCGAAGATGCCGTGGGCGATGCGGTTGCGGCCGATGGCGATGCCCAGCGGGATGGCGGTGAGCACGGCGGCCAGCAGGGCGGTGCCGATGCGCGCGAGGCTCGCCAGCAGGTGCGCCCAGAGGCTGGAATCCATGTAGCCCTGGGTGGCCAGCTGCCAGCCCTTGCGCAGCACCGCCTGGGGGCTGGGCAAGAACAGCGGCTCGATCAGGCCGGCGGTGGTCACCGCCCACCAGGCCAGCAGCAGGCCGACGAGGGTCAGGCTGCTGATGGCGAAGGTGGAGAGGCGCCAGGGGCGGGGTACAGGGGCCGCTGCCTTGTTTTCCGGCAGGGGCAGGTCGAGGCTGCTCATGCGCTTCTCCTTTGCCGTTCGGCGAAGACCTGGGCGAGGACGTGCTCGCGGGTTTCGATGAAGGCCCGGTCGGACTTGATCGCCCGTGCACTCTCGCCGGCGGCGTAGCGGCGGCCGAAGTCGAGGGTCAGGCGCTCGCTGATGCGGCCGGGGTTGGGTGACAGGAGGATCAGGTCGGTGGCGAGGAACACCGCTTCCTCGATGTCGTGGGTGATCAGGAACACCGGCTTGGCGGCGCGCTGCCAGACCTGCAGCAGCAACTCCTGCATCTGTTCGCGGGTGAAGGCATCCAGTGCGCCGAAGGGCTCGTCCATTAGCAGCACGCGCGGGTCGGCGGCCAGGGCCCGGGCGATGCCGACGCGCTGGCGCTGGCCCCCGGAGAGTTCCCAGATCTGCCGCTTCTCGAAGCCGGCGAGGTCGACCAGGGCGAGCATCTCGCGGGCCTTGGCTTCGCGCCGGGCACGGGGCACGCCGGCCAGTTCGAGGCCGAAGGCGACGTTGCCGAGGACGTTCTGCCAGGGCAGCAGGGCGTCGTCCTGGAACACCACGCCACGCTCGGCGGAGGGGCCCTGCACGGGCTTGCCGTCGAGGCTGATGCGGCCGTCGCTGGGGGGCACGAAGCCGGCGATGAGGTTGAGCAGCGTGGTCTTGCCGCTGCCGGAAGGCCCCAGGGCGACCAGCAGTTGCTGTGGCCCGAGGGTGAGGGAAATGTCGGTCAGTACCGGCTCGGCCGTGCCGGGGTACTGTGCGCTGATGCGCTCCAGCTGGAGTAAGGCCATTTTCTTTTGCGCTCTTCTGAATGTGTCGGATCGAGCGAGCTGGAGCGGGGCCAGTCGCAAACGACCGGGGCTGCTGCAGGTGAGCAGGCCCAGGTCGTTTTCAACGACGCCCCGCCGGCGCGCAGCCGATCAGTTGGTGACGTACTTGGCGCTCACGTAGGGGGCGTAGTCCGGCAGCACCGCATCGACCTTGCCCTGCTCCTTGAGGAAGGTGGCGGTCTGGTTGATGGCCTGGGTGGTCGGCGCGCCGAGGGCGGTGGCCTGGTCGGCAGCCAGCGGGAAGACGTTGCCCTGCAGCAGCAGCGGGATGTCCTCGGCCTTGGCGCCGGAGAGCTTCACCACCTTGTCGATGTTGGCCTTGTCGGCCAGCCAGGCTTGCGGGTCCTTGCGGTAGTCGGCGTAGGCATCGAGGGTCACCTTGGCGAAGGCACGGACCGCCTCGGGGTGCTTCTCGGCGAAGTCCTTGCGCACGATCCAGGCGTCGAAGGTCGGGGCGCCGAGCTTGCCCAGCTCACCGGAGCTGATCAGCACCTTGCCGCTGGCCTTGGCCACGCCGAGCGCCGGGTCCCAGACGTAGGTGGCGTCGATGTCGCCGCGCTGCCAGGCGGCGATGATGGCCGGCGGCGCGAGGTTGAGGATGGTCACCTTGCTCGGGTCGATCTTCCAGTGCTTGAGGGCGGCCAGCAGGCTGTAGTGGCCGGTGGAGACGAAGGGCACGGCGATCTTCTTGCCGACCAGGTCCTCGGGCTTGGCGATGCCGGCGCCGTTGCGGGCGACCAGGGCCTCGGCGTCGCCGATCTGGGTGGCGATGAGGAAGGTCTGGATCGGCAGCTGGCGGGTGGCGGCCGCCGCCAGGGGGCTGGAGCCGACGTAGCCGATCTGCACGTCACCGGAGGCGACGGCGGTGATGACTTCGGCGCCGCTGTCGAACTTGCGCCAGTCGATCTTGGAGGCGCTGGCCTTTTCATAGGCGCCGTCGGCCTGGGCGACTTTCGCCGGGTCGACGGTGGTCTGGTAGGCGACGGTGAAGTCCGCGGCCTGCGCGGTGATGGCCAGGCCGCCGAGGGTCAATGCCGCCAGCAGGCGACGGGGGAACAGAGAGCTGATCATGGTGGTGCTCCTAAACGGGCGACGGGCCGGTTTGGAGGCCGGGCCACGGGACGGGAATCGGGGTTTTCTCAGGGTGTCCGGTGGTCCGGTGGAGCGAAATCTAAATGATCTAAAAACGTCTCAATAAATACTATTTGGTTATTAGTTTATGAGCGGCCGTGAGGGTGCCGCCGCCTTTACAGGCCGGGAGAGGTGTGGGACTGCGAATTCCGTCCGCTGCTGCGTCATTGGGGATGGCGCCAGACGGCCAAAGTCGGTAATTTGCGCGCCCTTTCGAGTAACCGAAGTCGCCTCTCCCAGGGGCAGCTCCCCGCCAGAGGGAGGGTATCGGCTTATTTATGCGATTTAGTTACAAGAACGTGACGATAAATTCTTTTTAAGAATTAAATCCCTTGTCCTAGATTGGCCGCCACCTGAGGCAGGCCTGCTGGCAAGGCGCTACGGGGAATTTATGACCAGCGGGTCATACCGCTTCGCTATTTACTTGTGTATATAGCGGTGTCCGCCTCACCCATCAGAACAACCTAGAAACACGCACCACTGGAGCATTGCATGAACAAATCTACCCTGGCCCTGGCCATCGCTGGCGGCCTGCTGGCCCAACAGGCCGTCGCAGGCGGTTTCATCGAGGACAGCAAGGCCACCCTCGGCCTGCGCAACTTCTATATCAACCAGGACAACCGCGAAGGCACCAATAACCCTTCCAAGCAGGAAGAGTGGGGCCAGGGCTTCATCTTCAACTACAGCTCCGGCTACACCGAAGGCACCGTGGGCTTCGGCGTTGACGCCCTGGGCCTGCTGGGTGTGCGCCTGGATTCCGGCAAGGGCACTCACTACAACAACGGCAGCGATAACTACGGCGGCATCGTGTTCCCGTCGGAAGGCGATGGCCGTGCCGTGGATGATTTCGGCAGCATCGGCGTGACCGGCAAGGTCCGCATCTCCAAGACCGAAGGGCGTATCGGCACCCTGCAGCCGAAGCTGCCGGTGGTGACCTTCAACGACGGCCGCCTGTTGCCGCAGACCTTCGAAGGTGGCCAGGTCACCTCCAACGAAATCGATGGCCTGACCCTGATCGGTGGCCAACTCGAACACGCCAAGGGCCGTAACTCCAGCGATGCCCGGGGCCTGTCCATCGGCGGCGCCAACAATGCGCAGACGGGCAAGTTCGAGAACAAGTTCTACTACGCAGGTGCCGACTACAAGGTCACCAAGGACCTGACGGCCCAGTACTACTACGGCAACCTCGATGAGTTCTACAAACAGCACTTCCTGGGCCTGACCCACGTGCTGCCGGTCGGCCCGGGCTCCCTGAAGTCCGACCTGCGTTACTTCTACAGCACCTCCGATGGCCTGAACTCCAGCGCCGCCGGTCGTAGCCAGGGTTATCGCAGTGCCGGCAAATGGGCCAGCAACGACCCGCTGCGTGGCGAAGTCGACAACCGCACCTGGAGCGGCATGTTCACCTACACCCTGGGCAGCCACGCCGCCAGCCTGGGCTACCAGCAGGTGTCCGGCGACAGCGCCTTCCCCTTCCTGAACCAGGGTGATGGCGGCACTGCCTACCTGATCACCGACCGCCAGATCGGCAAGTTCCTCAGCGCTGGCGAGCGCACCTGGGTGGCCGAGTACGGCTACGACTTCACCAAGGCCGGCGTACCGGGCCTGAAGGCCATCGCCACCTACCTGAAGGGCAGCGGCATCGACAACGCCACTGGCGGCGACCTGGGCGAGTGGGAGCGTGACTTCCGCCTGGACTACACCCTGCAGGACGGCCCGCTGAAAGGCCTGGGCCTGTCCTGGCGTAACGCGGCCTTCCGCAGCGATGTGGGTGGCACCACCCGCGACCAGGACGAAAACCGCCTGATCGTGAGCTACACCCTGACCCTGCTGTAAGCGGCGTCAACGAGCCGCGCTTCCGCCTTTGGCGGAGGCGCGGCTTTTTTGTGGGCGCGATTCGGGGCAGGGCAGCACATCGGCTTCGTGGGATAGGTAGAAACCCATGCGGTGATCGGGCACCCCGCACGATGGGTTTCGTACCTCTACCCATCCTACGAAAGGGCCATGTGCCTTGAATCAGGCCCCAGGCAGTGATCGTGGGATGGGTAGAGCGAAGCGAAACCCATGCGGTGATCGGGCACTCCGCAACGATGGGTTTCGTACCTCTACCCATCCTACGAAAGGGCCATGTGCCTTGAATCAGGCCCCAGGCAGCGATCCGTAGGATGGGTAGAGCGAAGCGAAACCCATGCGGTGATCGGGCACTGCAACGATGGGTTTCGTACCTCTACCCATCCTACGAAAGCGCCATGTGCCTTGAATCAGGCCCCAGGCAGTGATCGTGGGATGGGTAGAGCGAAGCGAAACCCATGCTGTCGTCGGGCACTCATTACTTATAGGTTCAGTGCTTCGCCGAACGCCGACCGACTCCTCTGGCAAATGCTGAGCGGGTGTTTCTGTGGGTGTGCAGATATAGCTCTCAAAGTTATAAATAAATTGTTATTTATTCTTTTTGATTTCATTCGAGACTGGGCATAGTGAGCGCACAGAACGACGAATCCAGTCTCAAGGAGCTGCACAGATGAGCATCAGACTCGGCGACATCGCCCCCGATTTCGAACAGGACTCCAGCGAAGGCCGCATCCGTTTCCACGAGTGGCTGGGCAACAGCTGGGGCGTGCTCTTCTCGCACCCCGCCGACTTCACGCCGGTGTGCACCACCGAACTGGGCCTGACCGCCAAGCTCAAGGATGAATTCGCCGCCCGTGGGGTCAAGGCCATCGCCCTGTCGGTGGACCCGGTGGAATCGCACCTGAAGTGGATCGACGACATCAACGAGACCCAGAGCACCGTGGTCAACTTCCCGATCATCGCCGACGCCGACCGCAAGGTGTCCGACCTCTACGACCTGATCCACCCCAACGCCAACGACACCCTCACCGTGCGTTCGCTGTTCATCATCGACCCGAACAAGAAGGTGCGGCTGATCATCACCTACCCGGCCAGCACCGGCCGCAACTTCAACGAGATCCTGCGGGTGATCGACTCGCTGCAACTGACCGACAACCACAAGGTCGCCACCCCGGCCAACTGGCAGGACGGCGACGAGGTGGTGATCGTCCCCTCGCTGAAGGACGAGGACGAGATCAAGCAGCGCTTCCCCCGTGGCTACAAGGCGATCCGGCCCTACCTGCGCCTGACGCCGCAGCCCAACCGCTGAGTCCGGAGGACGGCGCCCCTGTCAGGCGCCCCGGCCCGAGCTCGTGCTCCACCGCCCTGCGCGCTGGAGCGTCTGACCCGAACAACCCGCTCCCTGGAGGGCACCGCTAAGAACCTAGGCAGTTGTTAGCGGTGCCCGGAGCGACCGAACCGGCCTTACTCACCCGCCAACGAGGCGAGCAGGCGCACACACAAGCACCCGCGAAGTACGAGGAGAGCGCCATGCGCACCATCACTTTGCGTCGGAGCCTGGCTGCGCTGTTCACCGCGGCCCTGGCATTCGGCGCCATCACCCAGGCACAGGCCGAGACCCTGCGGATCGGCTACCAGAAGTACGGCACCCTGGTGCTGCTCAAGGCCAAGGGCTCCCTGGAGAAGCGCCTGGCCGCCCAGGGCATCGACGTCAAATGGACCGAGTTCCCCGGCGGCCCGCAGCTGCTGGAAGGCCTCAACGTCGGCTCCATCGACTTCGGCGTCACCGGCGAGACCCCGCCGGTGTTCGCCCAGGCCGCCGGCGCCGACCTGCTCTACGTCGCCTACGAACCGCCGGCGCCCACCAGCGAGGCGATCCTCGTGCCCAAGGGCTCGGCGATCCAGTCGGTGAAGGAGCTGGCCGGCAAGAAGGTGGCCCTGAACAAGGGCTCCAACGTGCACTACCTGCTGGTCCGCGCTCTCGAAGAGGCGGGCCTGAAGTACAGCGACATCCAGCCCGTGTACCTGCCCCCGGCCGATGCCCGCGCCGCCTTCGAGCGTGGCAGCGTCGACGCCTGGGTGATCTGGGACCCCTTCCAGGCCGCCGCCGAGCAACAGCTGCAGGCACGCACCCTGCGCAACGGCACCCAGCTTGTGGATAACCACCAGTTCTACCTGGCCACCCGGGCGTATGCGACCCAGCACCCGCAGGTGATCAGCACCCTGGTGGAGGAAGTGCGCGCCGTGGGCGAGGACTCCAAGGCCGACCCGGACAAGGTGACCGAACAGGTCGCACCGCTGCTCGGCCTGCCCAGGGACATCACCGCCATCGCGGTGAAGCGCCAGGGCTACGGCGCCCAGTTCCTCTCCCCGGAGGTGGTCACGGCGCAGCAGAAGATCGCCGACACCTTCACCGACCTGAAGC
Source organism: Pseudomonas sp. No.21 (assembly GCF_054558415.1). Classification (NCBI taxonomy): domain Bacteria; kingdom Pseudomonadati; phylum Pseudomonadota; class Gammaproteobacteria; order Pseudomonadales; family Pseudomonadaceae; genus Pseudomonas; species Pseudomonas sp. No.21. The sequence goes on from NZ_BAAJNO010000002.1 coordinate 63,255, forward strand.
TGATCCCGAAAAAACTCAGCATCAAGGACGTGATCTGGACGCCGCCCGCCAAGGTCGCCCAGCAGCCGTGATGTGCGCCTTGCCCCGCGCCAGGACGGCGCGGGGAAGGTTTCGATACCCGTAAACGAACCATCATCGCGCGGCTACGCCACGCCGGCGCGCTCACCCTGGAGTTATTGCGATGAGTCTCAACCTCTTCTGGTTCCTGCCGACCCACGGCGACGGCCACTACCTCGGCACATCCGAAGGCGCCCGCGCTGTCGACCACGGCTACCTGCAGCAGATCGCCCAGGCGGCCGACCGCCTCGGTTTCGGCGGCGTGCTGATCCCCACCGGCCGTTCCTGCGAGGACTCCTGGCTGGTCGCCGCCTCGCTGATCCCGGTGACCCAGCGCCTGAAGTTCCTCGTGGCCCTGCGCCCGGGGATCATTTCGCCCACCGTCGCCGCGCGCCAGGCCGCGACCCTCGATCGCCTCTCCGGTGGCCGGGCCCTGTTCAACCTGGTGACCGGGGGCGACCCGGACGAGCTGGCCGCCGACGGCCTGCACCTGAACCATGAAGAGCGTTACGAGGCTTCCGTCGAATTCACCCGCATCTGGCGCCGCGTGCTGGAGGGCGAGACCGTCGACTACGACGGCAAGCACATCCAGGTGAAGGGCGCCAAGCTGTTCTACCCGCCGCTGCAGCAACCGCGCCCGCCGCTGTACTTCGGCGGCTCCTCCGAGGCCGCCCAGGACCTGGCCGCCGAACAGGTGGAGCTGTACCTGACCTGGGGCGAGCCGCCGGCCGCCGTGAAGGAGAAGATCGAGCAGGTGCGCGCGAAGGCCGCCAAGCTCGGCCGCAGCGTGCGCTTCGGCATCCGCCTGCACGTGATCGTGCGCGAGACCAACGAAGAAGCCTGGGCCGCTGCCGACCGCCTGATCGCCCACCTCGACGACGCCACCATCGCCAAGGCCCAGGCGGCCTTCGCCCGCTTCGATTCCGTCGGCCAGCAACGCATGGCCGCCCTGCACAATGGCAAGCGCGACCAGCTGGAAGTCAGCCCCAACCTCTGGGCCGGCGTCGGCCTGGTACGCGGCGGTGCCGGGACCGCGCTGGTGGGCGATGGCCCCACCGTGGCCGCGCGGGTCAGGGAATACGCGGACCTGGGCATCGACACCTTCATCTTCTCCGGCTACCCGCACCTGGAAGAGTCCTACCGCGTGGCGGAGCTGCTGTTCCCCCACCTGGACGTGGCGCGCCCGCAGGCCGGCGATGGCCTGGCCTTCGTCAGCCCCTTCGGCGAGATGGTGGCCAACGAGGCGCTGCCCGAGCGTCGCCTCAAAGTCTCGCAGAGCTGAGGACGCCGAGATGAATTTCCAGTCAATCCTCCAGCGCCTGGCGCCCTGGGCACTGCCTTTCGTGCTGCTGGCCACCTGGCAGATCGCCGTCGAGACCGGCCTGCTCTCCACCCGCATCCTCCCGGCGCCCAGCGCCGTGGTCACCGCCGGCTGGCAACTGGTGGCCAGTGGCGAGATCTGGACCCACCTGGCCATCAGCGGCTGGCGCGCCGGCATCGGCTTCGCCATCGGTGGCGGCCTCGGCCTGCTGCTGGGCTTCATCACCGGTCTGTCGAAATGGGGCGAGCGCCTGCTCGACAGCTCGGTGCAGATGATCCGCAACGTGCCGCACCTGGCGCTGATTCCGCTGGTGATCCTGTGGTTCGGCATCGACGAGTCGGCGAAGATCTTCCTCGTCGCCCTCGGCACCCTGTTCCCCATCTACCTCAACACCTACCACGGCATCCGCAACGTCGACCCGGCGCTGGTGGAAATGGCGCGCAGCTACGGCCTCTCCGGCTTCGGCCTGTTCCGCCAGGTGATCCTGCCCGGCGCGCTGCCCTCGATCCTGGTGGGGGTGCGCTTCGCCCTCGGCTTCATGTGGCTGACCCTGATCGTCGCCGAGACCATCTCGGCCAGTTCCGGCATCGGCTACCTGGCGATGAACGCCCGCGAGTTCCTGCAGACCGACGTGGTGGTGCTGGCGATCCTGCTCTACGCGGTGCTCGGCAAGCTGGCCGACGTCGCCGCCCGTGGCCTGGAGCGCCTGTGGCTGCGCTGGCACCCGGCGTACCAGGCCAAGGGAGGTGCGGCATGAATGCCCTGTCCACGCCGCAACGCCTGAAGCGCGGCATCCCGCTGGCGATCCGCAGCATCGGCAAGTCCTTCGGCGAGCGCGAAGTGCTCAAGGACATCGACCTGCTGATCCCCGCCGGCCAGTTCGTCGCCGTGGTCGGCCGCAGTGGCTGCGGCAAGAGCACCCTGCTGCGCCTGCTGGCCGGGCTGGACAAGCCCTCCCGTGGCGAACTGCTGGCCGGCTCCGCACCGCTGGAAGATGCCCGCGAAGACACCCGGCTGATGTTCCAGGACGCCCGCCTGCTGCCGTGGAAACGGGTGATCGACAACGTCGGCCTCGGCCTTTCCGGCAACTGGCGGCCCAAGGCCCTGGAAGCCCTGGAGGCCGTGGGCCTGGCCGACCGCGCCCAGGAATGGCCGGCGGCGCTGTCAGGTGGCCAGAAGCAGCGCGTGGCCCTGGCCCGCGCCCTGATCCACGAACCGCGCCTGCTGCTGCTGGACGAACCGCTGGGCGCGCTGGATGCGCTGACCCGCATCGAGATGCAGCAACTGATCGAACGCCTCTGGCAGAAGCACGGCTTCACCGTGCTGCTGGTCACCCACGACGTCAGCGAGGCCGTGGCCATCGCCGACCGGGTGATCCTCATCGAAGACGGCGAGGTCGGCCTCGACCTGGCCGTGGAACTGCACCGCCCCCGCGCCCGTGGTTCGGCCCGGCTGGCGGCACTGGAGGCCGAGGTGCTGGAGCGGGTGCTGTCGCAACCCGCCTCGCCACCGGAGCCGGAACCCTTTTCACCCCTGCCCACGCAGTTGCGTTGGGCGCTCTGAGAGCAGCCGGAAGCTCGAAGCCGGAAGCCTGAAGCACGCAGTCCGCTTCCAGCTTTCAGCTTCTGGCTTACAGCTCATTTTCGACCCCAGGAGAAAACGCCATGACCATCAAAGCCATCAACGTCCGCAACCAGTTCAAGGGCACCATCAAGGAAATCATCGAAGGCCCGGTGCTCTCGGAGATCGACGTGCAGACCGCCGCCGGCATCGTCACCTCGGTGATCACCACCCGTTCCGTGCGCGAGCTGGAGCTGGGCATCGGCTCGGAGGTGATCGCCTTCGTGAAGTCCACCGAGGTGTCCATCGCCAAGCTGTGAGGCAACGGGGTGTGATCGTGGGGGAGAGGCGGGAATCGCGGCGCGATCCTTCGCGGATGAATGCGCTCCCACATGAACGTGCCTTGTACCGACATGAAGAGCCCCCGCGTTTGCGGGGGCTCGTTCGTTTGGGGATCGCTGGGCGATCCTTGGGCGAATGAATTCGCTCCTACAACCCGATCCGCGTGGGAACGCATTCATTCGCGAAGGCGCGCGGTGCGCTACCGGGGCGTAGGGTGGACGTCGCTCTTTACGTCCACCAGCGGTGGCGCAGGTGACGCCGATGGTGGACCGGTGAAGCGTGGTCCACCCTACACGGGACTACCCCCGCCGCACCCACAAAAAGCCCCGCGTTCGCGGGGCTTCGTTCATCCGGGTTCGGCTCAGCGCGTCTGCGGTGCCGGCTGCTGCTGGGTGATGCAGTGGATGTTGCCGCCGCCGAGGAGGATCTCGCGGCCGGGCACCATCACCACTTCATGTTGCGGGAACAGGCGCTTGAGGATGGCTTCGGCCTCGGCGTCCTTGGGGTCGTCGAACTTTGGCGCGATGATGCCGCCGTTGACGATCAGGAAGTTGACGTAGGACCCGGCCAGGCGGATCGACGGGTCGCGCTCCTGGGTGCCGGCCACCAGGTCGACGCCGGCGCATTCCTCGTCCGTGGCGTAGAGCGGGCCGGGGATCGGCATCTTGTGCACCACCAGCTGGCGGCCCTTGGCGTCACGGGCTGCCTCCAGCACCTTCATCGCCCCCTGGCAGCGCGGGTAGTTGGGGTTGGCCGGGTCGTCGGTCCAGGCCAGCAGCACTTCGCCCGGGCGCACGTAGCAGCAGAAGTTGTCGACGTGGCCGTCGGTCTCGTCGTTGTAGAGGCCATCCGGCAGCCAGATGACGCTGTCCACCGCCAGGTGGTCGCGCAGCACCGCCTCGATCTCCTCGCGACTCAGGTGCGGGTTGCGGTTGCGGTTGAGCAGGCATTCCTCGGTGGTGATCAGGGTGCCTTCGCCATCCACGTGGATGGAGCCGCCTTCCAGCACGAAGCCCTCGGTGCGGTAGCCCTGGCAGCCTTCGATGCGGAGGATCTTCGAGGCCACCTGGTCGTCGCGGTTCCACGGCGAGTAGAGGCCGCCGTCGAAGCCGCCCCAGGCGTTGAAGGCCCAGTCCACGCCGCGCACTTCACCCGTGTCGTTGGTCACGAAGGTGGGGCCGGTGTCACGCACCCAGGCGTCGTCGGTGGTGATTTCCACCACGCGGATGTTCGGCTCGTCCAGGCGCTGGCAGGCGTTCTCGTACTGGCCGGCGCTGACGCACACGGTCACCGGCTCGAAGCGGGCGATGGCGCGGGCCACGGCGGTGAAGGCCGCCTGCGCGGGCTTGCCGCCGAGGCGCCAGTTGTCCGGGCGCTCGGGCCAGACCATCCAGGTGCGGCTGTGGGTCTCCCACTCGGCCGGCATGCGGAAGCCATCGGCGCGGGGTGTGCTGTTCAGAGGTTTCATGGGGATTACCTGTGGTCGCCCGGCGAGGGGCGCTGCGGTGGCTGTTGAGTGGGCCTCGCATTGGCGGGGCCCACTGGAAAGGGGTGTCAGGACTCCAGGGAGCCGTCCAGGGTCTTCAGCGGGCCGTACAGGTTCGGGCGACGGTCGCGGAAGGTGCCCCAGGCGCTGCGGGTACGTTCCAGAGCGTCGAGGTCGAAGCTGTGGACCAGCACGCCTTCCTCGGTCTCGTTCAGTTCCTCGACCTTGGCGCCGAACTGATCGGCGATGAAGGAGGAGCCGTAGAAGGTGATGTCGTAGCCGTCCTGCTCCTCGCGGCCGATGCGGTTCGACGCCACCAAGGGCATCAGGTTAGCGCCTGCGTGGCCCTGCTGCACGCGCTGCCAGTGGTCGCGCGAGGTGATGCTGGCGTCGTGGGGCTCGCTGCCGATGGCGGTGGGGTAGAAGAGAATCTCGGCGCCCAGCAGCGCCATGCTGCGGGCGCACTCGGGGAACCACTGGTCCCAGCAGATGCCCACGCCGATGCGCGCGTAGCGGGTGTTCCACACCTTGAAGCCGGTGTCCCCGGGGTTGAAGTAGTACTTCTCGTGGTAGCCGGGGCCGTCCGGGATGTGGCTCTTGCGGTACACGCCGAGGTTGCGGCCGTCGGCGTCGATGATGGCGATGCTGTTGAAGCGCGCGCGCCCCGCCAGCTCGAAGTAGCTGATGGGCAGCACCACCTGCAGTTCGGCGGCGACCTTCTGGAAGTGGGCGATGGCGGCGTTGGTCTCGGTGGCGGTGGCCAGCAGCAGGTAGTCGGCGTTGGGCTTCTGGCAGAAGTAGGGGGTCTCGAACAGCTCCTGGATGAGGATGATCTGCGCGCCCCTGGCGGCGGCCTGGCGCACCAGTTTCTCGGCGTTGGCGATGTTCGCGGCGCGATCCCAGGAGCAGGCCATCTGGGTGGCGGCGACGGTAACGATGCGGGACATGGAGACACCTCGTCAGGACGATTGCTGTCGATGAGCGGGCGTGAGTCGCCCGGATGGCGACCTTATAGTCGATAATAATCTGCTTTAAAAGTGGTTATTTAACGCTAAAGCAGAATATAGCCCGAAATTGCCGATTGTTATCGGTTATTTATCGGATAAAAATCGAAGGCTTCAGAGTGCGTCCGCCAGCACGGCTGCACGCTTGGGCAGGAAGGGCGGCAGGTAGAGGCCGAGGTAGGCATCGAAGACGCGCATGCCTTCCTCGGCGAAGCGCGGGGTGATTTCGCCGTGCAGCTGCACCGAACGGGCATAGACGCGATCGCCCAGCTCCATGGCCAGGGCGAAGACGTCGAGGTCGCCCGGCAGCGCCGGCAGTTCGAAGTGGCGCTCGAACAGGCGGTGCATCAGGCGGCCCAGCTCGATGTCGTGCTGGCGGTCGGCCTGGGTCACTTCGGTGAGGCCGTGCTGGGCCAGGATCAGCTGGCGCGCGGCGGTGTCTGCGGCGTAGATCGCCAGCATGCGTTCTTCCACCAGGCGCGAGAGGTCGCGCCAGCTGCCCAGGCGCGCATGCTCCACCGGCTCCTGCAGGCAGGCGCGGAAGGCGGCGTGCACCTCGGCGGTGAGGCCTTCGAGGATCGCCGGCACGCTGGCGAAGAAGTGGTAGACGGAGGAGGGCGGCATCTCCGCGCGCTCGGCCACGCTGTAGATCGACAGGTTGGCCACGCCTTCCTCGGCCAGCAGCGCGCGGGCGGCGTCGAGAATCCCGGCGATGCGCAGCTGGCTGCTGGCGCGGGGTTTGCGAGGGGTGGCGGGACGCGACATGGACGGCTCCTTGGCATGAGGCCGCTATTGGACGTTAGCCATGGGCCCCATGCAATACCGATGCGTCCCCTTCGTTCAGCTGGTGCTGACCGGTTCCACCTTGAGCAGCACGCCGTCCTGGCCGATGACGCGCACCTGGGCGCCGGCGGGCAGGTCGGGACCGACCACCAGCCACACCGAGTCGCCGGCCTTGATCTTGCCGCGCCCGCCTTCGATGGCCTGGTGCAGGGCGAACTGGCGGCCGACGAACTCCTGGCCCCGGCGGTTCAGCCCCGGCTGGTCGGAGGGCTTGGCGGCGCTGCGCTGGCGGCGCCACCAGTAGACGGCGGTGCACACCGAGAGCACGCCGAAGAGGAGGAACTGCACCTCCCACGGGATGCCCGGCACGATGAAGGTGAGGGCGCCGACCGCAGCGGCGGCGAGGCCGATCCACAGCAGGTAGCCGCCGGCGCCGAAGACTTCGAGGATCAGCAGCAGGGTGCCCAGGGCCAGCCAGTCCCAGAAGGACAGGGTCTGCAGGTAACCGAGCATGGTCAGACCTTCTTGTCGCCGAAGGTGGCCTTGACGATCTCGCCGATGCCGCCCACCGAGCCGATCACCTGGCTGGCCTCCAGCGGCATGAGGATCACCTTGCTGTTGTTGGCGCTGGCCAGGCTGCCCAGGGCCTCGACGTATTTCTGCGCGACGAAGTAGTTCACCGCCTGCACGTTGCCGTTGGCGATGGCCTGGGACACCACGCGGGTCGCCTCGGCTTCGGCCTGGGCGGCGCGTTCGCGGGCCTCGGCTTCGAGGAAGGCGGCGGCGCGCTCGCCCTCGGCGCGGAGGATTTCCGCCTGCTTGTGGCCCTCGGCGGTGAGGATGGCGGCGGAGCGGGAGCCTTCGGCCTCGAGGATCTGCGCGCGTTTCAGGCGCTCGGCCTTCATCTGGCTGGCCATGGCTTCGACCAGGTCGGCGGGCGGGCTGATGTCCTTGATCTCGATGCGGGTGACCTTGATGCCCCAGGGCGCGGTGGCCTCGTCGACGGTGCGCAGCAGGCGCTCGTTGATGGCGTCGCGCTGGCTGAGCATGGCGTCCAGCTCCATGGAGCCGAGCACGGTGCGGATATTGGTCATCACCAGGTTGCGGATGGCGTGCTCGAGGTTGTTCACCTCATAGGCCGCCTGGGCCGCGTTGATCACCTGGAAGAAGCACACGGCGTCGATCTCGACGATGGCGTTGTCGGCGCTGATGGCTTCCTGCGGGGGGATGTCCAGCACCGCCTCCATGACGTTGAGCTTGCGGCCGATGCGGTCCATCACCGGGACGATGATGTTCAGGCCCGGCTTGAGGGTGTTGGTGTAGCGGCCGAAGCGCTCCACCGTCCACTCGTAGCCCTGGGGCACGACCTTGAAGCCCATGAAGACGATGGCCACGGCGAGCGCGACGAAGAGGAGTACGACTGTGGTGATGCCCATGACTGTTCCCTGTAGGTGAGTGCCGGCAGCGGCCTTTCTCGGTTATCCGCCCGGATTCTGCGCCGGGCGGCGGTGGTTACTTCTGTTCGCTCTGCGGGGTGACCCGCAGCACTTCCTCGACCGTGGTGAGGCCGGCGGCGACCTTCTGCGCGCCGGACAGGCGCAGGCTGCGCATGCCTTCCTTGAAGGCGTTGCGACGCAGGCCGACCAGGTCGGTGTCGGCGGTGATGTAGCTCTTCACCGAATCCGACAGCAGCATGATCTCGTAGACCCCGGCACGGCCCCGGTAGCCGGTGTCGCGGCATTCCAGGCAGCCCACGGCGCGGTGCGCCCCGGTGGGCAGCGGTGCGCTCCAGGGGCGGGTGAGGTTCTGCCAGTCCTCTTCTTCCAGCTCGATGGGCGCCTTGCAGTGCGGGCACAGGGTGCGCACCAGGCGCTGGGCCATGACCCCGAGCAGGGTGGCGCGCAGCAGGTAGTAGGGCACGCCCAGTTCCAGCAGGCGGGTGATGGCGCTGGGGGCGTCGTTGGTGTGCAGGGTGGAGAGCACCAGGTGGCCGGTGAGCGCCGCCTGGATGGCCATCTCGGCGGTTTCCAGGTCGCGGATCTCGCCGACCATGATGATGTCCGGGTCCTGGCGCATCAGCGCGCGCACGCCGCTGGCGAAGGTCAGGTCGATGTTGTGCTGCACCTGCATCTGGTTGAAGGCGCCCTCGATCATCTCGATGGGGTCTTCGATGGTGCAGACGTTCACCTCGCTGGTGGCCAGCTGCTTGAGCGTGGTGTAGAGCGTGGTGGTCTTGCCCGAGCCGGTGGGGCCGGTGACCAGGATGATGCCGTTGGGCTGGTTGGTCATGCTCTGCCAGCGCTTCAGGTCGTCCTGGGAGAAGCCCAGTTGGTCGAAGCTCTTGAGCAGCACCTCGGGGTCGAAGATGCGCATCACCATCTTCTCGCCGAAGGCGGTGGGCAGTGTGGACAGGCGCAGTTCCACCTCGCCGCCCTCCGGGGTCTTGGTCTTGACCCGGCCGTCCTGGGGCTTGCGCTTCTCCGCCACGTTCATGCGGCCGAGGCTCTTCAGGCGGCTGACGATGGCCATCGTCACCTGGGGCGGGAACTGGTAGACGGTGTGCAGCACGCCGTCGATGCGGAAGCGCACGGTGCCCTGTTCGCGGCGCGGCTCGATGTGGATGTCGCTGGCGCGCTGCTGGTAGGCATACTGGAACAGCCAGTCGACGATGTTGACGATATGCGCGTCGTTGGCGTCGGGTTCCTGGTCGTTCGCCCCCAGTTTCAGCAATTGTTCGAAGTTGCCGACGCCGCTGATCTTCTGGTCCACGGCATTGGCGCCGCTGACCGACTTGGCCAGGCGGTAGAACTCCACGGTGAAGCGCTGGATGTCCGCCGGGTTGGCGACGATGCGCTTGATCGGGCGCTTGAGCACGTGGGTGAGGTTGCCCTCCCAGCTGTGCACGAAGGGCTGGGCGCTGGCGATGGTGACGCTCTCGCTGTCGGCGGCCACGGCGAGGATCTTGTGGCGCTGGGCGAAGGCGTAGGACATCAGCGGGGTGACCGCGGCGACGTCGATCTTCAGCGGGTCGATGCGCAGGTAGGGCTGGCCGGCGTACTCGGAAAGCCACACGGTCAGGGCTTCGAGGTCGAGCTTCTTGCCGGGGCGCTTGAGGTCGTCGACCTGCTGGCTGGCGAGGAATTCCAGCGGGTGCTGCTGGTTGTTCACCGCGCTGCGGCGAATCGCCATGCACTGCTCGGCGGTGTCCTGGGCGATCCGGCCCTGGTTCACCAGCTCCCGCAGGAGGTCGTTGAGGTCCAGCCAGCGATCCTGGGCGGCTGAGGCAAAAGCGGACATGCAGGCTCCTTGGTCACGCGATCCCGGTCAGGGAAGAGTAGCCAACGCACTCTTCCGTGGAGGGTGCACAGGATGCCCGAATCGGCGCCTCGGGGCGAAGGGCATTGCGTGACCGGGTGCACCGAACGGCGCGGTCAGGATGCCGCAGGCTGCACATCCACCGAAAACACGCTGACCAGGGAGCGCATCTTCTGCGCGATCACCTCGGCGCGGTGCAGGGTCAGGCCGTCCTGGTGCAGTCGCAGCAGCAGTTCGTCGCCCTGGCGGCTCGACTCCAGCCACTGCGGCACCAGCTGCAGCTGGGCGAAGTAGGCGAGCAGGCGGCTGAGGATGTCCGCGTCGGCCTCGGCGAGGATGGTGAAGCTCAGGGTGCGCGCCTGGCCGGGCAGCTGCGTCTTGCTCCACACGTCCTCACGCGGCGCCATGGCGGTGGGGAAGGGCGGCGGCGGGGTGATGCGGGAGGATTCGTCGAGGTCGAGCATGGTGGCGTGGCTCCGGAGGCGACGGCCTATTTTCCGGGCGCCAGAGGGGGAATTTCTGCCTATTTATTGGTTGTTCAGCCTGATTGAGGAATAGAATTTCCTCGATTTCCGATTATTGAGGTTTTTCATGCCTGTCGAACTCGATCCCTACGACCGCCGCATCCTCGAACTGCTGCAGGAAGACGCCGGCATCGCCACCGCCGAGATCGCCGAGCGCATCGGCCTGTCCCAGTCGCCCTGCTGGCGGCGCATCCAGCGGCTCAAGGAGGAAGGCGTGATCCGCCGCCAGGTGACCCTGCTGGACCGGCGCAAGATCGGCCTCAACGCGCAGATCTTCGCCCAGGTGAAGCTCAACGCCCACGGCCGCTCCAACCTCACCGAGTTCGCCGAAGCCATGCAGGGCTTCCCCGAGGTGCTGGAGTGCCACGTGCTGATGGGCGCGGTGGACTTCATGCTGCGCATCGTCACGAAGGACATCGAGGCCTACGAGCGCTTCTTCTTCGAGAAGCTGTCGCTGGTGCCGGGCATCCAGGAGGTCAACTCCATCGTCGCCCTGTCGGAGATCAAGTCCACCACCAGCCTGCCGGTGGGCGGGTAGGGAGATGCACGGAGGTACCCGTGGGAGCGAATTCATTCGCGATGGCAGCCGATAGGCTGCCGCTCCTTGCGGGTTCGCGCCTGGGGCCGCTGCGCGATCCAGCGACAGGTATGGGACGGTTCCCCGGGCATGGTGCGGCGAGCGCCGCATTTCCGTGCCATGACAGGTACGCGATGGTGACTGGCTCATCAGCCAGGAGCCATGTCATGAACACGCCAGGATCAACGCTGGATACCGCTTTTGGCGACATCGCGCTGATGATCACCAGTGCCCGCCAGCGTGCCTATCAATCGGTCAATGCCGAACTGATCACGCTCTATTGGCGAATCGGGCGCCATATCAGCGAGAAGCTGGAGTCGTCGGAGTGGGGCGAAGGGGTCGTCGAGCAACTGGCGAAGTACCTGGCGCGCACCCAGCCGGGGCTGCGCGGATTCACCCGGCGCAACCTGTTCCGCATGCGCCAGTTCCACGATGCCTGGCCGGATGAGGCAATAGTGTCAGCGCTGCTGTCACAAATACCCTGGACCCATAATCTGCTCGTGCTTGGCCAATGCCGTACCCCCGAGGAGCGCGGTTTCTATCTGCGACTGGCGATACGGGAACGCTGGTCAAGCCGGGAACTGGAACGACAGTGTCGGGCTGGATTGTTCGAACGCTCGCTGAACAGGCCTGTCAGCGCATCGAAAGCCCTGCGGCAACGGCAACCGGATGCCGTAGATGCCTTCAAGGATGCCTATGTCTTCGAGTTCCTGGATTTGTCCCCTGGGCACGGCGAGGCGGAGTTGCATCGTGGCTTGTTGTTCCGCCTGCGGGACTTTCTGATCGAGCTGGGGCGGGACTTCTGCTTCATTGGGTCCGAATACCCGTTGCAGGTCGGTGGCCGTGACTTCTTTCTCGATCTCCTGTTCTTCCATCGAGGCCTCAACTGCCTGGTGGCCATCGAACTCAAGGTGGGGCGTTTCGAGCCGGAATACCTGGGGAAGCTGGATTTCTATCTGGAGGCTCTGGACCGGGATGAACGCAAGCCTCACGAGCATCCCGCCATCGGTGTGCTGCTGTGTGCCAGCAAGGATGATGAGGTGGTGGAGTACGCCCTCAACCGTTCCCTGTCTCCGGCGCTGGTAGCCGAGTATCGAACCCAGTTGCCGGATCAGGAGCTGCTGCAGCGCAAGCTCCAGGAGTTTTATGCACTCGATTCACGGGACTGACCCATGAAAAAGCCCCGCATCGGCGGGGCTTTTTCAGGGGGGTGCGGATCAGGCGTTGAGGCCGGTGGCCTCGTCGGCGCCGATGTGCACGTTCATGCACTGCACGGCGGCACCGGCGGCGCCCTTGCCGAGGTTGTCCAGGCGCGCGACCAGGTTGAGGCGGTCGGCGGAGCCGAAGACGAAGAGGTCGACGCGGTTGGTGTCGTTGCAGCCCTGGACGTCGAAGAAGCCGCCGTCGAGGTTGCCCTCGTCACCGGCCGGCATCACCCGCACGAACTGCTCGCCGGCGTAGTGCTGGCGGTAGATCTCGGCGATCTCGGCGGCGCCGGCCTTGCGTGCCAGGCGCTCGGTATAGAGCGGCACGGTCACGGCCAGGCCCTTGAGGAAGGGGCCGACGATGGGGTTGAACACCGGCGCCTGGGCCAGGCGGGCCTGGACGCGCATTTCCGGCAGGTGCTTGTGCTCCAGGCCCAGGGCGTAGGGGCGCGGGCTCATGAGCCTGGCGTCGTTGCCGGCCTCGTACTCGGCGATCATGCCCTTGCCGCCGCCGCTGTAGCCGGTGAGGGAGAAGGCCGAGAGCGGGTAGTCGGCGGGCAGCAGGCCGGCGTCGATCAGCGGGCGCACGGCGAGGATGAAGGCGCTGGCGTGGCAGCCGGGTACGGCGATGCGCTTGCTGGTGCGGATCTTCTCGCGCTGGCCGGCGGCCAGTTCCGGCAGGCCGTAGGCCCAGTTGTCGTCGGTGCGGAAGGCGGTGCTGGCGTCGATGATGCAGGTGTTCGGGTTGGTCACCAGGGACACCGCCTCGCGGGAGGCGACGTCGGGCAGGCAGAGGAAGGCGACGTCGGCGGCATTGAGGAAGCGTGCGCGCTCTTGCGGGTCCTTGCGCTTGTCATCGGCGATGCGCAGCAGCTCGACGTCGGCACGGCCGGACAGGTAGTCGAGCAAACGGAGGCCGGTGGTGCCTTCCTGACCATCTACGAACACTTTGAAAACCATGGCGGACTCTCTCGGACAGACGAATGAAGAGCGGGGCGCGCATTGTAACCAGCGCGGCGGCGCCTTGGCCAAGCGCGTCGGCGGATCAGTTCCGCGAGGCGTCGGGCGGCGTGGCGGTGGGGGGCGGAGTGAGGCCCATGGAGACATAGATGCTGGTCAGCGCATCGACCCCCATGTCGGCCGGGCGCACCCAGTCCACCGGTACGTAGAGCAGGCCGCCCCCCACCGGGATGGGCGCGGTGGGCACCAGGATGGCGCAGTAGGGCCGGCCTTCCAGTTCGATGGGCGCGGAGCTGGGTTGCAGGGCGAGCACCGCCGCGCCGTCGCCACCGAAGAAGCAGCAGACCGGCTGCATGGTGGTGATGTCGGCGTTCTTTTCCTTGTCGAGCATGCCGACGAAGCGGTCGGCGATGTTGTAGACGTTGCCGATCAGCGGGGTGCGCCGCAGGGTCTGGTCGAACAGCCAGGCCAGCGGCCGGCGCAGGCCCAGCTGCACGGCCAGGCCCAGGGGATAGAGGCTGCCCAGCAGCACCAGGGTGCCGACGAACCAGGCCAGGACCGGGCTGCTGGCAAACGGCTGGCCGAGCGCGGCGAGCAGTTGGCCGATCAGCGTCGAGGGGCCCACCAGGCGGTTGAGCAGGCTGACGATCCAGGCCAGCAGGGCCAGGGTCAGCACCAGGGGCAAGAGGGCCAGCAGGCCGGTCAGCCAGGTGCCGAGCAGGGATCGGAAGCTTTGCTTGAACATCGGGTGGGTTCCTCGTCGGCACCGCGCGGGCGCGCGGTGCCGGGTCGCATCACTTGAGCAGCTGCTTCCAGCTCTTCAGCGTCAGCACCCGGTGGGCCTGGCTGACGCGGGCTTCGAGGGCCTCCTCGTCGATCGGCCGGCCGGCCAGTTCGGCCAGCTTGTTCAGCTCACCGTAGCAGCGGTCGGTCTCGGGGATCTCCAGCAGCACGCTGCGGGCCAGGCGCAGCCAGACCAGCAGGCGCTCGATGCGCGGCAGCTGCTCGGCGAGGTCCTCGGGCTGGCGCTTGTAGCGGTCCAGCTGCAGGTCGCGGGCTTCGTCGCCCAGCAGGCGCGGCAGCCACTTGCCCAGCGCGGCCTTGCCCTGGCGGTTGCCACGGTCGTTGCGGCCGACGGTCCAGGAGCGGGCCAGCAGCCAGCTGGAGGCGTCGAGGGAGAACAGGCCCCAGCGGGTGCCGGCCAGTTCATCGGCGAATTGCTGCGGCGCCGCCTGGCGCGCGGCCTCGTCGTCCTGGCCGGCGGCCAGGCGCGGGCGCCAGTCGCCGATCAGGGCGTCCAGGGCCTCGCGCAGGCCGTGGCTGCTGGCGCGCGGCGCGGCCTGGCCGAGGCTGCCGAGCAGGGCGCGCAGGTCGATCAGCTGCTGCAGCCATTCGCCGAGCAGCTTCCAGTGGCCGTTGAAGCGGTATTGCTCGGCCAGGCGCTGGCTGCTGCCGAGCAGGTGCCAGGCGATGGCGGCGATGGCGTCGTCCAGGGGCATCTCGGCGTCCAGCACCGGGGCCGGCAGGGCGACGCTGTAGCTGTTGGCGTCGAACAGGCGGTAGCCACGCTCGGCCTTGCTGATGTCGCAGGGCATCAGGGGCAGGTCGGCGGCCAGTTCGCGGGCCAGTTCCAGCAGCGCCTCGGGCTCGCCCTGGCGCAGTTCCAGCTCCAGCTCGCAGATTTCTTCCTCGGCCTTGCCGGCGATGACCTTGCCCAGGTCCAGGGCGGCTTCCACCACCACCTTGGCCTTGCCACGGCCCCAGGCGATCTCGGCGCGCTCGCGGACGAAGTCGGTGGTGAAGATCGGTGCCAGGGTCTTCTTGTCCAGGTCGGCGAGGCTGGCCGGCCAGCAGTCGTCACCCAGCTTCTTCGGGTCGAGCTTGGCCTTGGGCAGGTACCAGTCCCACTCGTTGCGCTCGGACAGCCCGGCCACGCTCTGGCCACGGCTCTTGAGGGTCTGGATGAACTGGTCGCCGTCGCGGCGCAGGCGCAGGGCGACCTTGGCCTGGGACAACTCCCGCCCGGGGGTGTCGTAGTACTGGTTGAAGAGCTCGCGCTTCTCCCAGCCGCTCTTGTTGCGTTTCTTCAGCAGCGGGTGGTCGCGGAGGGCTTCGAGGGTCTCGCGGCTGGCGCGGAGCTTGATTTCGGTTTCTTTTTGCATGGCCGGAGTTTTATCAATCGCAGCACGGGATGGCTGCCGAGGCCGTGAAGTCTACAGGAGGCCGAGGCGCCCTGCCGGGCGGTTTCGCCGGCGGGGCGTTGTCCCTATGATGAGCCCTCGTCCGTGGAGAAAGCCGATGCCCGTTCCAGACCTGAAGAGCCAGTTCGCCGCGCTGATCGCCGCGCCTTCGGTGAGCTGCACCCAGCCCGGCTGGGACCAGTCCAACCAGGCGGTGATCGACCTGCTGGCGGCCTGGCTGGGCGAGCTGGGCTTCCGTTGCGAGGTGCAGCAGGTGGCGCCCGGCAAGGCCAACCTGCTGGCCACCCTGGGCAGCGGACCCGGCGGCCTGGTGCTGGCCGGCCACAGCGATACCGTGCCCTTCGACGCCGCGCTGTGGAAGAGCGACCCGCTGCAGCTCACCGAGGCCGATGACCGCTGGTACGGGCTGGGCAGCTGCGACATGAAGGGCTTCTTCCCCCTGGTGATCGAGGCGGTGCGCACCCTGCGTGACCAGCCGTTGCGCCGCCCGCTGATCGTCCTGGCCACCTGCGACGAAGAGAGCTCGATGTCCGGCGCCCGTGCCCTGGCCGCCGCCGGGCAGCCGCTGGGCCGCGCCGCGGTGATCGGCGAGCCCACCGGGCTGAAGCCGATCCGCCTGCACAAGGGCGTGATGATGGAGCGCATCGACATCCTCGGGCAGAGCGGCCACTCCTCCGACCCGAGCCTGGGCCGCAGCGCCCTGGAGGCGATGCACGAGAGCATCGCCGCGCTGGTGGCCCTGCGCGGCGAGTGGCAGCGCACGTTCAACAACCCGCTGTTCAACGTGCCGCAGCCGACCCTCAATCTCGGCTGCATCCATGGCGGCGACAACCCCAACCGCATCTGCGGGCAGTGCAGCCTGGAGTTCGACCTGCGCCCGCTGCCGGGGATGGAGCCGGAGATGCTGCGCGCGGCCATCCGCCAGCGCCTGGCGCCACTTGCCGAGCGCCATGGCGTGGCCATCGACTACCAGCCCCTGTTCCCCGCCGTGCCGCCCTTCGAGGAGCCGGCCGGAAGTGATCTGGTACGCCTGGCCGAACGTCTCACCGGGCATGCCGCAGAAGCGGTGGCCTTCGGCACCGAAGCCCCGTATCTTCAGCAGCTCGGCTGCGAGACCCTGGTGCTCGGCCCCGGCGACATCGCCTGTGCCCACCAGCCCGATGAACACCTCGAACTGTCACGCATCGAGCCTACCGTGGCGCTGCTGCGCCAGCTCATCCAGCACTACTGCCTGAACCCCGCCGACAAGGCCTGACGAGGAGGGAATCCGTTGATGTTCCTGCGACGACGATAAACGCGACGCCCCCGACTCCGTTACCGGAGTAGCACCGCTCATTTCGCCAACGTCCACAGGCTCACGGAATCCATGCACGACTACGTCAACTGGCTGCGCCACGCATCGCCCTATATCAACGCCCACCGGGATTGCACCTTCGTGGTGATGCTGCCCGGCGAGGGCGTCGCCCATCCGAACTTCGGCAACATCGTCCACGACCTGGTGCTGCTGCACAGCCTGGGCGTGCGCCTGGTGCTGGTGCACGGCTCGCGCCCGCAGATCGAGGCGCGGCTGGCCGCGCGCGGGCTGACCCCGCACTTCCACCGCGACCTGCGCATCACCGACGGCCCGACCCTGGAGTGCGTGATCGACGCCGTGGGCCAGCTGCGCATCGCCATCGAGGCGCGCCTGTCCATGGACATCGCCGCCTCGCCCATGCAGGGCTCGCGCCTGCGCGTCACCGGCGGCAACTTCGTCACCGCGCGGCCCATAGGCGTCGTCGATGGCGTCGACTACCACCACACCGGCGAGGTGCGCCGCATCGACCGCAAGGGCATCAGCCGCCAGCTCGACGAGCGCTCCATCGTGCTGCTCTCGCCCCTGGGCTACTCGCCCACCGGGGAGATCTTCAACCTGGCCTGCGAGGACGTCGCCACCCGCGCCGCCATCGACCTGGGCGCGGACAAGCTGGTGCTGTTCGGCAGCGAGCGCGGGCTGATCGACGAATCCGGCAAGCTGGTGCGCGAACTGCGCCCGCAACAGGTGCCCGGCCACCTCGTGCGGCTGGGCAACAGCTACCAGGCCGAGCTGCTGGACGCCGCCGCCCAGGCCTGTCGCAGCGGGGTCAAGCGCAGCCACATGGTCAGCTATGCCGAGGACGGCTCGCTGCTCACCGAGCTGTTCACCCGCGACGGTGGCGGCACCCTGGTGGACCAGGAGCAGTTCGAGTCCCTGCGCGAAGCCACCATCGACGACGTCGGCGGGCTGATCGACCTGATCACCCCGCTGGAGGACCAGGGCATCCTCGTGCGCCGCTCCCGCGAGGTGCTGGAGCGCGAGATCGGCCAGTTCACCATCGTCGAGCGCGACGGCCACATCATCGCCTGTGCGGCGCTCTATCCCATCGCCGACTCCGATGCGGGCGAGCTGGCGTGCCTGGCGGTGAACCCCGAGTACCGCCACGGCGGCCGTGGCGACGAGCTGCTGGAGCGCATCGAGGACCGCGCCCGTGCACTGGGCCTGAAGACCCTCTTCGTGCTCACCACGCGCACCGCGCACTGGTTCCGCGAGCGCGGGTTCCAGCCCAGCGGCGTGGAAAGCCTGCCGGCGGCACGTGCCTCGCTCTACAACTACCAGCGCAACTCGAAGATCTTCGAAAAGGTGCTCTGAGGCTGCTCCTACAGAACTGAGGGCGCGTGCCGTAGAGTGTGCCGTGCGCACCTTCGCACGGTGCTTCCGGCGAGCTCCAGGTGCGCGCAGCACACCCTACGTCTGGAGTGAGCGACGGCTGCCCGCTCCGAGGCCCCTCTTCCAGTGGACTCGTGAAAGGGCCCGGCACCGAGCAGGGCCCATCGCGGCTGAAGCCGCTCCCACAGGGGGGAGTCCCGCTCACCCCATCAGGGCAGTATCGCGAACACCCGCGCCGGGAAGCCGGTGCCCCGGGCGATCTTCGGGAAGCTCACGACCACCAGCGCGCCGGCTTCCGGCACCTGGTCCAGGTTGGCCAGCAGCTCGATCTGGTAGTGGTCCTTGCCGAGGATGTAGGACTCCAGGGAGTAGTCGTCCTTGCTGGTGGCGATGCCCGGGTCGGTGTCCGTGGTCTCGTGGCCGGAGGCGGTGATCTTGCGGGTCTCGTAGAGGTAGACCAGCGCCTCCTTGCTCCAGCCCGGGTAGTGGGCCACGCCCTGGGCGTCGGCGTTCTGGATCTTCTCCTGGCTCGGCCAGCGCTTGGACCAGTCGCTGCGCAGGGCCACGAAGGCGCCTTCGGGCACCGGGCCGTGCTTGGCCTCCCAGGCCTTCACGTCGGCCAGGGTCAGTACGTAGTCGGGGTTCTTCGCCGCCTGCTGGTGGATGTCCAGCACCACCAGCGGCAGCAGCTGTTCCTTCACGTCGATCTGGTCGATGCCGCGCAGGCCCTTGTGGAAGTGCACCGGCGGGTCGACATGGGTGCCCCACTGGCCGACGTGGGTGTAGAGGTCCACCTGGAAGCCGTCCTTGTCGACGGTGTAGAGCGTCTTGCGCTGGGCGTTCTCGAAGCCCTTCCAGTGCGGCACCTGCTCGTCGTAGGCATGGGTCAGGTCGACCCAGGTCTTGGCTTTCAGGGTGGCGTAGGTGTCCCAGAGGCCGGGTTGCGCGGCCTGGGCCAGCAGCGGCAGGGACAGTGAGGCGGTGAGGGCCAGGCGGCCCAGGGTGCGTATCGACATGCGTGACCTTCTCCATGGTTGGGACCGGGCCGGTATGGGCGCTCTGCCTATACTGGCTGACTCATAACTTAGAAGGGGATGCGCGATGTCGTCTAAGCACTTGATCGAATATGAACATGCCAGTCCGGAAGTCCGCGCCGTCTACGACGACATCATGGCGACGCGCCAGGTCGACCAGGTCAACAACTTCTGGAAGGCCCTGGCCCAGCACCCGGACAACCTGCGCCGCACCTGGGAGAGCCTGAAGCAGGTGATGGCCCCCGGCGCGCTGGACCCGCTGACCAAGGAGCTGCTCTACGTGGCCGTCAGCGTCACCAACAACTGCGCGTACTGCATCGGCTCGCACACGGCGGCGGCGCGCAAGGCGGGGATGACCGAGGCGATGTTCGGCGAGCTGCAGGCGGTGATCGGCATGGCCAACGAGACCAACCGGCTGGCGACGGGTTATCGGGTTCCGCTGGACGCGGCGTTTCGCGAGGACTGATTCAGGCGATCCGCGAGGGGCGCTGCAGCTCGTACTGGTCGTGGCCGTCGTCCCAACCCGCTTCCCAGGCCGCGGCGAGGACTTCGGCGGGGTAGGGTTGCTGGTCGATCGTCTGGCCGGTGAGGCCCGCCATGTAGCCTTGCTGGTAGGCCTTGTTGAGGCTTTCCAGGCTCCATTGCTGGCTGTCTTGGGGGTGGGCGTCTGGGGCCGCCATGGGCAAAGCTCGCAGGCTCTGGATTTGTGCTCATGCTAGCTGCCGGTTTTCCGGCGCGGGTGGCCGCCTGTCCCGCTTCGAGCCCCAGCTTGTCGGTTTTGTGACGGGGCGCGCCTTTTCAGGGCGCAGGGCTGCGCGGGTGGCTTTAGGTGGCGGGTTGCGGCGTGTCGTGCGCCGGGCGCAGGGGCGTCGGGCCCCGCCTCGCGCGGTGGCTGGGCGAGGCGTCGTACACCCTACGCCATTCCACGTGCGGGTTTGGGCTTTCGCAGGGTGGGTAGAGCGCAGCGAAACCCACCGTTGCGGTGGGCTCCTGCGGGGGTCAGTTGCTCAGCAAGCCGAGGATGCTGGCCTGGTAGGCGGCGACGAAGGTGTCGAAGTCGACGTCGGGCTCGGCTTCCAGGCGCGCCTGTTCCTCCAGGGATTCGCGCGCCATGGCTTCGAGGCGAGCCTGGTCGTCCGGGGCCAGGGCCTCGGCGCGGAAATACGCGGCGTGCAGGCGGCTCTGGCGCAGGGAGAACTCGCTGAAGCTCTCGCCACGTTCGCGCAGCTCGGCCAGCACCTGTGCCGACGGCGTGAGGCGGGTGTCCTCGACCTTGAGGCGCTGGGCCTGCAGGGCTTCGGCATGGGCCTGGCCGCCCTGGGCGCGGTCCAGCAGGTCGGCGGTGCGGGCGATCTGGTCGAGCAGCTCGAAGGCCCATTCCTTGAGGCCGATCTCCTGGCCGTTGCGCTGCAGGTGCAGGCCGGGGCGACGGCCTTCCTTGACCACGCGCTGGAAGTTGTCGGTGCAGTCGCGGCACTCGCCGCCGGCCAGGGGCGGGCTGTCCTGCAGGGCGCAGAACAGCAGGAAGGCGTCGAGGAAACGCGACTCGGCCAGGTCGATGCCCAGCGGCAGGAAGGGGTTGATGTCCAGGCAGCGCACTTCGACGTACTGCACGCCACGGGCCATCAGCGCCTGGATCGGGCGCTCGCCGGTGTAGGTGACGCGTTTCGGGCGGATCGAGGAGTAGTACTCGTTCTCGATCTGGATGACGTTGGTGTTCAGCTGCACCCATTCGCCGTCACGCTTGGTGCCGATCTCGGCATAGGGCGGGTAGGGCGTGGACACGGCCTGGCGCAGGCTCGACAGGTAGCTGTCGAGGCTGTTGTAGCAGGGCGTGAGGCCGGACTGGGCATTGTTCTGGTAGCCCAGGTCGCTCATGCGCAGGCTGGTGGCCCAGGGCAGGAACAGGGTGTCGGCGTCGAGGCGGTCGAGGTCGTGGGGGCGGCCGCGGAGGAAGTTCTGGTCCAGCGCCGGCGCCGCGCCGAACAGGTACATCAGCAGCCAGCTGTAGCGCCGGAAGTTGCGGATCATCGCGATGTAGCGCGCGGACTGGAAGTCACGGTCGCTCTGCGGATCGCCTTCGGCCTCCTTGAGCAGCGGCCACAGGGCTTCGGGCAGGGAGAAGTTGTAGTGGATGCCGGCGATGCACTGCATGGTCTTGCCATAGCGCACGGCCAGGCCTCGGCGGTAGACGTACTTCAGGCGGCCGATGGGCGAGGTGCCGTAGCGGGCGATCGGTATGACCTCCTCGCTGGGCAGGCGGCCAGGCATCGAGGCGCTCCACAGCAGCTCGCCGTCGAGCTTCTGGTAGGTGAAGCGGTGGATCTTCTCCAGGTCCGCCAGGGTCGCCGCCGGGTCGTGCTCGGTGGGGGTGATGAACTCCAGCAGCGACTCGGAATAGTCGGTGGTGATCTGCGGGTTGGTCAGCGCGGAACCGACGGCCACCGGGTGTGGGGTCAGGGCCAGCTGGCCGTTGCCGTCGACGCGCAGGCATTCGCGCTCGATGCCGTGCAGGCACTGGGTCAGCAGGGACAGGTGGGCACGCTCGCCCAGCAATGCCAGGCGGCGGGAGAGAAGGTCGCTCAATTTGGAATCCTGTGGGTCCCAGGGACAGTCGCCCCAATATGAGGGTGGACTGGTCGGTCTACAAGGGGCGGACATGACTGCGTTGTCGCTTCGTCCAGAATAGAGCGTCGCCGTCCTGGCGCTTACAGCTGGGCGAAGGTGCCTTGCCCTTTAGCGACCAGCTTGTCGCCCTGCAGCACATCGGCCTCGACCACCAGGGTCCGCGAGCCGGCGTGCACCACCCGCGCGCGGCAGAGGATGTCACCCTCGGCCACGGGGCGGATGTAGTTGATCTTGCATTCGATCGTGGCGCTGCGCCGCTCGAAGCCATGGACGCTGGTGCAGGCCAGGCCCATGGCGATGTCGAGCAGCGAGAAGATGGCTCCGCCGTGCATCACCTGGCCGCGATTGCGCAGGTGCTCGGCCATGGACAGGCGCGCCTCGGCGACGCCGTCGCCCAGGCTGACCGGTTCGATGCCCAGCAGCTTGCTGTAGGCGCTGGCGGTGTGCAGGTCGGAGACTTCCATCAGCTCACTTCTTCTTGATCTGCTTGGCGTTGGCGAACAGCGAGGCCATGGCGTTGTTCGCCGGTGCCGCCTGCTGCTGGCGCGGGGCACCCCGATCGGGACGCTGGCCGCCCTGCGGACGACCGCCGCCGCGCGGGCCCTCGACCTTCTCGCCGGGGGTGTCGCTCATGCGCATGGACAGGCCGACGCGGTTGCGCGGGATGTCCACCTCCATGACCTTGACCTTGACGATGTCACCGGCCTTGACCACCTCGTACGGGTCCTTGACGAACTTCTCCGACAGCGCGGAGATGTGCACCAGGCCGTCCTGGTGGACGCCGATGTCGACGAAGGCGCCGAAGTTGGTGACGTTGGTCACCACGCCTTCGAGCACCATGCCGGGCTTGAGGTCCTTGAGGCTCTCGACGCCTTCCTGGAACTCGGCGGTCTTGAACTCCGGGCGCGGGTCGCGGCCGGGCTTGTCGAGTTCCTTGAGGATGTCGGTGACGGTCGGCAGGCCGAAGGTCTCGTCGGTGAACTTGGCCGGGTCGAGGCGCTTGAGGAAGGCGGAGTCGCCGATCAGCGAGCGCACGTCGCGGCCGGTGCCCTCGGCGATGCGCTGCACCAGCGGGTAGGTCTCCGGGTGCACCGCCGAGGCATCCAGCGGGTTGTCGCCGTTCATCACGCGGAGGAAGCCGGCGGCCAGCACGTAGGTCTTCTCGCCCAGGCGGCTGACGTTCTTCAGCTCTTCGCGGGTCTTGAAGGCGCCGTTGGCGTCGCGGTGGGCGACGATGTTCTGCGCCAGGGTCGCGTTGAGGCCGGAGATGCGCGCCAGCAGGGCGGCGGAGGCGGTGTTCACGTCCACGCCCACGGCGTTCACGCAGTCCTCGACCACGGCGTCCAGGCTGCGTGCCAGCTGCAGCTGGGAGACGTCGTGCTGGTACTGGCCGACGCCGATGGACTTCGGCTCGATCTTCACCAGTTCGGCCAGCGGGTCCTGCAGGCGGCGGGCGATGGACACCGCGCCACGCAGGGACACGTCCAGCTCGGGGAACTCCTTGGCGGCCAGTTCCGAGGCCGAGTACACCGATGCGCCGGCCTCGCTGACCATGATCTTGGTCATCTTCAGGCCCGGCATCTTGCTGATCAGCTCGCCGGCCAGCTTGTCGGTCTCGCGGCTGGCGGTGCCGTTGCCGATGGCGATCAGGTCGACGCCGTGCTTGGCGCAGAGCTTGCCGAGGGTGGCCAGGGTGTCATCCCACTTGTTGTGCGGGACGTGCGGGTAGACGGTGGCGGTCTCCAGCAGCTTGCCGGTGGCGTCGACCACGGCGACCTTGCAGCCGGTGCGCAGGCCCGGGTCCAGGCCCAGGGTGGCGCGCGGGCCGGCCGGGGCAGCCAGCAGCAGGTCATGAAGGTTGCGGGCGAAGACGTTGATCGCCTCGGTCTCGGCGCCTTCGCGCAGCTCACCCAGCAGGTCGGTCTCCAGGTGGGTGTAGAGCTTGACCTTCCAGGTCCAGCGCACCACCTCGCCCAGCCATTTGTCGGCGGCGCGGCCCTGGTCCTTCACGCCGAAGCGCTCGCCGATCATCACCTCGCAGGGGTGCATGGTGCCGGGCAGCTCCTCGCCGACCTTCAGCGCGACGCTGAGCACGCCCTCGTTGCGGCCGCGGAAGATCGCCAGCGCGCGGTGCGACGGTGCGCCCTTGAGGGGCTCGTCGTGCTCGAAGTAGTCGCTGAACTTGGCGCCTTCCTGTTCCTTGCCGGGAACCAGGCGGGCGGTCAGGGTGGCGTTGTCCTTGAGGAAGCCGCGCAGGCTGGCCAGCAGCGTGGCGTCCTCGGCGAAGCGCTCCATGAGGATGTACTTGGCGCCTTCCAGCACGGCCTTGGTGTCGGCGAAGCCCTTTTCGGCATCGATGAAGCGCGCGGCTTCGGTTTCCGGCGCCAGGGTCGGGTCGGCGAACAGCGCGTCGGCCAGCTCGCCGAGGCCGGCTTCCAGGGCGATCTGGCCCTTGGTGCGGCGCTTCTGCTTGTACGGCAGGTAAAGGTCTTCGAGGCGGGTCTTGGTGTCGGCCAGCTTGATCTCGCGGGCCAGTTCCGGGGTCAGCTTGCCCTGCTCCTCGATGCTGGCGAGGATCGCGCCACGGCGGTCCTCCAGCTCGCGCAGGTAGCGCAGGCGCTCTTCCAGGGTCCGCAGCTGGGTGTCGTCCAGGCTGCCGGTGACTTCCTTGCGGTAGCGGGCGATGAAGGGAACGGTGGAGCCTTCATCGAGCAGGGCGACGGCGGCGGCGACTTGTTGCGGGCGCACGCCCAGCTCTTCAGCGATACGGTTGTTGATGCTTTCCATATGAAAAAGACACACCTGATGACCAACGAAAGACCGGCCGGGCCTGGCCCTGGCCGGGAAACAAGCGGCGCATTATAAACACCCCGTTGCACTGGCCAGGGAACCGTTCGGGGAAAAATCTGCTAACAATGGTCGAGCCGCGCGACACCGGTGCTGAGTAATAATGCCGCGCTTGAGAAACCAGGAGAGAACATGAGCAGCATCCCCAATGCCGAGGGCGAAAAGATCCTGATCGTCGACGACGACGCGCGTCTGCGTCGCTTGCTCGAGCGCTTTTTCGAAGAGCAGGGCTACCGCGTGCGCGCGGTGGAGAACGTCGAGCAGATGGACCGCCTGCTGGCCCGCGAGCTGTTCCACCTCGTGGTCCTGGACCTGATGCTGCCGGGTGAGGACGGCCTGTCCGCCTGCCGCCGCCTGCGCGCGTCGAACAACCAGGTGCCGATCATCATGCTCACCGCCAAGGGCGACGAGTCCAGCCGTATCCAGGGCCTGGAACTGGGCGCCGACGACTACCTGGCCAAGCCGTTCAACCCGCGCGAGCTGCTGGCGCGGATCAAGGCCGTGCTGCGCCGCCAGGCGCCCCAGGTGCCCGGCGCCCCGGCCGCTGCCGACGAGAGCGTCACCTTCGGCGAGTACGAGCTGTCCCTGGCCACCCGCGAGCTGAAGAAGGGCGAGGACGTGCACATGCTCACCACCGGTGAGTTCGCCGTGCTCAAGGCCCTGGTCCAGCACGCCCGCGAGCCGCTGACCCGCGACAAGCTGATGAACCTCGCCCGTGGCCGCGAGTGGGACGCCCTGGAGCGCTCCATCGACGTGCAGATCTCCCGCCTGCGCCGGCTGATCGAGCCCGACCCGTCCAAGCCCCGCTACATCCAGACCGTCTGGGGTGTCGGCTACGTGTTCGTGCCCGACGGCAACAAGTGACCTCCCCCCGCCGCGCCCGTATCCCGGGCGCGGCACTGCCTTGCAAGGCGCCTGAGCCTCCTGCCCGGAAAACCCGATGAAAGCGCCGTACTGGTTCCCGCAGAGTTTCTTCTCCCGCACCCTCTGGCTGGTGCTCATCGTCGTGCTGTTTTCCAAGGCGCTGACCCTGGTCTACCTGATGATGAACGAGGACGTCCTCGTGGACCGCCAGTACAGCCACGGCGCCGCGCTGACCCTGCGTGCCTACTGGGCGGCCAGCGAATCCGAGCGCGACGACCTGGCACGCGCCGCCGGCCTCAAGCGGGTGGCCAGCGACGCCGTGCCGCCCAGCGAGCAGCACTGGCCCTACAGCGAGATCTTCGAGCGGCAGATGCAGACCGAGCTCGGCCCCGAGACCGAGGTGCGCCTGCGCGCCAAGAGCCCGCCGGCGCTCTGGGTGCGGGCCCCGGCGCTGGGCCCCGACTGGGTGCGCATCCCGCTTTATCCACACCCCTTGCGCGGGCAGCGCATCTGGAGCGTGCTCGGCTGGTTCCTCGGCATCGGCCTGCTGTCCACTGCCGCCGCCTGGATATTCGTGCGCCAGCTCAACGCCCCGCTCAAGCGCCTGGTGTTCGCCGCCCGCCAGCTCGGCCAGGGCCGCAGCGTGCGCCTGCCGGTGAGCGACACGCCCAGCGAGATGACCGAGGTCTACCGCGCCTTCAACCAGATGGCCGAGGACGTCGAGCAGGCCGCCCGCGAGCGCGAGCTGATGCTGGCCGGCGTCTCCCACGACCTGCGTACCCCGTTGACGCGGTTGCGCCTGTCCCTGGAGCTGATGAGCAGCGACAGCGAGTTCACCGAGGACATGGTTCGCGACATCGAGGACATGGACGCCATCCTCGACCAGTTCCTCGCCTTCATCCGCGACGGTCGCGACGAGCGCCAGGAAGAGCTCGACCTCGGCGAGCTGGTGCGCGAGGTGGTGGCCCCCTACAACCAGCACGAGGAGCGCGTGCGCCTGTGCCTGGAGCCGGTGCCGCCGTTCCCCCTGCGGCGCGTGTCGATCAAGCGCCTCTTGACCAACCTGATCGAGAACGCGCTGCGCTATGGCGGCAACGGCGTCGAAGTGGCCGCCTTCGTGGCGGGCGATCACACCGCCCCCTATGTCGTCCTCAGCGTGCTCGACCGTGGCCAGGGCATCGACCCGGCCGAGCTGGGCGACATCTTCAACCCCTTCATCCGCGGCGACCGCGCCCGTGGCGGCAAGGGCACCGGCCTGGGCCTGGCCATCGTCAAGCGCATCGCCGCGCTGCACGGCGGCAGCGTCGAGCTGCGCAACCGTTCCGGCGGTGGGCTGGAAGCCCGCGTGTGCCTGCCCCTGGGCCTGCTGCTGCCCCGCGACGCCGCCTGACAGCCCCGCACGGCGGGGCTCGCGTTCATCCGCGACGCCTTCCGTCAGGCTGCGACGCGGGCTCGTTGTTGCATAGTGTCACTTTGCCCTGACCCACGTACTCTAGGCGCCCTGGACTATCCTCCCGCGTGCGTAGACTTGAGGTCAGAATGCCCGCCGCTAAAGCCCGCTTGCCCAACTGGACCTGGTGGTCGTCACTGCCGTTGCTGCACCTCGCCACCTGGGTCTCCCTGGGCACCCAGGTTTCCGGCGGCGTCGCGCTCTGGTACCTGCCCTTTTCCCTGGGGCTGGTGGCGTGCCTCTGGTGGGGCCCTCGGGTACTGCTCGCGGTCTTCCTCAACGCCGTCCTGAGCGCACCGCTCTGGGGCCTGGACTGGCGCCTCGCGCCTTTCTACGCCCTGCCCGAGACCCTCAGCATCGGTGTCGGCTGGCTGCTTTTGCGGCCGCCGCGCTTCGATGTCGCCCTGCCGGATTTCGCCAGCCTGCTGCGCTTCATGCTGCTCGGCGTGCTGGTGCCCGTGACCCTGGTGGCCATCGGCGTGCAGGGCAGCCTGGTGCTCACCGGGGTGATCGCCCCCGAGGCCTGGGGCACCGCCAGCCTGCTGATGTGGCTGGGCGACAGCCTCACCACCCTGGTGGTCTGCCTGCCGCTGCTCACCTACCTCACCCCCTGGTTGCGCCGTCGACGCTGGGCGCTGGGCGCCTTCGCGCCGCTGGCCGAGTCCATGCTGCGCCTGCCCCCCTGGCCCTTGCTGGTGGTGCTGGTCATCGCCTTGCCGCTGGCGATCGCGGTGATGCCGCTGTTGCTGACCCTGCCCCTGATCGGCCTGGTGATGCTCAGCCTGGCCCTCACCCGGGGGTTCCCCGGCGCCCTCTGCGGCGCCGGCCTGGCCACCGCCACCGTGCTCTCGCTGCCGCTCCTGCGGGAGCTGGGCGAGGCCCCGCAGTGGCTGGAGCCGCAGCGCATCGAGCTGCACCTGAGCGTGCTGCTGCTGATGGTCTCCACCCTGCTGGTGGGGCGGACCCTCAGCGACCTGCGCCTGGAACTGCGCCGTCGCGCCGAGATGCAGCAGGCCCTGGCCATGAACAGCCTGGCCCTCGAGGCCAGCCCGCTCGGCGTGATCATCGTCGACGCGCGCCAGCCCGACTTCCCGCTCACCTACTGCAACCCCGCCTTCCTGCGCATCACCGGCTACAGCCGCCATGAAGTGCTGGGGCGCAACTGTCGCTTCCTGGTCGGCCACGACCGCAACCAGCCCGAACTGCCGCGCCTGCTGGCGGCCATCCGGCGCGGCGAGCCGTGCCAGGCGATCCTGCGCAATTACCGCAAGGACGGCAGCCTGTTCTGGAACGAGGTGACCCTGGCGCCGATGCACGACGACCAGGGCATCAGCCATTTCGTCGCCCTGCAGCACGATGTCAGCCGCCGCGAACTGCTCGCCGAGGAACTGGGCCTGCGCCGCGAGGAGCTGATGCGCCAGACCCACCTGCTGAGCCAGACCGAGGCCATCGCCGACATCGGCGGCTGGGTGCTGGAATTGCCCAGCGAGCAGATGTTCTGGAGCGAGGGCACCTTCCGCATCTACGACCTGGAGCCGGTGGGCGGCGCGCCCAACCTGGAACAGGCGATGAACTACTTCGACGAGGACAGCCGCGCCCGGGCCCGCGCCACCCTCGATCACGTGCTGCGCAGCGCCGATCCCTTCGACATCGAGCTGCGTGTCGTCACCGCCAAGAGCAACTACCGCTGGGTGCGCCTCA
This sequence comes from Pseudomonas sp. No.21, assembly GCF_054558415.1. Taxonomy (NCBI): domain Bacteria; kingdom Pseudomonadati; phylum Pseudomonadota; class Gammaproteobacteria; order Pseudomonadales; family Pseudomonadaceae; genus Pseudomonas; species Pseudomonas sp. No.21. Next base: position 91,797 of record NZ_BAAJNO010000002.1, read on the forward strand.
AGGGCCTGGCCGAGCACGACGGCGAGCGGGTCATCCGCATCTATGGCGCGATCCAGGACCTCACCGAGCAGAAGCGCGCCGAGCGTCGCCAGCGCGAGCGCGAGGAGCATCTGCACCTGTTCTTCGAGGCGCCGCTGATCGGCATGGCCCTGTGCTCGCCCGAACACTGCTGGGAAGAGGTCAACTTCAAGCTCTGCAGCATCCTCGGGCGTTCCCGCGAGATGCTCCAGGGCGCCGACTGGATGAGCATCACCCACCCCGACGACCGTGGCGCCGAGCAGGCCCTGCTGCACCAGGTGCGCAGCGCCCAGCGCGACGGCTACGAACTGGACAAGCGCTTCCTGCGGCCCGACGGGAGCGTCGTCGATACCCGCGTCAACGTCCGCGCGGTGCGCGATGGCGACGGTCGCATGTACGCCCTGCTGGCCCTGGTGGAAGACGTCAGCGCCCGGCGCGAGGCCGAGGCGCGCTACCGCATCCTGGTGGAGCACGCCCCCGAGGCGATCCTGGTGTTCGACGTCGAGCGCGGCATCACCGAGGCCAACGAAAACGCCGCGCGCCTCTACGGGCTGCCCCGCGAGCAGCTGATCGGGCGCATGCCCACCAGCTTCAGCCCGCCGCTGCAGGCCGACGGGCGTCCCTCGCGGGACGTCGGCCAGGCCCACGCCCAGGCCGCGCTGGCCGGCGAGGCACCGGTGTTCGAATGGCTGATGCGTGATGTCGCCGGCCGCGTGCGCCCCTGCGAAGTGCGCCTGGTGCGCCTGCCCGGCGGCGCGGCGCCGCTGATCCGCCTGAGCATCACCGACATCTCCGAGCGCCAGCGCTACCAGCGCGAGATCGAGCGCCTGGCCTACAGCGACGAACTCACCGGCCTGCCCAACCGCCGCCTGCTGCTCGACCGCCTGCAGCACGCTATGGCCCGTGAGGTGCGCGAGGGCCGCTTCGGCGCCCTGCTGTTCATCGACCTGGACCACTTCAAGACGGTCAACGACAGCCTCGGCCACCCGGTGGGCGACGCGCTGCTGCGCGAGGTCACCGCGCGCCTGGCCAGCTGCCTGCGCGCCGAGGACACCCTGGCGCGGCTGGGCGGCGACGAGTTCGTGGTGCTGCTCGAGGCCCTGGGCGAGCACCCCGAGGCGGCCGCCGAACACGCCGCCGAGGTGGGCACCAAGCTGCTCCACAGCCTGCATGGGAGCTGTCGCATCGGCGAGCACGAGCTGTCGGTCAGCGCCAGCATCGGCATCGCCCTGCACCCCTTCGAGCGCCAGGGTGCGGCGGACGTCCTCAAGCAGGCCGACACCGCCATGTACCGGGCCAAGCAGGGCGGCCGCAATGCGCTGCACTTCTTCGCCCCGGCCATGCAGGCCGCCATCGACCAGCGCCTGCAGTTGCAGAGCGAGCTGCGCCAGGCCGTGGCGCGCGAGCAGCTGTTCCTCGAGTTCCAGCCGCAGCTGGCCCTGGCCGACGAGCGTGTGGTCGGTGCCGAGGCGCTGCTGCGCTGGCGCAGCCCCACGCGCGGTGTGGTGCCGCCTGCCCAGTTCATCGCCCTGGCGGAGGAGACCGGGCTGATCCTCGAACTCAGCGACTGGGTGCTCGACCGCGCCTGCGCCGCCCTGGCCCAGTGGCTGCCGCGCTGGCCGGAGCTGGTCATGGCCATCAACATCAGCCCGCGCGACCTGCGCCAGGGTGATTTCGTCGCCCGGGTCAGCGACTGCCTGCAGCGCCATGGCGTACCGGCCCAGCGCCTGGAGCTGGAGATCACCGAAGGCAGCCTGCTGGAGGACGTCGAGCAGTGCATCGCCGCCATGCAGGCACTCAAGGGCCTGGGCGTGCGCTTCGCCATCGACGATTTCGGCACCGGCTATTCCTCGCTCACCTACCTCAAGCGCCTGCCGCTGGACCGCCTGAAGATCGACCGCAGCTTCGTCGAAGGCCTGGAACAGGCCGGCAGCGACGCCGCGCTGGTGGACACCATCCTCGCCATCGGCCACAACCTCGGCCTGGAGTGCATCGCCGAAGGCATCGAGGCCAGCGGCCAGCACCAGAGCCTGCGCGCCCTGGGCTGCGCCCTCGGCCAGGGTTTCCACTTCAGCCCGCCGCTGGACGAGGCCGCCTTCGTCGACTGGCTGGGGCAGCGCGCCCCGTGAGCCTGTTGCCGCATCCAGGAATGCCGGGGCAGGCGGGGCCGGCCCTGCAAAGCGTCGGTGCTGGTCTTAACTTCAGCTGGGGTCGCCACCTGGACATCGGCCTGGTGGCGGCCAATACCCTCGAGGATGGGGTGCCCGACCAGGATGGTGGACAGGTCCTGGCGCAGATCGTCATCCGTCAACCCGTTCTTCCCAGGAGACCCACGTAATGACCACGCTGCTGCTGTACAAGGACATCAAGGCGCTGAACCGCGAGGAGCACCGCTCGCTGAAGCTCGCCAGCCTCCAGAACAGCGAATTCGCCGCCGGCACCCATCTGGTGCCGCTGGCCGGCCTGGAGTTCTTCCAGGCCTCCCGTCACTACCCGATCGTGTTCATCGGCGAGGGAGCCCAGGCCGTGCCCATCGCCCTGCTGGGCCTGAAGGCCGGCCACAACGGCTACGTCGACGCCAACAACCTGTGGCAGGAGAACTGCTACATCCCGGCCTTCGTGCGCCGTTACCCGTTCGTCCTGGCCCAGGACAGCGCGGAGAACTTCACCGTCTGCTTCGACGCCGCCTACTCGGGCTGGAACGAGCAAGAGGGCCGCGAGCTGTTCGACGAGGAAGGCCGGAACAGCCTCTTCCTCGAAGAGATGATCCACTTCCTGCAGAACTTCACGACCGAGATGGAGCGCACCCGCCGCTTCGTCGACATGCTCAACGAACTGGAGCTGCTGTCCCCCCGCAGCCTCAAGCTCAGCCACAGCAATGGCGAGAGCTTCGTGCTCAGCGACTTCCTGGCGGTGGACGAGGAGCGCTTCCTGGCCCTTCCCGACGACAAGGTGCTGGAGTTGCACAAGTCCGGTTTCCTCGGCTGGATCTATGCCCACCTGATCTCCCTGGGCAACGCCAACCAGCTGTTCGCGCATTACCTGGCGAAGAAGGCTGCCGGCGAAACCACCACCCATTGAGGGGGGCGGCTCCACTCCCGGCCGGGGGCGGAGCCTGCTTCAGCGCAACGACTTCCTTGATGCGTCCGTAGGTCGGGTGAGGCCCGGCGGCTTTTGTGTGGGCGCTGGATGGGCTCGGCGTATGGCGGAATGTAGGGTGGACCCCGCTTCACCGGTCCACCATGCGGTGCTGGGCATGACTACCGGCTTCCCGGCACCTCCACCGCGTGGGTTTCGCCGAGCTCTACCCACCCTACGGAAGTCCATCGCCTCGTCGGGAGAGCGATGGGGGGGCTCAGCCCTTGCCCTTGGTGCGGGTCATGTTGGGGCCGGCACTTTTTTCCAGGTGTTCGATGATGATCCCGGCGACGTCCTTGCCGGTGGTCACTTCGATGCCTTCCAGGCCGGGGGAGGAGTTCACCTCCATCACCAGCGGGCCGTGGTTGGAGCGCAGGATGTCGACACCGGCCACCGACAGGCCCATGACCTTGGCGGCGCGGATGGCGGTCATGCGTTCCTCCGGGGTGATCTTGATCAGGCTGGCGCTGCCGCCCCGGTGCAGGTTGGAACGGAACTCGCCCGGCTTGGCCTGGCGCTTCATCGAGGCGATGACCTTGTCGCCCACGACGAAGCAGCGGATGTCGGCACCGCCGGCCTCGCGGATGTACTCCTGCACCATGATGTTCTGCTTCAGGCCCATGAAGGCCTCGATCACCGATTCGGCCGCCTTCTCCGTCTCGCACAGCACCACGCCTATGCCCTGGGTGCCTTCCAGCACCTTGATCACCAGCGGGGCGCCGTTGACCATGCGGATCAGGTCGGGGATGTCGTCGGGGGAGTGGGCGAAGCCGGTCACCGGCAGGCCGATGCCCTTGCGCGAGAGCAGCTGCAGGGAGCGCAGCTTGTCCCGCGAGCGGCTGATGGCCACCGACTCGTTGAGGGGGAACACGCCCATCATCTCGAACTGGCGCAGCACGGCGCAGCCGTAGAAGGTCACCGAGGCGCCGATGCGCGGGATCACCGCGTCGAAGCCTTCCAGCGGCTGGCCGCGGTAGTGGATCTGCGGCTTGTGGCTGGCGATGTTCATGTACGCGCGCAGGGTGTCGATCACCTGGATCTCGTGCCCGCGCTGCTGGCCGGCCTCCACCAGGCGACGGGTCGAATACAGACGCGGGTTGCGCGACAGCACGGCAATTTTCATTGGGCACCTGGAAGGGAGTCGAAGGCCGGTAGGGTCGGCTTGTCCTGTACGTAGCTAAGGGCCGGGTTGACCACCAGTTGGCCGTCCACCAGGGCTTTGGAGCCGATCAGCACGCGGTAGCGCATGGTCTTGCGACAGGCCAGGGTGAACTCGATCGGCCAGGCGCGATCGCCCAGGGCGACCGTGGTGCTGATCACATAGCGGCTCTGGGCCTGGCCGTTGGAGCTCTTGATGGTCTTCACCGAGACCACCTGCGCCTCGCAGCGATGGCGCCGCTGCACCAGGGTGCCGAGGTGCGCGGTGAAGCGCACCCAGCGCTGGCCGTCGCGCTCGAAGGGCACGATGTCGCTGGCATGCAGGGTGGAGGTGCTGGCCCCGGTGTCGATCTTGGCGCGCAGGCCGACCATGCCGAGTTCGGGCAGGGCTATCCATTCACGCAGGCCGATCACGGAGAGTTGGTCGAACGTCTTCAAAGCAGGCTTTCCGGTAAAGTTGTCGGCATTCTAGTTGCCCCTTGTGACAACTGCATCCGGCCCGGCGTGCGCCCGGGAGGCAAATTTCCAGGTTGCGATGCCGTGCAGCCTGCCAGCATGGAAACCGAGGCATGAGCGACAAAGACGACGACAAGGTGCGCCTGGACAAGTGGCTATGGGCGGCGCGTTTCTACAAGACCCGCGCGCTGGCCAAGGAGGCCATCGAGGGCGGCAAGGTCCACCACCGGGGTGAGCGCTGCAAGCCGGGCAAGGAGCCGCGCATCGGTGACCAATACGTGATCCGTACCGGCTTCGAGGAGCGCACCGTGGTGGTCCGCGCCCTTTCCGTGGTGCGCCGGGGCGCGCCCGAGGCGCAGACGCTCTACGAGGAGACCGCCGAGAGCATCGCCCGCCGCGAGGAGGCGGCGGCCCTGCGCAAGGCCGGCGCCCTGGGCGTGCAGACCGAGGGCCGGCCGACCAAGAAGCAGCGCCGGCAGATCCACTACCTGCGCGGCGGCTCCGGTGATTTCGAGGGCTAGCGCAGGCGCTTGTCGTCCAGCAGCGACAGGCGGTTGAGCAACGGCACGCGGCTGCCCAGGCGCATGGCCGGGCTGGCCAGCCAGGCCAGCACGCGGGCGAGGTGGTCGCCCGCCGGGGTGCACCAGCCCCAGGCCAGCACCAGCAGGGTGATGAACAGGCCGCCGACCAGGTCGTCCGCCAGCCAGTGGGCACCGGCCACCAGGCGCGGCAGCATCATCGCGGTGGCCAGGGCCACTACCGTCACGCGGTTCCAGCCCCGGGCGAAGATCGCCATGAACAGGCCCCAGAGCATCAGCACCGAGGCGTGGTCGCCGGGGAAGCTGCGGCTGGAACGGTCCTTCACTTCGAACACGCTTTCGAGCAGCGGGAAGTGATCGGACAGCTGCATGCCGCCCAGCACGATGGACGGGCTGGCGTGCTGCCAGCCATGGTGCACGGCGATGCGGGTGAAGAGGATGCGCACCGCCACGAGCACCAGCATCAGGGCGATGAAGGTGAACAGCGCGGGGCGCAACTGGTGGCGGCGGAACACCCAGTCCTGGCGGATCAGCAGGGCGAGCATCAGGCCGCCGGCGAGGATGTCGAACAGCCGCGTGCTGCAGAAGGCCCAGAAGCCCATCCACAGCGGGTGGCCGTCCAGGGAGCCGTTGAGGGCCAGGTAGACGGCCCGGTCGGCCTGGTCCCAGAGCGTCCGGGTGGCCGGCGACAGCCAACTGGCGAGCAGCAGCAGGGCGAAGGCGTGCAGGCCGATCAGGGCCGGCCATCGCCAGGAGGCTTGGACACGCATCGGTTTCTCCATAAAATTCCCATCCTCATCTATCGCAGGCCGTGGAAAGGCGCGCTTTATAGTTCGCCGTCATCGTTCTGTCATCTTTCCTTCCCGGGTTTCCTCCTCATGCCGACCTTCGACAATACCCAGCGCTTCCTTTTCGACGACACCGACGTGCGCGGTGAGATGGTCGCCCTGGGCGAGAGCTACGCCCACGTGCTGGCCAAGCACCCCTATCCGGAGCCGGTGGCCCAGCTGCTCGGCGAAATGCTCGCCGCCGCCTCGCTGCTGGTCGGTACCCTGAAGTTCGACGGCCTCCTGGTGCTCCAGGCGCGCTCCTCCGGCGCCGTGCCGCTGCTGATGGTGGAGTGCTCCAGCGACCGCGAGCTGCGCGGCATCGCCCGCTACCACGCCGAGCAGGTGGAGCCCGGTGCCGGGCTGCACGAACTGATGCCCGAGGGCGTGCTGACCCTGACCGTGGACCCGAAGCAAGGCCAGCGCTACCAGGGCATCGTCAGCCTGGAGGGCAGCAACCTGGCCGAGAGCCTGTCCGCCTACTTCGCCAACTCCGAACAGCTGCCAACCCGCTTCTGGCTCAACGCCGATGGCCGCAATGCCCGTGGCCTGCTGCTCCAGGCCCTGCCGGCGGACCGCCTGAAGGACCCGGAAGCCCGCGCCGCCAGCTGGCAGCACCTGACCACCCTGGCCGATACCCTCACCGCCGAGGAGCTGCTGGGCCTGGACAACGAAACCGTGCTGCACCGCCTCTACCACGAGGAGCCGGTGCGCCTGTTCGACCCGCGCCCCATCAGCTTCCGCTGCAGCTGCTCGCGCCAGCGCTCGGCCAACGCCCTGGTCAGCCTGGGCCGCACGGACGCCGAAGCCCTGCTGGACGAAAACGGCGGCACGGTGGTGATCGACTGCCAGTTCTGCAACCAGCGCTACAGCTTCGACGCCGCCGACGTGGCCCAGCTGTTCGCCGGTGGCGGCAGCGCGGCGCCGTCAAGCACGAAGCATTGAGGGCTTAGCAGCCAGCTGCAAGCGGCAAGTTTCAAGCTGCAAGAGGGCGTGCCCTTGCTCTTGCTTGCCGCTTGTAGCTTGGTAGCTTGCGGCTGCTTCTAGTTCATAAGTCCCCTACCAATTTGTAGTGTGTCGTAGCGCAGCCCGGGCCTGTGGATATCTCGGCAAGCGCCCGCCCGGCCTCGTTTTCTCGCGTGGCGTTCCGCTGGTGACCGCCATTGCTGAGGCAGTCATTTCCAGTGACGAACCCGCTTGAGAAGCGCTCGCCAGAGTCGCAGTTCCCGGTGCCCGGTCTGACTGAAACCCCCGTATCGTCTGCCTTACGTCCAGTCATCTCGCCTAAGCCATAGTTCCTCTGGCATAATCCGGCGCACTTTTTTCGCTGTAGCGGGTCGCATGACCCACTACATATTTGATTGGAGGACTCGGCCTCTCGCCGACGGGGAACCACATGACGCAAGCCAATACCGCCGTGTACACCGATATCAGCGCCGCGCAACTGGTCGAAGAGGCCATCCGCCGTGGCGAGGGTGAGCTGGCCGCCAACGGTTCGCTGGTAGTTAGGACCGGTCACCGCACCGGCCGTTCTCCGGCCGACCGCTTCATCGTCCAGGAGCCGAGCACCGAATCCAAGATCGCCTGGGGCGCCATCAACCGTCCCTTCCCGGCGGACAAGTTCGATGCCCTGTGGGACCGCGTCGAAGCCTATGTGACCGAGCGCGAGCGTTTCGTTTCCCACGTGCACGTCGGCTCCGACCCCGAGCACTACCTGGCCGTCAAGATGACCACCGAGACCGCCTGGCACAACCTGTTCGGCCGCTGCCTGTTCATCAATCCCGAGCAGTACAACCCGCAGGCCCGCCAGGAATGGCAGATCATCAACGCCCCGAACTTCGTCTGCGAGCCGGAGCGTGACGGCACCAACTCCGACGGCTGCGTGATCCTCAACTTCGCCCAGCAGAAAGTCCTGATCGCCGGCATGCGCTACGCCGGTGAAATGAAGAAGGCCATGTTCTCCGTGCAGAACTTCCTGCTGCCGGAAAAAGACGTGCTGCCGATGCACTGCGCCGCCAACGTCGGCGAAGACGGCGACACCACCCTGTTCTTCGGCCTGTCCGGCACCGGCAAGACCACCCTGTCCGCCGACGAAAGCCGTTACCTGATCGGTGACGACGAGCACGGCTGGGGCGTGGGCACCGTGTTCAACATCGAAGGCGGCTGCTACGCCAAGTGCATCGACCTGTCCGAGAAGAACGAGCCGGTGATCTGGAAAGCCATCCAGTTCGGCGCCGTCCTGGAAAACGTCGTGCTGAACCCGGAAACCCGCCTGCCCGACTACAGCGACGACAGCCTGACCCAGAACTCCCGTGCGGCCTACCCGCTGGAGCTGGTCGAGAAACGCGTCGAGGCCAACCGTGCCGGCGAGCCGAACGCCGTGATCTTCCTGACCTGCGACCTGACCGGCGTACTGCCGCCCGTGTCGATCCTCAACAACGAGCAGGCTGCCTACCACTTCCTGTCCGGCTACACCGCCCTGGTGGGTTCCACCGAGATGGGGTCCGGCGGCGGCATCAAGTCGACCTTCTCCACCTGCTTCGGCGCGCCCTTCTTCCCGCGCCCGGCCGGCGAGTACGCCGAGCTGCTGATCAAGCGCATCAAGGGCTTCGGCTCCAAGGTGTACCTGGTCAACACCGGCTGGACCGGCGGTGGCTACGGCGTCGGCAAGCGCTTCAACATCCCCACCACCCGTGGCGTGATCGCGGCCATCCAGAGCGGCGCTCTGATCGGTGCCGAGACCGAGCACCTGCCGCTGATCAACCTGGACGTGCCCAAGGCCGTTCCGGGCGTCGAGACCAACCTGCTCAACCCGCGCAACACCTGGGCTGACAAGGCTGCCTACGACGAAGCCGCCAAGGGCCTGGCCGAGAAGTTCATCGAGAACTTCAAGAAGTTCGACGTCTCCGACGCCATCCGCAACGCCGGCCCGCAGCTGTAAGCGAGCCCGTTGAAGAAGAAGCCGCCTCCGGGCGGCTTTTTCATTGCTCGCCACGGGAATTACCGGGTGCTCGGAGTCGAGAGTGGCATAGGGTGGATGACGCTTCTCCCATCCACCAGCGAGGCCAGCGCCGGGCACCGCTGCCAGGAGCGGACGCTGATGGGTTTCGCTGCGCTCTTCGCCATCCTACGGACATACAGGCCGACGCCCTGCACTGTCGCGGCGCTGCTGCGTTGCGCTTCTGGCCATGATCGACGGCCCCTTTCGATGGAGTGAAGCCATGCCTCGCAACACCCTCGCCGCCACCTTCGGCTACGACGCCTTCCGCCCCGGCCAGGAAGCGGCCATCCGCTCGGTGCTGGCCGGCCGCTCGACGGCGGCGATCTTCCCCACCGGTTCGGGCAAGTCGCTGTGCTACCAGCTGCCGGCGCTGCACCTGCCGCACCTGACCCTGGTGGTCTCGCCGCTGCTGGCGCTGATGCAGGACCAGCTGGCCTTCCTCCACCGCCACGGCATCGCCGCTGCCAGCATCGACTCCGCGCAGAGCCGCGAGGAGGCCGCCGAGGTCATGGCGCGGGCGCGTTCGGGCGAGCTGAAGATTCTCATGATCTCGGTGGAGCGCCTGAAGAACGAGCGCTTCCGTGGCTTCATCCAGCAGGTGCCGATCTCCCTGCTGGTGGTGGACGAGGCGCACTGCATCTCCGAGTGGGGCCACAACTTCCGTCCCGACTACCTCAAGCTGCCGGACTACCAGCGCCAGTTCGGCATTCCTCAGGTGCTGTTGCTGACCGCCACGGCGACCCCCGCGGTGATCGCCGACATGCAGAAGAAATTCGCCATCGCCGACGTGGACGTGGTCACCACCGGCTTCTACCGCAGCAACCTCGACCTCGCCGTCGAGGCGGTGCCCGGGCCGGCCCGCATGGCGCGCCTGGTGGACTGGCTGGCGCCGCGCAAGGGCCAGCCGGGCATCGTCTACGTCACCTTGCAGAAGACCGCCGAGCAAGTGGCCGAGGCGCTGGTGCGCAGCGGCCTGTCCGCCGCCGCCTACCACGCCGGCATGGGCCATGAGGCGCGCGAGGCGCTGCAGCGGCGCTTCATGGCCGGGCAGGTGGACATGATCGTCGCCACCATCGCCTTCGGCATGGGCATCGACAAGAGCGACGTGCGCAACCTGGTGCACTACGACCTGCCCAAGTCGGTGGAAAACTACAGCCAGGAGATCGGCCGCGCCGGGCGCGACGGCCAGCGCTCCGAGTGCCTGGTGCTGGCCAACCGCGATGGGCTCAACGTGCTGGAGAACTTCGTCTACGGCGACACGCCGGAGCGCGATGGCATCCTCCGCGTGCTGCAGGAACTCAAGGGCGCGGCCGGGGAGGGCGGGCGCTGGGAGCTGACCCTCAACGCACTGTCGGACCAGAGCAACATCCGCCAGCTGCCGCTCAAGACCCTGCTGGTGCAATTGGAACTGCGCGGCATCATCGCCCCGCTGTTCGCCTACTTCGCCGAATACCGCTTCAAGTACCTGGTGGAGCCCGAGGCGCTGGTGGCCAAGTTCGAGGGCGAGCGGCGCCAGTTCGTCGAGGCGCTGGTCGCCACCTCGCAACGGGCGCGCACCTGGAGCACGGTGGATTTCGACCGGCTCTACAACGAGCACCAGGCCGAACGCGCGCGGGTGGTCAAGGCCCTGGACTTCTTCCAGGAGCGCGGCTGGATCGAGCTGGAAAGCAAGCAGATGACCGAGGTCTACGCCTCGCTGCGCAGCGACTGGGACACCGGCTCGCTGGCGGACGAACTGCACGGTTACTTCAAGCGCCAGGAAGCCAGCGAGATCGGTCGCATCAACGCCATGCTGGCGCTGTTCGCCAGCGACAGCTGCCTCAGCCAGCGCCTGGCCGCCTACTTCGGTGACCACCAGGCACCCGCCCGGTGCGGCCACTGTTCGGTGTGCCGGGGCCAGGTGGCGCGCTTGCCCGAGCCGGCGGCGCTACCCGCGCTGGAGGGGAAGGATTTCGCCGCGCTTTGCAGCGGTTTCCGCCAGCGCCAGCACGAATACGACGGCCGCGATGCGGGTGCGGAGAGCCTCACCCGCTTCCTCTGCGGTATCGCCACGCCGATCTTCACCCGCTTGAAGGCCCGCAATCTGCCCGGCTTCGCGGCGCTGGAGGACTATCCCTACGCGCAGGTGCGCGACTGGGTCAGCCGTCAGCTCGATCTGTAGCCTGGGCTTCAGCCCAGGGTTCCACCACGGCCCGTACCCGGCACGGGCCATGGCCTGCCTACCGCCTCGTCAGGCCACCAGGGCCCGGTCAGTGAAGCTGGGCTGCTGCACGGCCTGGTAGGTGGAGATGGCCTGGTTGGCCAGTCGCGGCGTCACCAGGCCCAGGTCGGGCTGGGTGAAGGCCTGCTGATTGCCGTCCAGCTGCAGACGCTGACGGGCGATGAAGTCCCCGGACAGCGGGTTGTCGGGGTTCAGGTCATCGGTCTGCTGGGTTTCGATGTAGTCGGCGATCCGCTGCTGCTGGAGCTGTTGCTGCTGCAGCCGGGCGGTCTCGGCGGCGTTCTCGCGGATCTGCTGGGCCTGTTCCTCCCGCAGCGCCTGTGCCCGTTCCCGGGCCAGCTGCTGGTTCTCCTCGAACTGCTGCTGGGCTTCTTCCCGGGCGATACGCGCCCGCTCGTTCCGGGTGTCGATGGCGTTCTGGGTGGTGACGCCGGGCTGGGCGGTGATCGCCAACGGGTCATTGGTCCGCGGCAGCGGGGTGTTGGTGAACAGGGTCGGTCCTGTCGGTGTGATTGCGATAGCCATTGGGTTCTCCCTGGTTTTTCGGCCTGGGAGCTTCAGTCTAAGGGCAGGAGAAGCCCTCTTTTAGGTCGATCGCGCATAAGGCTCGTGACTCGATCGTCTAGCACTTTTTCCGCCGCTTTCTGTCCCGCCGCTTCGCTGTGCGGGCTCCCGTCGCGCTTGCATCGCCCGGTCCATGGGCGCTGCGAGCGATCCGTGCCGAAGGAGCCCACTGATGCTTTGGTACGTTCGTGCAGGAAGCGTCCCTTCGACCGTTCGTCGGTCGACGTTCAGCCGGGTTCGCCCAATTCGAGGATCTGCCCGATCAGCCATTGCAGCGCCGCGTCCCGTTCCCGGGCCTGCACGCTGACCACGTCCAGGTGGAAGGGCCCCACGGCGAAGGGCAGCTCGTACAGCGCCAGCGGCAGCAGGCGGGCGAAGTAGTGGGCCAGTTGCGTGGGCAGCACGGCCACCAGGTCGCTGCCGGCGACGATGTGGGCCGCCTGCAGGTAGTTGGGCGTGGTGTAGAGGATCTGCCGGCTCAGGCCACGCTCGGCGAGCCACAGGTCGACCATGCCTTTGGTCTGGCCGCCATGCACCCAGAGGTGGCGTAGCCTGAGGAAGCCTTCCAGGTCCGGCTGGCCCTGCAGCAGCGGGTGGTCGCGGCGCGCGGTCAGGCGCAGGGTCTCGCTCATCCAGCGGCGGCTGGCGAAGCGCGGTGGAATGCCCTGGAAGCGCCCCAGCACCAGGTCCAGCTCGCCCTTGTCCAGCGCCTCGGCGGGCAGGCTGGGGCTGAGGTGGCTGATGGCGATCTGCACGCCGGGCGCCAGCACCGCGAGGCGCTCCAGCAGGCGGGTCATGCAGATCAGCTCCACGTAGTCGGTCACGGCGATGCTGAAACGCTGGCGGCTGCGTGCCGGGTCGAAGGCCTCGCCGGCGACGAGGCTCTGCTCGATCTGCGCCAGGGCGGTACGGATCGGGGCCTCCAGTGCCAGCGCCCGGGGCGTCGGCTGCATGCTGCGACCCACGCGCACCAGCAGCGGGTCGCCGAGCAGCTCGCGCAGGCGGTTGAGGGCGTTGCTCACCGCCGGCTGGCTGAGGGACAGGCGCTCGGCGGCACGGGAGACATTGCGCTCGCGCAGCAGGGCGTCGAGCACACGCAACAGGTTGAGATCGAACGTGGAGATATTCACCGTGGGAATACGACCTATCACAAGACTAAATTTCAAAAATAGTAGCGGCTTCCTTAAGGTGTCTGGCGATTTTCGTATCCCCGCGCGCAGGCCCGAGCCACCGCAGAACAACAAGAGGACGATCCGATGACCCAGAGCCCCCACGACATTCGACAAGCCGCCGTGATCGGCGCCGGCACCATGGGCCGAGGCATCGTCATGAGCCTGGCCAATGCCGGCGTGCAGGTGCTGTGGCTGGACAACAACCCGCAGATGCTGGTGCAGGCCCTGGGCGTGGTCGCTGACACCTATGCCCACAACGTGCGCCAGGGGCGCATCGACGAGGCCCAGGCGGCCGCGCGTCGTGCCTGCATCACCCAGGTGACCGACTATGACGCCCTGGCCGACGTCGACCTGGTGATCGAGGCGGTGTACGAGAACCTCGAGCTCAAGCAGCAGATCTTCCGCGAGCTGGACGCCCGGCTGAAGCCGTCGGCCATCCTCGCCAGCAACACCTCGGCGCTGGACATCGACGCCATTGCCGCCGTCACCGCCCGTCCCGAGCAGGTCCTCGGCCTGCACTTCTTCAGCCCGGCGCACATCATGAAGCTGCTGGAGATCGTGCGTGGCGCCAGGACCGCCAGGCCGGTGCTGGACGCTGCCCTGGAGCTGGGCAAGCGCATGGGCAAGGTCAGTGTCATCGCCGGCAACTGCGACGGCTTCATCGGCAACCGCATGCTCCACACCTATGTACGCGAGGCGCGGATGATGCTGCTCGAAGGCGCCTACCCCCACCAGGTCGACGCCGCCCTGCAGGGCTTCGGCTTCGCCATGGGCCCGTTCCGCATGTACGACGTGGTCGGCATCGACCTGGAATGGCGTGCCCGCGAACTGGCCGGCAAGGGCCAGGACGACCCGGCGGTGCAGGTGGACAACCGCCTCTGCGCCCTCGGCCGCTTCGGCCAGAAGTCGCGCATGGGCTACTACCGCTACGCCGAAGGCAGCCGCCAGGCCGAGCACGACCCGGAAGTGGACGCGCTGGTGCTGCAGGTGTCCGAGCAGCTCGGCTTCGAGCGCCGCAGCATCGGCCAGGAAGAAATCCTCGAGCGCTGCCTGCTGGCCCTGGTCAACGAGGGCGCGAAGATCCTCGAAGAGGGCATCGCCGCCTCCAGTGCCGATATCGACACCGTCTACCTCAACGGCTACGGCTTCCCCGCCGACAAGGGCGGCCCCATGAGCTGGGCCGATGGCCAGGGCCTGGAGGTCATCCGCGAGCGCCTGGAATACCTCGCCGGCCGCCACGGCCTGCACTGGCAGCCCGCTGCCCTGATCCAGCGCCTGGCTGCCGAAGGCCGCCGCTTCGCCGATTGCCAAGAGGAAGCCTGAGATGAGCTACACCGCCCCCCTGCGCGACATGCGTTTCGTGCTCCATGAAGTCTTCGATGTCGCCGGCCACTGCGAACTGCTGGGCAATGGCCTGGACCGCGAGCTGATCGACGGCGTGCTGGAAGAAGGCGCGCGCTACGCCGGCGAGGTCATCGCCCCGCTGAACCGCTCCAGCGACGAAGAGGGCGTGACCCTCGAAGGTGGCGCCGTGACCACCCCCACGGGCTTCCGCGAGGCCTACAGGCAGTACTGCGACAACGGCTGGGCCAGCATGACCGGCCCGGTGGAGCATGGCGGCCAGGGCTTCCCGCAGATGGTCGCCGCCAGCTTCCACGAGATGCTGATGGCCGCCAGCCTGTCCTTCCGCGTCTATTCCGGCCTCACCGAAGGCGCCGTGCTGGCGCTCTACAAGCACGGCAGCGAGGCGCTCAAGCAGGCCTACCTGGACAAGATGGTCGGCGGCACCTGGACCGGCACCATGTGCCTCACCGAGCCCCAGGCCGGTACCGACCTGGCCCTGCTGCGCACCCGCGCCGAACCCCAGGCGGACGGCAGCTACAAGGTCAGCGGCAGCAAGATCTTCATCAGCGGTGGCGAGCAGGACTTCTCGGACAACATCGTCCACCTGGTCCTGGCGCGTCTGCCCGATGCCCCGGCCGGGGTGAAGGGCATCTCGCTGCTGCTGGTGCCCAAGTTCATCGCCAACGCCGATGGCACGCCGGGTGCGCGCAACGCCCTGTCCTGCGGCGCCATCGAGCACAAGATGGGCATCAAGGGCGCGGCCACCTGCGTGATGAACTTCGACGGGGCCACCGGCTGGCTGATCGGCGAAGCCAACCAGGGCCTGGCCTGCATGTTCACCATGATGAACGACGCGCGCTTCCAGGTCGGCCTGCAAGGCCTGGGCATCGCCGAGCGCGCCTTCCAGGGGGCGCTTTCCTATGCCCGCGAGCGCCTGCAATCCCGCGCCCTGACCGGCCCGGCCGAGCCGGACAAGGCCGCCGACCCGATCATCCACCACCCCGACGTGCGGCGCATGCTGCTGACCCAGAAGACCCTGGTGGAAGGCAGCCGCATGCTCGCCGCCTACTGCGGGCGCCAGCTGGACCTGGAGCACGGCCACCCCGACGCGGCCGCACGCAAGGCCGCCGGCAAGCGCGCGGCGCTGTTGATCCCCATCGTCAAATCCTTCTTCACCGACATGGGCCAGGAAGTGGCCAGCCTCGGCGTGCAGGTATACGGCGGGCATGGCTACATCCGCGAATGGGGCATGGAACAACTGATGCGCGACAGCCGCATCACGCAGATCTACGAAGGCACCAACGGCATCCAGGCGCTGGACCTGATCCGCCGCAAGCTGATGGGCGACGGCGGCGCCGAACTCCATGCCCTGCAGGACGAGCTGGCCGCCATGGCCGAAGCCCAGGCCGGCCGCAGCGAACTGGCGGAACTGGCCGGTGCCGTGCTGGCGCGCCTCACGGAATGGCGCGACCTCACCGCCACCGTGCTCGACCGCGCGCGCCACGACCCCCAGGAAATCGGCGCCTGCTCGGTGGACTTCCTCCAGTACTCGTCCTATGTGTTGTTGGCCGGGCTCTGGCTGCAGGCCGCGGCCCGCGCCCAGGACGCCCTGGACGGCGGCACCGGCGAGGCGGACTTCTACCAGGCCAAGCTGCACAGCGCGCGCTTCTACATGCGCCGCCTGCTGCCGCGCGCCAGCGGCCACCGCGAGTCGCTGCTCGGCGGCGCGGATTGCCTGATGGCCCTGCCGGAGGCGCATTTCGCGTTCTGATGGAGTCCAAGCGGCGGGGAGGGCGATCAACCGCTACCCCGCCCGTGCAGCACCCGCTCAGCCAACCCGACAGCACAACAACAAGAGGCCACCCCATGCAGCCCTTCAGTTTCGCCACCACCGCGCAGATCCTCTGCGAACCCGGCTCCGCCCTCCGCCTGGCCGAGCTGTGCCGCGAGCGCGATGCCCACCGTGTGCTGATCGTCACCGACCCGGGCATCACCCGCCTGAACATGCTCGACCCGATCCTCCCGGGCTTCGCCGCCGCCGGCGTGGCGGTGGAGATCTTCGACCAGGTGCAGGCCGACCCGCCCGAGGCAGTGGTGCTGCAGGCGGTGGAACAGGCCAAGGCCTTGCGCGCCGAGCTGGTGATCGGCTTCGGCGGCGGCAGCTCCATGGACGTGGCCAAGCTGGTGGCGCTGCTGGCCCACCCCGAGTGCAGGCAGGCGCTCAAGGACATCTACGGCGTCGGCAACGCCCGGGGCCGGCGCCTGCCGCTGATCCAGGTGCCGACCACCGCCGGCACCGGCTCGGAAGTCACCCAGATCGCCATCATCACCACCGGCGAAACCACCAAGATGGGCGTGGTCTCGCCGCTGCTGCTGCCGGACCTGGCGGTGCTCGACGCCGACCTCACCCTCGGCCTGCCCGCTGCGGTGACCGCTGCCACCGGCATCGATGCCATGGTCCATGCCATCGAGTCCTACACCAGCCGGCACAAGAAGAACCCCATGTCCGACCTGCTCGGCCGCGAGGCGCTGCGCCTGCTCTGCGCCCACCTCGACGAGGCGGTGCACAACGGCCGCAACCGCGAGGCGCGCCAGGCCATGCTGCTGGGCGCCTGCCTGGCCGGCCAGGCCTTCGCCAACGCCCCGGTGGCGGCGGTGCATGCCCTGGCCTATCCCCTGGGCGGGCACTACCACATCCCCCACGGCCTCTCGAATGCGCTGGTGCTGCCCCATGTGCTCGGCTTCAACGCCGAGGTCGCCGCGCCGCTCTACGCCGAACTGGCGCCGCTGGTGCTGGGCCGCAAGCTGCAGCCGGGCAACGACCTGCACCTCACCGAGCAACTGATCGTCGAGCTGGCCGACTTCAGCGAGCGCAGCGGCCTGCCCACGCGCCTGCGCGATGCCGGCGTCGCCGAGGCGATGCTGCCGCAGCTGGCGAAGGACGCCATGTTGCAACAGCGCCTGCTGGTGAATAATCCGCGCGAAGTCAGCGAGCGCGATGCGCTGGCGATCTACCAAGCGGCGTACTGAGCCCATCCGAACCAAGGACCCCCATGAGCCAACCCCAGCACCTGCGCAGCGACTACCGCCACTTCCAGCCGATCACCACCCGCTGGCACGACAACGACGTCTACGGCCACGTGAACAACGTCGTCTACTACGGCTTCTTCGACAGCGCGGTGAACACCTACCTGATCGAAGTGGGCGGCCTGGACATCCACGACGGCGAGGTCGTCGGCTTCGTGGTCAGCTCCTCCTGCGACTACTTCGCCTCCATCGCCTTCCCCGATCGCATCGAAGTGGGCCTGCGCGTCGGCAAGCTGGGCAACAGCTCGGTGCAGTACGAACTGGCCATCTTCAAGGCCGGCGAAGACGAAGCCTGCGCCGCCGGCCGCTTCGTCCACGTCTTCGTCGACCGCACCAGCAACCGTCCGGTGCCCATCCCCGAACGCCTGCGCGCCGCCCTGGCGGAACTCGTCGTCCCGGGTTGATCGCGGCGTCGGCAAGACCGCTCCCGGGCTGAAGCCCGGGCTACGGCTCATTCCCATGCGCGGTTCGCCGGCCGGGTTTTTCACCAGATCGACCCCGAACAGCCGGAATGGCGACATCGGCGGGGTGCGCTGACCGGTCGCTCTACCCTAATCGGGCTTCTGCCCGCAGAATGCGCGGCAAATCCGCTGCGCTTCCACTGACTGCAGGGCGATAGACCCTGCGGCCTGGCGAGTATTTCCGTTTCGGCCGGGCCGGGGTGGTGCAGCGGGGCATCTTGGGTATCGGCCGTGTCCACGGCCCCTGTTCAGTGAATCTGCCATGTCTTCGGAAAAACGCTCCATCCTCCAGCGCCTCAAGGGCACCAGCCTGGTGACGCGTATCCTCATCGGCCTCGTGGCCGGTGTTCTGCTCGCCACGCTCAAGCCCGAAGCGGCTGCGGCCGTGGGCCTGCTCGGCACCCTGTTCGTCACCGCCCTGAAGGCCGTGGCACCGGTGCTGGTGTTCGTCCTGGTGATCGCCGCCATCGGCAACCACAAGCCGGGCGAGCGCACGCACATCCGCCCGATCCTGTTGCTTTACCTGATCGGCACCTTCTCCGCCGCGGTGGTGGCGGTGCTGGCCTCCAGCCTGTTCCCCTCCACCCTGCACCTGAGCGCGGCGGCCAATGACCTGGCGCCGCCCGGCAATATCTCCGAGGTGCTGCTGAGCCTGCTTTCCAGTGCGGTGGCCAACCCGGTCAAGGCGCTGATGGAGGCCAACTTCATCGGCATCCTGGTCTGGGCCGTGGGCCTGGGCATCGCCATCCGCCAGGGCAGCGAGACCACCCGCGCGGTGTTCAGCGACCTGTCCCACGGTGTGTCGTTGATCGTGCGCGTGGTGATCGCCTTCGCCCCGCTGGGCATCTTCGGCCTGGTGGCTTCGACCCTGGCGGAGAACGGCCTGAAGGTGCTGGCGGACTACGCCCACCTGCTGGTGGTGCTGCTGGGCTGCATGCTGTTCGTGGCCTTCGTGGTGAACCCGCTGATCGTCTACTCGAAGATCCGCCGCAACCCTTATCCGCTGGTGCTCACTTGCCTGCGCGAGAGCGGCATCACGGCTTTCTTCACCCGCAGCTCGGCGGCCAACATCCCGGTGAACCTGCAGCTGTGTGAAAAGCTCGGCCTGCACGAGGACACCTACTCGGTGTCGATCCCCCTGGGCGCGACCATCAACATGGCCGGCGCGGCGATCACCATCACCGTGCTGGCGCTGGCTGCCGTGCACACCCTGGGTATCGCGGTGGACATCCCCACCGCCATCCTGCTCAGCGTGGTGGCGTCCATCTGCGCCTGTGGCGCCTCGGGTGTGGCCGGCGGCTCGCTGCTGCTGATCCCGCTGGCCTGCAGCCTGTTCGGCATCCCCAGCGAGGTGGCGATGCAGGTGGTGGCGGTGGGCTTCATCATCGGCATCCTCCAGGACGCCGCCGAGACCGCGCTGAACTCCTCCACCGACGTGCTGTTCACCGCCGCGGCCTGCATCGCCAGCGGCGATGTCGACGAGCCGGGCGAAGCGCACATCGGCTGATCCCCCGGGCGCACGCCTAGGGCGTGTCGCCCGTCCTGGCGGTGGCGGGTTCGGCGAACCCCCCACCGCTGTCCGGTAGCCGGCCCGGCAGGTCGGACTCCAGTTCGATGACCCGCCGCCCGGCCATCCCGGCCTTGTCGATCAGGTGTCCGTGGTGGCGCAGGAACAGCGCCTGGAAGGTGCCGTCCGCGCGGATCATCTCGAAGCCTTCGGCGAAGCGCCGTTCCAGCACCGGGTTGTGCTGGGCGAAGGTGAAGTACACCGGCATCGGGTATTTCAGCGCCAGGTGCTGCTCCACCATCAGGTCCGGCAGCGCCTTGCGGTTGGCGTCCACCTCGGCCCAGGCTTCGCTGAGGCCACGGTGGAAATAGTCGAAGCGGCGCTGCTCGAGCATCGGCAGCAGGTTGCCGGGGTTGGCCATGCCCAGCACCGGCAGGTGGTTGCGGGCGAACAGCGGGAAATCGCTCCATTGGCTGCCGAAGCCACCGGTCATGCGGCGCAGGCCATCGAGGTCGTCGATGCGCGCGAAGTCGGCCTGGCGGTCCTGGCGGATGATCAGCACGCGGTAGCCGAGCAGGCCCTGGTGCATGTCGATGGGCAGCATGCGGAAGTCGGCCAGGCGTTCGCGGTTCGGTGGCACGTAGGCGAGGTCCACCTGGCCGGCCTTGAGCATCGCCAGGCAACGTTCCTGGGATGGGTCCGGTGCGTCGCTGGTGGCGATGCTGGCGGCGCCGTAGCGTTCGGCGGTGCGGGCGAGGATCAGGTTCGCCAGCTCGATGCGGTAGGCGTAGGTGACGGGGTTCTGCTGGCAGACACGCAGTTGCTGCCCGGCGAAGGCGGCCGGGAGCAGGGTGAAGAGGCAGAGCAAGGGTGTGGCGTATCGGATGAAGCCCATGGCGTGTCCACGGCGACCGGCGTGCATGCGCCAGCAGGGTAATGGCAGAAGATTACAGTCTTCTCAGACGCTTCGCCCGGTGGCTGTTGAGCAACTCGACACCCGGAGCTATTCTGGCGCGCGGTCGGCAGTTCACCCAGGCGTCACCGGTGCCCATTCGGGCAGCTAAACCTGCCACGAGCCCCAGGCTCATCCTCGACCGACACTCGTCCCGTGCCGCGTCGGAACCCGGCGACCCCCGACATCCTCGTCCGAGGACTTGGCACACACGAGGAACGAACGGTGTCCAAGACGCTTATCCCTTTCGCCGCCCATGACATGTCCGCGCTCGCCCGCTCGCTGGTCCGCCAGCTGGAGGGACGCGAGCGGCCGCCGGGGCATGTGGAGATGCTCAACCTGCTGGCCCGCGCCAGGGGCTTTCGCAGCTTCCAGGCGCTGCGCGCGAGCCAGGTCGCCGAACGCCAGCTGGCCGAGGCGCCCACCGGCGATGCGGTGGACTATGTGCTGGTCCGCCGCCTGCTGCGCTACTTCGACGAGCAGGGCCGCCTGCAGGCCTGGCCGGGCAAGCACAGCCATCGGCGCCCCTGCCTGTGGATGACCTGGATGGCCTTGCCGCCGCGCATCGCGATGAGCGAGCGCGAGGTCGACGGCCATATCCGCGCGGCTGCGAGCCTGGGTGACCACGTGTTGTTGCGGCGCGAGATGGTCGACGCCGGCTGGCTGTTGCGTACGCCGGACGGGCGTGAGTACCGTCGCGTGGAGCTGCGCCCGGAGCCGCTGGCAATGGCCCTGCGCGAGCAGTTGGGCAGGCGTTCGGCCTGATGTGCCCGGCGCGCAGGGAGGCGCGCCTTTCAGGCTTCGTCGAAGTGGCTGCTATGCAGCAGGCAACCCAGGGGCGCCGTGTCCACCTGCAGGCGCGGCCAGCGTTGCAGCCAGCCTTTTTCCCGCAGGCGTTCGCTGAAGGCTTCCTGGCGCGGGTGCAGCGGGTTGGGGGTGACGCGCAGGTCGAGCAGGCCGGACTGGATGAAGGGCGTGATGATCTCGATGCCGCCGCCCGGGCGCAGGCGCACGCCGATGGCTGTCTGCACTTCGGGCCAGTGGCTCATGGCGTCGCGGCTGTCGCGGTAGGGGGCGTCGCCGTTGCGCAGGTGCATGCGCGCCTGGTTCTTCACCGACCAGGGCAGGTGCCCGGTCATGCCGCGCAGGGTGCGTTCGATGCGCAGGTCGGCCTCGGGGTCGAGGTCATGGGGGTCGAAGTGGATCAGGTCGAGATCGGCCAGCGGCGTTGCGTCGCGGTAGCCGTGCAGCCGGTCCCAGGCCAGGTTGCGCACGAAGCCGGCAGCCAGCCAGGCATCGCGCAGGCCCAGGCTGGCGACGCAACGCAGGGCCAGCAGGCGCTGGCCGTCGCCGCGCAGCCAGCGCTGCAGGTGGGGCAGGGGGTTCCGGTAAGCCACCGGCAGCACCGGCCCCCGCAGCGTGCAACGCGGAGGCTGGGCGTGTGGCTCCATGATGCTCAATCGCGGTGCCTGTGCTTGCGGTGCTTCTTGCCACCGCTGTCCTTGTCCAGCTCGCTGGCGATGGCGCCACCGGCCGCGCCGCCGAGGCCGGCACCTAGGGTCGAGCCGGTGCTGCCGCCGAGCTTGCCGCCCACCACCGAACCGCCGGCGGCACCCAGGCCGCCACCCAGCGCAGCGCCGGTCTTGTTGCCGTCACGCGCGGTGATCACGCCACCGGCGGCACCGC
Source organism: Pseudomonas sp. No.21 (assembly GCF_054558415.1). Lineage (NCBI taxonomy): Bacteria > Pseudomonadati > Pseudomonadota > Gammaproteobacteria > Pseudomonadales > Pseudomonadaceae > Pseudomonas > Pseudomonas sp. No.21. Next base: position 113,928 of record NZ_BAAJNO010000002.1, read on the forward strand.
CGAGGCCGGCACCGATGGCGGCGCCGGTGCTGCCACCGATGGATTGGCCGACCACGTTGCCCAGCGCACCGCCGATGCCGCCGCCGAGGGCGTTTCTGGTGGTTTCGCCGGCGACCACGGCTTGGGTCGCGAGCAGGCTCAGGGCCAGGGCGGGAAGAGTGAGGCGCATCGGGTGTTTCTCCAGGCAAGGTGACGAGGGCCGCTCGCCTGCGTGGCAAGTGGCCCTCGAAGATTAAGAGGCTGAGAGTGTTACGGGAGTTCTGTGAGGGGATGCGATCGGCCGGGATTGGCGACTAACGGTCGCGATCAGTCATCCCAGTCGTGGTGGTGGCGGTGCTTGTGCTTGCGGTGGCCCCAGCCGTGGCCGCGGCCATGTTCGTGGCGATCGCCACGGCGATCGTAGTGACGGCGATCGTCGCGGTCGTCGTCGCGGCTCTCGTTGCCCATGTAGTTGCCCAGTGCGCCACCTGCACCGCCGCCGGCTGCGGCGCCGATCAGGCTGCCGGTGTTGCCGCCGACCTGGCGGCCGATGACGTTGCCGCCCGCCGCGCCCAGGGCGCCACCGAGGGCCGCTTCGGTGCGGTTGCGCCGGTCGGCACCGACCGCGCTGCCTGCAGCCCCGCCGACGCCGGCACCGATGGCCGCGCCGGTGTTGCCACCGATGGATTGACCGACGGCCGCGCCCAGTACCCCGCCCAGCGCGCCACCCACCCCGGCTTCGGTGGTGCCGCCCGCGAAGGCGCCGCCACTGGCAAGGCAGAAAGACAGAAGGAGGATCGAGGAGTGCTTCATGGAGAGGAGAGCCTCTGTGGTTTGGACGAGGCGATAGTTGCCAGCGAAACGGCGCCGTACAAGCGCCTCCCGACGAATTGCGCAGGGTTTTTCACAATCTCTAAATAATTGTTTTTGCTGAAGAACTTTGGCTGTTTCGGCGGTGTCAGAGGCCTATTCCAGCACTGCGTTTCGGCCCTTTTTCAGGCCATTTCCTGATGGCATTGCGCCTTGTCCTTGCGCCCCCTGCAGTGGGGGTGATTGCGCTTTTTCCCAGCCCTTCGATGCGCATGATCGATGCAACCTGTTTGCGTCGTTCGCACCGTTTCTATCGCGTGCCTGGACCTGTGTGCGAGCGCGGAGGGGGCAGGTGCGCGCGGCACACCCTATGGGAGGCTCCGTGCCCGCCGTAGGGTGTGATGCGTGCCGAACGGTCAGAGAATGCGCCCGCTTTCCTGCGCCGGCTGGAGGCGCACGGCGATGAACTTTGAGGTGGGCGTGTGGCTGCCGACGCCGAAGCTGTCCAGGGGCACCAGGGGGTTGGTTTCCGGGTAGTAGGCGGCGGCCTGGCCGGCGGGGATGTCGAAGGCGAGCAGGGTGAAGCCTTCGACCTTGCGCTCGATGCCGTCGTCCCAGAGCGAGACCATGTCCACCTTCTGCCCGCTCTGGTAGCCCAGGCGCCGGATGTCGGCTTCGTTGGCGAACACCACCTGGCGCTGGCCGCGCACGCCGCGATAGCGGTCGTCGAGGCCGTAGATGGTGGTGTTGTACTGGTCGTGGGAGCGCAGGGTCTGGAGGATCAGGTCGGGCTTGAGGCCGCTGGCGCGGATGCGTTCGTGGATCAGGGTCTCCGGCAGCGGGTTGGCCTTGAAGTTGGCACGGCCACTGGCGGTCTTCCAGGTGCGGGCGCCGGCCGAGTTGCCCAGGTAGAAGCCGCCCGGGTGCTGCACGCGCTGGTTGAAGTCGGCGAAGCCGGGGATGGTGTCGGCGATCAGCTCACGGATGCGGTCGTAGTTGGCGATCATCGCGTCCCAGTCCACCGGGTGGTTGCCCAGGGTGGCCTTGGCGATGCCGGCGACGATGGCCGGTTCCGAGCGCATCTCGCGGGACAGCGGCTCCAGCTGGCCGTTGGAGGCGTGGATCATGCTGAAGGAATCCTCCACCGTCACCGCCTGCGGACCGTGGGCCTGGTGGTCGATGTCGGTGCGGCCGAGGCAGGGCAGGATCAGCGCGTCGCGGCCGACGGTGAGGTGGCTGCGGTTGAGCTTGGTGCTGATCTGCACGGTGAGGTCGCAGTTCATCAGCGCCTGGTGGGTGCGCGGGCTGTCCGGGGTCGCCTGGGCGAAGTTGCCGCCCAGGCCGATGAAGACGCGGGCCTGGCCGTCGAGCATGGCGTTGATGGCTTCCACGGTGTTGTGGCCGTTCTCGCGGGGCACCTTGAACTGGAAGCGCTTCTCCAGGGCGTCGAGCAGGGCCGCCGGCGGGCGGTCGTTGATGCCCATGGTGCGGTCGCCCTGCACGTTGCTGTGGCCGCGGACCGGGCACAGGCCGGCGCCGGGGCGGCCGAGGTTGCCGCGCAGCAGTTGCAGGTTGACGATTTCCTGGATGGTCGGCACCGAATGGTGGTGCTGGGTGATGCCCATGGCCCAGCAGATGATCACGCGCTCGGCGCGGCGGTACATGCGCGCGGCCTGTTCGATCTCGGCGAGGGCGAGGCCGGACTGGCGCTCGATGTGTTCCCAGTCGGTGGCGTCCAGCTCGGCCAGGTAGGCGTCGACGCCGTCGGTGTGTTCGGCGATGAAGGCGTGGTCGAACACCGCCGGCTGGCCGGCGGCCTGGGCCTCGCGCTCCCACTGCAGGAGGAACTTGGCGATGCCGCGCATGGCAGCCATGTCGCCGCCCAGGGCCGGGCGGAAGAACGCGGTGTTCAGCGGGGCGGAGCCGTTGGTGAGCATCTCCAGGGCGTGCTGGGGATGCTGGAAGCGTTCCAGGCCGCGCTCCTTGAGCGGGTTGAAGGCGACCACCTGGGCGCCGCGCTTCACCGCCTCGCGCAGCGGTTCGAGCATGCGCGGGTGGTTGGTGCCGGGGTTCTGGCCGAGGACGAAGATGGCGTCGGCGTGCTCGAAGTCGGCGAAGGTCACGCTGCCCTTGCCGACCCCCACGCTCTGGCCGAGGGCCACGCCGCTGGCCTCGTGGCACATGTTCGAGCAGTCGGGGAAGTTGTTGGTGCCGTAGGCGCGGACGAACAGCTGGTAGAGGTAGGCGGCTTCGTTGCTGGCGCGGCCGGAGGTGTAGAACTCGGCCTGGTTCGGGTCGGGCAGGCGCTTGAGGTGGCTGGCGACCAGGGCGAAGGCGTCGTCCCAGCTGACCGGCAGGTAGTGGTCGCTGGCGGCGTCGTAGCGCATCGGCTGGGTCAGGCGGCCCTGGTATTCGAGCCAGTAGTCGCTCTGCTCGCGCAGCTGGCTGACGCTGTAGCGGGCGAAGAAGGCGGCGTCGACGCGGCGCTTGGTGGCTTCCCAGTTCACCGCCTTGGCGCCGTTCTCGCAGAACTTGATGCGGCCGTCTTCGGGGGAGTCGCCCCAGGCGCAGCCGGGGCAGTCGAAGCCGCCGTTCTGGTTGGTCTTGAGCAGGGCGCGCAGGTTCTTGAACGGCTGCTTACTGTCGAGCCAGAAGTGAGCGACGCTCTTGAGCGCGCCCCAGCCGGCGGCGGCGCCGTTGTAGGGCTTGTAGCGGGGATGCACGGGTTGCAGGCTCATGGCTGTACTTCTTCTGTCCGGGGCGCCGGGCTGTAGACCCGGGGCGCGCTGTGATGGGGCAGGTGGATCAGGTTCAGGTTGTGCCGGCGCGCCCATTGCACGGTGAGTGCCGTGGGGGCTGAGAGGCTGACCAGGGTGCCGAGGCCGGCACGCACCGCCTTGTGGATGAGTTCGAGGCTGCAGCGGCTGGTGACCACGGCGAAACCGGCGCGCGGGTCGAGCTTGTGCCGCAGGAGGGCGCCGATGAGTTTGTCGAGGGCGTTGTGGCGACCGATGTCTTCGCGGCACAGCGCCAGTTCGCCGCTGGCGTCGACGAAGAGCGCGGCGTGCAGGGCGCCGCTGCGGCGCCCGAGGTCCTGCTTGGCGGCGATGCGCTGGCGCAGGTCGGCCAGGTGCTCCGCCGGGGGCAGCGGCTGGGGAGGCAGCACGGTGAGGGTGGGCAGGGCCTGCTCTAGGGCCTCCACGCCGCAGAGGCCGCAGCCGGTGGTGCCGGCCAGTTGGCGGCGCTGGTCCTTCAGGGCCCAGAAGGCGCGGTTGGCGATTTCCACGTCTGCCTGGCGGGCGTCGTCGCAGCCGCCGAGGCGGGTGTCATAGATGTCATCGATCGAATCGACGATGCCGGCGCTGAGGCTGAAGCCGGCGATGAAGTCTTCCAGATTGGCGGGCGAGACCATCATCACCGCGTGGCTGATGCCGTTGTAGGCGATGGCCAGGGCGCATTCCTCGGCCAGCAGGCCCTCGCCGGACGTGGCGGAGCCGCCCAGTTCGGCATAGGCATAGCCCCGCGCCTGGGTCACGGGCTCGGTGTCGTTGACGGGGGGGAGGGATGGCTGGCGTGGCACGGGTGGCGCCCCTGCGACGGATTGACACAGGCAGCCTAGGCGCTGGTGGCGGGGTCCGTCTAATCGCTATTGCCGATACTGTGATCGACGGTGTCTATCGGGTCGGGGAAAACAGCCGGCGGGCCTCTTCGAAGCAGGCATCCGCCAGCGCGGAGCGGGGTTGCCCGCGACGCTGGATGAGCCCCAGCGGCGCCAGGGTGTGGGCGTGCTCGATGGGCAGCAGGGCGAGGTGTTCGGTGAGTTCGTCGAGGCCACTGGCGAGCGGCATGATGGCGCAGCACAGGCCGGCGTTGACCGCCTGCAGCAGCTGGTGCACGGCGTCGGTCTCCAGGCGCGGCTGCGGCGCGAGGCCCCGGCTGCGGAAGCCGTGGTCGATCGACTGGCGGAAGTGCATGCCGGCGGAGAGCAGGCCCAGGGGCAGGCCGGCGAGAGCCTCCCAGGTGAGTTGCGGGGCGTCGAAGGCAAAGTAGCGGCGGTCGTGCAGCAGGCCCATGCGGGTGTCGGCGACTTCCAGGCTGTCGAAGTGTTCGCGATCGAGGCGGTCCAGGTAGGAGAGGCCGAGGTCGAGCTGGTTGCGTGCCAGGCGTTCGAGGATCTGCTCGGAGCTGAGGGCGAACAGCTGGAAGCGCAGGTCGGGATGCTGCCCGGCGAAGGCCTGGACCAGGCGCATGGGGTCGTAGCCGGCCAGGGGCACCACGCCCAGGCGCAGGGTGCCGACCAGGTGGCCGCGGCAGGCGGCCGCCTCGGCGTGCAGGCCGTCATGGGCGGCAAGCAGGGTGCGGGCCCAGGCGAGCACGCGCTGGCCGGCATCGGTGAAGCCTTCGAAGCGCTGGCCGCGCTGCACCAGCTCCAGGCCCAGCTCCTCTTCCAGGCTGCGCAGGCGCATGGACAGGGTGGGCTGGGTGACGTGGCAGCGCGCGGCGGCCTGGCCGAAGTGGCGGGTCTCGTCGAGGGCGACGAGGAACTTGAGCTGCTTGATGTCCATGGTCGCTCCCGCCGGGCTAGAGCCCGTCCACCAGTTCGCGGTAGCCGTCGACCGCGGCGAACTCCTCGGTGTCCTTGAGCGCACCCCGGCTGTCGGGCTGCAGCACCGCCAGCAGGTGGGCGACGCCGTAGGCCCGTGCGCTGCGCAGGATCGGCAGGCTGTCGTCGATGAACAGCGTACGCGCCGGGTCGAAGGGCGAATCCGCCTGCAGGGCGTGCCAGAACTGCTGATCTTCCTTGGGGAAACCGTAGTCGTGGGAACTGATCAGGCGATCGAACCAGGGCGCCAGTTCGACCCGTTCCATCTTCAGCGACAGCGAGTCACGGTGGGCGTTGGTGATCAGCACCACGCGCTTGCCGGCGCGGCGCAGGGCGGCGAGGAAGTGGTCGGCGTCGGGGCGCAGGGCGATCAGGTCGGCGACCTCGCGCTTGAGGTCGCGGATCGACAGCTTCAGCTCGCGGCTCCAGAAGTCCGTGCAGTACCAGTTGAGCTGGCCGGCGTGGTGCCTGAACAGCGGCACCAGTTCGGCGTCGGCCGCCTCGCGGCTGATGCCGTGGTGTTCGGCGTAGCGCTGGGGCAGGTAGTCCAGCCAGAAGTGGTTGTCGAAATGCAGGTCGAGGAGGGTGCCATCCATGTCCAGCAGGACGGTGTCGATGGCGGACCAGTTGAGCTGTGGCATGCGTGTCCGGGGCTGTAGGTGGGAGGGCTGTCGCGATTGCACCCTGGACGGTCGTCGGCGTGCAATCTCCTACGCAGATAATCGGAAAAGCCGGGGTATGATAACCCGCCGGTCATGCCAAGGAGTTCCGTTATGCGTCAGAAGCCCACCGTGCTCGCTCGCGAGATCGTCGCCAGCAGCCGCCTGTTCCGTGTCGAGGAGCTGCAGCTGCGCTTCTCCAACGGTGTCGAGCGTACCTACGAGCGTCTGGTGGGCAAGGGCTCCGGCTATGGCGCGGTGATGGTGGTGGCGATGGTGGACGCCGAGCACGTGCTGCTGGTGGAGGAGTACTGCGCCGGCACCGACGACTACCAGCTGTCGCTGCCCAAGGGGCTGATCGAGCCGGGCGAGGACGTGCTGGTGGCGGCCGACCGCGAACTCAAGGAAGAGGCGGGGTACGGCGCGCGCAAGCTGGAGCTGCTGACCGAGCTGTCGCTGTCGCCGGGCTACATGAGCCAGAAGATCCAGGTGGTGCTGGCCCGTGACCTTTACGAAGAGCGCCTGCCGGGCGACGAGCCCGAGCCGCTGGGCGTGGAGAAGGTCAGCCTGCGCGAGATTTCCAGCCTGTTGCAGCACCCGCAGTTCAGCGAGGGGCGCGCCCTGGCGGCGCTCTACCTGGCCCGCGACCTGCTGGGCCAGCGCGGGGAGTTCCTCCTATGAGCCATCCGCTGCTGCCCGCCGTCATCGAGCTGGTCGGCCTCGCCGGCCAGGCCATCCTGCCGTTCTGGCGCGCGGACGTCGCCGTGGTCGAGAAGGCCGATGCGTCCCCCGTCACCGCCGCCGACCTGGCTGCCCACCGCATCCTCGCCGACGGCTTGGCAGCGCTGGATGCCGGCATCCCGGTGCTATCCGAGGAAGCGGCGGACATCCCGCTCGCCGAGCGCGCCGCCTGGGAGCGCTGGTGGCTGGTCGACCCGCTGGATGGCACCAAGGAGTTCATTTCCGGCTCCGAGGAGTTCACCGTCAACGTCGCGCTGATCGAGCGCGGGCGGGTGGTCTTCGGCGTCGTCGGCGTGCCGGTCACGGGCCGCTGCTACCTCGGTGGTGCCGGCCTGGGTGCCTGGCGCATCGATGCGGGCGAGCGCGAACCGATCAGGGTGCGTATGGCCCCTGCACAAGCCTTCACCCTGGTGGCCAGCAAGCGCCATTCGAGCCCCGCGCAGGAACGCCTGCTGGCCGGGCTGGGGGAGCGCTTCGGGGAATTGCAGCTGGCCAATATCGGCAGCTCGCTGAAGTTCTGCCTGCTGGCCGAAGGGGCGGCGGATTGCTACCCGCGCCTGGCGCCCACTTCGCAGTGGGACACCGCTGCCGCGCAGGGCGTGCTGGAAGGCGCCGGTGGCGAGGTGCTCGACCTGGCCGGCGAACCGCTGGGCTACGGCGCCCGCGAATCCTTCCTCAACCCGTCCTTCCTGGCCCTGCCGGCGGCAGCCGCGTGGCGTGGCGAGCTGCTGGAGCTGGCGCGCGCCCTGGATTGATCCGGAACGCGCCTGTCGGGCTATCACGCAGGGTGGCGCGGGGTTCCTCCCACCCCGCTTACCTCGTGACGATCAGTCGAGCATGTCCTTGAAGCGTTCGTCCTTGCCGTAGCGCAGCGGCTGGGCGAAGCCGGGGACCTTGATGCCCTCGGCGGTGACTTCCAGGGCCTTGTCGTCGATCAGGTCGTTGCCGAAGTTGTAGATGATGTCCAGCTCGCCCTTGAGCGCGCGCTCGTCGTACTGGCGGGCGGCGGCGCGGGTGGCTTCGCGCTTCTCGCAGTAGGCGGCGAAGGCTTTCTCGCCATGGCGCTTGCGCAGCATGTTCTCGGTCAGGCGCGGCGAGATCACCACGCCGCTGGCGTTGTTGCCGCCAAAACCCTTCGAGTTGACGAAGCAGATATCCAGGCTGCGTTGCTCCATGCGCTGGTCGCGGGTGGAGATCGACAGGTGCTGTTGGTGCACGTCGTCGGCGACCCGGTCGATGGTCTTGATGCCCGGCAGGATGCCGTAGCGGAAGGTGCCGAGGGCCGAGACCACCTGATCCCCGCTGGCGGTGGCCAGGCTGTGGCCGACGAAGGCCTTGACCGCGGTGATGGGCCAGGACTCGATGCCGAAGGCGGCGGCGACGCGGTCCAGCAGTTCGGATTCGGTGACGCGGTTGGCCGGGGTGCTGGAGCCGTGGGCGTGGACGAAGCTGTGCTGGCGCACGGTCTCGCTGCCGAACAGCTGGGTGGCGCTGGCCACGGCCTTGGCCAGGGTCAGGTAGTTGCCCGGGCCGGGGGCGGAAATGGATTTCTTGAAGCCGTCGGCGTTGATGAAGACGTCGGTCACCGCGCCATGGATATCGGCACCCAGCTCCAGGGCCAGGGCGTCGTCCATCAGCACCACGTACTGGCTGGACTCGGCCAGGGTGAAGCCGCAGTTCTCGCCGAAGGGGCGGCTGGCACGGCGGAAGTCCACGTCCTCGCGGCCGCCGACCTGGCGCAGGCCGTCCTCGGTGGCCAAGGCGCCCATGGCGCCGTAGCCGTCGATGCATTCCTGGTTGATCGGTGCCTCGGCGTTGCCCACCAGGGCGACCCGCGCGCGGCCGGAGCCGATCAGCTCGATGGCCTTCTGCAGGTTGTAGAGGAAGGTGGCGCAGGCGCCGGTGACGCTGCCGGTGGTGCCGACGCTGCCCAGCACGTACGCGTTGATGAAGTCGGCGGGCATGGTGTTCAGGCCCAGCGGCAGTTGCTTGGCGGTGACCCGGCCACCCTTGAGGCGCGACTGCATCAGGCCGCCGAAGCCGTTCTCGTCGAGCTGGCTCATGATGCTGCCGGAGAACACCGCGACTTCATCGGGCTGCACCCGGTCGACGATGCGCTGCCAGGGCAGGCCGATGGAGCGGATGGCGTCGGTGGCGGCGACCACGGACAGCTGCAGGCCGCGCGGGTGGAAGCGCGAGTTGTACAGCTCGCCCGGCTCGAAGCCGGTGGGCAGCTGGCCGGCGGATTTGACCGGCAGGGCGCGGAAGCTCTCGACCTTGAACTCGGTGGCGTCGGTGAGGGTGACGCGCACCTCGCCGGATTCCAGCGGCTCGACCGACCAACTGGCCGGCAGCGGCTCGGGCAACTGCTTGCGCGAGGTGACGAAGCGGATGCTGGAGCCCGGCTCGGCGGCGACGCCGATGCTCTTCTGCCAGGGGGCGGCGTCGACGTCCAGGTGCTGCTTCTCGATGCGGCGCACCAGGGTGGAGGCGAGGAGGCGTTCGCCGAAGCGCGACTCGATGTCGGCAAGGGTCAGCGGCGCGCCGTCGGCGTCCAGGTACTGGCCATCGACCACGGTCACCAGCTTGGTCATCACCGCCAGGCCGGCCAGGGTCTCCTGGCGCGCGGCGGCGTCGACGGACTCGATCACGGTACGGCGGAAGCCATGGTGGAACGAGCTTCGGCCCGCTGCGTTGTAGCCGCCGAAACCAACGATGACCGGAAGTCGAGACATGACGCGGGAACTCCTCAAATAGACCATTTCGTGACCGGGGCCGGGCCGAGCGCGGTGAAGAGGGGCCATGATGGCCGCAGGTGCGGCTGGCCAGGGGACGCGTCGGGGATGTCCGGCCACCGGGTACGAACCAGGTGGCAGCTCGAAAGATTCGAATGCCTAACCTGACGCGGCAGCTGACCGTCGAGTCACTTGAGGATTGATCGGTACTGCCCGTGTGCATGGGCGCCAGGTGTGGTCGCGAGGGCGGGCGGGAGGAACCGGGGCCGCTTGCACGGCCCCGTGGTTTGGGCTTCAGCGGTAGCTGATACCCGGGTTGGCGGTGCTGACGCGGGTGCCGGCCTTGCCCTGGACGATGGCTTCGATATCGGCGAGGGAGCCGATCACCGCGACGCGCCCGGTGTTGCGGGCGAATTCGCTGGCGGCCTGGACCTTGGGCCCCATGGAGCCGGCGGCGAAGCCGAGGCGTTCGAGCTCATCCGGGTGGGCTTCGGCGATGGCCTTCTGGGTCGGCTTGCCCCAGTCGATGTAGGCCGCGTCGACGTCGGTGGCGATCACCAGCAGGTCGCTCTCCAGCTGCTGGGCCAGCAGCGCGGAACACAGGTCCTTGTCGATCACCGCCTCGACGCCCTTGAGCTTGCCGTTGTCGTCATAGAGCGTGGGGATGCCGCCACCACCGGCGCAGATCACCACCGAGCCTTTTTCCAGCAGCCACTTCACCGGGCGGATCTCGAAGATCTGCTTGGGCCGGGGGCTGGCCACCACGCGGCGGAACTTGTCGCCGTCGGGGGCGATGGTCCAGCCTTTTTCTGCGGCCAGGCGCTCGGCTTCTTCCTTGGAGTACACCGGGCCGATGGGCTTGGTGGGTTTCTGGAAGGCCGGGTCCTTGGCGTCCACTTCCACCTGGGTGAGCAGCGTGGCGAAGGGCACCTCGAAGGGCAGCAGGTTGCCCAGTTCCTGTTCGATCATGTAGCCGATCATGCCCTCGGTCTCGGCGCCGAGGACGTCCAGCGGGTAGGTGCTGACCGCCGTGTAGGCGGCACCCTGGAGGGCCAGGAGGCCAACCTGGGGACCGTTGCCGTGGGCGACCACCAGTTCGTTGCCGGGCTGGATCTTGGCGATCTGCTCGGCGGCGATGCGCACGTTGATGCGCTGGTTCTCCGCGGTCATCGGCTCGCCACGACGCAGCAGGGCGTTGCCGCCCAATGCGACGACTATTCGCATGATTGTTCTCCTGTTGCGGTGGAGAGGGAGCGATAGGCTGCTCCTTCTCCGATATCAGGGACATTCCGGGAAGCCACAGGGGACGATGGCGCGCAACGCAGCCGACAAAGCCAGCGCCCCTGTGGCGACCTGGAGTCAGACGTCGGCGAGGGTCGAGACCAGGATCGCCTTGATGGTGTGCATGCGGTTTTCCGCCTGCTCGAAGGCGATGCAGGCCGGGGACTCGAACACGTCGTCGGTCACCTCGATGCCGTTGGCCAGGTGCGGATACTGCTCGGCGATCTGCTTGCCGACCTTGGTATCGCTGTTGTGGAAGGCCGGCAGGCAGTGCATGAACTTGGTCCGCGCGGTGCCGGAGGCCTTCATCATCTCGGCGTTGACCTGGTAGGGCAGCAGCTGCTTGATGCGCTCGCCCCAGGCTTCCACCGGCTCGCCCATGGAGACCCAGACGTCGGTGTGGATGAAGTCGACGCCCTTGACCGCCGCCTTGGGGTCTTCGGTGATGGTGATGCGCGCGCCGCTTTCCTCGGCGAATTGCTTGCACTGGGCGATGAAGTCGTCCTCCGGCCACAGCGCCTTGGGTGCGGCGATGCGCACGTCCATGCCCAGCTTGGCGCCGATCAGCAGCAGCGAGTTGCCCATGTTGTTGCGGGCATCGCCCAGGTAGGCGTAGCTGATGTCGTGCAGCGGCTTGTCGCTGTGCTCGCGCATGGTCAGCACGTCGGCGAGCATCTGGGTGGGGTGGTATTCGTCGGTCAGGCCGTTGAACACCGGGACGCCGGCGAACTTGGCCAGCTCTTCGACGATCTCCTGCTTGAAGCCGCGGTACTCGATGGCGTCGTACATGCGCCCGAGCACGCGGGCGGTGTCCTTCATGGTCTCCTTGTGGCCGATCTGCGAGGAGTTGGGGTCGATGTAGGTGACGTTGGCGCCCTGGTCGTAGGCGGCGACCTCGAAGGCGCAGCGGGTGCGGGTGGAGGTCTTCTCGAAGATCAGCGCGATGTTCTTGCGTTTCAGGTGCTGCTGTTCGGTGCCGGTGTACTTGGCGCGCTTCAGGTCGCGGGAGAGGTCCAGCAGGTAGCGCAGCTCGCGGGTGCTGTGGTGCATCAGGCTGAGCAGGTTGCGGTTGTGCATGTTGAAAGCCATGGTCTTTCTCCTTTTGGGCAGGTCGGAATCCAGGTCCCGTCAGAACAGCTCGTGGCTGGCGGGGCGGGCGGCCGCGGGTGGCGGCCGCCGGGGTTCGGCTTTTTGCTATCAGTAGTCGATCGGGTCGCGCAGGATCGGGCAGGTCATGCAGTGGCCACCGCCACGGCCGCGGCCGAGTTCGCTGGCGCTGATGGTCACCACCTCGACACCGGCCTTGCGCAGCTGGGTGTTGGTGTAGGTGTTGCGGTCATAGCCGACCACCACGCCGGGCTCCAGGCAGACGACGTTGTTGCCGTCGTCCCACTGCTCACGCTCGGCCTCGAAGCTGTCGCCGCCGGTCTGCACCACGCGCAGCTGCTTGAGCCCGAGGGACTCGGCGACCACGTCGATGAAGCTCTTCTCCTCGCGACGGATGTCGATGCCGTAGGGGCGGCTTTCGTCCGGGCGCAGGATGAAGGGGACGATCTCCTTGACCACTTCCGGGAAGACCGTGACCAGGTCGCGGTCGCAGAAGGTGAAGACGGTGTCCAGGTGCATGGCCGCGCGGGACTTCGGCAGGCCGGCGACCACCACCTTCTGTGCCGCGCCCTTGGCGAACAGCGACTGGGCCAGCTGGCCGATGGCCTGGCGCGAGGTGCGCTCGCCCATGCCGATGAGCACCACGCCGTTGCCGATGGGCATCACGTCGCCGCCTTCGAGGGTGGCGCTGCCGTGGTCCTGGTCGGGGTCGCCGTACCAGACTTCGAACTCGGCGTTGGTGAACTCGGGGTGGAACTTGTAGATGGCGGTGGTGAGCAGGGTTTCCTGGCGTCGCGCCGGCCAGTACATCGGGTTGAGCGTCACCCCGCCGTAGATCCAGCAGGTGGTGTCGCGGGTGAACTGGGTGTTGGGCAGCGGCGGCAGGATGAAGCTGGAGTGGCCCAGGTAGTCGCGGTACATCTTGACCGCGCTGACGCCCTCGCTGTCCGGCAGGTCGGAGCCTGCGACCCCGCCGATGAGGAACTCGGCGAGTTTGCGTGGCTCAAGACCCTCGAGCCAGGAGCGCACTTCGTTGGTCAGGCCGATGCCGACCTGGTTGGCGGTGATCTTGCGGTCGAGGATCCATTTCAGGGCCTCGGGGTTCTGCACGATGTCGGTGAGCAGGTTGTGCATCTCCATCACCTCGACGCCGCGCTCGCGCATCTTGGTGACGAAGTCGAAGTGGTCGCGCTTGGCCTGGTTGACCCAGATGACGTCATCGAACAGCAGCTCGTCGCAGTTGTTGGGGGTCAGGCGCATATGGGCCAGACCAGGCGAGCAGACCATCACCTTATGCAGTTTGCCGGCTTCGGAATGAACGCCGAGTTTGACTTTGGACATGGCAGGTCTCCTTACGAGTTACAGAGTCAGGAAGCCGTCGTAGAGGCCGTAGGCCGCCACGAGCGCGCCGATGACCACGGCGGCGAAGATCAGCTTCTCAACGTTGGTGAAGATGGGTTGGCCGAGCTCGTGCTTGGCCTTGGCGAAGAGGATCGCGCCAGGGGCGTAGAGCAGGGCCGAGAGCAGCAGGTACTTCACGCCGCCGGCGTAGAGCAGCCACACGGCGTAGACCAGGGCGACGGCGGCGATGGCCAGGTCCTTGTTGCGGTCGCGGCCGTCCGTCTCGTAGGTCTCGCCACGGATCGGCAGCAGCAGGGCGTAGGCGGCGGACCAGAAGTAGGGCACCAGGATCATCGAGGTCGCCAGGTAGATCAGCGACAGGTAGGTGCTGGCGCTGAACAGCGTGACGATGAGGAACAGCTGGACCATGGCGTTGGTCAGCCACAGGGCGTTGGCCGGCACATGGTTGGCGTTCTCGCGACGGAGGAACTCCGGCATCGTGTGGTCCTTGGCGGCGGCGAAGAGGATCTCCGCGCACAGCAGCACCCAGGACAGCAGGGCACCGACCAGGGAGATGATCAGGCCGACGCTGATCAGCACCGCGCCCCAGTGGCCGACCACGTGCTCCAGCACCGCCGCCATGGACGGGTTCTGCAGCTTGGCCAGTTCAGGCTGGGTCATGATGCCGAGCGACAGCACGTTCACCAGCACCAGCAACAGCAGCACGGTGACGAAGCCGATGATGGTGGCCTTGCCGACATCGCTGCGCTTCTCGGCGCGGGCGGAGAAGATGCTCGCGCCCTCGATGCCGATGAACACCCAGACGGTGACCAGCATCATGTTGCGCACCTGGTTCATCACGCTGCCGAGCTCGGGGTTCATCGAGCCCCAGATGTCGGCGGTGAAGATGTCCAGCTTGAAGGCGAACAGGCAGATGAGGATGAACAGGAACAGCGGCACGATCTTGGCGACCGTGGTCACCAGGTTGATGAAGGCTGCCTCCTTGATCCCGCGCAGCACCAGGAAATGCACGGCCCAGAGCACCACCGAGGCACCGATGATGGCCGCCGGGGTGTTGCCCTCGCCGAAGATCGGGAAGAAGTAGCCGAGGGTGCTGAACAGCAGGACGAAGTAGCCGACGTTGCCCAGCCAGGCGCTGATCCAGTAGCCCCAGGCCGAGGAGAAACCCATGTAGTCGCCGAAGCCGGCCTTGGCATAGGCGTACACGCCGCCGTCGAGATCGGGCTTGCGATTGGCCAGGGTCTGGAAGACGAAGGCCAGGGTCAGCATGCCGACGGCGGTGATGCCCCAGCCGATGAGGATGGCACCGACATCGGCACTGGCTGCCATGTTCTGCGGCAGCGAGAAGATACCGCCGCCGACCATGGAGCCAACTACCAGCGCCACCAAAGCGCCTAGTCGGAGTTTTTGGGTGGAGTCTGACATCTTGCACCTCCAGTAGGAGTAGGAACTGTGCTTAGTTGGCTCTTCCTTTCGGGGAAGAGTTATGACGTAGGTCAATAGCTAGCTATCAATCCGCGCGGGACAATTTCCTTACAGATTTCGGAGGGGGCGTGGCGGCTTCGGAGGCATGCTCGGAATGAGCAGAATAGGGGGTCGGCAAGCCATCCCAGGCGGCGCCCAGTTCAAACTAGTTGGTTTTTGTGACAGTTCAAGCTGTAAGAATTTGTTGTAAGAAACATGGCCAAATGCCATTTGCTTATATTGGAATTATTCAAGTTTCACTTGATTTCGAATGGATATAAGCCAACTAACTTGGAAGTTTCCTACATCAACTTTCCATAAGGTGGATGGAGCACGTTTCGACCTGGGCACCTGGCCGTCAGACGGGCCAGGGCAGGGCGCTGCCCTGGCTGTCTCGTCGACATGGAATACCAGCTCCGGCAGCGTGATCGCGAAACCTACGTGCACGTCGACCTGCGAGGCGAGGTGACCGGGCGCGGTCTCCATGAACGCTTCGCGTTGCATGGCGATGTCGCCTACAACGTGCTGCAGAGCGCCTGCCGGCGCCTGCGACGGCATGGATTTGCGGATCACTGCGGGCATGCGTGGGATTACGAGCGGGTCTTCGCCGACCTGCGCAGGCAATTGCACGCTGCGCCGGGAATGCCGGTGGACCTCGCGCGCTTTCTTCTCGACAGGTCGCTTTGACCGGGTAGATACGACGAACCCGGCGCGAGGGCCGGGTTCGACGTGGAAGACGACGGGCTGATGGTCCGCCGCCTGCCGCCAGGGCCGGGGAGGACCGAGGCTGCGCTGGGGAAAGAAACCCGGTGGCGGCTTGTGGCCGCTGCGGGCAGGCGTCCCGGGGAGGCGGGATGCCCTGGTTCAATGCCTTGGCATTGAGATGCGGTGTACGGAGCAAGGCCTGTGCCAGTGCCGGTGGGCGCCGGGATTGCTGGCTTCGGCCCGGGGAGCGGCTCCGATCTGAGCGGAAGTCCGCCTATCAGTCCTGCTCGTCGGCGGGATTTCCGCCACCGAAGCTGAGGTTGTGCTTGCGCAGCTTGTCCGACAGCGTCTTGCGCGGCAGGCCCAGGGCCTCGGCGAGACTGCGCATGGAGTTGTGCGGGTTGGCCAGCTCCGCGAGGATCAGCGCCCGCTCGAAGGCTTCCACCTGCTCGCTCAGGCCGCCGCTGCTGCTGGGCAGTTCCGGCGCACCGTTGTCCAGGGCCAGGTCGAGGCCGAGGGCGAAGCGCTCGCTGGCGTTCTGCAGTTCGCGCACGTTGCCGGGCCAATCGTGGGTCAGCAGCAGGGCACGCTGCGAGCTGTCCAGCGTGCGCGGCTGGCTGCCGTGGCGCGCGGCGGCGGCTTCGGCGAAGTGCTGGAACAGCAGGAGGATGTCCTCGCCGCGTTCACGCAGCGGCGGGATGCGCAGGCTGGCGACGTTGAGGCGGTAGTAGAGGTCGGCACGGAAGCGGCCCTGGTCGGCGGCCTGGCGCAGGTCTTCCTTGGTGGCGGCGATGACGCGGATATCCAGCGGGATCAGCTGGTTGGCACCGAGCCGTTCGACCACGCGCTCCTGCAACAGGCGCAGCAGCTTGACCTGCACGTCGGGGCTCATGCTCTCGATCTCGTCGAGGAATACGGTGCCGCCGTTGGCGTACTCGAACTTGCCGATGCGGCGCTTCTGCGCGCCGGTGAAGGCGCCCTGTTCGTGGCCGAAGAGCTCGCTCTCCACCACCGACTCCGCCAGGGCGCCGGCGTTGATGGCGACGAAGGGGCCGTCGCGGCGCGCGGACAGGTCGTGCAGCGCGCGGGCCACCACCTCCTTGCCGGCGCCGGTCTCGCCGAGGATCAGCACGTCGGCGCTGGTGCCGGCGAGGGCTCCGATCTGCTCGCGCAGGCGCTGGGCAGCGGTCGACTGGCCCACCAGGCGGCCGCTGAGCTGCTGGCGGTCGGAGAGGGCCAGGCGCAGGCTGCGGTTCTCCAGCACCAGGCGGCGCAGGTCGAGGGCGCGGCGCACGCTGTCGAGCAGGTCTTCGCTGGCGAAGGGCTTCTCCAGGAAGTCATAGGCACCGGCGCGCATGGCCTGCACGGCCAGGGGTACGTCGCCGTGGCCGGTGATCAGCAGCACGGGCAGCTGGGGGTCGCGTTCGTGAAGCTGGCGCAGCAGTTCGAGGCCGTCGACACCGGGCATGCGGATGTCGCTGACCACCACGCCCGGCCAGTCGGCGGGCAGGTTCGCGGCCAGGCCCTTGGCGTCGCCCAGGGTGGCGACCTTGAGGCCGGCGAGGTCGAGGGTCTGGCTCAGGGCCTGGCGCAGGTGCGGGTCGTCATCGACCAGCAGGACCTGGGTGCCGGCTTCGAGTGGCTGGGTCATGCGGAATGGTCCTCGGGTGAGAGGGGGTTGGCGCCGGGGATGGCCGAGCGCAGGTGCAGGGTCAGCAGGGCGCCGCCTTCGGGGTGGTTGGCCAGCAGCAGTTCGCCGCCGAGGGCACGGATCAGGCTGTCGCAGATGGCCAGGCCGAGGCCCAGGCCCTGGGCACTGGTTTTGGTGGTGAAGAAGGGCTCGCGCGCGCGCTGCAGGGCTTCGCGGCTGAAGCCCGGGCCGTTGTCGCGCAGGGTCAGGGTCACGCCTTCGGCATGGGCTTCGGCGCTGAGCCAGATACGCCGGGGCTGCGGCTTCTCGCCCAGGGCGTCGAGGGCGTTGGCCAGCAGGTTGCCGAGCACCTGGCGCAGGCGGGTTTCACCGGCCTGGACCCAGAGCTGGGCCTCGGGCATGTCGCGGATCAGTTCCACCTCCATCGCCCGGCGACGCTTGGCCAGCAGCGCCAGGGCATCGTCGAGCGCCGGTTGCAGGGCGACGTTCTCCGGTGCGTGGCGGTCTCGCCGGGCGAAGGCGCGCAGGTGGGCGATGATCGAGGCCATGCGTCCGGTCAGCTCGCTGATCTGCCGCAGGTTGCCGCGGGCATCGTCATAGCGCCCGTGGTCCAGCAGCACGCCGGCGTTGTCGGCGTAGCTGCGGATGGCGGCCAGCGGCTGGTTGAGTTCGTGGCTGATGCTCGCGGACATGGTGCCGAGGGCGGAGAGCTTGCCGGCCTGCACCACTTCGTCCTGAGCGCGCACCAGCTCCTGCTGGGCCTGTTCGCGCTCCAGCACCTCGACCTTGAGTCGGCTGTTGAGGGCTTCGAGGTCCTGGGTGCGCTCCTGCACGCGCTGCTCCAGTTCGCGGCGGGCACGGGTGTCCAGGGCGATGCGGTCGAGGTAGTGGCGGCGGCGCTGCATCATCAGGCCGAGCAGCAGCAGCAGGGCGAGCAGGGTGGCGGCGGCGATGGCGTCGGTGGTACGCACCTGGCGGTCGACCAGGACCTGCGGCGCGAGGATGCTCACCGTCCAGCCGGTTTCACGGAGCTCGCGGCTCTGGGTGATCCACTCGCCGGGGCGCAGGCGGATGGGCTCGGGGGACTGGGTCGGGTAGGGCTGGTTGGCGGCGATGGCTGCGCGTTCGGCGTTGTCCAGCTCACGGGTGGCATGGAAGCGCCACTGCGGGCGCGAGGTGATGATCGCGACGCCGTTGGAGTCCGTCACCAGCAGCTGTTCCGGGGTATTGCCCCAGAGCGATTCGGCATCGTCCAGATCGACCTTGACGACCAGTATGCCGATCACCGCCTGGCCCTCGCGCACGGGACTTGCGTAGAAGTAACCGCGCTTGCCGGAGGTGGTGCCGAGGCCGAAGAAGCGCCCCTGACGGCCCTGCAGCGCCTCGCGGTAATAGGGACGGAAGGCGAAGTCGCGGCCGATGAAGCTGTCCGCCTTGTCCCAGTTGGAGGAACTGAGGGTGATGCCCTGGGGATTCATCAGGTAGATGACGTCGGCACCGGTCTCCTCGCGCACCTCGCTCAGCAACCGGTTGGCGGCTTCCAGGCGCGTCGGGTCGTGCGGCTCGGCCAGCTGGCTGCGCAGGGCGGGCAGGTCGGCGAGGATCGGCGGCAGTACTTCGAAGCGACGCAGGGTGCCCAGCAGGTTGGCGACGTAGAGGTCGAGGGTCTGCCGGTTCTGCTCGGCAAGGGCCTGGTTGTAGTAGCGCTCGGCCAGGTGGTGGGCCGGCCACAGCAAGGGCGCCAGGACCAGGGCCAGCAGGACGAGGCTGCGCCAGCGGGGGCGATAGGGGAGGGCGTTGGCGGTCATGGGTGTCGGAATGCGCCGGGGATGCGGCGCATTATGACACCGGCGGACTCAGCGAGGGTGACGCAGGCACTCGTCCAGGCCCTGGCGCCAGTCGGGCAGGGCGACGTCCCAGTCGCGCAGCAGCTTGCTGCCGTCCATCCGCGAGTTGAGTGGCCGCTGGGCCGGCGTCGGGTAGGCGCTGCTGGGGATGGGCTCCAGGCGGGCGCTGGGCTTGTCCTCGGCCTTGAGCGCGTCGGCGATGGCGCTGGCGAAGCCGAACCAGGAGGTCTCGCCGCCGGCGCTGAAGTGATAGGTGCCCCAGGCCTGGCGGCCGTCCTGCCAGCGCTGGATCAGCGTGGCGGTAGCGGCGGCGATGTGGCCGGCCCAGGTGGGTGCGCCGATCTGGTCGTCCACCACGCGCAGGTGTTCGCGCTCCTGCAGCAGGCGCTGCATGGTGAGCAGGAAGTTGCGCCCGTGCAGGGAGTAGACCCAACTGGTGCGCAGGATCAGGTGCGCACCGCCCACCGCGCGGATCGCCTCTTCCCCGGCCAGCTTGCTGCGGCCGTAGACGCCCAGCGGGTTGGTTGGGTCGTCCTCGTCATAAGGGGCGGGCTTGCTGCCGTCGAAGACGTAGTCGGTGGAGTAGTGGATCAGCGGCGCGCCCAGGGCGGCGGCTTCTTCGGCCAGCACGCCGGGGGCGCTGGCATTCAGGGCGAAGGCGGCCTGGGGCTCGCTCTCGGCCTGGTCCACGGCGGTGTGGGCGGCGGCGTTGATGATCAGGTCGGGGCGCTCGGCGCGGACCCGCTGGCGGATGGCCTCGCTGTCGGCAAGATCGAGGCGGTCGCGGCCCAGGACCAGCAGTTCGGCCCGGTCGGCGAGAGCCAGTTGCAGTTCGCGGGCGACCTGGCCGTTGTGGCCGGTGATGAGGATCTTCATGGGAATACGTCGGCCTCTGCGAGGCTCAGGCCGGCCTGGTCCTTGGCGGAGAGCTGGGGCGCTTCGCTCAGTTGCCAGTCGATGGCCAGCGTCGGGTCGTCCCAGCGGATGCAGCGCTCGTGGGCCGGGGCGTAGTAGTCGGTGGTCTTGTAGAGGAACTCCGCGAACTCGCTGAGCACCACGAAGCCGTGGGCGAAGCCTTCCGGGATCCAGAGCTGGCGCTTGTTCTCGGCAGACAGGTGCACGGAGACCCAGCGGCCAAAGTTCGGCGAGCTGCGGCGCACGTCGACAGCGACGTCGAGCACCTCGCCGGCTGTGACCCGCACCAGCTTGCCCTGGGCCTGTTGCAGCTGGTAGTGCAGGCCCCGCAGCACGCCCTTCTGCGAGCGCGAGTGGTTGTCCTGGACGAACTCCCGCTTGAGGCCGGTGGCCTCTTCGAAGGCCCGGGCGTTGAAGCTCTCGAAGAAGAAGCCGCGCTCGTCGCCGAAGACGCGGGGTTCGAGGATCAGCATCTCCGGCAGTTCGGTGGCGATGGCCTTCATGCCAGTTCCCCTGCCAGCTTGTAGAGGTATTGGCCGTAGCCGGTCTTGCCGAAGGCCTTGGCGCGTTCCAGCAGCAGCGCCTTGTCGATCCAACCGTTCTGGAAGGCGATCTCTTCCAGGCAGGCGACCTTGAGGCCCTGGCGGTGCTCGATGGTCTGCACGTACTGGGAGGCTTCGAGCAGGCTGTCATGGGTGCCGGTGTCGAGCCAGGCGAAGCCGCGGCCGAGCTTCTCGACACGCAGGTCACCACGTTGCAGGTAGGCGTTGTTGACGTCGGTGATTTCCAGCTCGCCGCGGGGGGAGGGCTTAACCGCCTTGGCGATGTCGATGACGTCGTTGTCGTAGAAGTACAGTCCGGTGACGGCGTAGCTGGACTTGGGCTTGGCGGGTTTTTCCTCGATGGATATGGCCTGGCCCTGGGCATCGAACTCGATGACGCCGAAGCGCTCCGGGTCGTTGACCCAGTAGCCGAACACGGTCGCGCCTTTGCTGCCTTCGGCCGCGCGCTTGAGCTTTTCGGTGAAGTGCTGGCCGTGGAAGATGTTGTCGCCGAGGATCAGGCAGACCGGGTCTCCGCCGATGAATTCCTCGCCGATCAGGAAGGCCTGGGCGAGGCCATCCGGTGAAGGCTGCTCGGCGTAGCTTAGGCGCACGCCGAACTGGCTGCCGTCACCCAGCAGGTTGCGGTACTGGGGCAGGTCCTGGGGGGTTGAGATGATCAGGATCTCGCGGATGCCGGCGAGCATCAGCACGGAGATGGGGTAGTAGATCATCGGCTTGTCGTAGATCGGCAGCAGCTGCTTGGACACGCCGAGGGTGATGGGGTGCAGGCGGGTGCCGGAGCCCCCGGCGAGGATGATGCCTTTCATGCTTGGGCTCCCAGGCGTTCGCGTTGGTAGCTGCCGTCCTGTACGCGGCGGCACCACTCCAGGTTGTCGAGGTACCACTGCACCGTCTTGCGCAGGCCGGTCTCGAAGGTTTCTTGAGGCCTCCAGCCCAGCTCGCGTTCGATCTTGCCGGCGTCGATGGCGTAGCGCAGGTCGTGCCCCGGGCGGTCTTTCACATGGGTGATCAGCTCCTCGAAGCGGGAGACGCCCTGGGGCTTGGCGGGTGCGAGCTCTTCCAGCAGCGCACAGATGCCGCGCACCACATCGATGTTCTTCTGCTCGTTATGGCCGCCGACGTTGTAGGTCTCGCCGACCACTCCACGGGTGACGACTTCGACCAGGGCGCGGGCGTGGTCCTCGACGAACAGCCAGTCGCGCACCTGCAGGCCGTCGCCATAGACCGGCAGCGGCTTGCCTTCGAGGGCATTGAGGATCATCAGCGGGATCAGCTTCTCGGGGAAGTGATAGGGGCCGTAGTTGTTGGAGCAGTTGGTCAGCAGCACCGGCAGGCCGTAGGTGCGGTTCCAGGCGCGGACGAGGTGATCGGACGCCGCCTTGCTCGCCGAGTAGGGCGAGCTGGGCGCATAGGGCGTGGTCTCGGTGAACAGGTCGTCCACGCCATGCAGGTCGCCATACACCTCGTCGGTGGAGATGTGATGGAAGCGGAAGGCGGCCTTGCGCTCGGCATCCAGTCCGGACCAGTAAGCGCGGGTGCTTTCCAGCAGCGCATAGGTACCGACGATGTTGGTCTGGATGAATTCGGCCGGGCCGTCGATGGAGCGGTCGACATGGGACTCGGCCG
Organism: Pseudomonas sp. No.21; assembly: GCF_054558415.1. Taxonomy (NCBI): domain Bacteria; kingdom Pseudomonadati; phylum Pseudomonadota; class Gammaproteobacteria; order Pseudomonadales; family Pseudomonadaceae; genus Pseudomonas; species Pseudomonas sp. No.21. The sequence continues at coordinate 135,979 of NZ_BAAJNO010000002.1, forward strand.
CCAGGTGCATGATGGCGTCGGGCTGGAAGCGCTGCAGGGCGGCGCCTACGACGGCGCTGTCGGCGATATCGGCCTTGAGGAACTGGTAGCGGGGGTTGTCCGCGACGCTGGTCAGGGACTCGAGGTTGCCGGCATAGGTCAGCTTGTCGAGGTTGAGGACTTCGTGATCGGTGTGGACCAGCAGATGCCGGACGAGTGCGGAGCCAATGAAGCCGGCTCCGCCGGTGATGAGGATGCGCATGTTCGAATCCGGAAAAATGAAACGATTATATCCAGCGTGGCGGTGGACTCTCCAGGGTTCATCCAACGCATGCACGGTAATTCAGATCAGTCGGCTTTTCTCATAGAAATCGAAGGCTTCCTGCATGTAGCGGCTATTGCCCAGGTTGAAGCCGAGTCCTGAATCGGAAGTTCTGGCCGCTCGCTTCAGCAGCTCGAAGAAGAGCGCGGCGACAACCGGAAAACCCGACAGCAGTTCGATGTTCCGGGTGAGGAATATATCCAGTGCATCGTCCGTGGACAGCTGGAAGGTCTTCATGCCCCCCCAATAAAGCAACTGATGGGTAGTGACACACTCTGCAGCGGGTCTGCTCTGGCTGACAAAAAGGCAACTCCTGGTCTGCTGCATCTTTTCCGCCGTCAGGAAGTTCGATGCCGCGAGGGCGGCCAGTCGCTGCTCCTGGGGGCCATAGTCGGCGAGTGTGTCCAGTATCGACCAGAGGTAACGGGCGTCCAGAAAGCCCAGCAGAACACTTAGATAGCGCTCTGTGAATGCCGTGAAGGCAGCCAGGTCGCTATCCTTCGCCTCATAGTCGATGCCGCTGAAGCGCCCTCGCCAGCCCTGGCCGCGCTTGCCCCTGCGCAACCGGATCATCAAGCTCTTGTAGGCCTCCAGATCAGAGCCCTTGGCAAGGATCTGCTCGGTGCTGGCGCGCAGATACTGCGGGTCGTCCCTGGGTAGCAGTTCGAAGTGGATGAAGGTGTTCAGCAGTGCTGTGTGGTCGCCGTAGAGCCGGAGGAACTCTCGCTGGCCATCGGTGGTTCTGAGTACCACCTTGTAGATGTTCCCGGGGGCTATGCCGTATTCGGCGGCGTGGAATGCGAACCCGCAGTGCCCCGTTTCGTGCAGGCGTGCCGCGAGTACGTCGGGCCTGTTCAAGGTGCAAGGTACGGCCCCGAGGAACTGGTCATGGTGATGGAGTTCAGCCCTGACCGGCTGCGCACAGGACGCCCAGCCAGAAAGCGCCGGGGTCCTCAGATTGATGTCGACCGAGCACCTGAACGTCATATCAGGCCCCTGTAGAACGCTGCTCGTCGCCAACCCGAAAGTGCCTGTCCGCCGAACGGCCGGCCATACATGGTGCGCCGGAAATGCTCGCGCTGATTGGGGTCGAGGCTATTGGCCAGGTTCTCGATGTCTCGTGGGTTGAAGATGCCGCGGTAGAGACCATCCATCTTGATCAGCGGAAGGCCCATCGCATGGAGGAAGGCATTGTTCTGGTGAATTTGCGAGCCCACCGAGAAGCAATCGAGGAAGCCTGCAAGGAGTTCGGCCCTCACCTCCTGCTGGATGCGTGCCCTATCCTCGCTTTCATTGCTGAGTGAATTGCAGAGTGCCTCCACGAACTGCGTCACGGTGCCTGAGAAGAATACGTCGACGCTCTTCATGTCCGTCAGTCGGGTGGTGGCGGGGGTGGTGCTCAGGAGTTGGGTGGTGTTGTACAGATACCTGGATGTGATCCGTACTGCGGCATCCCCAAGGGAGAAGGTCCTCCAGGACACCAGTTTGGAGTTGCGGGTCAGCTCGACCATCTTCTCGAGCAATCCATCGTCGTCCCGCAGCGCATGGGCGGCTCGCGTCGTGTCGTACAGGGCCCGAAAATGCTCCGCTGAGCGAGCGGCCTTGCGCAGGTGGCGTGACAGGGCCATTTCGCCACGCTTGATCACGAGAGGTCGTACGTCGCTGCAGCGGTATCGCTTCCAGAACCCTCGTATGCCTTTGCTTCTCAGCACTTCGCCGCTCATGGCGATGCAGAACGAGCCGAGGTGGTGCTCGATCTCATGGTTCTCGGTCGCACCCAGGACATCGCAACTCGACTCGAACATTTCCTGCAGGAAGCTTTTGCAGTGCTTGGTGCTGAAATAGATGCTGTCATTGACCATCAGCAGCCTTGGGCAGCTGTCGGCCATGGCGGACTCATAGAGAAACTCGAAGCCGGTCTTGTAGCTGCCGAAATCGCGACCGAAGTTGCGCCGTTCAATGTAGCAATCGATCAGATGCCGGTAATCCTTGGGGCTATCCAGTTTCAGGGTGTTGACGCAGAGCGTGTAGATACCCAACTCCTTGGCAGCTTCAAGAAGTTGGATGACGTCGTCTCTCAACCGACCCTTCTCGTACAAGGCCAGCAGCATCAGCTTCTGGCCCTGGTAAGGGGCCGTGAAGATGCCCCGCTCTCTGGAGCCGAGATTGCCGACGCCATTCTTCAACGACTGGAGCCAGAGATAGAAGTACGCGGCCCGGTAGGTCGCCTCGGTTCTGATCCTTTTCAACATGGGAGTCTCATCATTCGTGGGGTTCGTACTGCAGAACGGCTCAGGTCTTGGGGGGCTTGCGTTCAAGGAGGGACTCGTAGAGGTCCAGAACCTGGGTCACCGAGGTGCCCTCGATGATCTGTCCGTCTTCGAGGATCACGCAGCGATCGCAGACCTTTTCCACCTGTACTCGGGAGTGGGAAACCATGACTACCGTCTGGCCCAAGGCGATCTTTTGCATCATGGTGCGCTCGGCCTTGCGGCGGAATTGGGCATCACCAACGCTGAGGACTTCGTCCACGAGCAGAACGTCGGGATTGAGGATGGTGCTTATGGAAAAGCCCAACCTGGCTGCCATGCCCGTCGAATAGGTGCGCAGGGGCTCTTCGAAGTACCGGCCCAGCTCGGAGTACGTTTTGACCTCTTCCAGGCGCGCTTTCACCTCTGCCTGGGGATGGCCTAGCAGCATGCCGCCAAACAGGGCGTTGTCGCGTCCACTCAGGTTTCCGTCGAAGCCTGATTGCAAGGCGAGGAGAGCAACCGAGACTCCATGGTTAACCAGGGAGCCCCTATCCGGGCGAAGGGCTCCCGATAGTATTTTCAGCAAAGTGGACTTGCCCGAACCGTTGCGTCCGAGGATGCCAAGCGTCTCTCCAGCCGAAACCCTGAGGTTCACCGAGCGAAGTGGCTCGGCAAAGTCACCCTTCGTGCCTTTGAGACGGAAGCGTACGCCGACCTGATGAAGTGAAAGCACCGTACCCTTGCTCATTCCATACCCCGTCTGGCGAAGCGGTCGCGATAGCGGGTGAAAACGATCCCCGTGGCGATAAGCAGCAGCGTGGAGGCTATGAGCAGATAGAGAATGCCTGCCATGTCCATGCTGCCGTTCCCCAGCAGTGCCTGGCGATAGAGCGCGATGAGGTGCAGCAATGGATTGCAGGCTATTAGGTCGGCGAAGCGCCCGCTCAGGTTGCGTGGGTCGTAGACCACTCCGGAGAGGAACATCAGGAGCGTCAGCCCCGTGCCCACGAGGTTCGACAGGTCGCGGATGAAGGGAATGATGGCGGCCACCAGCAGGCCCACCGCGCAGGTGAACATGAGTTGCAGGGCGAGCAGCAACGGCAACATGAGCAGGCCGCTTCCGGTCTTCAAGTGCCCGGTAACCAGCAGCAGAACCAGTAGCAGGGCAAAGGCAGGCAATTGTTTGAGGCTGGTCTGGAGTATCCCAACCAGTGGGAAAAACGCCGGAGAGATGCCTGTGTTCAGTAACAGTGTCTGTCCCCCCAGGATGCTGTTGCTGCTGGCAGTGATCGCCTTGGCGAACCACATCCAGGGCAGCAATCCAGTAAGGAGGAACGTGCCGTAACCTTCACGCCCGGCATGCAGCAGGCTGCCGAAGAGGAAGTAATAGACCAGCAGGTGCAGCAGGGGCTCCACGACCACCCAAGCGAGGTTCAGTCGGGTACGGGATGATTCCGATTTCAGGTTCAGCAGGGCACGGGTCCATATCAGTTGCAGGAAGTGAACGCCGGGTTGCTGTTTCGAGGTGCTTATCGAGGGTGGAGGCTGGGTGCCGTATTCGGCCATCAGGCGATAGCGCCTGGCCTCGGAAAGATTTCCCAGGCGACGATGCAGAGAAGAGAGGCGCTCCAGCGCCTCAGGAGCATCCGGATTCATCAGGTGCTGCTCTTGCCAGCAGGCGACGGCTCGATGAACGTGCCCCGATTGCTCTGCCATTTCGGCGATAGCGGCCAGAGCACCTGACCGGTCCTGGTCTCGCTCCATCACCTCCTGGGTGAAGGCGTCGACCTGTTCCGGACTGCCTGCCTTCATCGCCCACTCGGCAGAGGCCAGCCAGGTGCGCAGATGATCGGGGAACATGCCACGTGCTTCCGCCAAGAGGCTTCCAGCCTTGCCTGGCTCACCTATGGCCATATGGCTCATGGCCCCCTGCAACCAGGGAGCGGGATGCCCGGCATAGTGCGTGCGAAAGACTTTCCAGAGGGCAGAGGCCTCTTTCCAGCGGCCCTCGGACATCAGCCGATTGCCTTCGGCGAAGGCTGTGGCCGGGGGGAGCCGAGGTGTGGCTGGAGTATCGACGATGCTGCAATTGCGGGTCATGGCAGCACCTCAGAAGCGTCGGCAGAGCAGGGCGAAGAGTATCCCCAGGTTGCCTAGCCGGGTCTGCCTGTGTATCCCGGCCGCCCGAAGCATCAGATAGCCCTTGATAGCGGACGAGCGTCGAGCCTTGCGGAATTGCATCAGCAACCGGCGGTTCTCATCGGTCAGAAGATGGGCGACTTCTCCGAGGTTACGAATGTTCGATTCGTTCCAGCACCGGAAGCGACCGTTCAGCACCATGGCGATCCGGACGGCTCGAGCACGCATGGAGGTATTGGCGCCTACGAGATTGGCTGAGTGCTGTCGGTAGCTGACCGTGGGATGGCAATCATAGATGACCTCGCCACCCGCCCCGCTCACCAGGAGATAGCTCCACCAGTCATGGGAGATGGGATTCAGTGCCTTGCCGGCTGCGCGCAGCACGTCCCGGGCTGCGCGGTTGAACACCATGGTGTTGCCTCCACCGATGTTCTGCACGAGCGCATTGGCGAAGCCCGGTGGTCTCTCGAACAGAGGGGAATGACCCAGTCGACTGCCGTCTTCGGCGATCAGGTAGGTCCGGCCGCAGTAAAGGGCGGGTATGGACGGGGGGATTGCTTTCAGGGATCGGAGCGCTACGGAAAGCTTGTCCGGGTGCCATCTGTCGTCCTGATCACACCAGGCGAAGTAGTCGCCATCGATGGACGTGTTATGCACCAGGGACAGGAAATTGCTTGCGAACCCGCGTTCCGGGCCTTTGAGGATGCAGAGCCGACTCTTGCCGATACGTTGCTGATACCTCGACAGAATTGAGCCTGTGGTGTCCGATGACGCGTCATCGGAGGCGAATATCTTCCAGTTCCGATGCTTCATGCCGATTATGGAGTCCAGCTGTTCGCCCAGGAAGCGCGAGCCCTGGAAGGTACAGAGGAGTATCGCCACTCTCGGCGAGGTACAGGCCAGACCCTGGACCGTGTGGTTTCGGCTTGCGGTATCCCGGGCCGCATATGTCTTGGGAGGTATTGTTGCGAGCATCCCTTCTCCTGCACCGGAGCGGGCCCCGGGTGGTTATTTACACAGGGCAGGGAGCATAAAGAGGATGACGTGCCGATGAACCAGGCTGATTCCCCGAGGGATTGGTGACTTCCTTCCTTCGGGTGAAGGAAAAATCCGAGCAAGGGTTTGCCAATTGGCGGACACAAAAAAGCCCCGCATCGCTGCGGGGCTTTTTTCATGTCTTGGTGCCGGCACCAGGAATCGAACCCGGGACCTACTGATTACAAGTCAGTTGCTCTACCAGCTGAGCTATACCGGCAAGGGGCGGCCATTATAGCGATTGGCTGGGCTGAGTAAACCACCTGATGGTGCTGCTCAGAATCAGAAGGCGTGTGCTTATGCACAAGTGTGAGGTTTTTGGCACGGGAGTACTCGCGATCTGTGATCTGGGTCGCGGAATGGCGTAACTGGCTGTTTTTCCGATGATTTATTTTTTGCTCAAAAAGCGATCAATTCTCAGCAGGCCTTGCCTGGGTGGGCGTTCGGGCAGTTGCTCATAAATCATCAACAAAGTTATCCACAGGTTCTGTGGGCAAATCGCTGCGCTCCGCGAGTAGCAGGAGGTTGCGGGGGGTGAGGCGGTGTTCGCAGAAGCGACCGGCCTGCACCCGGTAGCCGCGTTCCTGGAGGAACAGGGCGCGGTCGAGCAACAGCCAGACCTCCAGCGGGCGGCGGAAGAGGGCGCGCAGCAGTTCGAGGTTGCGCACCTGGGCCAGGCGTTCCCAGCCCTGGGCTTCCAGTCGATCCCAATCGCGTGAGGCGGGGGTGTCCAGGCCCTTCAATTCGGCGAGGTCGCGGCAGTAGCGCTCGAAGGATTTCTCCAGCCATCTCACCGGTAACGAGGGCGTGGGCAGGTAGTGGTCGATGCCGCGCTGTTCCCGCTGCAGCAGGTCGAAGGCCAGGCGCCTGGCCATGGACTGGTCGCGCTGGCGACGGACGCGGGCGCCGGCGGTGACGGTTTCGCTCTGCACCAGGCGCAGGTCGCGGCGGTCCGGTCGCAGGCTCGAGTCCTGCGCGGCGGCGGACAGGGGGCGGTACTGCGCCTCGTCGATGCGGTTGTAGCAGCAAGGGGCCACGGCCAGTTGTCCACAGCCCTGGTCGCTGGCCAGGTGCAGCAGGCGTACGTGCAGGTCGCCGCAGGCATGCAGGGCGATGGCGGTGTGTTCGGGGCGCAGCTGGTCGGCGGTGTTGCAGGCCATCACGTCCTGCAGGCGGTGCGACGCGTCGATCCCGAGCCGGTCGCTGAGTCGCTGGCCGTCTTCCACCAGCAGGGAGTCGAATTCCAGGCAGGTGAGCGCCGCATCAGGGTGGGCCAGGCTGCGCCCCAGGTGGCCCTTGCCGGCACACCAATCGAGCCAATGACGGGGCGCCCGGCTGAATCGCAGGCTGCCGGCGAAGGCCTGGATCTGCTGCCATTTGCGCCCGGGTACGTCGAGGCAGAGGGCGGGCGGCCACGTGCGCGCTGGGGCCGGGGCGAAGGCGCCGATCTCGGCCAGCTCGCGCGAGCGGCCGGCCAGCCCGGGGAAGGGCGCAGGGGCATCGGGCAGGTCCAGCAGACCGTGGCTGGCTTCCGCCTGTTCCAGGCTGCGGCTGCGAAGCCAGCGGGCGAGATCGGGCAGTTCGTCTTCCCAGCCCAGGTGCAGCTCGGTGAAGGGCTCCGGGTGCCACAACGGGTAGCCGTGGCTGAGGAACTCATCCAGCGCGGTGAAGCGTTCGAGCAGCAGGGGGCCCTGAAGGGGGGCGGGGCTTGGCATGGCGAGGGAGATGACGGCGATCGGGTGCGCAGTATAGCGCCGCCCCTCGTGACGAGGGGCGGCGGGCGGTCAGCGGCCCTGGCAGGCGTCGACGCGCAGCCAGCGTTCCAGCAGGCGGAAGCCGCGTACCAGCAGGAAGGCGATCACCAGGTAGAACATCCCGGCGGCGAAGAAGATTTCGACCGGCAGGTAGGTGCGGGCAATGATGGTGCGGGCCATGCCGGTGAGTTCCAGCAGGGTCACGGTGCTGGCCAGGGCGCTGGCCTTGAGCATCAGGATCACCTCGTTGCTGTAGGCCGGCAGGCCGATACGCGCGGCGCGGGGCAGCACGATGTGCACCAGGGTCTTGAACTGCGACATGCCCAGCGCCCGCGCGGCCTCGATCTCGCCCGGCGGGATGGCCTGGATGGCGCCGCGGATGATCTCGGCGATATAGGCCGCCGTGTGCAGGGTCATGGTGATGACCGCACACCAGAACGGGTCGCGCAGGTAGGGCCAGAGCGGGCCCTTGCGCACCAGGTCGAACTGGGCGAGGCCGTAGTAGACGAGGAACAGCTGTACCAGCAGCGGCGTGCCACGGAAGAAGAAGATGTAGCCGTAGGGCAGGGCGCGCACGTACCAGTGGCGCGAGGAGCGGGCGATGCCCATGGGCAGGGCGAGGATCAGCCCGGCGACCACGGCGATGGCCACCAGCTCCAGGGTCAGCAGCGCCCCGTCGAACAGGCGCGGCAGGTATTTGACGATCACGTCCCAGTTCATGCCGCGCTCCTCTTGAAGCCGCGTCCGGCGCGTTTTTCGAGCCAGTGCATGCCGATCATCGCGAGGATGGTCAGGCCCAGGTAGATGAAGGCCGCCACCATGTAGAAGGTGAAGGGCTCCTTGCTGGCGGTCACGGCGATCTGCGAGCGGCGCATGATTTCCTCGAGGCCGATCACCGAGACCAGCGCGGTGTCCTTCATCAGGATCATGAACAGGTTGCCCAGGCCCGGCAGGGCGATGCGCCACATCTGCGGCAGGATCAGGCGCCAGAGGATGCGCCCGTTGGACATCCCGAGCGCCAGGCCCGCCTCACGGTGCCCCTTGGGGATCGCCAGGATGGCCCCGCGGAACACCTCGGTGGCGTAGGCGCCGAAGCACAGGCCCAGGGCGATGGTGCCGGCGGCGAAGGCCGACAGCTCCAGGCCGGGCACGCCGATCTTCTCGCCGATGGCGCGCATGAGGTTCACGGTGCCGAAGTAGATCAGCAGCACCCAGAGCAGCTCGGGCACACCGCGTACCAGGGTGGAGTAGGTTCCGCCAAGCCACTGCAGCGGCTTTTTGGGGGAAGTCTTGGCCAGGGCGCCGAGCAGGCCCAGCACCAGACCGAGCGACAGCGCGCAGAGCGCCAGCTTGATGGTCATGAGGGTGCCGGCCGCCAGGGCGGGGCCGAATCCGTAGAGGTCGAGGTTCATCTGCAAGGCTACTGCTGGGGACCGGCGCCGCGTGGGCGGCGCCGGTCAGGCGGGCATCAATAGATGCTGAAGGGGAAGTACTTGTCGTTGATCTTCTTGTAGGTGCCGTCAGCGACGATTTCCTTCAGGGCCGCGTTCAGCTTCTCGCGCAGCGGGTCGCCCTTGCGCACGGCAATGGCGATCTTGTCGTTGTCGAACACCGGTTCGCCCTTGAATTCGAAGCCCTTGCCGGCATCGCTCTTGAGCCATTCCCAGTTGACGAACTTGTCGGCCAGCACGCCGTCGAGGCGACCGGAGGACAGGTCCAGGTAGGCGTTCTCCTGGGTGTCGTAGAGCTTGATGTCGACGACGTCGGCCATGTTGTCTTCGAGCCAGGTGCCGGCGATGGTGGCGCGCTGGGCACCGATGACCTTGCCTTTCAGGCTGGCCTTGTCGGTCTTGAAGTCAGCGTCCTTGGGAGCGATGAACTGCAGCTTGTTGGTGTAGTAGGCGTCGGTGAAGTCGACGGCCTGCTTGCGTTCCTCGGTGATCGACATGGAGGCGGCGAGGAAGTCGAATTTCTTGGCGTTCAGGGCCGGGATGATGCCGTCCCAGTCGGAGGTGACCACTTCGCACTCGGCCTTCATCTTGGCGCAGAGGGCCTGGGCGATCTCGACGTCGAAGCCGCCGACCTGGCCGCTGGCGTCGATCAGGTTGAAGGGCGGGTAGGCGCCTTCGGTGCCGATCTTGAGTTTGTCGGCGGCGACGGCGCTGGTCCCGAAGGCCAGGGTGGCGGCAGCGGCCAGCAGGATCTTCTTGTAGTTCTTCATGCGATGTTGCTCCGTGTTTAGCGATTGCTGGACATGAATTGTTTACAGCGCGCCGAGTTCGGGTTCTCGAACACCTGCTGGGGCGTCCCCTGCTCTTCGACCAGGCCCTGGTGGAGGAAGACCACCTCGCTGGAGACCTGGCGGGCGAAGTTCATCTCGTGGGTCACCAGCAGCATGGTCCGGCCCTCTTCGGCGAGCGCGCGGATCACGTTAAGCACTTCTTGTACCATCTCGGGGTCGAGCGCCGAGGTGGGTTCATCGAACAGGATCACTTTAGGCTGCATTGCCAGGGTGCGCGCGATCGCCGCGCGCTGTTGCTGGCCGCCGGAGAGCTGGGCGGGGTAGACGTGGCGCTTGTCGGCGATGCCGACCTTGGCCAGCAGGGCCTCGGCGATCTCGGTGGCTTCCGCCTTGCTCTGGCCGAGCACGCGGCGCGGCGCCTCGATGATGTTGTCGAGGACCGTCATGTGCGGCCACAGGTTGAAATTCTGGAATACGAAGCCGATCTCGCTGCGCAGGCGGTTGATCTGCCGGCTGTCGGCGGCGACCAGTTCGCCCGTGCGGGCGGCTTTGAGCTTGAGCTCTTCCCCGGCGACGATGATCTGGCCCTTGTGGGGGTTTTCCAGCAGGTTGATGCAACGCAGGAAGGTGGATTTTCCGGAACCGGAAGAGCCGAGGATGGAGATGACGTCGCCATCACGGGCGGTAAGGGAGATGCCCTTGAGCACTTCAAGATCGCCGTAGCGTTTGTGCAGGTTGCGGATTTCTAGCGCGGGCGTGGCCTCGGCCATGGGGGTTCCTCTTATTGTTCGGATGCGCTCCGGCTGCGATCGGCCTTCCTGGCGAAGGAGGCCAACCTAGCATAGGCCCCAAGGGGCGCCAAGGGCGGTACTGGCACCGCGCCGGCTCGCTTGTGGGGCTTGTCGCATGGATGCAGTCGATTGTCGCGCAGACGCAAGAAAAGACGGTTTTTGCCTGGGTTCGGCGCAAAGGCGGCGCACCCTACGCGCAAACCCCTGGCAATTCCAGTGCCAGGTAGCTCGTGCGCGGGGCGTATCAGCGGGCCTTGCCGCGTCCTTCCAGCAGGCTGGAGACCTTGTCGCGCAACTCGTCGATGGAGAAGGGCTTGGCGATCATGTCCATCTGGGTGGCCAGTTCGCTGCCATCGATGCTGACGATCTCGGCATAGCCGGTGGCGAACAGCACCCGCAGGCCCGGGCGCAGCTCTCGGGCCACCGCCGCCAGTTCCTGGCCGTTCATGCCGGGCAGGCCGATGTCGGTGAGCAGCAGGTCGATCTCGGTGTCGCTGCGCAGGATCGCCAGGGCCTGCTGGCCGTCGCAGGCCTCCAGCACCTGGTAGCCGAGCTCTTCCAGCACCTCGACCGTGAGCATGCGCACCACGTCGGCGTCTTCCACCACCAGTACGGTTTCGCGGCTGGCGGCTGCCGTGGGCGGCTCGATTGGGTTCTGTGTTTGTTCCGACAAAACGGGACCTCGCGGTAAAAGAAGACTGACACAGGTGCCTTGGCCGACGCTGCTCTGCAGGCGGATCTGGCCTCCGGTCTGTTTGACGAAGCCATATACCATGGACAGCCCCAGCCCGCTTCCCTGACCCAGTGGTTTCGTCGTGAAGAAGGGCTCGAAGGCGTGGCTCAGCACCTGCTCGTCCATGGCCCGCCCGGTGTCGCGGACCTCCAGCAGCAGATGGTCCGCGGCGGCGTCCTCGGCATCTCCCGAGGCAGCCTTCGGGGCGCTGGCGCGGATCAGCAGCCGGCCACCGTCGGGCATCGCCTCGCGGGCGTTGTCCACCAGGTGCTCCAGCGCCTTGCGCAGCTGCTCGGCGTCGCACAGCACGCTGGCGGGCAGCTCCTCCACCTGCAGCTCCAGCTCGACCGCGGGGCCGGCCCGTTCCGCCAGGCGCTGGCGATGCGCCGCGAGCAGGGTTTCCAGGCGTACCGGCTGGATGTCCAGGGCCTGCCGACGGGCGAAGGAAAGCAGGTTGTGGGTCAGCGCGGCGCCGCGCTCCGCCGAATCGGTGGCCGCGTCGATGAAGCGTTCCAGATCACGGCGCGTGTCGTCGGGCAGGCGCCGGCGGATCAGATCGAGGCCGACTCGGATGCCCGCCAGCAGGTTGTTGAAGTCGTGGGCGATGCCGCCGGTGAGTTGCCCGACCGCCTCCATGCGCTGGGCGTTGCGCAGCGCTTCTTCGGTGCGCTGGAGCACCTCGGCGGTGCGTTTTTCCTCGGTGATGTCGTGGCCGTTGCCGTACTGGATGTCGTTTTCCGGGGTGGCACTCCAGGACAGCCAGCGGTAGCTGCCGTCGCGGTGACGCAGGCGGTTCTCGAAGCGCCAGATGCGCTGCCCTTCGGCCAGCGCCTGACGGGTCTTGTCGGTGCTGGGGATATCGTCCGGGTGCTCCAGCCAATGTGTCGTGCGGCCCAGCAGTTCCTCCTCGCTCCAGCCCAGGGTGGCGGTCCAGGCCGGGTTGATGCTGAGCAGGCGCCCCTGCTGGTCGGCGACGCAGAGCAGGTCCTGGCTCAGGTTCCAGATGCGGTCGCGTTCCAGGGTGCGCAAGTGCAGGCGCTGGGCCTCCTCGGCGTGGCGGGCGCTGCGTTGCAGGTCGTTCGCCAGGCTGCCGGCGAGTTCGTCGAGGAAGGCGCTGTAGCGCTCATCCAGCTGCCGACGGGGGCTGATGCCGCAGACCAGGAAGCCCAGCGTCCTGGCTTCATCCTGCTGCTCCGGCAACGGCAGGATGCGGGCACGGGTCACCGCCTCCGGCCAGGGGGCGAGCGGCAGTGCCGTGGCGAGCGTGCAGTCCTGCGCAGGCATGCCGATCGACAGTGCCCAGGGCCCGTCGGCATCGCCCGGGTCGATTGTCGCCGGGGCCAGGGGGCTGTCCGCTTCGAGCCCGCAGCGCATGGCAAGCCGGGCGCTGCGACCGTCTCCGTCGAGGCGGTAGAGCAGGCAGAAGGGCAGGTCGGCGCCGGCCATGGCCAGCATCGTCTGGGCGATCTGGCAGGTTTCGTCGGGGCTGGTGGCGTTGCGGGTACTGTTGCGCAGGTCGCTGAGCAGGCGCGCGCGACGTTTCTCCAGCACCTGCGCGGTGGTTTCGATCACCGTGTTGAACAGCCCCACCGGGCGGCCGTCGGGGCCGAAGATCGGGCTGACGTTGTAGTTGAAGTAGCACTCCTCGACATAGCCGAAGCGCTGCATCGGCAACAGTCCGTCCTCGGTGTGCACGGCGATGCCGGTCTGCATGATGCCGTCGAACATCGGCTCGAGCGTGTCCCAGATGTCCGACCAGGCTTCCCGCGCCGGCCGGCCCAGGGCGGCGGGATGCTTGTCGCCGGGAATCGCGCTGTAGGCATCGTTGTAGAGCAGGTGGTAGTCCCGGCCCCAATAGATGCAGACAGGAAAGCGCGCATTGAGGCCGACGCCGAGGATCGACTTCAGGGGCGCCGACCAGCCCTCCAGGGGGCCCAGCGGCGTGGCGCTCCAGTCGTGGGCGCGTATCAGCGGAGCCATGGCCCCGCTGCTGGTGAGGAAGTCGCCCGCTGCCGCAGGCCCGGCACAAGGGTCCGGCGGCGTCGCCTGCATGGGTTGGAGGGGGCCGTGATGGCTGGCTTCCATGGCATTCATTCGAGGCGCATGCGCGCAATCCGGAACGGGATAACTTTGAAATTGGCGGCCGGAAAAAATTCCCTTTTTCTTGATGAACCTTTTTCCCGCTCCCCGTGTTCCAAGCGGAACCCTGGCACTTGGTGTCGATTGGCCATGTGACGAGGGTGATTGGTTAAAGGGAACGAGCGCATTACCATGCGAAACCCTTCGATATCCCCAATAGATCGGTGATTTTAGGCACCAGGCCAGGGAACCCCAGATGACTCACGAAAATTCCACCGACGAGAAGAGTTTCCGGCGCATTCTCGCCCGCAACGTCGCCCTTCCGCTGGGTGTCGGCGTGCTCGGGGCCATGCTCTTCGTCGCGCTGATTTCCTACCTGCTCTATGTGCTGAGCTGGGTCGAACACACCGATATCGTCATCAGCAACGCCAACGACGGCCTGCGCCTGTCCGTGGACCAAGAGTCGGGCCTGCGCGGCTACCTGATCTCCGGCAATGCCACCTTCCTGCAGCCCTACGAGCAGGCGCGCCCGCGCATCAAGGCGGCCATGACCGGCCTGCGCGAGATGGTCAAGGACAACCCGCCCCAGGTGGAGCGCGTGCGCACCATCGAAGCGCTGCAGGAGGAGTGGGACCGCTTCGCCAAGGAAATGATCGAGCGCAAGCGCAACGGCCTGGACGTGGTGGACACCGTCAGCGAGGGGCGCGGCAAGCAACTGGTCGATGGCATCCGCGAGCAGTACCGCATCTTCATCAACCTGGAGCGCCAGCTGCGCCACGAGCGCAACGAGAAGGCCAGCGATACGGCGATCCTCACCATCGTCCTCTACCTGCTCTTCAGCCTCAGCTTGAGTGGCCTGCTGGCCTATTTCGGGCGCCGCGAACTGCTCTCGCTGTCTTCGACCTACAGCGCCTCCCTGGAGCAGCAGCGGGCCCACAGCGAGCACCTGCAGCGCCAGGCCTGGCTGCGTGACGGCCAGGCGCGGCTCTCCGAACGCATCATCGGCCAGCAGACCCCGCCGGTGCTGGGGCGCAACATGCTGGAGTTCCTGGCCGGCTACCTCGACATGGCCGTGGGCGCGCTCTATGGGCGCGACGAGCATGGCGGCCTGCAGCGCGTTGCCTCCTATGGCTTCTCCCGCGAGCAGGAAGCACGCGAGCAGAACTTCGGCAGCGCCGAGACCCTGGTGGGCCAGGTGGCCATCGAGAAGCGCGCGCGCGTGCTCGATGCCCTGCCGGCGGGCTACATCAAGGTCAATTCCGGGCTGGGTGACGTCGAGCCGCAGTCCGTGCTGCTGGTGCCGACCTTCAGCGATGGCGAGGTCAATGGCGTCATCGAGCTGGGCTTCCTCAGGCGCCTGGAGCCCCGCGACTCCGCGCTGCTGGAAATGATCGCCAGCAACCTCGGCACCGCCCTCGAGGCGTCCCGCTACCGCCAGCGCCTGCAGGCGGTGCTGGAGGAGACCCAGCAGCTCAACGAAGAGCTGCAGGTGCAGCAGGAGGAGCTCAAGACCGCCAACGAGGAGCTGGAGGAACAGTCCCGCGTGCTGCGCGAGTCCCAGGCCCACCTGGAGACCCAGCAGGCCGAACTGGAGCAGACCAACGAGCGCCTCGGCGAGCAGGCCCAGGAAATGGCCGCCCAGCGCGACGACCTGGACGAGAAGAACAACGCGCTCAACCAGGCACGCCTGGAGCTGGAGGCCCGCGCCGAGGAGCTGCAGCGCGCCAGCCGCTACAAGTCCGAATTCCTCGCCAACATGTCCCACGAGCTGCGCACGCCGCTCAACAGCTCGCTGATCCTGGCCAGGCTGCTGGCGGACAACCAGGCGGGCAACCTCAACGAGGAGCAGATCAAGTTCGCCGAGTCCATCTACTCCGCCGGCAACGACCTGCTGAACCTGATCAACGACATCCTCGACATCTCCAAGGTCGAAGCCGGCAAGCTCGACGTGCGTGCCGAGAACTCCAACGTCCAGCGCCTGGTCGAGGGGCTGAAGGGGGTGTTCCAGCCGCTGGCCGACGAGAAACGCCTGGCCTTCCACCTGGAGATCGACGCCGACGCGCCGACCGTGCTCTACACCGACCGCCAGCGCGTCGAGCAGATCCTCAAGAACCTGCTCTCCAACGCCTTCAAGTTCACCGACCAGGGCGCCGTCGGCCTGCGTGTCAGCCGCGCCCAGGGCGGTATCGCCTTCGCCGTCAGCGACAGCGGCATCGGTATCCGCAGTGACCAGCTCGGGCCGATCTTCGAGGCCTTCCACCAGGCCGACGGCACCACCAACCGGCGCTTCGGCGGCACCGGCCTGGGGCTGTCCATTTCCCGTGATCTTGCCGAACTGCTCGGTGGCTCCATCCTGGTGTCCAGCGAGCCGGGCAAGGGCAGCCTGTTCACCCTGCTGCTGCCGGAAACCTACCAGCCCCTTGGCGAGGCCGAGGCCGGCCCCCTGGCGCTGGTCGAGCGCCCGCCGGTGGAACGCCAGGCTCCGCGCCTCGCCCCGCCGCCGGCCCCGGAGGCGCCCCGCGCCGAACCCATCCCCAGCTTCCCCGATGATCGCGGCCTGGCCGAGCTGGGCGGGCGCTGCGTGCTGGTGATCGAGGACGAGCCCAAGTTCGCGCAGATCCTCTACGACCTGGCCCATGAGCTGGGCTACCGCTGCCTGGTGGCCCACGGCGCCGACGAGGGCTACCAGTTGGCCGACGGTCATTCGCCGGACGCCATCCTCCTCGACATGCGCCTGCCGGACGAGTCCGGGCTCTCGGTGCTGCAGCGCCTGAAAGGCAACCCGCGCACCCGCCACATTCCCGTGCACGTCATTTCGGTGGAGGACCTCAGCGAGGCGGCCCTGCACCTGGGCGCCATCGGCTACGCGGTGAAGCCCACCACCCGTGAGCAGCTCAAGGATGTGTTCGGCAAGCTGGAAGCCAAGCTCACGCAGAAGGTCAAGCGCGTGCTGCTGGTGGAGGACGACGCCCTGCAGCGCGACAGCATCGCCCGCCTGATCGGCGACGAGGATATCGAGATCACCGCCGTCGAGTTCGGCGAGCAGGCCCTCGAGCTGCTGCGCAACACGCTGTTCGACTGCATGATCATCGACCTCAAGCTGCCGGACATGCAGGGCAACGACCTGCTCAAGCGCATGGGCAGCGAGGACATCTGCTCCTTCCCGCCGGTCATCGTCTACACCGGGCGCAACCTCACCCGCGACGAAGAAGCCGAGCTGATGAAGTACTCGCGCTCTATCATCATCAAGGGCGCGCGCTCGCCCGAGCGGCTGCTGGACGAGGTCACGCTGTTCCTGCACAAGGTCGAGTCGGAGCTCTCCAGCGAGCGGCAGAAGATGCTCAAGACCGCACGCAGCCGCGACAAGGTGTTCGAGGAGCGACGCATCCTCCTGGTGGACGACGACGTACGCAACATCTTCGCCCTCACCAGTGCCCTGGAGCAGAAGGGCGCGCGCGTGGAGATCGCCCGCAACGGTCGCGAGGCCATCGACAAGCTCAACGAGGTGGCCGACATCGACCTGGTGCTGATGGACGTGATGATGCCGGAGATGGACGGCTACGAGGCCACGCGCCTGATCCGCCAGGACGCACGCTGGGCCAAGCTGCCGATCATCGCCGTCACCGCCAAGGCGATGAAGGACGACCAGGACCTGTGCATGAAGGCCGGCGCCAACGACTACCTGGCCAAGCCCATCGACCTGGATCGGCTGTTCTCGCTGATCCGCGTCTGGCTGCCGAAGCTGGAGCGCATCTGAGATGTCCGAACGCACCCAGGAAATCGAGCTGCGCCTGCTGATCGAGGCGATCTACCTGAAGTACAGCTACGACTTCCGCGACTATTCGGGCGCGTCCCTCAAGCGTCGCGTGCTCTACGCCCTGCGCCAGTTCGACTGCGCCACCATCTCGGCGCTGCAGGAACGCATCATCCACGACGCCCAGGCATTCCACGAGCTGCTGCAGTACCTGACGATCCCGGTCAGCGAGATGTTCCGCGACCCCTCCTACTTCCTCGCGCTGCGCCAGGAAGTGGTGCCCATCCTGCGCACCTACCCCTCCATCAAGGTGTGGATCGCCGGCTGCAGCACCGGCGAGGAGGTGCATTCCCTGGCCATCCTCCTGCACGAGGAGGGGCTGCTGGAGCGCACCCTGATCTACGCCACCGACATCAACCCGCAGTCCCTGGAGAAGGCCCGTCGCGGCATCTATTCCCTCGACGACATGCGCCAGTACAGCGAGAACTATCGCAAGGCGGGTGGGCGCGGGTCGCTGTCGGATTACTACACTGCGGCATACGACGGCGCGCTGTTCGACAAGTCGCTGCGGGAGAACGTCACCTTCGCCGACCACAGCCTGGCGACCGATGCGGTGTTCTCCGAGACCCAGCTGATCTCCTGCCGCAACGTGCTGATCTATTTCAACAAGCAGCTGCAGGACCGGGCCCTGGGCCTGTTCCACGAATCGCTCTGCCACCGGGGCTTCCTCGGCCTGGGTAGCAAGGAGAGCCTGGATTTCTCCGCCTACTCCAGCCGCTTCGAAGCGCTCAACCGCCAGGAAAGGGTGTTCCGCAAACTATGAACGCGCAGAGGCGTGACGCAGTGGTGGTCGGGGCCTCCGCCGGTGGCGTGGAGGCGTTGCTGACGGTGTTCAGCGGGCTGCCCGCCGGCTACGGCCTGCCCCTGGTCTGCGTGCTGCACCTGCCGGAATCCCGTGACAGCCTGTTGGCCGACCTGTTCGGCCGGCGCCTGGCACTGCGCGTCAAGGAGGCCCAGGACAAGGAGGACCTGAGCCCCGGTACGCTGTACTTCGCACCCCCCGGCTATCACCTGTCGATCGAGAGTGACCACAGCTTTTCCCTGAGCCGCGAGGAGCCGCTGCATTATTCGCGGCCCTCGATCGACGTGCTGTTCGAGTCGGCTGCGGACAGCTACCGGGAGCGCCTGGTGGGCGTGCTGCTCACCGGTGCCAACCAGGACGGTGCCGCCGGGCTCGCCGCGATCAAGCGCGCCGGCGGCCTGAGCATCGTCCAGGACCCGGCCGAGGCGCAGGTGCCGACCATGCCCGAATCCGCCCTGGCGACCCACGTGCCCGACTACATTCTTCCGTTGCGCGGCATTCGCGCACTCCTGGCCCAACTGGACCCCTCCCATGCCGACTAGCCAAACGAGCAAGCTGCTGATCGTCGACGATCTGCCGGAAAACCTTCTGGCGCTGGAGGCGTTGATCAAGGGCGAGGGGCGCGAGGTGTACAAGGCGGGCTCCGCCGACGAGGCGCTGGCGCTGCTGCTGGAGCACGAATTCGCCCTGGCCATCCTCGACGTGCAGATGCCGGGCATGAACGGCTTCGAGCTGGCCGAGCTGATGCGCGGGACGGAAAAGACCAAGCACATCCCCATCGTCTTCGTCAGCGCCGCCGGGCGCGAGCTCAACTACGCCTTCAAGGGCTACGAGAGCGGCGCGGTGGATTTCCTCTACAAGCCGCTGGACAACCACGCGGTGCGCAGCAAGGTGGCGGTGTTCGTCGAGCTGCACCGCCAGCGCAAGCTCATGGCCTGCCAGCTGGAGGCCCTGGAGCAGGGCCGCCGCGAGCAGGACGCCCTGCTGGCCGAGCTGCGTGCCACCCAGGCCGAGCTGCAGCGCGCGGTGCAGATGCGCGACGACTTCATGTCCATCGTTTCCCACGAGCTGCGCACGCCGCTCAACGGCCTGATCCTCGACACCCAGCTGCGCCAGATGTACCTGGCCAAGGGCAACTCGGCGATCTTCACCGAGGACAAGCTCAAGGCCATGTTCGATCGCGACGAGCGCCAGATCCGGAGCCTGATCCGCCTGGTCGAGGACATGCTCGACGTCTCGCGCATCCGTACCGGCAAACTCTCCATCCGTCCCGAACGCACCGAACTGGGGCGGCTGGTTCGCAACGTCACCGAGAACTTCGAGCAGCAGATGCAGAGCGCCGGCTGCGAGCTCGCCCTGGAAGTGGAGGGCGAGCTGCATGGCGTCTGGGATGCCTTCCGCATCGAGCAGGTGATCAGCAACCTGCTGAGCAACGCCCTGCGCTACGGGCCGGGCAAGCCGGTACGGGTGCGGGTGCGGGCGGACGCGGGCGAGGCCTGGGTGGACGTGATCGACCGGGGTGTGGGCATCTCGCCGGCCGACCAGCGCCGTATCTTCCAGCAGTTCGAGCGGGTCAACGGCTCGGAGAAGATCGCCGGCCTCGGGCTCGGCCTGTACATCTCCGAGCAGATCGTGGCGGCCCACGGCGGTCGCATCGACGTCACCAGCGAGAAGGGCGAGGGCGCCACCTTCAGCCTGGTGCTGCCCCTGGGCTGAGGCCCTTCACTCCACCTGCGACTCGTCCGGGTCCCGCGGCTGCTCGCCATCGTCGCGGTCCGGGTCGACGGGTTCGGGGTCGCGTCCGGGTTTCTGCGGGTCCTTGTCCACGGGCAGGTCGTCTTTTCCGGTCATGGGGCACCTCCTGGGGTCATGCTGTTTCGAGCTGGAGGGCTCCTCGGGCGTTCAACTAGAAATCAAAGGCAGGCGCTGCATCCGGCCGTCCATGGCCGCACCGGGCCTCGCCGAGAGGACGAGTGGCATGGCGCAGGGTGCAGGATGCGGCGGCGTCTTCATTGATCCTGCGCAGGCGCTGTTCGCTGGCGTCGCGCAGGCAGTCTTGGAAATGCGCCTCCCCCAGGGGCGTGTCGCGGACATTCCGGGTCCGGATCTCGCAGCGTTGCGCGCGTGTCTCCAGCCAGGCCTTGAACTGCTTCCGATGAAGCGCCCTCTGTTGCGTGCCCTCCCTGGCCAGCAACTGGTCATGCCGGGCCTGGAGACGGTCGTCGACCCTTTGGCGGAGTTCGTATGCACAATCGTTGGTCTCCGCTGCCGAGCCGCGCTCCATGCACGGCGAGGGCGTAGCGGCCCAGGCGAACAGGGGGGTGAGGCCAAGGAGCAGGAGGAGGGGGGCGCGCATGAGATGGCCTGACTACGGTTAGTACAGGCCTCAGAGTGTCGAGGTATGGGCGAGTTCCGGACACCGAATCGCAGGCAACAAAAAACCCGCACTAGGCGGGTTTTTCGTTTGCTTTCAGCTGATGCCGGCACCACCTGAAAGCTTGAAGGTGGTGCCCAGGGACGGAATCGAACCGCCGACACGGGGATTTTCAATCCCCTGCTCTACCAACTGAGCTACCTGGGCAACGGGGCGCTATTAAACGGATTTCATCGGGGGTCGTCAAGCGTGTTTCGAAAAAAATTTTCAGCCTTTACGGGCGCTTACGCGCTCGGGGGGACGTAGCCGTCCGCCTTGGCGTATTCCTCGCCGGAGAAGAACTTGTCCATCTCGGCCTGGAGGAACTTGCGGTCCTCGGCGTTCATCATGTTCAGGCGACGCTCGTTGATCAGCAGGGTTTGGTGCTTCTGCCATTCGTCCCAGGCCTTCTTCGAGACGTTGTTGAAGATATCCTCGCCCTTGGCACCGGGGTAGGGCGGGCGGTCGAGGCCGGGCAGCTCTTCGTTGTACTTGCGGCACTTGACGGTGCGGGTCATGGCTTTTCTCCTGCATTCAATACATCGGCCGCGCGCTTGAGCAGCTTCTTCACCGGGGCGGCGAGGCCCAGGCGCGGCGGGGTGGCGAGGTTATACCAGAGCCAGTCGGCATCGGCCACGACGCCTTGGTCGCCCTCCACATGCACCAGCCAGGGTTCGATGGCCAGCTGGAAGTGGCTGAAGGTGTGGGTCAGCTCCGGCAGCGCCTCGCGCTCGCCCAGGCGCAGGGCGTGCTGGCTGGCGATGGGTTCGAGGGCGGCCAGGTCGTCCAGCTCCGGCAGGCTCCAGAGCCCGCCCCAGAGCCCGGTAGAGGGGCGGCGGTAGAGCAGGATGGCGCCTTCGCGGTTGGCCAGGATGGGCATCAGCGTGCGCTTCTGCGGCAGTTCCTTGCGCGGCTTGGGGATCGGGTAGCGGATCTCCAGGCCGAGCAGGTGCGCCTGGCAGCCGCTCTGCAGCGGGCACAGCAGGCAACTGGGCTTGCTGCGGGTGCAGAGGGTGGCGCCCAGGTCCATCATCGCCTGGGTGTAGTTGTTCACGCGTTCGTGGGGCAGGAAGCGCTCGGCGACCGCCCACAGCTGCCTGGCGACCTTGGGCTCGCCCGGGTAGCCCTCCTGGGCGACGTAGCGGGCCAGTACGCGCTTGACGTTGCCGTCGAGGATCGGCGCGCGCAGGCCCATGGACAGGCTGGCGATGGCGCCGGCGGTGGAGCGGCCGATGCCGGGCAGCTCGGCGAGCTGCTCGACATCGCGGGGGAACTCGCCGCCGTGGCGTTCCATGACGATCTTGGCGGTCTTCTGCAGGTTGCGCGCACGGGTGTAGTAGCCCAGGCCGGTCCACAGGTGCAGCACCTCGTCCTCGGGGGCCTCGGCCAGGTCGCGCACGGTGGGCAGGGCTGCCATGAAGCGGTCGAAGTAGCCGAGCACGGTGCTGACCTGGGTCTGCTGCAGCATGATTTCGGAAACCCAGACGCGGTACGGGGTGATGCCCAGCTGCCAGGGCAGGTCATGGCGGCCGTGGCGGTCGTACCAGTCGAGGACGGCGCTGGAGAACTGCTCGGGGCTCATCGCTTGAACAACCCCTTGAGTGCGTCCTTGAGTTCCGGGCTGACCTTGTCGCCGAGCTTCTCTTCGAGCTTCTCGCTGATCTTGTCGCCGGCCAGCCTGGCGGCGATCTTGCCCATGCCGTCCTTGTCCAGGCGGCAGGCCTTGGCGCCGATCTCCAGCGGGCCACGGCAGTGCAGCGGCCATTCGATGCCGACATAGCGCTTGTTCACCTGGCAGGCCGGATCGGGCATCTCGCCCTTGTCGCCCTCGATGACGATGCCGATGCGGTAGTCGAGGCCGAGCACGCGCAGGTCCACATCACCGTTGCCGCTCAGCGACAGGCCGGGGATGCGCGCCTTGAGGTCGGGGTTGCTGGCCACGCCGTTGTTGAACACCAGGCTGCCCTGCAGCTGCTCGAAGGGGGTCTCCTTGCCGCTGTAGGTGGTGGTGAGGGCCTTGCGGTTGAGCGTGGCGATGCCCTGGCACAGTTGCTGTTCGAGGTTGGCGTCGAGCAGCGCGCCGTCGTTCAGGACGAAGCTGGCGGTGCCGTTGAGGCCGTCGACCCAGGCCTTCTGGCTGTTGCCGCTGGTGCGGATGTCGGCGCTGAGGTCGAGGGCGCCGCGTACCGGGGGCTTCTGTTCCAGGGCGGTGAGGATCTTCTCCACCGGGATGTGGTTGATGCGCTTCTGCGCGGTCAGCAGCGGCACCGGCGGGCGTACGTCGAGGCTGGCCTTGGCCTCGAAGTCGCCGCCGTAGAGGGCGCCACGCAGCTGTTCCAGTTCGACCAGGCCGCCCTTGCCGCGGGCCTTGAGGCGGGCGTCGCCCAGGGGCAGCTTGTCGACGGTCAACTGGCCGAAGGCGAGGTCGGCTTCCAGGTCGAGCTTGCGCAGGGTCTCCAGCGGCAGCACCGGTTCCTGGCTCCAGGCCTGCTGGGTGGGCTTGTCGGGCAGCGGCGTGGTGCCGGCCTGGCCGGCAGCGGCGACGGCGCCTTGCACTTCGGCCTGGCGCGCGCTGGTGTCCTTGTCCTTCTTCTGCGGCGGCAGGTAGCGGTCGAGGTCGAGCTTGTCGCCCTTGAGCTGCACGCGCAGGGCCTCTTTGTCGAGGTCGGCGATGGCCAGGCGGCCGTTGAAGGTGCTGTCGTCCAGCTTCAGGTTGAGCTGTTCCAGGGCGAGGCTGCCGGGCGTACCGGCCAGCTTGGCGGCCATTTCGAATTTCTTCAGGGTGCCGGCGTCCTGCATGGCAGGCAGTTCGACGCCGAGCCCGGTGAGGAACTCGCGCAAATCGAGCTGGGCGATGGACAGGCCGCCTTCCAGGCGTGGGGTCTTGTCGAGGTCGTGGACCTTGAGCTCGCCGAGGGCGCGCAGCTGGTTGGCGGAGAGCTTCAGGCCGTTCCACTCGGCGACGTTGGCGGCGAGGTCGGCCAGCAGCTGGCCCTGGGCGTTGAAGGTGAGGGTCTTGCCCTTGAGCGGCTCGCCCGAGGCTTCACCGCTGAGCCTGGCGTCTTCGAGCTGGTAGCGCTTGAGGGCGCGGTCGAAGCGCAGGTTGGCGGCCAGTTCGGTCTTGGCGCGCATCAGCGGCTGGTTGCTGCCGAAGAAAGCGGTGAGCTTGAACGGGATGCTGGCGGCTTCGCGGATGGCGCCGGTGGTCAGCTCGATGCTTTCTGCGCTGTACTGCTTGCCGGTCTTGGCATCGGTGTAGTCGACGCGGGCGTTGTTCACGGTGAGGCTGTCGATGTCCAGCTTCAGCGGGCGCGCCGGCGCGCTGTCGGGCTGCTGGGCCGGGGCATCGCCCGGGGTGCCCGGCTCGGTGGCGTCGGTGGGCGCGGCCTGGGTAGCCTGGGCCGGGCGGCCGATGTCTTCCCAGTTGCCGTGGCCCTTCTCGTCACGCACCAGGGTCAGGTTGAGGCCCTCGATGCGGATGTCGCTCATCTGCACTTCCTTGCGCAGCAGCGGCAGCACGCGCACGGAGAGGCCGAGCATGGCCAGGTCTGCGAAGGGTTTGTCGGGGGTGGCGGCGCTGGCCAGGGTGGTGTCGTGCAGTTCCAGGCCCAGCCAGGGGAACAGGCTCCAGCCGATGTCGCCCTTGAGGTCGAGTTCCAGGTTGGCCTTGTCGCGGGCGATCTGGCGGATCTCGTCCTTGTAGTCGTTAGGGTCGAACAGGTGGGTCAGGGCGAAGCCCAGCGCCACGACGATCAGCAACAGTCCGAGGAGGAGTAGGCCCAGGAGTTTGCCGATGGATTTCATGGACGAGTCCTTGTGGTGGATGCAGTTGGATTGAGGGCGCCGAGTATAGCGCCCGTGAGGTCAGGTGTTTGGATGATGAAATCGCCCGGCGGTTCACCGGCTGCCCGGCGGATCTGGCGCGCGTCGCACCGCCGTTTGGCGCGAGCGGCCGGGAAGGGCGGCGTGGCGCTGATCTAGTCTGGCCGCCACCGGTATGACAATGACGAGGTGCCCATGAACGTGGCGGTGCTGGCCTTCCCCCTCTACATCCTGCTGATGCTGCTGGAGCTCGCCTACGAGCGGTATTCCGGTCGCTCCACCTACCGCCTGGCGGACGCCGCCACCAGCATCAACACCGCCGTGCTGCGGGTGCTGCTGGAAGGTCCGCTGCGCCTGCTGCTGGTGCTGCCCTATGCCTGGCTCTACGAACACGGGCGGCTGCTGGAGCTGGATGCGGCCTCGCCCTGGGTCTGGCTCGGCGGCTTCGTCGCGGTGGATTTCTGCTTCTACTGGGCCCACCGCACCCTGCATCGCTACAACCTGCTGTGGGGCGCGCACCAGCCGCACCATTCCAGCGAGGACTTCAACCTGTCCACCGCGCTGCGCAAGGGGGCCTTCCAGACCGCCTTCGACTGGCCCTTCTACCTGCCCCTGGCGCTGCTCGGGCTGCCGTTGCCACTGTTTCTGGTGCTGCTGGGCGTGCAGCTCACCTATCAGTTCTGGATCCACAGCCAGCACGTAGGGCGCCTTGGCTGGCTGGAGAAGGTGTTGGTGACGCCTTCGCTGCACCGCGTGCATCACGGGCAGAACGATTGCTACATCGATCGCAACCACGGTGGTGTGTTCATCCTCTGGGACAAGCTGTTCGGCACTTTCACCGAGGAGCGCGAGCCGGTGATCTATGGCGTGACCACGCCGGTGCGCACCTTCGACCCGATCCGCCTGCAGTTCAGCTGGTGGCGGCTGCTCTGGGCCGACGCCCGGGCGACCCGCTCCTGGTGGGACAGGCTGCGCCTGTGGTGGATGCCTACCGGCTGGCGCCCGGCGGATGTGCGCGAGCGGCCCTGGCCGGCGATGACCGAGGAGCGTTTCGAGGCCAACTACCCCCGGCAGCTGGTGGCCTACGCCTTCGTGCAGTTCCTGCTGATCAACCTGCTGGCGCTGGGTTTTCTCGCCAGCGTGCGCCGCGCGGCGGTGTGGGAGCCCTGGCTGTTGGTGGTGGCGATCCTTGCGGGCTGCCTGAGCCTGGGGGTGCTGTTCGAGGGGCGCGGCACCCTCTGGAGAGTCGAGGCGCTGCGCCTGGTGGCGATGGCCGGCCTCGCGCTGGGCTGGAGCGTCTGGCTGGCGCCGGGGCTGTGGTGGCTGGGGCTGGTGCTGGTGGGGGTGTGCCTGGGCAGCCTGGCCTGGCTGGTGCTGCTGGGCCGCACGGCGCAGGGGGCCGCGACGGCCTGAGGCTTAGAAGCCGACGAGCGGCAGGTGGGTGCGGGCGGCCAGCGCTTGGCTTTCCAGGTGGTCGGCGGGGGCTGCCAGCTGCAGCTCGCAGCCGGCTTCACGGGCCATGCGCCGGGCTTCGTCGAGCAGGCGCCCGGCCACGCCACGCTGGCGGGTGATGGCACGCACGCAGAGGTGCGAGAGCTGCCAGTGCTTTTCGCCACGGCGCAGCAGGGCTGCACCGAGCAGGCGATCGTTGAAGCGGCCGGTGATCAGGCTGCCTTCGGCCAGCGCGGATGTGACCAGGTGCTCAGTCCCGGCAAAAGGTGCGAACAGCCAATCGGGGGCGTCGGCATAGATGCGGGCGAGGTCGTTCCTGTCCTGGTCGCTGATCGTGCTGGGGGTTTCGACGATGACGGGCATGCGAGTCCTTATTGAGGCGCGGGCGGTGAGGACGGGATAATACGCGACGCAATGCCGCAGTCTCGTGGGACTTGCGGTTTTGCGCGTGGCCCGTGCTTGGGGAGCAACCAGTTCGGTACGGGCCGCCCACCTGCGTGCACCTATAAAGGATAAATAATCAATGAGCAGTACCTTGAGTCCGGGCAGCGACGCCCGGCCGGCGTTCCTGTCGAAGGAACGGACGGTGGCCCGACAGGGCTTCAACCGCTGGCTGGTTCCGCCGGCGGCCCTCGCCATCCACCTGTGCATCGGCATGGCCTACGGTTTCTCCGTGTTCTGGCTGCCCCTGTCCAAGGCCATCGGCATCACCGCGCCGGTCGCCTGTGCCCCCGAGCTGGGCTTCTTCGCCCAGGTCTTCGCCAGCGATTGCGACTGGCAGATCTCGATGCTCGGCTGGATCTACACCCTGTTCTTCATCTTCCTCGGCTGCTCGGCCGCCGTCTGGGGCGGCTGGCTGGAACATGCCGGGCCGCGCAAGGCGGGCCTGGTCTCGGCCTTCTGCTGGTGCGGCGGCCTGCTGATCGCGGCGTTCGGCGTCTATATCCACCAGATCTGGCTGATGTGGGTGGGCCTGGGCGTGATCGGCGGCATCGGCCTCGGTCTCGGCTACATCTCGCCGGTCTCGACCCTGATCAAGTGGTTCCCGGACAAGCGCGGCATGGCCACCGGCATGGCGATCATGGGCTTCGGCGGTGGCGCGATGGTCGGTGCGCCCCTGGCTGCCGAGCTGATGAACCACTTCGCCAGCGCTGAAAGCGTCGGCGTCTGGCAGAGCTTCGTGGTCATGGCGGCGATCTACTTCGTCTTCATGGTCGGTGGCGCCCTGGCCTACCGCGTACCGCCGACCGGCTGGAAGCCCAAGGGCTGGACCGCACCGGTGAAGCGCGTCAACAACGCGATGATCACCAAGGGCCACGTCCACGTGAACACCGCCTGGAAGACCCCGCAGTTCTGGCTGGTCTGGGCCGTGCTGTGCCTCAACGTCTCCGCCGGCATCGGCATCATCGGCATGGCCTCCCCGCTGCTGCAGGAAGTCTTCGCCGGCAAGCTGATCGGCAACCACCTGAGCTTCAACCAGCTCGATGCCGCGCAGCTGGCGCAAATCGCCGCCATCGCCGCGGGCTTCACCGGCCTGCTGAGCCTGTTCAACATCGGTGGCCGCTTCTTCTGGGCGTCCTTCTCCGACCTGATCGGGCGCAAGGCGACCTACTTCGTGTTCTTCGCCCTCGGCTTCGTGCTCTACGCGCTGGTGCCCTGGACCGGTCACCTGGGCAGCGTCGCGTTCTTCGTGTTCTGCTTCTGCCTGATCCTGTCCATGTACGGCGGCGGCTTCGCCACCGTGCCGGCCTACCTGGCGGACCTGTTCGGCACCCAGATGGTCGGTGCCATCCACGGACGCCTGCTGACCGCCTGGGCCTTCGCCGGCATCCTCGGCCCGGTGCTGGTGAACTACATCCGCGAATACCAGCTGAGCATCGGCGTCGAGCGCGCCGCCGCGTACGACATCACCCTGTACATCCTCGCCGGCCTGCTGGTGCTGGGCTTCATCTGCAACATGCTGGTGCGCCCGGTGGATCCGAAGTACTTCATGACCGACGCCGAACTGGCCGCCGAGCGTGCCATCGGCCATGACGCCAGCAAGGAAGCCGCGGACCTCGAGTGGGCGGCCGATCCGTCCAGCAAGCCGCTGGTGATCGCCGCCTGGCTGGCCGTGGGCCTGCCGCTGGCATGGGGCGTGTGGATCACCCTGCAGAAGACAGCTGCGCTGTTCAGCTGAGTGCCACGCCTTTGAATCGCCGGGGCCGACAGCATGTCGGCCCCGAGCGTTTCAGCCCTCCTGCAGTCCTCCCGCCGATCGGCTTCAAGCCCGTCGCATTCTCGGCCTATAATGTCGCCCCTTTTGCCCAATGATTTTTGCGGAGCTGGTGATGGCCGAACGTAAGGCATCCGTCGAACGCAACACCCTGGAGACCCAGATCAAGGTCTCGATCAACCTGGATGGCACTGGCAAGGCGCGCTTCGACATCGGCGTGCCCTTCCTCGAGCACATGCTCGACCAGATCGCCCGCCATGGGCTGATCGACCTGGACATCGAGTGCAAGGGTGATCTGCATATCGACGACCACCACACCGTCGAAGACGTCGGTATCACCCTCGGCCAGGCCTTCGCCCAGGCCATCGGCGACAAGAAGGGCGTCGTCCGCTACGGCCACTCCTACGTGCCGCTGGACGAAGCGCTGTCGCGCGTGGTGATCGACTTCTCCGGTCGCCCCGGCCTGCAGATGCACGTGCCCTTCACCCGCGCCGTGGTCGGTGGCTTCGACGTGGACCTGTTCCAGGAGTTCTTCCAGGGCTTCGTCAACCACGCCCTGGTGACCCTGCACATCGACAACCTGCGTGGCCACAACACCCACCACCAGATCGAGACCGTGTTCAAGGCCTTCGGCCGCGCGCTGCGCATGGCCATCGAGCTCGACCCGCGCATGGCCGGCCAGATGCCTTCCACCAAGGGCGTGCTCTGATGCAGACGGTCGCTGTCATCGATTACGGCATGGGCAACCTGCACTCGGTTGCCAAGGCCCTGGAACACGTGGGCGCCGGGCGGGTGATGGTCACCAGCGACGCCAACGTCATCCGCGAGGCCGATCGCGTGGTCTTCCCCGGCGTGGGGGCGATCCGCGACTGCATGGCCGAGATCCGCCGCCTGGGCTTCGACGAACTGGTGCGCGAAGTGAGCAGGGACCGTCCCTTCCTCGGCATCTGCGTCGGCATGCAGGCGCTGCTGGAGCACAGCGAGGAGAACGGCGGGGTCGACTGCATCGGCCTGTTCCCCGGCAAGGTGCGCTTCTTCGGCAAGGGCATGGTTGAGGATGGCGAGCACCTGAAGGTGCCGCACATGGGCTGGAACGAGGTGGCCCGTACCCTCGACCACCCGCTGTGGCACGGCATTCCCGACCACGGCCGCTTCTACTTCGTGCACAGCTACTACATCGAGGCCGGCAACCCCCGCCAGGTGGCCGGTCGCGGCCACTACGGCAAGGATTTCGCCGCCGCGCTGGCCGAAGGCTCGCGCTTCGCCGTGCAGTTCCACCCGGAGAAGAGCCACACCAACGGCCTGCAGCTGCTGCAGAACTTCGCCGCCTGGGATGGCCGCTGGTAAGCCATGAGCCGCGCGAAGAAAGCCCCCGTCCTGCAACTCGATGCCGCCCAGACGCAAGGCGCCGTGCTGGCGATCAAGCGCTTCATGGCCGAGCGCTTCGAGCTGGAGCTGGGCTCGTTCGAGGCCGAGGAAGTACTGGATTTCTTCGCCCGGGAATTCGCCCCGACCTTCTATAACAAGGCGATCTTCGACGTGCAGGCGCACCTGAAAGACAGGTTCGAGAGCATCGAGAGCGACCTGTGGGCGCTCGAGAAAGGTAACTGAGGGCGACGAGTCCCAAGCTGCAAGAGAAACCAATGCGCCTGCTTGCAGCTTGAGGCTCGCAACTTGCCGCTCTTTTAGACGTTAGGAAAAAAGACATGCTGATTATTCCCGCAATCGATCTGAAGGACGGTGCCTGCGTGCGCTTGCGCCAGGGCCGCATGGAAGATTCCACGGTGTTCTCCGACGACCCGGTGAGCATGGCCGCCAAATGGGTGGAGGGTGGCTGCCGCCGCCTGCACCTGGTGGACCTGAACGGTGCCTTCGAAGGCCAGCCGGTGAACGGCGAGGTGGTCACCGCCATTGCCAGGCGCTACCCGAACCTGCCGATCCAGATCGGCGGCGGCATCCGCTCCCTGGAAACCATCGAGCACTACGTCAAGGCCGGTGTCAGCTACGTGATCATCGGCACCAAGGCGGTGAAGCAGCCGGAATTCGTCACCGAGGCGTGCAAGGCCTTCCCGGGCAAGGTCATCGTCGGCCTGGACGCCAAGGACGGCTTCGTCGCCACCGACGGCTGGGCCGAGGTCAGCACCGTGCAGGCCGTGGACCTGGCCCGTCGCTTCGAGGCCGACGGCGTCTCCGCCATCGTCTACACCGACATCGCCAAGGACGGGATGATGCAGGGCTGCAACGTCGAGGCCACCGCGGCCCTGGCCGCTGCCAGCCGCATCCCGGTGATCGCCTCCGGCGGCATCCACAACCTGGGTGACATCGAGAAGCTGCTGGCCGCCAAGGCCCCCGGCATCATCGGCGCCATCACCGGCCGCGCCATCTACGAAGGCACCCTGGACGTCGCCGAGGCCCAGGCCTTCTGCGATGCAGCGACAAGCGGCAAGCGATAAGCGACACGTAACGGCGCTGCTGGTCCTGGCCCGCTCCTGAAGCGCGCCGCTTGCAGCCTGCAGCTGTTTTTCGGAGAAAAAGCATGGCCCTGGCTAAACGCATCATCCCCTGCCTCGACGTGGACAACGGCCGCGTGGTCAAGGGCGTGAAGTTCGAGAACATCCGCGATGCCGGTGATCCGGTGGAGATCGCCCGTCGCTACGACGAGCAGGGCGCGGACGAGATCACCTTCCTCGACATCACCGCCAGCGTCGATGGCCGCGACACCACCCTGCACACGGTGGAACGCATGGCCAGCCAGGTGTTCATCCCGCTGACCGTGGGCGGCGGCGTGCGCACCGTGCAGGACATCCGCAACCTGCTCAACGCCGGTGCCGACAAGGTCTCCATCAACACCGCCGCGGTGTTCAACCCGGAGTTCGTCGGCGAGGCCGCCGCGCGCTTCGGTTCCCAGTGCATCGTGGTCGCCATCGACGCGAAGAAGGTTTCCGCACCCGGGGAAACGCCGCGCTGGGAAATTTTCACCCACGGCGGGCGCAAGCCCACCGGCCTGGATGCCGTGGCCTGGTCGAAGAAGATGGAAGAGCTGGGTGCCGGCGAGATCCTCCTGACCAGCATGGACCAGGACGGCGTGAAGAGCGGCTATGACCTGGGCGTCACCCGGGCCATCAGCGAAACCGTCGGCATCCCGGTGATCGCCTCCGGTGGCGTGGGCAATCTGGAGCACCTGGCGGCCGGCATCCTCGAAGGCAAGGCCGACGCGGTGCTGGCGGCGAGCATCTTCCACTTCGGCGAATTCACCGTGCCGGAGGCCAAGGCCTATCTCGCAAGTCGCGGCATCGTCGTGCGTTGAGCACGATTCTTGCCTTTAATTGAGCTTCGGCTGCAACCGTGATCCGGTTCGCAGCCTGGGCGGCTGACGTCGTTACCCTGTACCCACGGGGACCGAATCAGCGGTTTTTCCCATCCCTCCTTACAAGGTAGTTGTATATGTCGAAACGCCTCCTGCTCGCTCTGGCGGGCACTCTCATGGTGCTGGCCGGATTCGCCCGCGCCGATGTGGATGAGAATTACTCGGTGGTGCTGCTGACGGAGAATTTCCCGCCCTACAACATGGCGATCAACGGAAAGAACTTCGCTCAGGAAGACAACGTCGACGGCATCGCCGTGGACGTGGTGAAGGAAATGTTCAAGCGCGCAGGCATCAAGTACAACCTGACCCTGCGCTTCCCCTGGGAGCGCATCTACAAGCTGGCGCTGGAGAAGCCCGACTACGGCATCTTCGTCACCGCCCGCCTGCCGGAGCGCGAGCAGTCCTTCAAGTGGGTCGGCCCCATCGGCCCGGACGACTGGGTCCTGCTCGCCCGTGGCGACAGCACCATCAGCCTCACCAGCCTGGAGCAGGCCAAGCAATACAAGGTCGGCGCCTACAAGGGCGATGCCATCTCCCAGGCCCTGGCCGAGAAAGGCATCGAGGCAACGACCTCCCTGCGTGACCAGGAGAACGCCAAGAAGCTGGAGAAGGGCCAGATCGACCTCTGGGCCACCGGTGACCCCGCCGGCCGCTACCTGGCCAAGCAGGAAGGCGTCTCGGGCCTGAAGACCGTGCTGCGCTTCAACAAGGCCGAACTGTTCCTGGCGCTGAACAAGGAGACCCCCGACGAGGTGGTCAAGCGCCTGCAGGACGCGCTGGACAAGATGCGCGCCGAGGGCCTGGTCGACCAGATCCTCAACAGCTACCTGTGATACCCAGCGACCGGCCAAGAGCCGGTCGCTTGCCATTGGATGGCAGGACGGGGCGATCCATACGTCCGTGGGCCGAGGCCCATGCAGGGAAGTCGCTAGCCATAACCACAAATTCAAGCGAGCGGATGACAATGCACAAACTGATGAGAAACGCCCTGACCCTGGGCCTGATGTTCCTGGCCTTCGGGGCCCGCGCCGAGCTTCCGGCCGACTACAAGGTCGTGTTGCTGACCGAGAACTTCCCGCCCTTCAACATGGCGGTGGACGACAAGAACTTCGCCCGTGACGACGGCATCGACGGCATCAGCACCGATATCGTCCGCGAGATGTTCAAGCGCGCGAACATCGAATACACCCTCACCCTGCGCTTCCCCTGGGATCGGCTCTATCGCCTGACCCTGGACAAGCCCAACTACGGCCTGTTTTCCACCACCTTCACGCCCGAGCGCCAGCCGCTGTTCAAGTGGGTCGGCCCCGTCGCCAAGACCGGCTGGGTGCTGCTCGCCGCCCCGGGCAACAACATCGCCCTCAAGGACCTGAAGAGCGCCGGCCAGTACCGCATCGGCGCGTACAAGAACGACGCCGTGAGCCAGCACCTGGAAAGCCAGGGCCTGTCCCCGCAGAACGC
Organism: Pseudomonas sp. No.21; assembly: GCF_054558415.1. Classification (NCBI taxonomy): domain Bacteria; kingdom Pseudomonadati; phylum Pseudomonadota; class Gammaproteobacteria; order Pseudomonadales; family Pseudomonadaceae; genus Pseudomonas; species Pseudomonas sp. No.21. Next base: position 168,651 of record NZ_BAAJNO010000002.1, read on the forward strand.
CCTGCGTGACCAGGAGAACGTGAAGAAGCTGATCAAGGGGCAGATCGACCTGTGGGCCACCACCGACCCGGTCGGCCGCTACCTGGCCAAGCAGGAAGGCGTCACCGGCCTGCAGACCGTGCTGCGCTTCAATGATGCCGAGCTGTACCTGGCCTTCAACAAGGACACCCCGGACGAGGTGATCGAGCGCCTGCAAAAGGCCCTCGACCAGATGCGTGCCGATGGCTTCGTCGACGAAGTGACCAAGAACTACCTGTAACCCCGCCTGCCGCTATCCACCCCGCTGGGTGGGTAGCGCTTGCACCGTTCTGGTGCTTTGACGTTCTGTCGATTAGGCCCCGTGTGCACACGGGCTGCCCATCACCGGGTAAAAATCCGGATTCGTAGAGCGTGGACGTGCCTTGGTCCCTATGAAGGGGCGTAGCCAGACTTCGGCGTGTGGACATAGGGTGTGCCACGCGCACCAGGGGAGCCTGCCAGAAGCACCGTGTGGCGGTGCGCACGGCACACCCCACGGCACGCGTTCATCCTGCTGGGTTCTCAACTCGAATCGTCAGGGGCAGAGCCGATAACTCATGACCACGCCCTAAGGGCGTGGTTTCCCAAGCTCAAATGAACCCCCTCATACGGCTGCTCTGGCAGGCTCTGCCGTGCGCGTCAGTCCAGGCGGTAGCTGTGGATGCGCTTGTCCGGGTTGACGTCGTACCAGTCGCCTTCTGCCCAGAACACCCGGTCGGTGCGCGGGTCCAGCCCCTGCACGCCCAGGTAGCCTTCGATGGCGAGGCGGCTCCAGCTCCGACCCCAGTCACGTGAATAGAACACCGCATCGGAGGAAATGGTCGCCGGCTCGCCGTTGCCCTTTGGGTAGAGCCACAGGGGGACGCTGTAGCTGCTGTCGGTATTGGCCAGCAGAACCCCCTTGCCGATGCTGAACCCGCGCAGGCCGGTGCTGGAGGGCAGCGGCCAGAATGGGCTGGGCAGGCTGCCCCGGGCTTGCCAGTCGAGGGTCTGCCGGTCCAGTTCGGCGACCCGGGTGGCCTCGTCTCCTTCGCGCTCGATCACCGCGATCACGCGCTTGTCGTCGTTGCTCACCACCTCGTCCAGGTGCAGGCCGAACTCCCGTTCCAGCGGGCCCATCCGCCACTGGCCCTGTTCACGTACCAGGCGGGCCTTGCTGGTGACGAACACCGGGGTGGTCAGGTACATGCCGTCGGGCTCGCCGTAGAGAAAGGACTGCGAGACCCAGATCGCCGCGTGCTGGTCGTCGAACTGCCGGATGTGGCTGGTGATGCGGCCGTACTCGCCGTTGTAGTCGCCCCAGTTGACGCCTTCAGGTGCGCGACTGCGGATGGTGTCGAGGCTGACCAGCAGATCGTCGCTGGCGACGATCGCCTCGCGGGTCGCGCCCTGGTCGGGCGAGTAGTAGAGGCCGCCGCGCAGGTTCTCGGGCGCGCCGTAGGCACTGCCGCTCTGCGGCAGGCTGGCCCAGGCCCAGACCTGCCGGTTGTCGAAGAAATAGGGTTCGAGCGCCCAGGCCAGGTCGTTGGCCTCCGCCAGCAGGCCCTGGTCCAGGGGCGCCCAGCTGGCGCCCTGGTCGTCGCTGCGCAGGACCACCGTCTGCCGGATATCCGCCTGCTGCCACTCATCGGGGCGGTTGACGCCGGTGAGCAGGTAAAGGGCGTCGCCATCGGGCGTCGCCACCAGGCAGGCGGTTTCGCCGAGGTGGGCGACCTGGACGAACTCGCCGTTGGCGTCGAGCCGCGACAGGTAGGTGGTCTGCGGATCGCTGGAGAGGCCGCCGCCGAAGAGGCCACCGAAGCCCGAGGGCTCCTCGTCGTCCGGTTCGGCAGCGCCGCCGCGGATCAGTGCATCGAGGTCGATGCCGGGCTGTTCCTCGGCCTTTTCCGCGCGGTCCATTCGGCCGACCAGCCAGGTGTTCTTCGGTGTCGCCAGCACGCCGGTGCAGTATTGCTGGCGGGCCCGTTGCTCGACGCGGCTGGTGGTGCCCACGACCTCTTCGCCCGGGCTGGCGCCGCCGAGTTCCAGCTTGGCGCTGACAATGATCCAGATATAGCCCGTGGGCACCGCCGCGGCGATGGCGAACGCCAGGAGGAGGAGGGCCTTGATCAGGGAAACGCGACGGGACATGGAGCGGCATCCTTGCAGAAGAGGCGCTGAAGCCTAAGTATTCGCCGCACGTTTGCCCAGCCGCGATGCCGGGGAATTTGCGCTGGCGCACGCCGATTCAGCGATAGACGCCGCCCTTGCCGTGGGCCGCCATGGCGCGGTTGCTGCGCAGGGCGATCATCTGCTGCACCCCGATCAGCTCGAAGCCCTGTGCCTTCAGGCGCGGTAGCTCGCGTTCGAGCAGCGCCAGGGTGGCGGGGTGGGGGTGACCGATCATCACCGCCGAGCCTTGCTTGCGGGCGAGCTTGAGCGCGGCTTGGAACTGTGCGGCGATGGCTTCGGGGTGCATGTCGTCGTCGAGGAAGACATCCCGCGAGAGGCTCGCCAGGCCGATCTTCTGCGCTTCGGCGGCGGCCACGGTGGCGGCGCTGGTGCGGCTGTCGATGAAGAAGCGGTGATCGCCCTGCAGGCGGTGCATCAGCCAGGCCATGGCCTGGGGCTGGGCGGTCATGCGGCTGCCCATGTGGTTGTTCAGGCCCTGGGCGTGAGGCACCACGCGCAAGGCGGCGTCGAGGCGCCGCTGCAGTTCGTCCACCGGCATGTCCGGGTGCCAGGCGAAGGGGCCGCCGGCCGGGTCCATGGGCAGGTGCAGCATCACCGTCTTGCCGGCGGCGTGGGCGTTGTTGGCCAACTGGGTGGCGTGGGGCGCATCGGGGATGATCGACAGGGCCACCGGGCCGGGCAGGGCGAGCACGCGTCGATCGCGCTCGGGTGTCTGGCCGAGGTCGTCGATCACCAGGGTCAGGCGCGGGCGGCTGTCGAGCGGGGTGGCCGGAGCGGCGGGAGCGGCCTGCGCCGGCCCGTCGGCCTTGGCGGGCGGTGTTGCCGGGCCTGGGTTGGACGGGGCGGTGGGCGAGGCCGTGGCCGGCTGCTCGGGGCCAAGTCTCAAGGGGCCGGGCTGGATGGGCAGCGCCTGGGCGGGCGCCGCCGGCTCCGGCGCCGCGAGGGGCAGCCGGGGCAGGGGCGGAAGGGGATCGCGGGCCTGGATCGCCGACGCGCCGAGCAGCAGCGCCAGCAGCCAGGCTCCCCGGCTCACCTCAATCCCCGCGGGTGACGTTCAGGCCCTTGAGCAGGTTCAGCGCCTGGTTCAACTGGTAGTCGTCGTCCTGCGGGCGGGCCTGGGCGGCCTTGGCCTTGCCGGAGCTGGGCTTGTCGGCGCCACCGTTGCCGTTGCCGAGGTGGCCGGCGAGGTCGGCTTCCTTGAAGTTCTCGCTGTCCTGTTCGCGGGTCACCTTGGCGCGGGCCACTTCCACGTCGGGGACGATGCCCTGGGCCTGGATGGAGCGGCCGTTGGGGGTGAAGTAGAGCGCGGTGGTGAGCTTCAGGGCGCGGTCGTTGTTCAGCGGCAGCACGGTCTGTACCGAGCCCTTGCCGAAGCTGTCGGTGCCCATCAGCACGCCACGCTTGTGGTCCTGCAGGGCGCCGGCGACGATCTCGGCCGCCGAGGCGCTGCCGCCGTTGATCAGCACCACCAGCGGTACGCCTTCGCTGGCGTCGGCCGGGTCGGCGGAGAAGCGCAGCTCGGAGTTGGCGATGCGGCCCTTGGTGTAGACGATCAGGCCCTTGGTGAGGAAGTGGTCGGCCACCTCCACCGCGGACTGCAGCACGCCGCCGGGGTTGTTGCGCAGGTCGAGGACCAGGCCGGCGAGCTTCTTGTCGCCGTTGTCCTTGCGCAGCTTGGCCAGCGCCTTGCCCACTTCCTCGCCGGTGTTGACCTGGAACTGGGTGATGCGGATGTAGCCGTAGTTCTTGTCCAGCAACTGGCTCTTCACGCTCTTGACCTTGATCACGGCGCGCTTGAGCTCGACGTCGAAGGGCTGGCCGCCCTCGCGTACCAGGGTCAGGACGATGGGGCTGCCGGCCTTGCCGCGCATCTTGTCCACGGCTTCCATCATCGACAGGCCCTTGGTCGGCTGGCCGTCGATCTTGACGATCAGGTCGCCCGGCTGGATGCCGGCCTTGGAGGCGGGGGTGTCGTCGATGGGCGAGACGACCTTGATGAAGCCGTCCTCGGTGCCCACTTCGATGCCCAGGCCGCCGAACTCGCCGCTGGTGCTTTCCTGAAGCTCCTGGAAGGCCTCGGGCTCCAGGTACGCGGAGTGTGGGTCGAGGTTGCTGAGCATGCCCTTGATGGCGTTCTCCAGCAGGGTCTTGTCGTCCACCGGCTCGACGTAGGCGGATTTGATCCGGTCCAGCACCTCGGCGAAGGTGCGCAGCTCGTCCAGGGGCAGCGGTGCCTTGCCGTTCGCCGCCGCTGCCGGGGCGGGCGCCGGCGCTGCGGGCTCCTGGGCGGCGGAGGCGAGCGATGCACCGCCGAGCAGCGCCAGGGCCATGGCCAGGGAGGTAAGGCGGGACAGATGCGGCATGCGAATCAACTCCTACGGAATGAAGTGGCGCTTATCCTTGCGCTCGGCACCACTGCGCGGGGTCGCTGGGGCGGCCCTGCTGGCGGATGGCGAAATACAACGCGGGCGAATCCTGCCCGCCACTGGTGCCGACGGTGGCGATGGACTCCCCCGCCTTGACGATGTCGCCGGCATTTTTCAACAGGCTCTGGTTGTGGCCGTACAGGCTCAGGAAGCCGTTGCCGTGGTCGAGGATGACCAACAGCCCCGCGCCGCGCAACCAGTCGGCGAAGACCACGCGGCCCCCATGCACGGCGCGCACCTGGCTGCCTGCGGCGGCGCCGATCAGTACGCCGTCCCACTTAGTTCGTGCGTCTTCGCCGCGAGGAGTTCCAAATCTCGCAACGAGACGGCCGTCGACCGGCCAGGGCAGCTTGCCCCGGGCACTGGCGAAGGGGCCGCCGAAGTTGCCGCCGGTACTTGAAACCAGGGGGCCGGAGAGGGATTTGGCGGCGGCCGGGGAGCGCTTGAGCTCGTCTTCCTGGCGCTGCCGCTCGGCCAGTTCGCGCTTGCGGGCCTCTTCGGCCTCGCGGGCCTGGCGGGCGAGGGTTTCCTCGATGGTCTTGAGCACGCGGCCCAGCTCGGCCTGCTCCTGCTGGCGGGCCTTGAGCTTCTGGTCGCGGTCGGTCACGTCGCGGTTGAGCTTGGCCAGGGCCAGCTGGCGCTCCTTGCGCAGGCCGGCGAGCTGCTCGCGGCGGCTGTCCAGGGCGCTCTTCTGCTCGATGAGCGCGGCCTGCTGGGTGGCGATGTCGCGCTCGACGTTGGCCAGTTGGCGCAGGGTCTCGTTGAAGGCGTCGAGCTGCTCCAGGCGGGCCTGGCTGAGGTAGTCGTAGTAGGTGAGGGTGCGGGCGAATTTCTCGGGGTGCTGCTGGTTGAGCAGCAGCTTGAGGTATTCCTGCTGGCCACTCTGGTAGGCGGCGCGCGCCTGGATGCCGATCAGCCTCTGCTGTTCAAGGCGCGCGCCCTGGAGCTTTTTTTTCTCCTGGTCCAGGCGCCTCACTTCGCCTTCGCCCTTGTCGAGTTCCTGTTGCAGGTCCTTGACCTGCTTTTCCAGCTGGCCCATCTCGGATTCGGTTTTCTTCAGGTCCGCCTGCACGCCGGACTTCTCCTCCTGCAACTGCTTGAGGAGTTTCTTGAGTTCGGTGACGTCCTTGGCGGCCTGGTCCAGCTGCTGCTGGGTCTGCGCGCGCTCGTCGGCGACGGCCGGCGCGAGCAGGCAGGCAAGGAGAATGAGGGTGAGGGCGCGAAACATGGGGGCGTGCGGCACCAGGGAGGAAGACGGGCCTAGTATGCCCGTCGCGCTCGGCAAAAAAAACGCCCCGAAGCCTGAGCTGCGGGGCGTTCGATGCGAAACCGCGGCGCCGGTGGTCGGCGCGCGGGTCATTTCAGTTCGACGATGCTCTTGCCGGTCATCTCGGCCGGCACCGGCAGGCCCATCAGGGTCAGCAGGGTCGGGGCCACGTCGGCGAGCACGCCGCCTTCGCGCAGGCTGACCTGGCGCTTGCCGTAATAGATGAAGGGCACCGGCTCGCAGGTGTGCGCGGTGTGCGCCTGGCCGGTGGCTTCGTCTTCCATCTGCTCGACGTTGCCGTGGTCGGCGGTGATCAGCGCCTCGCCGCCGACCTTGTCGAGGGCAGCGGTGATGCGGCCCAGGCAGGTGTCCAGGCACTCGACGGCCTTGACCGCGGCTTCGAAGACGCCGGTGTGGCCGACCATGTCGCCGTTGGCGTAGTTCACGATGATCACGTCGTAGCGCAGGTTCTCGATGGCGTCGACGATGCGGTCGGTCACCTCGGGGGCGCTCATCTCCGGCTGCAGGTCGTAGGTGGCGACCTTGGGCGAGGGGATGAGGATGCGCTCTTCGCCCTCGAAGGGCTCCTCGCGGCCGCCGGAGAAGAAGAAGGTCACGTGGGCGTACTTCTCGGTCTCGGCGATGCGCAGCTGGGTCTTGCCGTTGGCCGCGAGGTATTCACCCAGCACGTTGTCCAGGGATTCGGGCTTGAAGGCGCTGGGCGCGGGGATGCTGGCGGCGTACTGGGTCAGCATCACGTAGCCGGCCAGGGCGATTTCGCGCTGGCGCGGGAACTCCTTGAAGCCGGGCTCGACGAAGGCGCGGGACAGCTCGCGGGCGCGGTCGGCACGGAAGTTCATGAAGATGACCGCGTCACCATCCTGCACCGGGGCGGCTTCGCCGATACGGGTGGCCTTGACGAATTCGTCGCTCTCGCCACGCTCGTAGGCGGCGGCCAGGCCCTCACGGGCGCTGGCGGCGGTGAACTCGGCCCGGCCTTCGGTGATCAGGTTGTAGGCGGCTTCGACGCGGTCCCAGCGGTTGTCGCGGTCCATGGCGAAGTAGCGGCCGATCAGGCTGGCGATGCGGCCCTTGCCCAGGCGGGCGAAGGTGGCATCGAGCAGCTCGATGGAGGGCTCGGCGCTTTTCGGCGGGGTGTCGCGGCCGTCGAGGAAGGCGTGCAGGTAGATCTTCTCGGCACCGCGCCGGGCGGCCAGTTCGGCCATGGCGACCAGGTGGTCCTGGTGGCTGTGCACGCCGCCATCGGAAAGCAGGCCCATGAAGTGCACGGCCTTGCCGGCGGCAACGGCCTTGTCCACGGCCTCGACTATCACCGGGTTGGCGAAGAACTCGCCATCACGGATGGATTTGGTGACGCGGGTGAAGTCCTGGTAAACCACGCGGCCGGCGCCGAGGTTCATGTGGCCGACCTCGGAGTTGCCCATCTGCCCGTCCGGCAGGCCCACGTCCATGCCGCTGCCCGAGATCAGGCCGTGCGGCTGGGTGGCCAGCAGGCGGTCATAGACCGGCTTGGTGGCAGCGTAGATGGCGTTGTACTCGGGACTGTCACTGTGACCGAAGCCGTCCAGGATGATCAGAACCAGGGGTTTGGGCGTGGCTGTCATAAGTCCGACTCGCATGGCACAAGAAGATCAAAAAGGGAGCGGCATTTTACGTACAAGTTCCTTGTGCGTCACCGCCGTGCGGGGTTTGGTGGACCTGTGGTGCTGTGTATACTGGCCGGCATTTTACCGTCCCGGGACCCGTCGATGTTCGCCCACCTGATTGAATTTGCCACTAACCACTATGTACTGAGCGCATCCTTCGTCGTCCTGCTGGTGCTCCTGATCGCCCACGAACTGCGCCGTGGCGGCCGCAGCATCAGCACCCGCGAGCTCACAGCGCTGGTCAACAGTGGCCAGGGCGTCGTCCTCGACGTGCGCAGCAACAAGGATTTCTCCAGCGGCCGCATCGTCGACTCGCTGAACATCCCCTACGAAAAGCTGGCTGCTCGCCTTGCGGAGCTGGATAAGCATAAGGACAAGACCATCATAGTGGTCGATACCATGGGCCAGCATGCTGGCACCGTTTGCCGTGACCTGCAGAAAGCCGGTTTCACCGCGTTCAAGCTGTCCGGCGGCATCGGCAGCTGGCGTGGCGAAAACCTGCCGTTGGTGAAGTGAACATGGCTGCCGTCGTCATCTACTCCAGTGACTGGTGCCCCTACTGCATCCGGGCCAAGCAACTGCTCGGCAGCAAGGGCGTCCAGTACGAAGAGATCCGCGTCGATGGCAAGCCCGACGTCCGCGCCGAGATGACCCGCAAGGCGGGCCGCACCTCGGTGCCGCAGATATGGATCGGTTCGACCCATGTGGGCGGCTGTGACGACCTTTATGCCCTTGAGCGGGCGGGCAAGCTGGATGCTCTGCTCAAGGCGTGACCGAACTTTAAAACGTACGAACAAGAAGGCTCTGCCATGACTGAACAAGCAAGCAACGGCGCTTCCCAGGAAGCACAGAACCCGCAATTCTCGCTGCAGCGCATCTACGTGCGTGACCTGTCGTTCGAGGCCCCCAAGAGCCCCGAGATCTTCCGCCAGGAGTGGACCCCGAGCGTGGCGCTGGACCTCAACACCCGCCAGAAGTCGCTGGACGGCGATTTCCACGAGGTGGTGCTGACCCTTTCCGTGACCGTGAAGAACGGCGAAGAGACCGCCTTCATCGCTGAAGTGCAGCAGGCCGGCATCTTCCTGATCAAGGGCCTGGACGCGGCTTCCATGAGCCACACCCTGGGCGCCTTCTGCCCGAACATCCTGTTCCCCTACGCCCGCGAAACCCTGGACAGCCTCGTCGTACGTGGCTCGTTCCCGGCGCTGATGCTGGCCCCGGTGAACTTCGACGCCCTGTACGCGCAGGAAATGGCGCGCCTGCAGGCCGCCGGCGAAGCGCCGGCCAACGCCTGATCCGCGCTGGATGAAGAAAAAGCGCCCCTCGGGGCGCTTTTTTGTGGGCGCCTGATCGCCCGGCTCAGTCCAGGCTGAAGCCGTGCTGGCGCCAGGCCTCGTAGACCGCCACGGCCACGCTGTTGGACAGGTTCAGGCTGCGGCAGCCGGGACGCATGGGCAGGCGCAGGCGCTGCTCGGGCGGCAGGGCCTCGCGCACTTCTTCCGGCAGGCCGCGGCTTTCCGGGCCGAAGAGGAAAGCGTCGCCCTTCTCGAAGGCGACCTCGTGGAACAACCGGGTGCCCTTGGTGGTGAAGGCGAACACGCGGGGGTGGCCCAGGCTCGCCAGGCAGCTCTCCAGGTCGGCGTGGCGCTGCAGGGTGGCGTACTCGTGGTAGTCCAGCCCGGCGCGACGCAGGCGCTTGTCGTCGAGCTCGAAACCCAGGGGTTCGACCAGGTGCAGGTGGCAGCCCGAGTTGGCGCACAGCCTGATAATGTTGCCGGTGTTCGGCGGAATTTCCGGTTGAAAAAGGATGACGTGAAACATGCGTGGCCCCCTGCCCCAAAACCGGCGGCATTCTACTCCCGATGAAGACCCGAGGCGGCGCATGTGGCCGCGGTTTTTGGGGTCGCTGGCGATTTTCGGACTGCTGGTCGGGCTGATGATCGGCCGCCTGACCGCGCCGGGGCCGATCCACCTGGAGCGGGTGGAGGCGTTGCCCGACGGGCTGGCGCTGTGGTTCGACGGCGAGCCGCGCCAGCGGGCCGAACACATGGACGGGGCGCTGGCCTTTGTCTTCGACGCCAGCGCCGAGCCGCAGAAGGGCCGCCTGCAATTGGGCGGCAAGGCGTTGAACTGGCGCTTGCAGATGACCCGCAATGGGTTGCTGTTGCACTTCGTGGCGACCCGCCCCCTGCATGGGGAGTGGAGTGGAGCCGAGGTGGACGGCAAGTGGCGGCTGCAGATCAGCCTGCGGGAGGGATAAGAAAGGGGATGCCCCGGCCTGCCTGTACCAAGGTCCCCGAAACGGGTCGTCGCTGCTGTCCGGTGCCGTTGTCTCGGCTCCCGGGCGGGATAAGAAAGGGGAATCCCCGGCCTGCCTGTACCTGGGCCCCCGAAACGGGTCGTCGCTGCGCTGTCCGGGCTCGAAGCCGTCGTGACAGCGTGGCGCTGTAAGAAAGGGGATTCCCCGGCCTGCCTGTACCAAGGCCCCCAAAACCATCGTCCTTCACAGCTCGCCCGCGGAGCTCGGCTCGACGCGATGGCGGTGGCAGCGAAGGGTCTTGCATAAAAGAGGGATCCCCGGCCTGCCTGTACCAAGGTCCCCGAAACGGGTTGTCTCTACCAATGCAGAGGCTGTGCCAGTTTTCGCATTCGGCCTCTTTCCACCTCCGTTGGATTCCCCGTCACATGGCCAGAGGCCCCGTATTCATTGGGCTCTGGCCTTTCCTGGCTTTTCCGGGCGGATCACGGAATGCCCTGTTCCAGGCAGGCGGCAGTCAGCTCCTGAACATTTTCTGAGCACATTTTTGATGCGCCGAAGCGGTGCATGGCACCAGTCGTGAACGTTTTCCCCCGGCTGCCGCCTGCGCGGGTGCGCCCTGGACAGGGGGCGGGTGGGCCTCGAGCTGGCTTCATGGGGAAAACGCGGGGGAGGGGAGCAGGAGCGAATCCATTCGCGGGCGGCCTTTCCGAGGGGCTTCCATGGACCGGCTGGCGGTCCGTCGCGAACGAACTCGCTCCTACAACGCGGTGAGGCGGGGGGGCCGCCTGAAATGCGTCGCGGGCCAGCAGGCCCGCGAGGTCGGAGTGGAGGGTGGAGCAGGGCGGATCAGGCGTCGTCGCCGTCGTCCTCGTCGCCGCCATCCACCTTCATGCCCAGTTCCTTGATCTTGCGGGTGAGGGTGTTGCGGCCCCAGCCCAGCAGCACGGCGGCGTCGCGGCGACGGCCCGCGGTGTGCTTGAGCGCGGTCTCGATCATGATCCGCTCGAAGGACGGCACGGCGCTGTCCAGCAGGCTGGACTGGCCGCGGGCGAGCGCCTGGTCGGCCCACTGGCGCAGGGCCTGCTCCCAGTTGGTGACCGGCGCCGCGTCCTGGGGCTGGGTCAGCAGTTCCGGCGGCAGGTCGTCCACGTGGACTTCGCGACCCGAGGCCATCACGGTGATCCAGCGGCAGGTGTTCTCCAGCTGGCGCACGTTGCCCGGCCAGGGCAGGTTCTTCAGGTATTCCTCGGTCTCCGGCTTGAGCAGCTTGGGCTCCACGGCCAACTCCTGGGCCGCACGGGCGAGGAAGTGGCGGGCCAGCGCCGGGATGTCCTCGCGGCGGTCGGACATGCGCGGGATATGGATGCGGATGACGTTGAGGCGGTGGAACAGGTCTTCGCGGAACTTGCCGGCCTGCACCAGGTTTTCCAGGTTCTGGTGGGTGGCGGCGATGATGCGCACGTCCACCTTCACCGGGGTATGGCCGCCCACGCGGTAGAACTCGCCATCGGCCAGCACCCGCAGCAGGCGGGTCTGGGTGTCGGCGGGCATGTCGCCGATCTCGTCGAGGAACAGGGTGCCGCCGTCGGCCTGCTCGAAGCGGCCGCGACGCTGGTTGGCCGCGCCGGTGAAGGCGCCCTTCTCGTGGCCGAACAGCTCGGATTCCATCAGGTCCTTGGGGATCGCCGCCATGTTCAGGGCGATGAAGGGCGAGGCGGCGCGCGGGCTGTGGCGATGCAGCGCATGGGCCACCAGCTCCTTGCCGGTACCGGATTCACCGTTGATCAGCACGGTGATATTGGAGTGGCTGAGGCGGCCGATGGCGCGGAACACCTCCTGCATCGCCGGCGCCTCGCCGATGATCTCGGGGGTGCGCGGCTGGTTGGCCGGGGCTTCCAGGCTCTGCTGCTCCTGGGCGTGCTGGTTGGCGCGCTTGACCAGGGAGACCGCCTCGTCGACGTCGAAGGGCTTGGGCAGGTATTCGAAGGCGCCGCCCTGGTAGGACGCCACGGCGCTGTCCAGGTCCGAGTGGGCGGTCATGATGATCACCGGCAGGCGCGGGTGCAGTTCGCGGATGCGCGCCAGCAGGTCCAGGCCGCTGGCGCCGGGCATGCGGATGTCGGAGATGATCACGTCCGGCTGCTGGCGGGTCAGGCGGGTGAGCACGCTGTCGGCGCTTTCGAAACTCTGGGTGGTCATGCCTTCCTGTTGCAGGGCCTTTTCCAGGACCCAGCGGATGGAGCGGTCGTCGTCGACGATCCAGACAGTTTCACTACGAGTCATGAGGATGCGGCTCCTTGTTCCAGCGGCAGGAAGATCGAGAAGACGGTGTGGCCGGGATGGCTTTCGCACTCGATCAGCCCCTGGTGCTGGCTGATGATGTTCTGGGCGATGGCCAGCCCGAGCCCGGTACCGTCCGGGCGCCCGCTGACCATGGGGTAGAAGATGGTTTCCTGCAGTTCGGGCGGGATGCCCGGGCCGTTGTCGATGATCTCCACCTTGGTCACCAGGCGGTGCCGGGTGTGGCCGATGGTGAACTGGCGCAGGGTGCGCGAACGCAGGGTGATGCGCCCGAGGCGCAGGTCGTTGTTGGCGGAGATGGCCTGCATGGCGTTGCGCACGATATTGAGCACGGCCTGGATCATCTGTTCACGGTCGATGAGCACGTCCGGGATGCTCGGGTCATAGTCGCGCACCAGGGTGATGCCGCCCTGGCTCTCCGCTTCCACCAGGCTGCAGACACGCTCCAGCACTTCGTGGACGTTGGTCATCGCCAGCGATGGCAGCTTGTTGGAGCCGAGCATGCGGTCCACCAGGTTACGCAGGCGATCGGCCTCCTCGATGATGACGTTGGTGTAGTCCTTCAGGTGCTCTTCCGGCAGCTCGCGGGAAAGCAGCTGGGCGGCGCCACGGATACCGCCCAGGGGGTTCTTGATCTCATGGGCGAGGCCGCGCACCAGCAACTTGGTGGTTTCCTGCTTGGACAGCTGGGCCTCTTCCTTGGTGATACGCAACAGCCGGTCGCGCGGGTGCACTTCCAGCAGCAGCAGGGTAGCGCCCTTGTTGAGGATGGGCGTCACCGCGTAGTCCACCGTCAGGGTCTGCCCGGCGAGGGAGGTGAGCATGGCCTCGCGCTTGGTGAAGGGGTGCGCCTGTTCCACCGCCTGGCGCAGCGAGGTCAGGGCCTCGGGCGACTCGGTGAACAGCTCGCTGATGAACTGGCCGTGGCTGCGTTGGCCGCTGACGGCCAGGAGCATCTCGGCCGCGGGGTTCATGTACTCGAGCCGCAGGTCGGCGTTGAGCAGGATCACCGCAGTGGTCAGGTTGTCGAGCAGCAGTCGGTGCAGGGCGTCGTTGATGGTCATAGGTCGGGCATCTCGGCGATGGGCAGGAAAATGCAAGAAGCAAACCAAGCCCTGAAAAGACGCGCTGGAACAGGCCGCCAGCCGCTTGCGGCTGCTTTTCAGCGCAGTGCGGCCGCATGTGGGCGAACCAAAATGGGGAGAGTATAGAAATCGGTGCAGCCTGGCGCACCATTGCGGTGCGCCGCGCAATCAGAAGAACGGGAGGATGCCGATGATGCCCTTGTCCGGCTCCTTGGGCTTGTCCTTGAGCGGGCATTCGGGGCGGACACCGTAATCGGCCTTCTGGCAGGGGCGCGCCTGGCGCTTCTGCGCCAGGGTGATGCGCATGATGTGCACCGGCTGGTTCGGTGTGCGCTCCACCACCCGCTGCTTGTCGTCGATGATCTCCACCGCCAGCTGGTGCGTGCCGCGATCCAGGTTGGTCAGTGGGAACACCGGGCTGCGGCCGGGTTCACCCTGGGCCTTGCCGTCCAGCACCAGGCGGTAGTTGTGGCCGTCGCGCAGGCCGGGCTCGCTCATGGCGGTGACGATGAGGTTGCCCTCCATGTCGCGCACCGTGGCGTCCGGCTCGGGCACCAGGATGCGCAGCACCTGGTAGCCCAGCTCGCGGGGGATGGCGGCGGGCGGCAATACGGCCGGGGCCGCCGGCTGGGCGGTCATGCCGTTGGAGGGCGCCAGTTCGATGCGCTCGGCGTTGCCGGGCTTGGGCCGGTCGGTGAAGACGCGGTTACCTTCCTCGTCGATGTAGGTGTAGACCTGGGCCATCGCCGGCAGGCAGGCGAACAGCAGGCAGAACAGGATCGTGCGCATGGGTCAGGTGGCTGGCTTCGGAGTGGGTTTCGGAGGGGGTGGCGGGCGCAGCGCCGGGCTGCTGGTGTTGACCCGCTGCACGGTGAAGGTGACGGTTTCGCTCTGTTGCACGACCTGGTCGCCTGCGAGCACCTGGACCGCGAGGCTGTGCTCGCCACGGTCGGCGTTGATCACCTGCAGGCGCGGCACGTTGACCCTCTGGCCCTCGGGCTTGCCGTCCAGCAGCAGTTGCAGCCGGTGGCCGGTGCGCAGGCGCGGAACCAGGTGCACGCCGACGGAGAAGGTGCCGTTGTTGGCGCGCAGGGCTTCGTCGCTGGGGACGTCGGTCAGGCGCAGTTCCTGGTACGCCGCTTCGGCTGCCTGGTCCTTCGCGGCGGCGGCCGGGGCGGAGGGCTTCTGCGCTTCCACGGTGTTGGGGGTGGGCAGGGTGACCTCTTCGGTCCTGGTGCCATCCGGCGGCTGGTTGGTGAAGACGGTATTGCCGTTGGCGTCGGTGTACTTGTAGATCTGCGCCGTGGCGGGGAGCGTCAGCGACAGCAGCAGGCAGGCGAGCAGGAGGCGCATGGGCCGGTCTCCTCTGGATGATGCCGCTAAGCCTTGCACCCGCGCGCCAAGCTGGCAAGTTCGGCCTGATGCGGCTGTGCGGCGCAGCCGGAAAATCGCTCGGTTCGAGGGCGTTGTTGCACGCAATCCATGCCACAAAAAAAGAGGCCTCCCGAAGGAGGCCTCTCAGTCCGCGCCGCTTGCGCGGCACGTTGCCTATGCAGGCAGCTGGATCAGACGCTGTAGTACAGGTCGTATTCCAGCGGGTGCACGAAGGTGCGCACCTTGATTTCTTCTTCGCTCTTCAGCTCGATGTAGGCATCGATGAAGTCGTCGCTGAACACGCCGCCCTTGGTCAGGAACGCACGGCCCTTGTCCAGCTCTTCCAGCGCCTCTTTCAGGCTGCCGCAAACCTGCGGGATCTCTTTCGCCTCTTCCGGCGGCAGGTCGTACAGGTTCTTGTCGGCGGCATCGCCGGGGTGGATCTTGTTCTGGATGCCGTCCAGGCCGGCCATCAGCAGGGCGGCGAAGGCCAGGTAGGGGTTGGCAGCCGGGTCCGGGAAGCGCGCTTCGATGCGGCGGGCTTTCGGGCTGGATACGTACGGGATGCGGATCGAGGCGGAACGGTTGCGGGCGGAGTAGGCCAGCATGACCGGGGCTTCGAAGCCGGGAACCAGGCGCTTGTACGAGTTGGTCGACGGGTTGGTGAAACCGTTCAGGGCCTTGCCGTGCTTGATGATGCCGCCGATGAAGTACAGGGCGGTGTCGGACAGGCCGGCATAGCCTTCACCTGCGAAGGTGTTCTTGCCGTCTTTGGCGATCGACAGGTGCACGTGCATGCCCGAGCCGTTGTCGCCATACAGCGGCTTCGGCATGAAGGTGGCGGTCTTGCCATAGGCATCGGCCACGTTGTGCACGCAGTACTTCAGGGTCTGGACTTCGTCAGCCTTGGCGACCAGGGTGTTGAACTTCACGCCGATTTCGTTCTGGCCGGCAGTCGCCACTTCGTGGTGGTGAACTTCGATGACCAGGCCCATCTCTTCCATGGCGTTGCACATGGCGGTACGGATTTCGTGGTCGTGGTCGCACGGCGGAACCGGGAAGTAACCGCCCTTGACGGCCGGGCGGTGGCCCTTGTTGCCGCCTTCGACGTCCTGGTCGGTCATCCAGGAGCCTTGCTCGGAGTAGATCTTGAACATGGAGCCGGAGATGTCGGACTTGAACTTCACTTCGTCGAAGATGAAGAACTCGGGTTCCGGGCCGACGAAGACGGTGTCACCGATACCGGTGGTCTTCAGGTACTCCTCGGCGCGCTTGGCGATGGAGCGCGGGTCGCGGTCGTAGCCCTGCATGGTGCTCGGCTCGATGATGTCGCAGACCAGGATCAGGGTCGGCTCTTCGGTGAACGGATCGAGCACGGCGGTGCTGTCGACCGGCAGCAGGATCATGTCGGAGGCTTCGATGCCTTTCCAGCCGTGGATGGACGAGCCGTCGAACATCTTGCCGACTTCGAAGAACTCGTCGTCGAGTGCGTCGCGTGCCGGCATGGTCACGTGGTGCTGCTTGCCTTTGGTATCGGTGAAGCGCAGGTCTACCCACTTCACGTCATGGTCTTTGATCAGTTGAAGCGACTTCGACATGGTGTCCTCCAGGTGAATGGGGAGCTGGAAAAGTTTGAGCCCCCGATAAAAGGTGAAGCCGGGGCGGCATGGTCCGCCAGGGCAACCTGCCTCACAAGGGAGCAAATTGCGTGCCAGTGCCCTGGAATGGGCAAGAGCCCTAGAACACAGGCAGGCCGGGGGCTGAAGAATGATTGTGTACATTTTTGCGCACCAATTCCGTGCTCCGCACGTCGTGATTGCACCTGTTTGGTGCGCGATCAGGAGGTGTGATTGATTTTGGTCAAAGCTTGAACAATTTCCGCTATAATCCGCGCCCCTCTTTTTCCGTTGTCCCAGCAAGCGCTGTTTTCATGAAACTCATCATCAAGGTCTTCCCCGAAATCACCATCAAGAGCCGGCCGGTGCGCAAGCATTTCATCCGCCAGCTCGCGAAGAACATTCGCGTGGTGCTGCGTGATCTCGACCCGGAAGTCGAAGTGAGCGGCATCTGGGACAACCTGGAGCTGGTCACGACGCAAACCGATCCGAAGCTCCTCGCCGAGATGATCGAGCGCCTCACCTGCACCCCGGGCATCACCCACTTCCTCGAGGTCAACGAGTACCCGCTCGGCGACTTCGACGACGTGCTGGAAAAGTGCAAGCTGCACTACGCCGACCAGATCCCCGGGAAGATCTTCTCCGTGCGCTGCAAGCGCGCCGGCAAGCACACCTTCACCTCGATGGAGCTGGAGAGCCACGTGGGCAGCCGCCTGCGTCGCGAATGCAACGCCGCCGGCATCTCGCTGAAGAACCCGGAAGTGGAAGTGCGCATCGAGGTGCGCGACCAGCGCCTGTTCGTCATCCATCACCAGCACGACGGCCTCGGCGGCTACCCGCTGGGTTCGCTGGAGCAGACCCTGGTGCTCATGTCCGGCGGTTTCGATTCCACCGTCGCCGCCTACCAGATGATGCGTCGTGGCCTGATGGCGCACTTCTGCTTCTTCAACCTCGGTGGCCGCGCCCACGAGCTGGGCGTGATGGAAGTGGCCCACTACCTGTGGGAGAAGTTCGGCCGCTCCCAGCGCGTGCTGTTCATCAGCGTGCCGTTCGAGGAAGTGGTGGCCGAGATCCTCGGCAAGGTCGACAACAGCCAGATGGGCGTGATCCTCAAGCGCATGATGCTGCGGGTCTCCACGCGCATGGCCGAGCAGTTGCGCATCGAGGCGCTGGTCACGGGCGAGGCCATCTCCCAGGTGTCCAGCCAGACCCTGCCGAACCTCTCGGTGATCGACTCGGCCACCGACATGCTGGTGCTGCGCCCGCTGATCGCCAGCCACAAGCAGGACATCATCGACACCGCCACCCGCATCGGCACCGCCGAGTTCGCCAAGCACATGCCCGAGTACTGCGGCGTGATCTCGGTGAATCCGACCACCCGCGCCAAGCAGAGCCGCATCGAATACGAAGAGGCGCAGTTCGACATGGCCGTGCTGGAGCGTGCCTTCGAGCGTGCCCGCCTGATCCCCATCGACCGCGTGATCGAGGAACTGGGCCAGGACCTGAAGGTGGAAGAGGTCGGCGAGGCGCTGCCGGGCCAGATCGTCATCGACATCCGCCATCCGGATGCCCAGGAAGATGAACCGCTGGAGTTGCCCGGCATCGAAGTCCAGGCCCTGCCGTTCTACGCCATCAACAGCCGCTTCAAGGAACTGGACGAAAACCGCCAGTACCTCCTGTATTGCGATAAAGGCGTCATGAGCCGCCTGCATGCTCACCATCTGCTCAGCGAGGGGCATGCCAATGTGCGCGTTTATCGCCCGGCCTAAACAGCCCGGGCTGTATGGCGGCAGCATCCGCCACCGCCCCCCCGACCAGTGGGTGGGCTGAATCGAACGTTTTTCATACAGGCCGCCTAGACTCAGCGGCGAACCGAATCCTCTGATCGAGATACACAAGTGATCGAAAAACTACGCAACATCGCCATCATCGCCCACGTCGACCACGGCAAGACCACCCTCGTCGACAAGCTGCTGAAGCTCTCCGGCACCCTCGACCGCAAAGAAGCGGAATCCGAGCGCGTGATGGACTCCAACGACCAGGAGAAAGAGCGCGGCATCACCATCCTGGCGAAGAACACCGCCATCAAGTGGAACGGCTACAACATCAACATCGTCGACACCCCCGGCCACGCCGACTTCGGCGGTGAGGTCGAGCGCGTGATGTCGATGGTCGACTCCGT
This sequence comes from Pseudomonas sp. No.21, assembly GCF_054558415.1. Lineage (NCBI taxonomy): Bacteria > Pseudomonadati > Pseudomonadota > Gammaproteobacteria > Pseudomonadales > Pseudomonadaceae > Pseudomonas > Pseudomonas sp. No.21. The sequence continues at coordinate 187,019 of NZ_BAAJNO010000002.1, forward strand.
GCTGCTGGTGGTCGACGCCCAGGACGGCCCCATGCCGCAGACCCGCTTCGTGACCCAGAAGGCCTTCAAGGCCGGCCTGCGTCCGATCGTCGTGGTCAACAAGATCGACCGTCCGGGCGCGCGCCCTGACTGGGTCATCGACCAGATCTTCGACCTGTTCGACAACCTCGGCGCCACCGACGAGCAGCTCGACTTCCCGATCGTCTACGCCAGCGCCCTGAACGGCATCGCCGGTCTCGACCACGAGAAGATGGACGACAACATGGACGCGCTGTTCCAGGCGATCATCGACCACGTCCCGGTTCCGGACGTCGACGTCGATGGCCCGTTCCAGATGCAGATCTCCCAGCTGGACTACAACAGCTTCCTCGGCGTGATCGGCATCGGCCGCATCGCCCGCGGCAAGATCAAGTCCAACACCCCGGTGGTCGCCATCAGCGACGACGGCACCAAGCGCAACGGCCGCATCCTGAAGATCATGGGTCACTCCGGCCTGCAGCGCGTCGAAGTCGCCGAAGCCGAAGCCGGCGACATCGTCTGCGTCAGCGGCATGGAAGAGCTGTTCATCTCCGACACCCTGTGCGACCCGCAGAACGTCGAAGCCCGTCCGCCCCTGACCGTCGACCAGCCCACCGTGAGCATGACCTTCCAGGTTAACGACTCGCCCTTCGCCGGCAAGGAAGGCAAGTTCGTCACCAGCCGCAACATCAAGGACCGCCTGGAGAAGGAACTGCTGCACAACGTCGCCCTGCGCGTCGAAGCGGGCGAGTCCGCCGAGAAGTTCAAGGTCTCCGGCCGCGGTGAACTGCACCTGTCCGTACTGATCGAAACCATGCGCCGCGAAGGCTTCGAGATGGCCGTGGGCCGTCCGGAAGTGGTGATCATCGAGAAGGACGGCGAGAAGCAGGAGCCCTACGAGAACGTCACCATCGACATCGAAGAGCAGCACCAGGGCTCGGTGATGGAGCAGATGGGCCTGCGCAAGGGCGATCTGACCAACATGATCCCCGACGGCAAGGGCCGTGTGCGCCTGGAATACACCATCCCGGCGCGTGGCCTGATCGGCTTCCGCAACAACTTCCTGACCCTGACCTCGGGCACCGGCATCCTGACCTCGACCTTCAGCCACTACGGCCCGATCAAGGCCGGCGAAGTCAGCAACCGTCAGAACGGCGTACTGGTCTCCATGGCCACCGGCACCGCCCTGACCTACTCGCTGGAAACCCTGCAGAGCCGCGGCAAGCTGTTCCTGGCCCCGGGCGACGAGATCTACGAAGGCCAGCTGGCCGGCATCAACAGCCGTGACAACGACCTGGTGATCAACCCCACCAAGGGCAAGAAGCTCGACAACATGCGCGCTTCCGGCAAGGACGAAGTCATCGCCCTGGTTCCGCCGATCAAGTTCACCCTGGAACAGGCGCTGGAATTCATCGCCGACGACGAGCTGGTGGAAGTGACGCCGAAGTCCATCCGCCTGCGCAAGAAAATGCTGAACGAGAACGACCGCAAGCGCTACGAGCGCAGCAAGGTCTGATCTCCGATCAGTAACTGAAAAGCCCCCGCCGGAGCGATCCGGCGGGGGCTTTTCATTGAGAGGCCTGCCGCCCCTGGCAGTCCGCTGTTCATCAGGAGAGAACCATGAAAGTGACTTCCCTGGCTTGCCTGGCGGGGCTGGCCTTGCTGATCCTCGGTTGCGCATCACCGCGCGCCCTCGACACCCGCCATCTCACACGCTTCGACGAGTACCACGCCAACCTCGAGATCGCCGGCCAGCGCTACACGCTGGATGCCTACATCGTGATGTTCCAGAAGCCCTTCTATATCACCGTGCAGCGGGATGACCGCCGCCCCATGTCGATCGATGAGGCAGCGCGCGCAGCGGAGGAGTACATCAAGCCTCGGGGATGCACGGAACCGCTCGTCCGTCGTGCCGATCTGGACCGCAGCAACGCTGACAAGACCCAGTGGATGGTCGGTATCGAGTGCTGATCCGCAAGGAGCGCATGAACCTGGTCAGGGGCGTCACCGGAGCCGACACCGACGGGGATGAAGAGGTGCCCGGAGGCGGGGTTCGGCTCACCACCGTGCACGGTCGGGCCAGCAGTCGACCATTGATTGCGACCTGTCGCCCGTGGCACCGGCAAACCCCGCCATGCCCTGCCCATCGGGCAGGGGCATGGGCTCAGAAGGCGCGCACCACCTGGGCCCAGACGCGCGGCGTGCGTTCCACGTCGCTCTCGGCTTCGGCGTTGCCCGGCTTCCAGGCCGCCACGGCGTTGACCTGCCAGCCATGGGCCGCCCACAGGGCGCCGAAGCCGGCGCCGGAGAGGCTGCGGTGGTTGTCGTCCGAGGTCCAGGTGTCCTTGTTCAGGCGCACTTCGCCGTGGTCGACGAAGGTGGACAGCTGCCAGGCCTCGGTGAGGGCGTAGCGCAACTCGACGTTGGCCAGCCAGCCCTGGTCGCCCGAGGCCTCGCCCTGGGGGTAGGCGCGAACGCCGTAGGCGCCGCCCAGGTAGAGCTTCTCGGAGCTGTCCAGGTTGCCGTCGGCCCACTGGCCCTGGAGCTGGGTGTAGAGGCTGAAGCGGTCGCTCAGGCGCTGCAGGCGCACCAGGCTGGGGTTGAGCTTGTGGAAGCGTCCACGGGTGCCGGCAGTGGCGTCGTCGGTGCGCTGGGCCTGGGCGCCGTCGAGGGTCAGGCTGCCCTGGCTCCAGCCGAGGGCGAAGCTGTTGATCCCGCCGCCGAGCAGGTCGTCACGGCTGTTGCCGTTGAGGGTGAGGGTGACGACGCGGGCGTGCTTGTCGCTCTTCTCGTCGAACAGGTCGATGTCGTCCTTCAGGCGCTTGTCGTCGAACTGCAGCTGGGTGAACAGGCTGAAGTCCCGCGAGCGCACCAGGGGCTGGATGGCGTAGACGCTGGCGATGCGCGCGTTGCCGTGGGCGCGCAGGTCCTCGAAGTCCTTGCCCAGCTCGTAGTCCATGTCCGAGTAGGCGACGCCGAACTGGGTGGCCCAGGGGCCGAGCGGCAACTGGTAGGCCACGCGGCCGTAGTGCTGGTCCTGGTCGCTACCCATGGCCCGCAGGCTGAGGCGGTCGCCGAGGTTGAGCGGGTTGTTCAGGTTCAGGGTGCCGCCCAGGCGGTACTGACCGACGAAGCGGTTGCCGTAGTTGTCCATGTCCACCGAGCCGGTGACCAGCGGGGACTTCTGCAACCCCACCAGCAGGTCGGTGGTGCCGGTGCTGGCACCAGGGCGCAGGGTGGACTTCACCTCCACGCCGGGGGTGTCCTGCAGCAGCAGCAGGCTGCGCTCCAGGGGTTGGCCCTGCACGGCATCACCGGCTTTCAGTGCGGCAAGCGGCGCCAGCGCGCTGCCACCCAGGCCCACCGGGTTGTCGACGCGGACCTCGCCGTAGCGCCCTTCCAGCACGGCGATCTTCACCACCCCGCCGTCGATCTCCTGGGCCGGCAGGTAGGCACGCGCCAGGGGGTAACCCTGTTCGCGGTAACGCCGGGTAATGCGGTTGGCGGCCGCCTGCAATTGACCAACGCTGAGTTCCTTGCCGGGCAGGTCGGCCAGCAGGCCCAGCAGCTCTTCGCTGCCCAGCGCGCTGTTGCCTTCCAGGGTGAAACCGTTGACCTGCAGGCGCGGGCCGGCCTCGGCCGACGGGTCGGCGGGTGCGTCCGGGAGGTTGATCGGCAGGGACTGCCGGGGACTCAGTTGCAGGGGCTGCTGGTCGAGGCCCTGCTGCACCTGGCCGGCATCCGGCGCGGTGGCGGCGGAGACGGATAGGCTGAGCAGCGAGGCGGCGAGGCCGGCCAGCACGGGTGTCGAACGCATCTTCAGATTCCTTCGGGAAGACGAATGCCGTTGTTGACGAGGTTGAGCTGCGCGCCGAACTCGGCCGGTGCGAAGAGTGCCGGGGTGACCACCACCAGGGGCCGTTCGGTTTCGCTGCCAGGCTGTTTGCCGGTCATCTGCGCCACCTGCACGCGCGGGTCGATGACGGTGCTGGAAGGCAGAGTCCCGGTGACGGTGAGCAGGCCGTCGACATAGCTGATGTCGTAGTTGGCCAGGCCACTGCCCAGGGCGTTGCTGGCGACGATGGCGTAGTTGCCGGCCGCAGCCCCTGCCCCGGCACCGCTGCTGGCCAGGCTGACACCGCTGACCAGGTCCCCCGCCACCAGCCCGGCGGTGGTGAAGCCGCTGAGGTTCGCCACCTGGCCGGCGGTCTTGCTGGCGTCGCTGGCGGTGATGGTCAGCGCTGCCTTGTCGATGGTCAGGGTGCCGGCGAGCATCTCGATGTCATAGCCGAACTGGCTGGAATAGAGCCCGCTCGCGCGCAGGTTGGCGCCAGTGTAGGTGCCGGCATTGGCGCTGTTGGCGGTGTAGAAGGCGCTGCCGGAAACCAGGGCCGGGTCGTAGCCGATGGGGAACATCAGGGCACCGGTACTGCTGGTGGCGGTGCCGTCGTAGGTCTTGCTGGCATTGCCGACGTTGACGCTGAGGGCGGTCATGAAGCTGCGCAGCAGGGGTGCGCTGTGGCCCTCGTACATGCGCCAGGTGGCACCCGTGCCGCCGGCGTCGTCGATGCTCCAGCCGGCCGCCACGAAGGGCGCCAGGGTGGTGAGCTGGGTGCTGGTCAACCCCGATACGCCCGAGGCATTGCCGGCCCCGACGCCCTGTGCCAGGCCGCTGGTGGTGGTGTTCCAGAAACTGCCGGTGGCGGTGCCGGCATTGCTGCCCACCAGGCCGCCGACCGCACCGACACTGGAACTGGCCGTGCCCGTGGAATAGACACGCAGCAGGCTGCCGTCGTTGAACCCGACCAGGCCGCCCGCCGTGGCGCTGCCCTGGGCGCTGCCGGTGGCGTAGCTGTCGCGGAGGATGCCGGTGCTGGTGTTGCTGCCCGCCAGGCCGCCGCCATTGAGACCGCCGCTGGCACTGCCTGTGGCCAGGGACTCGCTGAGGGTGCCGGCGTTGGTGCCGACCAGGGCGCCGACGTTGCCCGTACCGGTGGCGCCGGTGTCGCTGCTGACTCGCTCGATCACACCGGCCGATGCGTTGTAGCCCACCAGGGCGCCGGTGTAAGTGCCGCCGGCCACGCTGCCGCCCACCAGGTTGAGGTTGCCGACATAACCGGCGTTGTAGCCGAACAGGCCGCTGTAGGTGCTGCCGGGGCGGTTGATGGCCAGGCCGCTGATGCGATGCCCCTGCCCGTCGAATCGGCCGGTGAAGGGGTTGGACAGGCTGCCGATGGAGAGGAAGCCGGTGCCGCTGTTCCACAGCGCACTGCTGGAGGCGTCGATGTCGTTCGCCAGGACGAAGCGGCTGCCCGCCAGGCTGTTGGAGGCCAGCCCCTGGAGCCCATAGACATCGGCGATGCGGTACGGGGTGACGGCGCTGCCGTCCCCGGCCAGGGCCCGTATGAAGGTGGCGCTGGGGCTGAGGCGGAAGTCGGTTGCGTTGAAGCTCGGCAGGCTGGCCGCCACCTGGTTCCAGGTGCCGCCGGTGAGATTCAGCAGGCCGAGGTTGACGCCTCCGTTGCTGGTCGCGGTGCCGGCAGCAGACAGGGTCAGGCTGCCGTTGGCGGCGTCGATGCCATCACCCAGGAGGATGTTGCCGCTGTTGCTGGTGCTGAGGGTCAGCCCGGCGTTGTCGCCCCAGGTCAGGCGGTCGGCCACGCCGAGGTTGCCGGCTGCCGACAGCTGGCGGGTACCGCTGATGCCGAAGGCACCGCCGCTGTCGAGGCTGAGCAGCCCGCCGGAGCCGAGGTCGGTGTCCAGGCTGTAGCTGGCAGGAGTGGCGCTCAGGTAGAGGCCATAGCCGGTATCGGTGAGACCGCCGAAGTCGGAGAGCGCGAGGAAGCCCAGGTCGCTGTCGGCGTAGCTGCCCCGAGCGGCCAGGTAGCGGCTGCGGGTTGCCGTGAGGCTGCCCTGCCCGGTCATCAGGCGCATGGCCGAGGCATAGATGTCCAGGCCCTGGATACCGAGGTAGCCGACACGATCACTGAACGCGGCGCCCTGGCTGGAACCACCCTCCAGGTAGGTGAGCGTGCCATTGCTGTCGAAGCGGCTGGCTTCGCCCAGGACGTAGTAGTAGCCGTTCGCCCCGGTGGAGGCGTTGCCGATCAGTTGTCCACCCGACACGGCACTGACGGTGGCACCGGCCAATGCCGTGCTGCCGGCGTCGCTGAACACCCGGCCGCTCACGGCGTTGGGTGTGGTGCTGTAGCGCCATTGCAGATACGGATAGAGGTTGGTGCCGATGCCCCAGATCGAGGAGGAGAAACCGGCCGGCAGGCTGCCCTGCAACTGGGCGGTGGTGCGTCCGGTGATTCCAGCCGCCACCCCACCGGCGCTGCCCAGCGTCTGGCCGCTGGTCTGGATGTCCCAGTAGGCGTTGGTGATGGCACTGCTGCCACCGTTGTTGTAGCCGGCGAAGCCGCCCATCTGGCTGCCGCCGGCGACGTAGCCGGTGGAGTAGCTGTTGCCGATGGTGCCGTTGACGAAGTTGACCCCGACAAAGCCGCCGATGTTGCTGGCGGAGCCTTGGCCGATCACCGCGCCGGTGGCGTAGGAGTCGGTGATGCTGCCTTCGTTATGGCCGACGAAACCGCCGATGGGGCCCGCCGCCGCCCTCACCGTGCCAGTGGCGTAGGACTGGCTGATGGAACCGCCATCGCCGCTGTAGCCGTTGGCTCCGACCAGCCCACCGACATAGCCGAGGCCGTTGTTCGGGTTGGTGCCGGTCACATTGCCGGTGGCATGGGCGCGCGTGATGCTGCCGCCGTTGAAATTGAAGCCGACCAGGCCGCCGACCTGGTAGCCGGCGCCGGTGACGTTGCCACTGGCGGAGGCATCGGCGATGGCGCCGCCGTCGTTGGTGCCCACCAGCCCACCGGTATTGGCCTCGCCAGTGCTGGTGCCGCTGACGGTGGTGCTGGCTGATGCGCTGCCAAGGGTCCCGCCCGTCATGTAGCCGACCAGCGCACCGACACCGTCGTTGCCGGTGACACTGCCGCCCACCAGCTTGACGTTGGCCAGGGTCGCGCCGGAGGTGTAGCCGAACAGGCCCACGTAGTTGGTGCTCGCCCGGTTGATGGCCAGGCCGCTGAGGCCGAAGCCCTGTCCATTGAAGCTGCCGGTGAAGCTGCCGGTGTCGCTGCCCAGGGGCTTGAAGCCCGATGCACCCCAGACATCGGCGTAGTAACCGTTGCCGCCGGCAGCAAGCGCGGCGCCGAGGTCGAGGGAGGTGCCGAGCCGGTAGTTGCCGGCCAGGTTCATGCCGATCAGTTGCAAGGCATGGGGGGTGTACACCGCGGTGGAGTACTCGCTGCGCAGCATCGGCCGGGTATCACCCTCGAACATCACCCAGGTGTTGGCGAAGTCGAAGCCGTTGTAGGTGGACTGGGTGCGGGCATTGGCCGAAGTGATGGCGGTGCCACCGCTGGCGCTGCTGGCCTGCCCGGTGCTGTTCACGTCCCAGTAGCTGTTGGCGAAGGTGATGGTGGACAGGAAGGTGCCGCCGATCAGGCCGCCCGTGGCGGTGTAGCCCTGGACCCGGCCGCTGGCGTAGGTGTTGGTCAGGGTCGCCGAGTCGAAGACATTGCCCACCAGCCCGCCGGCGAAGGCGCTGCTGTTGCTGATGGTGCCGGTCACCGACCCCGTGGAATAGGCATCGGCCAGGGTGCCGTTCTGCACGGTGCCGGCCAGGCCGCCCACGTTGCTCAGGCCCGTCACGCTGGCGGTCGAGGACGCCCCCTGCAGCGTGCCATTGGTGACCTGGCCGACCAGGCCGCCGACGTTGGAGCCGTTGCCCAGCACCGAGCCGGTGACGTGGATGCCCGACAGCGTGCCGCTGAGGGACCCACTGATGGCGCCGACGGTGATGTTGCCGGTGATGGCGGCATTGGACAGGGTCAGGTCGCGCACCTGCCCGCTGACGGCCTGGAACAGGCCCACGTTGTTCTCGGAACCACGGGCGATGGTCAGGCCATCCACGGCGTGACCGAGGCCGGTGAAGGTGCCGCTGAAGCCTTGCAGCGGCGCGAAGCCCTGACCGCCGTTCCAGGTGCGCGTGGCGCTGGCGTCAAGGTCGGTGGCGAGGGCGTAGTTGCCACTGGCGCCGACACCCTGCAAACCGGCGAGGTCATGGATCAGGGTGTAGCTGGTGCCCCCCAGGCTGAGGCTGGCGTTGCTGCCCGACAGGGTGACGCGGGCGCCGCTGCCCAGCCGGTAGCCGTTGCCGTAGACCAGCGAGAGCCCTGCGTTGGTGCCGGTGGCGGTGATGTCCTTGTTGATGATGACGCTGCCGGCGGCGTTCAGCGTCAGGGTGGTGTCGGCGCTCCAGCTGATGGGCGCATCGACGGTGATGTTGCCGGCCTGGCTGCCACCGACTCCGGTGGTCACCGTCACCCCGGTACTGGCCAGGGCGTTGGTCAGGGTGTTGACGTTGAGCACGCTGTCGTTGGCGTTGCCGTTGAAGCCACCCATGCCGGTGCTGCCGGCATTGGAAATGGTCACGTTGTAGGGGTCGATCAGCCATTCGCCGGTCTTGCCCTTGCCGGGCTTGGCCAGGGTGGTGACCTTCACGTCATCGGCAACCTGCACGTGGGCACCGCTGGTCTCGATGAAGCCGCCATTGCCGCCGTTCGGGGCACTGGCATCGAGGGTGCCGGCCACCTTGACCACGCCGCCGTCGAAGTCGCCCATGAGCATGATCTTGCCGTTCTTCTCGCCCAGGGTGCGGGCCTCGATCACGCCGGTGTTGTTGACCACGGTCTTGAGCAGCGCATCGCCGGCATCGGCGGTGAGTAGCACCTTGCCGCCGTCGGCGCGGATCAGCTTGTGGTTCTCCACCAGCGCATCCGCTGCGGCGCCGTCCACCTGGACGTTGAGCAGGCCGTCGCCGGCAAAGTCCAGGGTCACGGCATTGCCGGCCGCCAGGGCCACGCTGCCCTGCTGGGCGACGATCACCCCCTGGTTGCTGACGGTGCCCCCCAGCAGCGCCACGGCGCCGCCGTCGGCTGCGGTGAGGGTGCCCTGGTTGACCACGGCCGCCGGCGTGCCGTCGCCCTTGAAGCGGTAGTTGCCGCGTTCGAAATCCTGCGGGTCGATGTCGAGGGTCGAGGCCACCAGGCCGCCGACCTGGACCTGGGCACCGCTGCCGAACAGCACGCCATTGGGGTTGACCAGGAAGACCCGGCCGTTGGCATCCAGCTGGCCCATGATCTTCGAGCCGTCGCTGCCCACCACGCGGTTGAGGGCGATGGAATCACTGCCGGGTTGGTTGAAGGTCACTCGCTTGCCGGCGCCGATGTCGAAGCTCTGCCAGTTGATCGCCAGCTTGCTGCTGGACTGGTCGATGACCATCTGCTGGGCGTTGGGCTGGCTGATGGCGCCACTGCCGGAAACCACCTGGCCGCCGGTCGGCAGGTCGGCCGCCAGGCCCGCCACCGGGGCCAGCAGCGCACACGCCAGGACCGCGCCGGAGCCCGCCTTGCGTCTCCGGGCCTGCTCATCGGCGACACACCAGGCGCGCAGACGGGGATTCCAGACCAGCGAGAAGGCTCGATTCATGACAGCAGTCCTTTGACGGCAAGAAGGGCTCGAGAAAGCCGCCGCTGTATATCACGGCGACTTTTACCTAGGAATTGGCTGTCAGGAATTTTTTACAGCCTTGTTTTTGGCGTCAGCTGATTGACTCGAATGCCCGTATCTCGTCCGCCATCACCCGGTTGCGCCCGGCCTGCTTGGCCTGGTAGAGCAGCTCGTCCGCGCGCTTGAGCACGTCCTGCACGCTGCGCCCGCCTCGGGGCGACCAGTGCACCACACCGAGGGAAACGGTGATCTGCCCCACCGGGTCGATCGGGGTGGCCTCCTGCCGGGCGCGGAAGCGTTCGGCCACCTCTGCTGCCGTGCGCAGGGACGCCTCGGGCAGCAGCAGGATGAACTCCTCGCCGCCGACACGGCACGGCAGGTCCCGCTCCCGGCAGCTCTGGCGCAGCAGGTCGGCGAACTGGCGCAACACATCGTCACCCGTGTCGTGGCCGAAGGTGTCGTTGACCCGCTTGAAGTGGTCGATGTCCAGGCTGATCACGGAGAACGGCGTGCCCAGCCGTTGCCAGGCCTGCAAGCGCTCCTCCATGGCGCGGCGGTTGGCCAGCCCGGTGAGCGGATCGCTCTTGGCCTGCTGGTCCAGTTGGCCGAGCTTGGCCCGGGTGACCTCCAGCCCGGCCAGCAGCGCCTGCTTGATCATCCAGGCCTCGGCATACCAGGCTTTCACCCGCAGGGCCTTCTCCGCCCGCTCGGGCTGCGCGGCGCTCTCGGCCAGTTGCCGCAGCGGGCGGCTGATGCGCGCGGAAATCCACAGGATCAGCCCGATGCCCAGCAGGCTCATGGGCAGCAGGCCGGCGAGCAGGCGCTTCATCAACTCCTCCAGCGCCGCCTGGGCTGCAGCCAGGGGCTGCTGCGCCACCACGCCCCAGCCACTCAGCGGCACGCTGGCGTAGCCGGCCAGCATCTCCACGCCCCGTGTGTTGACCGCCTGCATGGCGCCGCTCTCGCCCTTGAGCACCGCATCGACGATGGGGTTGGCGCCCAGGCGCTCGCCAACGCGGCTGGCGTCGGGGTGGAACAGCACCTTGCGGTCCGGGTCCACCAGGTAGACGTTGGACGCGTCATGGTGGAAGTGCTGGCTGACCAGCGAATCCAGGGCATTGGGCTTGCCCAGGTAGATGGTGCCGCCGATCAGCCCCCGGTACTGGCCATCGGGGCCCCAGATGGGGTGGGAGACGAAGACGATGAGGTTGCCCGCCAGGGAGCGGAACGCCGGGCTGACCATCGCCCGGCGCTGCTGCAGGGCCTCGCGCGAGCGCAGGGCCTGGCCGTTGATGCCCAGGCTGTCGGGCTTGGAGGCCACCACGGTGCCCTCGGCATCGGCCACCAGCACGGTGTTGAAGCTGTGGTCCTGCGTCAGCAGGCGCTCCGCTTCCAGCGCCATCTGTTTCGTATCGCCCGGCACGTTGCCCAGCAGGTTGGCGCTGAAGCGCAGGCGCTCCAGGTCACCGGCCAGGTTCTCGTTGATGCTGGCGGCGAGCTTGGCCGCATAGGCGCGGTTGGCCTCCAGGGCGTTCTGCACCAGCGCCTGGCGCTGGATGCCATAGGTCACCAGCAGGTTGTTGGCCAGCGTCGCCAGGGTCGCGGCGAGCGCGAACAGCAGGATGAGGTTGCGCAGGTTGAGCTTGGGGGGCGGCCCGAACGGCATGGGTCATGTCCCGATGGGTCTAGCGCTCAAGGCGACTGCGATCCTTGCAGCGGGTCCTACGGGCGACGCATCGTCGTGGTGAGCGAACGGGCTCTGGCCAGGGCCGTCACAGGCCCGTAGAAAAACCCGGGAAAACGTGTGGATTTTACCCTTCGTGCAAGGTGAAACCAAGGCCGAAACGGCGATGTGCCATCATGTGTGCGCTCCGGGATCGGGCGATACCGCTGTGCCCGGGGCTGCGCTGGCAGGCCGGAGATGGGGCGCACCGAACCGAGTCGGGCTCGGTGGGTGCGGAGACTTTCAATGCTCCCACCGCCCCGGCGCATAGGAAAACATCGGCAGCGACCAGCCGAAGCGGATCGCCGAGAGGCGCAGCAGCAGGCCGACGCTGAAGGAGGCGAGCAGGTTGAGGTCGTCGTCGACGCCTTGCTGGCGCAAGCCGAGGTAGAGCAGGGCGACCAGCAGGGAGACGCTGGCGTAGAGCTCCTGGCGCAGCACCTGCGGGGTGCGGTTGCAGAGGATGTCGCGGAGGATGCCGCCGAAGATGCCGGTGATGATCCCGGCCATGGCCACCACCGGCAGCGCATAGTCCAGGCCCAGCGCGACGTTGCAGCCGATCACCGTGAAGGCGATCAGGCCCATGGCGTCGAGCACCAAAAACAGCTGGCGCAGGTGGTGCATGAAGCGTGACAGGAGCATGGCCACGAGGCCGGCGCCGATGGTGAGGAAGATGTATTCGGGGTGCTGGGTCCAGCTCACCGGGTAGTGGCCCAGGAGGATGTCGCGGACGGTGCCGCCGCCGAGGGCGGTGAGGAAGGCGATGAGGCTGACGCCGAACAGGTCCATGTTGCGCCGGCCGGCGGCGAGGGCGCCGGACATGGCTTCGGCGACGATGGCGATCAGGTAGACGTAGGTGAGCACACAGAACTCCTGCGTTGTGCTGCCCCTCCCCCTGTCCTGTGTACCTGAGAGTTTGCGCGGCGCTGGCCGCTTGCCCCTTCGGTGGGCCGCTCGCCGGCGGCCGCTCTCCAGTTGGCGATCATGGAACCCGCAGTGACTTCTGCCTGAGCGATTATGGGAGTTTGCGCCTTCGGCGGAGGCGCATGGCGCCTCGCTCTCCTGCGGGGGCGCGGATTATAGGGGCGCTGGCGATCTTGTGCGAGCGGTCAGTTTTCGCGCCTGCACCGATCAGGTGCGGAAGGCGCCCAGGCCGCTTTTCAGGGCGCGCGCCGTCTCGCCCAGTTCGGCGGCGGAGTGGTTGATGGCGTCGACGTCCTGGCGGGTGTGCTCGAAGGCGCCGCGCATGTCGCCCAGGCGGCCGGACATGTCGGCCACCGCATGCTGGATGTTCTCGCTGCTGGTCAGCGCCTGCTCGACGTTGGCGTTCACCTCGTCCATCTGCCGGACCAGCGCATCGAGGGCGTCCAGCGCCTCGTCGGCATTGCCTGCCAGGGCGCGCGAGCGTTCGGCGGTGCTGCCCATGCGCTGGGCGATCTGGCGGATGGCGCTGGTCACCTGGTCGATCACCTGGTGGGCATCGCTCAGCACGCTCTTGGTCTGGCCGGCGAGCTTGCGCACCTCATCCGCCACGACGGCGAAGCCACGGCCGGCTTCACCGGCGCGCGCGGCCTCGATGGCGGCGTTGAGCGCCAGCAGGTTGGTCTGCTCGGAGATGCCCGCGATCATCTGCAGCACCTTGCCGATCTGCTCGGCCTCGCGGCTGAGGCCGTCGAGGTCGGTGGCCAGTTCGATGTTGGAAGAGGTGCTGCCGTGTACGTCGGCGATCAGCTGCTGCAGCTCCTGGTGGGCGCGGCTGAGCTCGGCACTGGTGCGTTCGAGGTTGCTGCGCACCGCGCCGGCGAGGCTGTGGGATTGCCCCGCGGCGTGCTGGATCGACTGGCCGTGCTGGTCGACGTCGGCCAGCTGGTGCGCGGCCTGCTGGATCTGCTGGGTGATGTCGTCGGCGCGGTGGAGGAAGGTTTCTGCCAGTTTCTGGTTGCTGTCGGCCATGCCGAGGGCGCCGGAGAGCGTTTGCCGCAGATCCTGCAGCAGGCCGGACAGGCGCGTGCCCATCTGCCCGAGTTCATCGTTGCTGGTGACGGCGAGGGCGTGCGAGAGGTCGCGTTCCTGGGCGATGCGGTTGAGCTGCCCGGTGAGCTGGCGGATGGCCTGGACCAGCATGCGCGTGGCCAGCCAGGACAGCAGCAGGCCGATGCCCAGGGTCACCGCGCCGATCAGCAGCAGGCTGCGCAGGCTGTCGGCGATGGCCTCATCGAGGCTGCTCAGGGTCACGTCCACGCCGACCACATAGGGTTGGCCCGCGGTGGTGCGCATGGGCAGGAAGATCGAGCGGAAGGTCCCGTAGCTGTCGGTGTACTCGTCGAACTGCGCCTGGTTGCTGCGGGCCGCCCGGGTCACCGCCGGGCTGGCGTCGGTGTATTCCTCCAGGTGCTTGGCATAGCTGTCGCTGGCGATTTCGCCGCTGCTGGCGCCGTCGGAGAGGTAGAACACCCGGCCGCCGCTGTCGACCATCAGGGTGTAGGCGAACTTCAGGTCCACCTCGCCGGCGTACTCGCCGAGGTTGCGCACCTGCTCCAGGTACTCGCCCTCGCGCAGGCCGTCGGCCGTCCGCGCCCGCTCCAGGTAGTCGTTGCCCAGCAGGCGCGGCACCGCATGGGCCGCCGCGCGCAGGCGGTTGTCCATCTGCTCGCGGATGTCCAGGGACTTCACGTACTGCGCATAGCTGATGAAGGTGGCGATGCTGATCAGGTTGACCAGGGTGAAGGCCAGCAGGATCTTCGTCTGCAGGCTGACGGAGCGCAGCGAGGGCATCGGTTCAGTTCCATCCGAGTGGAGAGTCCAGCCGCTCTTGCAGCGGCTTACTTTTGTTTCGGAATACTCTGACAGAACTTGAGTGGCAATTGGCCAGTTGGACCCGGGTGTTTTTTGAAAGAGGAACCGCGCCGGGGCCGTCGTGCAGGCGTCTTGCCCCGTTCCGCTGTTCGACGCCCGTCTTCATGACCCCCTGCGGCGGGCGCCGGCAGGGGGCTTGGCAGGGGCCTTGGCCCGTTCTACAGCGAGGTCTTGCAGGTCACGCCCACGGTCTTGAACGCGTTGACCACATCCGCCGTCGGCAGGCTGCGGTTCTGCGCCGACTTGATCACGCCGCAGGCACCCTGGTCGAAGGTGCTGGTCTCGGTCCAGTAGAAGCGGTTGGCGTCGACGAACACTTCGAAGGCCTTGCGGGTGTTCCAGCCGGTCGACCTGGCCAGCAGGTAGAAGGCGCGGTTGTACACCCCGCTGGAGTGGTGCACGTCGATGCCGTCGTAGTAGTCGCTGGCGTGGTCGATGGAGCTGCCGTCACGGCTGGGCTGGTCCATGTAGCGCAGCGAGCCGTTGCCCTTGAAGATCTCGGCACCCACCTTCCAGTCGTTCTGCCCCTTCATGTAGTACTCGGCGGCTTCGCCGGCCATGTCCGAGAAGGCCTCGTTCATGCCGCCGGACTGCCCGTCGTAGACCAGCCCCGAGTTCAGCTCGGTGAAGCCGTGGCTGACTTCGTGGGCCGAGACGTCGAGCGACACCAGCGGGTAGAAGCGGCTCTTGCCGTCGCCGAAGGTCATGGCCTGGCCGTCCCAGAAGGCGTTCTCGTAGCCGTTGCCGTAGTGCACCTTCATGTACAGCTTCTTCTCGTTGAGCGGGCGCAGCCCGCCGAACCAGTTGCCGTACATCTGGAACACCACGTTGCCGAAGTAGTGGGCATCGTTGAGCGGCGAGTAGGCCCCGTTGGTGAGCTTGTACTCGTTGTACGGGCAGGCGAAGCGGAAGGGTTTGACGCTGGTGTTGCTGGTGCTGTTGTTGAGGTTCACGGTGATCACGTCGCCGCTGTTCATTTCGCAGCGGGAGTTGACGATCAGCGGGCCGTACTGGGTGCCGTAGAGGTACTTGCCGGTCTTGGCGTTGCCGCCCGGGCCGGTGGCTTCGGCGTGGTTGAGGCCTTCCCAGCGTTGCAGGACCTCGCCGGTGTTGGCTTCGATCATGAAGTGCGGGCGGGACGGCTGCTCGCCGCCCACGAAGAACGACACCACGTAGGCGAGTTGCGCCTGCTTCTGCTCGTTCAGCCGCACCACCAGTTCGCTCTGCTCGTTGCTCAGCGGCTGGCTGCTCTGCACCAGCGCCTTGGCCTGCTGCAGGGCCTGCTCCTTGGTGAGGGTGGGGGTGGCGTCACGCACCAGGTCCTGCTCGATGCCCACGAGCATCCGGCCACTGCGCTTGGTGCTGCCGTTGCGGGTTTCGGTGATGGCTTCGCCCCAGACCCGCACACCCTTGTAGTACTGCTGGTAGCGGGTGACCTGGGTGCCGTTCGGCAGCTTCGCGCTGGTGCCCTTGTCGAGTTCCTCTGCGTCCAGGCCCAGGTCGGAGTGGATATCACTGCCACCGGCTACTCCCGCCCGGGCCGGCAGTTTGGCGACGTCTACCAGCTCGGCCGCGAGTCCTATCGCGGGAGAGGCAAGAGTGGCCAGGATCAACGACTTTCCTACGAACTTCCTTTGCATTGTGTAGCTCCTTGGTGATGGTCGGAGGGTATCTCCGTGGTGCTCCAGTGGCCTTGTGGGCGCTCTAGGAGCGAGGTGACGCCGGTGTCCGGCGTATGGCCGGTTGGGGTGGCGACAAGGAGGTAGGTATAGACGGAAGGAAAGAGATATCAACGAATTTTGCAGAAATAATCGCGATATTTTCTGCAAATTTCGGCAATAAGGTGGTTATTTGTCGCGAATTGACAGGGTGTCAATTTCCAGCCGTTGCGCTTGGCGCGGTGGCCGGGCCCATGGCGGGAAAGCCTGCAGCCCAGTCACCACGGGGCATCGGGGCGGCAAAGCGCAACGGCTGGGAAGCCCGGGGAATTGGAAGCGAAACGGCGCCGATCGTCGGCTCCCGGGGCTTTTTACCCGTAGCCTGCGCTGGGAGCGGCTCGTCGCCGCCGATGAACGGTCAGTCCGGGGTGTTGCGGCGGTCGTGGCGGTACAGCCAGGCCAGGGGCGGCAGCAGGGCGAGCAGGGCGAAGCCGTCGACCCACAGGTGCGTCCAGATACCCCGTTGCGCCGAGAGCAGCATGTCCTGCGGGGCCCACAGCAGGATGCCGAGGATCATCCAGCCCCAGGCCGAGGCGTTGCGCCGGCGGTCACCGAGGCGCACCAGGGCGAACATGAACACCGCGTAGCTCTGCATGGTCGCGCCGAACAGGGCCTGCCACCAAAGCTGCTGCGCGCGCGCGCCCTCCGGCACCGTGCCGGCCCAGAAGGCTCGCTCCACGCTCTGCTGGTAGAGCTCGAACAGCGGCAGGTGATTGGCCCAGGTCAGCGCGATGCCGGCGCAGAGATGGCCGAAGGCGGCGGCGTACAGCCAGTAGACGAGCAGTTGGCGAAGGCGGGGGGTCGGGTCGGGGGCGGGCATCGACATTCCGTGTCCTGAGGGCGCTGGTGGCGGGGGAGTGTAGCGATTTTCGAAGCCGGTGCGACGGTTCGTCGGGTGCGGATGCGGATTCCAGGGCCTCGCGCACCTTCTTGACGAAGTTTTCACATGGGCTTGTGCACAGTCCCTGAGGTTTCTGCCGTCTCGTTCGGCAGCCTGTATCCGACTGATGGAGTTCTTATGCCGTCGCACGTGCGTGATCAAGGGGCCCGGAAACTCGACTGGGCCGGTCTGGGCTGGCTGTTCCTGTTCTTCTGGTGCTTCTCGGGCCTCACCCAGGCGCTGATCCTCGCCACCGACACCAGCGGCTTCACCGGCTTCCGCCAGGCCTTCCTGCTCAGCGGCCTGTGGCTGATCCCGGTGCTGCTGTTCCCGGCCCGCACCCGCACCCTCGCCGCAGTGATCGGCGTGATGCTCTGGCTGGCCTCCTTGCCGGCGCTCTTCTATTTCCTGGTGTACGGCCAGGAGTTCTCCCAGAGCGTCATCTTCATCATGTTCGAGTCCAACGCCGCCGAGGCCAGCGAGTACCTGACCCAGTACATGACCTGGTGGATACCCCTGGTGTTGCTGGCCTATGCCGCCGTCGCCTGGCTGATCTGGCGGCGCCTGCGCCCGGTGTACCTGCCCCGCCGCCAGGCGCTGGCGGTCAGTGCCGCGCTGCTGGTCGGGTTGCTCGGCTACCCGGTGACCAAGCAGCTCATGGTCAACGACAGCTTCGAGCAGGCCATGGACGGTATCGACAAGCGCCTCGAGCCGGCCGCGCCCTGGCAACTGGCGGTGGGTTACCGGCAGTACCGCCAGCAGCTGTCGAACATGCAGGACCTGCTGGAAGGCAACGCCCGCATCGCGCCGCTCGCCAACCTGCGCGACATCAACGGCAACCAGCCCTCGACCCTGGTGCTGGTCATCGGCGAATCCACCAACCGCCAGCGCATGAGCCTCTATGGCTATTCACGCCCGACCACGCCCAACCTCGACAAGCTGCGCGACGAGTTGCAGGTGTTCGACAACGTGGTGACCCCGCGCCCCTACACCATCGAGGCGCTGCAGCAGGTGCTGAGCTTCGCCGACGCGAGCAACCCGGACGCCTACCTGAGCAAGCCCTCGCTGCTGAACATGATGAAACAGGCGGGCTACAAGACCTTCTGGATCACCAACCAGCAGACCCTGACCAAGCGCAACACCATGCTCACCACCTTCTCCAAGCAGGCCGACGAGCAGGTCTACCTGAACAACAACCGCAACCAGAACGCCCGCCAGTACGACGACGACGTGTTCGAGCCCTTCTCCAAGGTCCTCGCCGACCAGGCGCCGCGCAAGTTCATCGTGGTGCACCTGCTGGGCACCCACATGAGCTACCAGTACCGCTACCCGCCGGAGTACGAGCGCTTCACCGACCGCCAGGGCGTGCCGCCGAACGTCACCGACGACCAGTTGCCCACCTACAACAGCTACGACAACGCCGTGCTGTTCAACGACCACGTGGTTTCCACCCTGATCGAGCGCTTCAGGGCCACCGACCCGAACGGCTTCCTGCTCTACCTGTCCGACCACGGCGAGGCGGTGTTCGACCCCGAGCACCCGCAGGTGCTGGGCCGTAACGAGGCGGCGCCCACCGCGCCGATGTACACCATCCCCTTCATGGTCTGGACCAGCCCCGCGTGGCAGCGCAGCCATCCGCGCAGCTTCGCCGGCACGCTCGACCGTCCCTTCAGCAGCGCCGGGCTGGTGCACACCTGGGCGGACCTGGCCGGCCTGCGCTTCGACGAGCTGGACCCCAGCCGCAGCCTGGTCAGCGCGGACTTCAAGGCGCGCCCGCTGATGATCGGCAACCCCTACACGCCGAAGGCGATGATCGATTTCAGCCTGATCAAGCCCAAACCCAAGGACGCACCCAAGCCGGTGGAGCTGGCGAACGAGGGCGACCAGCCGTTGAAGAGCGGCCCCGACCGCACGCGCGGCTAGGGCTGGGCCCGATTGCCCCGGCAGGCAACCTGCCGGGGTGGCGTTCCATCAGCTTTTTGCTCGGAAATCCGTCTGACGCATGGAACGGCGTCGTAGGCTGTTGCATCATTCCGCCCTCGCAACGCTTACCCACTCAAGGATTTCCACATGGCCGGAGCCAGCCTGCTCACCCTGCTCGACGATATCGCCAGCGTCCTCGACGACGTTTCCCTGATGACCAAGGTCGCCGCCAAGAAAACCGCCGGCGTACTGGGGGACGACCTGGCCCTCAACGCCCAGCAGGTTTCCGGCGTGCAGGCCGAGCGCGAGCTGCCGGTGGTCTGGGCGGTGGCCAAGGGCTCGGCGGTGAACAAGGCGATCCTGGTGCCGGCCGCGCTGCTGATCAGCGCCTTCGCGCCCTGGGCGGTGACCCCGTTGCTGATGGTGGGCGGTGCCTACCTGTGCTTCGAGGGCTTCGAGAAGCTCGCCCACAAGTGGCTGCACAGCGCCGAGGAAGACCAGCAGAGCCACGCGGCCCATGTCGAGGCGCTGGCCAAGACCGACGTCGATGTCGTGGCCTTCGAGAAGGACAAGGTCAAGGGTGCCGTCCGCACCGACTTCATCCTCTCCGCCGAAATCATCGCCATCACCCTGGGCACCGTCGCCGAGTCCACCTTCGGTGTGCAGGTGGCCGTGCTGGTGGGCATCGCCGCGATCATGACCGTCGGCGTGTACGGCCTGGTGGCCGGCATCGTCAAGCTGGACGACCTGGGCCTGTACCTCAGCCGCAAGGCCAGCCAGGCCGCACAGAGCATCGGCCGCGCCATCCTGCGTGCCGCGCCCTACATGATGAAGGGGCTGTCGGTGATCGGCACCGCCGCGATGTTCCTGGTGGGCGGGGGCATCCTCACCCACGGCATTCCGGCCGCCCACGAGCCCATCCACCACCTGGCCGAAGCGGCGGGCGCCGCAGGCTGGCTGGTGCCGACCCTGGTCAATGGCGTGGTCGGCATCGTCGCCGGTGCGCTGGTGCTGGTGGTGGTCAGCCTGGCCAAGAAGCTGTTCGCCAAGGGCTGATAGCCGCCCATGAAAAACGCCCCGCCGGCATCGCCCGCGGGGCGTTTTCGTTTTCAGGGGTTCGTGTTGCCGTTCGGATCGTAGCCCGGGCTTCAGCCCGGGGGCCGGGGCAGCGCGGATGAATTCGCGGCTACAGGCAGAGGGCGCGGGATCAGGCGTTGGGCTTGAAGGCGCAGTAGCCGGGGCGCGGGCCAATCCGGGGGTGGTTGCGGCAGGTTTCCGGGCGCTTGTCGTAGATGGTGCACAGGCGCGACTTGCGGTCGAGGAAGTAGCAGTCGTTGTTGGACATGCGGGTCAGGGTGAAGATGCCCGACTTCTGGTTGAAGCGCTCCACCAGGCCCTCCTTCATCAGGCGCTTGGCGATGTTCTTCGGCGGCTCGCCGCGCTCGAAATCGGCCACCAGCTCCATGCGGATCAGGTCGCTGATGCGCACTTCCACCGGCAGGGTGCAGCAGCTGGAGACGCAGGCGTGGCACATGCTCTTTTCGTAGCGGATCCAGGTTTCGGTGCGATCGATATCGGCGCCGACGATGAGCATGGTCTTCATGGCTTGGGTACGGGTGGGGGCTGGGAGGGCGCGCATCATAGCGGGATTGGCGAATTTGTGAACAGTTTGCCGCCGGCCGGCGAGACGATTTCTACCGTCTGTGCGCAATCGGGTGAATTTTCTGTGTCTGTGAGATGGCCAGCATTCGTCTGTAGGGAGTGTTCCGTTTCGCTCGATATACTGGCGCGTCGCCATTTACGCCGGGCGGCGGCGTTGAACGTGCAGGGATCTGGCGTTTCTTCTCAATCACTTGGGAATTCAGTGCATGCAATGGATCTTCATGCTGGTGGGTCTGGCCATGGGAGCGGCAGCCGGTGAATCGATCACCGGAGCCCTGCTGGGCGGCCTCCTCGGATTGGGCCTCGGACAGGCGATCCGCCTGCACGGGCTGAGTACGGAAAACGCCGCCCTGCAGAAGCAGCTGCGCGAGTTCGCCGCCCGCTTCGACGTCGGCACCCAGGCCATCCACGAGCGGCTGCTCAAGGTCGAGCGCAGCGGGGTGCAACCCGCCGCTCCCGCCGCGCCGCCCTCCGAGGCGCCCGCATCGGTGCCGGAAGCGCCCGTCGCCCATGCCCAGGCCGCCGCGCCGGGGAGGCCGGAGCAACCGCTGGACGACAGCGAGCTGGTCTGGGAACTGCCTGCGGAGCTCGAGCCGGAGCCCCTGGTGGTCACCCCGCCCCCGCGCCAGCCGGATGTCAGCGACTGGACCCTGGAACCCCTCCCCGAGCCCTTGGCCGAGCCGCTGCCGCCGCGCCAGCCGGAACCCAGGGTCGCTCGCGCCCCGGTCACCCCGCCCCCACCGCCGCCGCCCCGCGAGCCCTCGCTGTTCGAGCGCGGCTTCGCGGCCGCGCGCAACTGGCTGTTCGGCGGCAACACCGTGCTGCGGGTCGGCGTGCTGCTGCTGTTCCTCGGCCTGGCCTTCCTCCTGCGCTATGCCACCGAAGGCATGGTGGTGCCCATCGAGGTGCGCTATGCGGGCGTCGCGGCTGCCGCCATCGCCCTGCTGGGGCTGGGCTGGTGGCTGCGCCGGCGCAACCCCAACTACGGCCTGATGCTGCAGGGCGCGGGCATCGCGGTGCTCTACCTGACGGTGTTCGCGGCGATGCGCCTGCACCCGCTGCTGGACCCGAAGATGGCGCTGATCCTGCTGATCGTGGTGACGATCTGCTCGGCCATCCTCGCCGTGCTGCAGGATGCCCTGGGCCTGGCCGCCGCCGCGGCGCTGGGCGGTTTCGCCGCGCCGATCCTCACCTCCACCGGCAGCGGCAACCATGTCGCGCTGTTCTCCTATTTCGCCCTGCTCAACGCGGGCATCTTCGCCATTGCCTGGTTCAAGGCCTGGCGCCTGCTCAACCTGATCGGCTTCGTCGGCACCTTCGGCATCGGCTTCGCCTGGGGCATGCGCTCCTATAAGCCGGAGCTGTTCGCCAGCACCGAGCCCTTCCTGGTGCTGTTCTTCCTCATGTACCTGGCCATCGGCCTGCTGTTCGCCCGGCGCAAGCTGCGCGAGGCGGCGGCCGCGCCGGATGGCGAGCGTGATGCGCTGCTGCGCTGGTCGGCGCGCCAGGGCGACTACATCGACGGCACCGTGCTGTTCGGCCCGCCCCTGGTCGGTTTCGGCCTGCAGTACGCGGTGATCCACCACATCGAGTTCGGCGCCGCCTTCAGCGCCCTGGCCCTGGGCCTGCTGTACATGCTGATCGCCCGGGTGCTGTCGGGCCGCGCGCCGGGCCGCGCCTTGCTGCTGGTGGAAACCTGCATGGCCCTCGGCGTGGTGTTCGGCACCCTGGCCATTCCGCTGGGCCTGGATGCACGCTGGACCTCCGCCGCCTGGGCCGTTGAAGGCGCCGGCATCTTCTGGCTGGGCCTGCGTCAGCGCCGGCCGCTGGCCCGTGCCTTCGCCCTGCTGTTGCAGGTGGGGGCGGCCCTGGCCTTCCTCGGCAGCCTGCGCGTGGGCGTCGACAGCCTGCTGGACGGCGCGCCGCTGGGCGCGCTGATGCTCGGCGTGGCGCTGCTGTTCAGCTTCTGGCAACTGCGCGGGGCGCAGGAGGAAGAGGCGTCCGTCTGGGAGCGCAGCGGCTTGCCGATGCTGGCCTGCAGCGGGTTGGCCTTCCTCTACCTGATCGCGCCGCTGTGCCTGCGCGCCGAAGGCACTGCCATCGTCTGGGCCCTGGCCGGCCTGGCGACCCTCTACGTCGGCCTGCGCCTGGCCTCGCGCACCTTCCTCTTCAGCGCCTTCGCCGTGCAGCTGCTCGGTGGCGCCGTGTTCCTCCTGGGCATGGACCGCAGCGGGCTGGGCAGCGGCAGTGCGCTGGGCTGGAACGGCCTGGTCACCGCCTCGCTGATCGGCCTGGCGCTGATCGGCGGCATGCTGGTGGCGGCCCGCGACGACATGGTGCGCAACGACAAGCGCCTGCTGCGCAGCATGTCCGTGGTACTGCTGGTGGGCCTGGCGTTCATCAACCTGGCGGTGCTCTTCGTCCTGCCCTGGCGCACGGCCAGCGCGGTCTGGGGCGGAAGCGGCCTGCTGATCGTCTGGCTCAGCCTGCACCTGCAGCTGCGCGCCAGCTTCATCTTCGGCCTGGCGCTGCAGGTGGTGGCCGGCCTCAGCTTCCTGGCGGTCAGCCCGCTGTTGCTCGGCCAGCTCAGCGCCGAGGGCCTGAGTCCGCTGGCCCACGCCGGCTTCTGGACGCCGCTGGTGCTGTCCCTGGCGGCCCTGGCCGGTGCCTGGCGCCTGCACAGCGAGGCCCGGCGCGAAGACCCGCGCCTGCAAGGCGTGAGCCTGGGGCACCTGTCGCAGCTTTTGCTGGTCTGGAGCGCCGGCTGGTGGACGCTGGCCTGGGTCGCCGAGATCGGCCGCTTCGCCGCACCAGGGCTGCAGGTGCCGCTGGCGCTGCTGGCGGCCTCGGTGACCGTGGCGCTGTGGATGCTTTTGGCGCTGCGTGCCCACTGGCGCACCCTCGCGCTGCTCTGCCTGTTGCTGGTGCCGGCGGCCCTCGTGGCGCTGATGCAGGCCTGGCACCCCAACTACCATCCGGCCGCCGACTTCGGCTGGCTGGGCTGGGGTGCGCTGTTCGCGGTGCACCTGCTGGCGCTGCGCACGCTGCACGGCCTGCTGCCGGAGGGAGCCCGCAGCGCTGCCCACGTGCTCGGCTGCTGGTTGATCCTCGGCGTGCTGGCGCTGGAGTTGCGCTACCTGCTGATGCTGCTGTCCGAGCACTACAACGCCTGGCGCTGGCTGGGCTGGGCGCTGTTGCCGAGCCTCTACCTGCTGCTGGTCACCCGGGTGATGCGCCTGCCCTGGCCGGTCGCCGCCTTCGCGCGCGAGTACCGCCTGTGGGCGGCCATGCCGCTGGCGGCGATGATGCTGGCCTGGTTCTGGATCGCCAACGCCTGGAGCGACGGCAGTGCCGATCCGCTGCCCTACCTGCCGCTGGTCAACCCGTTGGAGCTGGGGCTGCTGTTCGCCCTGCTGGGGGTCTGGCTATGGCTGCGCGAGAACCTCGGCGAATTCGGCTTCGACGCCACCGTGCAGCGCCTGGCGCCGCAATGGGTGGTGGGCGCCTCGCTGTTCGCCCTGGCCACGGCCATCGTCTTCCGCAGCGCCCACCACTGGGGCGGCGTGCCCTTCGTGCTGGATGCGCAGCTGGATTCGATGCTGGTGCAGGCCGGGTTGTCCATCGTCTGGACCAGTATCGCCCTGGGCCTGATGATCGGCGGCCACAGGCGCGTCCATCGCGAGCTGTGGCTGGTGGGCGCCGCGCTGATCGCGGTGGTGGTGGCCAAGCTGTTCTTCGTCGAGCTGGGCAACCGGGGTGGCCTGGAGCGCATCATTTCCTTCATCGGCGTCGGCGTGTTGCTGCTGGTCGTCGGCTATTTCGCGCCGCTCCCGCCCAAGCGGGCGGCGCCTGAATCGGAGCAGATCAACGCATGAGCCGTTTCCCCCTCTTGCTGAACATCTGCCTGGGCCTGTTGTGCGTGACGCAGCCGGCCCAGGCCCAGGACAGCCTGGACGACTTCGCCGCCCGGGTGCCGCTCAAGGTCGAGGGCAACGGCCCCTGGTACCGCGTCGACCTGCCGATGTCGCTGCATTTCGTCGCCCGTCATGCGGACCTGCGCGACCTGCGCATCTTCAACGCCGAGGGCGAACCGCTGGCCTATGCGCTGACCCGCAGCGAGTCGGAGGTCACGCGGAGCGAGCAGGACGTGGCGCTCAAGTGGTTCCCCCTGCGTGGCCCGGCCGATGCCGGCCAGGGT
This sequence comes from Pseudomonas sp. No.21, assembly GCF_054558415.1. NCBI lineage: Bacteria > Pseudomonadati > Pseudomonadota > Gammaproteobacteria > Pseudomonadales > Pseudomonadaceae > Pseudomonas > Pseudomonas sp. No.21. The sequence goes on from NZ_BAAJNO010000002.1 coordinate 211,576, forward strand.
GCGCCGCGGGTGAGGGTGGAGCGCAGCACCACCGGCACCGTGGTCGAGGTGCTGCCGGAGGACCCGGCCGCCACGGGCGAGCGCCTGCGTGGCTGGTTGCTGGACGCCAGCGCGGTGAAGACGCCGCTGGAGAAGCTGGTGATCGACTGGAGCGAGGCGGGCGAAGGCTTCCAGCGCTTCAGCATCGAGGCCAGCGACGACCTGCAGGGCTGGCGCTCCTGGGGCACCGGGCAGATCGCCCGGCTGAGCTTCGGCGATGACCATATCTACCAGCGCGAGGTGGTGCTGCCAGGGCAGAAGGCGCGCTACCTGCGCCTGCTCTGGCTGGATCGCGAGGCACCGCTGCTGACCGAGGCCCGTGTCACCGGTGCCAGCCAGGAGAGCCGTCCGGCGCCGCTGGTGTGGTCCGAGCCGCTGGTCGCGAGCACGACGGGCAAGGGCGAGTACGCCTGGGACCTGCCGTTGCCCCTGCCGATCGAGCGGCTGAAGTTCTCCCTCGACCAGGCCAATACCCTGGCACCGGTGCAGCTGCAGGCGCGGCGCAACGACACCGCGCAATGGCAGGGCCTGACGTCCGGGCTGCTCTATCGCCTGCCGCAGGACGGTAGCGAGGTGGTGCAGGACCAGTTGGTGCTGTCCGGCTGGACGCCGGTGCAGCACCTGAAGATGAGCGTCGACCCGCGTGCCGGTGGTTTCGGCGCCAAGGCCCCGACCCTGCAGGTAGGCATGCGCGCGCTGCAGGTGGTGTTCCTGGCCCGGGGCACGCCGCCCTTTACCCTGGCCATCGGCCAACCGGGTGCCGCGACCGCCGAGCTGCCGCTGACCACCCTGGTGCCCGGCTACGGCCCCGGCAGCCTGGAGAAGATGGGGCGCGCCCAGCTCGACGGCGACCTGCGCCTGGCCGAGCGGAAGGCCGTGGTGGTCGCAGCGGAAAAGGACTCGGCGCTGGCCTGGAAGCGCATCGGCCTGTGGGCGGTGCTGCTGCTCGGCGTGGGGCTGCTGGTGCTGATGGCGTTGAGCCTGCTGAGAGGCCAGGGCAAGGGCGCCTGAGGGCGCCACGTTGCGCGAAGTTGTCACTTCAATGCTGGCTTTTTGATGTATCTTCTAGAGCGGCGCGTGACAGGGGTCACGCGCCGTTCTTTTTTGCGTCAGGTCAGGAAGGCCGGTGCTCGACAACATTCCGCAGCGGTTCGCTGCCCGCCTTTTCGGCCAGTACTCTTCCGGGTGCCCGGTTCCCCTCCGGCCCGGCCCCGGTGACCGACCATGAGCCTGTGCGGTGCTTCCGGCTGGGCCCTGACCAGCCCCGTCCTGTTCACCTGCATGCTGAGCGTCGGCATCATGTTCCTCGCCCGCTGGATCGGCCGGCAACGCTATTTCCCCGGGCGCGCCAGCTTCGTCATCCTGCACCTGTGCATCCTCTGGTGGCTGTCCACCGCCGGCCTCGAACTCGCCGCCACCGGCGCCGAGTGCAAGGTGTTCTGGGCCAGCATGGCCTGGCCGGGAATCGTCGCCGTGCCCACGCTCTGGGCGGTGTTCCTCTGGCAGTACGTCAACAGCATCCGTGAACCCTTGCCCATGCATCGCTACCTGCCGCTGGCGGTGGTGCCGCTGCTGGTCTGGGGGCTGGCGCTGAGCAATCCCTGGCACCAGGCGTTCTATGGGCCGGCGACGGGGCCGGCGTCGGACCTGCCCGGCGCGCCGGTCGTGTACGAGCATGGCGTGCTGTTCCACGGTGCGGCCGTCTACGTCTACGTGATGATGCTGTTCTGCCTGGCGGTGGTGAGCCGCGCGGTGATCACCAGCCATGGCCTGCACCGTCGCCATTACCTCGCGTTCGGGGTGGTCACCTGCGTGCCCTGGGCCGCCAATATCAGCTACGTGGTGTTCGGCTGGACCCTGTTCGGCTTCGATCCGACGCCCTTCAGTTTCGCCTTCACCCTGCTGGCCTTCGCCTGGCTGATCCTCGGCGTGCGCCTGTTCGACCTGCTGCCGGTGGCGCGCCACCTGCTGCTGGAGGAGCTGCCCGATCCGGTGCTGGTGATCGACGCCAAGGGCCGGGTCATCGAAGCCAACCCGGCGGCGCTGCGCCTCGCGGGCCTGCGCGGCGGCTGGCAGGGCAGGGCGCTGCTGGGCTGGCCGGTGTTCGGCGTCGAGCTGCACGGCCTGCTGCAGGCCCAGGCCAGCGGCGAGCCGATGCTGACCCTGGGCGATCCGCCGCGCTACTTCGAAGTGCGTGCGCGTGCCATCGAACGCATCACCCGCAGTGGCAGCCACATGCTGGGGCGGATGGTCTACCTGCGCGAGGTCACCGAGCGCCACCGCAGCGAGCTGCAGCTGGCCGAGGCCCTGGCCCTCAGCGAAGAGCGCCTGCGGACCATCTCCAGCCTGCACGAGCAGTTGCAGGAGCAGGCGCTCTGCGACCCGCTCACGGGGCTCTACAACCGGCGCTACCTCAACGAGTTCTTCGCCCGCGAGCAGGCCCGCAGCCTGCGCGAGGAAACCCCCATCGCCCTGGCGCTCATCGATCTGGACCACTTCAAGCAGCTCAACGATCGCCATGGCCACCTGGTTGGCGACGACGTGCTCAAGGGCGTCGCCGGCTTGCTCGAATGCAGCCTGCGCAGTACCGACGCGGTGTTCCGCATCGGCGGCGAGGAGTTTTTGCTGATCCTCCCCGGTGCCGACAGCGACGAGGCACGGCTGCGCCTGGAGGCGATCCGCCGCGAGCTGGCGGATACGGCCCTGGCCACCCGCATCGGCGAGCTGCGCGTCACCCTGTCCGCCGGGCTGGCCGTCTGGCCCGCCCAGGGCAGGAGCCTCGACGAGTTGCTGCAGGTGGCCGACGGCGCGCTCTACGAGGCCAAGCGCAGCGGCCGCAACCAGGTCTGCGCCCTGGCCCGGGTGGGGCTCTGAGCCTGCGCTGAACCAGTTGGCGTTTGCTGCGTCAGATGATTCTGCGTGCCGCCCCCGACGGCCTTCTGCGCCTCTGATCCGGGCGTTGCACAGGGCTGCCGAGCGGCGTGCAGCATTGCGGCGCGAGTCGCGCTAAACTGCGCGCGTTTTTCCTTCCCCTCCGGAGCCTCTTCCATGTCCCGCGTAACCCTGAGCCGCTATCTGATCGAGCAGACCCGCAGCCACAACACCCCTGCCGATCTGCGCTTCCTCATCGAGATCGTCGCGCGCGCGTGCAAGGAAATCAGCCACGCCGTATCCAAGGGCGCCCTCGGTGGCGTGCTCGGCAGCATGGGCACCGAGAACGTGCAGGGCGAGGTACAGAAGAAGCTCGACGTGCTGTCCAACGAGATCCTCCTGGAGGCCAACGAATGGGGCGGCCACCTGGCGGGCATGGCCTCCGAAGAGATGGACAACGCCTACCAGATCCCCGGCAAGTACCCCAAGGGTGCGTACCTGCTGGTGTTCGACCCGCTGGACGGCTCCTCCAACATCGACGTCAACGTCTCGGTCGGCACCATCTTCTCGGTGCTGCGCTGCCCGGACGAATACCTCTCCCAGAACGACAGCCTCAACGAGCAGGCCTTCCTCCAGCCGGGCACCCGCCAGGTCGCCGCCGGCTACGCCATCTACGGGCCGCAGACCATGCTGCTGCTGACCCTGGGCGATGGCGTCAAGGGCTTCACCCTGGACCGCGAGCTGGGCAGCTTCGTGCTGACCCACGATGACATCCGCGTGCCGGAGGCCACCGCCGAGTTCGCCATCAACATGTCCAACCAGCGCCATTGGGAAGCCCCGGTGAAGCGCTACGTGGACGAACTGCTGGCCGGCAAGGAAGGCCCGCTGGGCAAGAACTACAACATGCGCTGGATCGCCTCCATGGTGGCCGACGTGCATCGCATCCTCACCCGTGGCGGCCTGTTCATGTACCCCTGGGACGCCCGTGAGCCGGAGAAGCCCGGCAAGCTGCGCCTGATGTACGAGGCCAACCCGATGTCCTTCATCATCGAGCAGGCCGGTGGTGCCGCCACCGACGGCCGCCAGCGCATCCTCGACATCAAGCCGACGTCGCTGCACCAGCGCGTACCGGTGTTCCTCGGCTCCAAGCAGGAAGTCGAGCGCGTCACCGGCTACCACCAGGAATAACCGATGGCACCCTGGCAGCCGTTGCTCGACTGGTGGTTCGGCCCCGAGGCCGGCGCCGTCGAGGTGGCGGCCTCGCGCCAGGGGCTGTGGTTCGGCAAGCGCGACAGCCAGGACGAGGATGCCCGCCAGCGCTTCGCCGAGCAGGTGGAGCAGGCCCTGGCCGGCGGCCTCGGCGACTGGGCCGCGCAGCCCGAGGGCTGGCTGGCGCTGGTCCTGCTGCTCGACCAGCTGCCGCGCATGCTCTTCCGCGAGCAGCCGCGCGCCTTCGCCGGTGACGCCCGCGCCCAGGCGCTGGTGCGCGAGGGCATCGCCCGGGGCCTGGACGCTTCGCTCGCGCCGATCCGACGCGTCTTCATCGAGATCGTCTTCGAGCATGCCGAGGACCTGGCCGCCCAGGAACTCGCCGTGCAGCGCTACACCGCCCTGCGCGACGCCGTCAGCCCCGCCGAGCGCGACCTGTTCGACGGCTTCCTCGACTACGCCGTGCGCCACCACGCGGTGATCGCCCGCTTCGGCCGTTTCCCCCATCGCAACGCCATCCTCGGTCGTCCTTCAAGCGCCGAGGAAGCCGCCTTCCTGAAGGAACCCGGCTCGCGCTTCTGACTCCAATGGGCATCGCGCGCAACGCTGTGCCAAGCTTGCGCGGCATCCCATCCATCACGGAGTCATCCATGCAACTGCGCATCCTTGCCCTGCTGTCCGTCTGCGTCGCGCTCGCCGCCTGCAACAAGATCAACCAGGAGAACTATTCGAAGCTCAAGGCCGGCATGGCCAAGGCCGAGGTCGAGCAGATCATCGGCGAGCCGACCGAGTGCTCGGGCGCCGTGGGGCTGACCAGTTGCACCTGGGGCGACCAGAAGGCCTACATCAGCATCCAGTTCGCGGGTGACAAGGTGATGATGTACCAGGGGCAGGGCCTGAAATGACCCGCCTGTCACTGCTGCTCGGCGCATTGCTGCTGGCGGGCTGTGCCGGCTCCGGCGAGCCCGCCGCGCCGCCGCGTACCGTGGGCTCGGTGGACCTGGAGCGCTACCAGGGCACCTGGTACGAGCTGGCTCGGCTGCCGATGTTCTTCCAGCGCCACTGCGCGCAATCCGAGGCCCACTACAGCCTGCAGCCGGATGGCGCGGTCGGCGTGCTCAACCGTTGCCGCACCGCCGAGGGCGAATGGCAGGAGGCCCAGGGCCAGGCCGTGCCCCAGGTCGCCGGGCAGACCGACAAGCTCTGGGTGCGCTTCGACAACTGGTTCAGCCGCCTGGCGCCGGATCTCACCAAGGGCCAGTACTGGGTGCTCTACCTGGACGAGAACTACCAGACGGCGCTGGTGGGGCATCCGGATCGCACCTACCTGTGGATGCTCTCGCGCACGCCCGAGGTGCCGGAACACACCCGCACGCACCTCTTGGAACTGGCACGGCAGCAGGGCTACGACACCGATGCCCTGATCTGGCGTACGCCGGACGACGAGATGCCGCGCTGAGGGTCACCCCAGCAGCGCGCGCAGCGTGTCGGCGAACTCTCGGGCCGTCGCCTCTTCCTCGGGGTGACGGCCGTCCTGCACCACCCAGCGCCCCGCCACCATCACATCGCGTACCTGACGATCGCCGCCGGCGAACAGCCAGCGGTTGAGCAGCGCATCGTCCGCAGCGGTGGCGAGGTAGGGGTCGTTGCCATCCAGCACCAGCCAGTCCGCGCGCCTGCCCACTTCCAGGGCACCACCGGGCTGCCCCAGCGCCTGGGCGCCGCCGGCCAGGGCGGCCTGGTAGAGGGCGTCGCCCACGCGCGGCTGGCCGGGCTGGTGCAGGCGGTTGCGGCGTTGATCGCGCAGGCGCTGGCCGTATTCCAGCCAGCGCAGTTCCTCCACCGGGCTGACCGAGACGTGGCTGTCCGAGCCGATACCGAAGCGCCCGCCCCGGGCCAGGTACTCCACCGCCGGGAAGATGCCGTCGCCCAGGTTGGCCTCGGTGGTCAGGCACAGGCCGGCCACCGCGCCGCTGCGGGCCATCGCCTCGACCTCGTCGGCTTCCGCGTGGGTGGCGTGGACCAGGCACCAGCGCGGATCCACGTCGACGTTCTCGTACAACCACTGCAACGGGCGGCGGCCGCTCCAGGCCAGGCAGTCGTCCACTTCCTTGCGCTGCTCGGCGATGTGGATGTGGATGGGGGCATCGCCCGCATCCGCCGCCAGCACGGCGTCGATCTGCTGCGGGGTGACCGCGCGCAGGGAGTGGAAGCAGGTGCCCAGTACCTGGTCGGCCGGCAGTGCCTCGCGCAGGCGCTGCTGCAGGGCGAGGTAGCCGTCGGTGCCGTTGATGAAGCGGCGCTGGCCGTCATTGGGCGCCTGGCCGCCGAAGCCGGAATGGCTGTAGAGCACCGGCAGCAGGGTCAGGCCGATGCCGGTGCGACGGGCGGCCTGGCTGATGCGCAAGGCCAGCTCCGCCGGGTCGGCATAGGGGCGGCCGTCGCGGTCGTGGTGCAGGTAATGGAATTCGGCGACGCCGGTGAAGCCCGCCTTGAGCATCTCGATATAGAGCTGCCGGGCGATCACTTCCACCTGCTCCGGCTGCATGCGGCCGACCAGGCGGTACATCAGGTCGCGCCAGGTCCAGAAGCTGTCATTGGGGTCGCCCGCCACTTCGGCCAGCCCCGCCATGGCGCGCTGGAAGGCGTGGGAGTGCAGGTTGGGCATCCCCGGCACGACCGGGCCTTTCAGGTGTTCGGCGCCATCGGCCGTGGCGCCCGGCTCGACGCGGCCCAGGCGGCCGTCCGCGGCCACCTCGAAACGGACGTCCCTGGCCCAGCCCCGGGGAAGCAGGGCTCGTTCGGTGAAGAAGGCTGGCATGATTGGCGACCTGCGAAGGTTGTTATTTGTATATACATATACAGACGTATATCGAGACCGTAAACTCGTCCAGACCCCCGGCCTGCCCCGCCGGGCACGCCGCCAAGGAGTGATCCCCGTGCCCAACCCGTCCGTCGACATCCCGTCCTTCGCCGTCCAGCCCGGCGAGGCGCCCGCGCCGCTGTACGCCCGCGTCAAGCAGATGATCTGCCGGCAGATCGACGACGGCACCTGGCCGCCGCACCACCGCGTGCCTTCCGAGAGCGAGCTGGTCAACGAACTGGGCGTCAGCCGCATGACCGTCAACCGAGCGCTGCGCGAGCTGACCGCCGAGGGCTACCTGGTGCGCATGCAGGGTGTCGGCACCTTCGTCGCCGAGCCCAAGGGCCAGGCCGCGCTGTTCGAGGTGCACAACATCGCCGAGGAAATCACCGCGCGGGGCCATGCGCACCGCTGCGAAGTGATCGCCCTGGGCGAGGAGCTGGCCGGTTCCGAGCGCGCCCTGGCGCTGGATGTGCGCGAAGGCCAGCGGGTGTTCCACTCGGTCATCGTGCATTTCGAGAACGACGTACCGGTGCAGATCGAGGACCGCTACGTCAACGCCTCGGTGGCGCCGGACTACCTCAGGCAGGACTTCACCCAGCAGACGCCCCACGCCTACCTGTCCCAGGTCGCGCCGCTCACCGAGGGCGAGCACGTGGTCGAGGCCATCCTCGCCGAGGCCGACGAATGCCGGCTGCTGCAGATCGAGCGCGGCGAACCCTGCCTGCTGATCCGCCGCCGTACCTGGTCGGGCCGCAATACCGTGACCAGCGCGCGCCTGCTCTACCCCGGCTCGCGCTACCGCCTCGAAGGGCGGTTCGGCTCATGAGGGCGCCCCGGGTCCTGCGCGCGGTCGACTACCCGCGCATGCCGTGGAAGAACGGCGCCGGCTCCACCCAGGAAATCCTCCGCGACGGCGGCGCCGACCTCGAGGGTTTCGGCTGGCGCCTGTCCATCGCCGATGTCGGCCAGCCCGGTCCCTTTTCCGCCTTCACCGGCTACCAGCGCGTCATCACCGTACTGGAGGGTGACGGCATGCGCCTCGTGGTGGATGGCATGCCCTCTCGCGAGCTGAAGCCCGGCGACGCCTTCGCCTTCGATGGCGGCAGCCGCGTGGAGTGCGAGCTGCTGGGTGGCGCCATCCGCGACTTCAACCTGATCTACGCCCCGCAACGCTTCGGCGCTCGCCTGCAATGGCAGCGCGTCAACGGGCCGCTGCGCCTGTTCAGCTCCGCCCGCACCCTGGTGCTGTTCAGTGCCGGTGAGGGGCTGGATGTGCAGGTGGGCGGCGAGGCGCTGCACCTCGGCCGCCATGACTGCCTGCACCTGGAAGGTGACGGGGCCTTGCGCGAACTGGTGCTCGACGCCCTGACCGTGGTGGATTGCTGCCTGATCGAGCTGCAGCCGCGCTGATCCCGTTGGGTCGTACATGACAACCCAGGTTGGCGCCGAGCAGCGAGGCGCCAACGGTGCATCGCCTGATTTGGCTCGGCTCTGCTGCGGCCGGCTGCGTGCCTCGGCGAAACGCCTCCCGGCCCAGCCTGCGTTTCCCTCCTCCTGTTCCCCGCTGCGTTACCGAACGCCCCATTAGCGTGCATGAAACGCTGCGCTTCGCCCCACAAGCGCGCCCCGGTAACAGGTCGGCTACTTTCCCTTCTGCTCGTCATCGATTCTCCGCCCACTGCCGAGGCCCGTGTCGTTCGCTGCTTCCAGGGGTTCTGTGCGAGCAGCTGAAGCCTGTTTCGCCGAACTGGCCTTCCACTTGCATATGCTTGTATGTACAAGTTCATATGTGTGTAGATATCCGGGCACGATTCCCGTCCCTCTGCACCCCACGCCTCCCAGGAGCCTGCCATGACCAAATTCCGTGATGTCGAGATCCGCGCCCCGCGCGGTACCCAGCTCAACGCCAAGAGCTGGCTGACCGAAGCGCCGCTGCGCATGCTGATGAACAACCTGGACCCGGAAGTGGCCGAGAACCCCAAGGAGCTGGTGGTGTACGGCGGCATCGGCCGTGCCGCGCGCAACTGGGAGTGCTACGACGCCATCGTCCGCACCCTCAAGGAACTGAACGAGGACGAGACCCTGCTGGTGCAGTCCGGCAAGCCGGTCGGCGTGTTCAAGACCCACGCCAACGCCCCGCGCGTACTGATCGCCAACTCCAACCTGGTGCCGCACTGGGCGACCTGGGAACACTTCAACGAACTGGATGCCAAGGGCCTGGCCATGTACGGCCAGATGACCGCCGGCAGCTGGATCTACATCGGCAGCCAGGGCATCGTCCAGGGCACCTATGAAACCTTCGTCGAGGCGGGCCGCCAGCATTACGACGGCAAGCTTGCCGGTCGCTGGGTGCTCACCGCCGGCCTCGGCGGCATGGGTGGCGCCCAGCCCCTGGCCGCGACCCTGGCCGGCGCCTGCTCGCTGAACATCGAGTGCCAGCAGAGCCGCATCGACTTCCGCCTGAAGACCCGCTACGTCGACGAGCAGGCCAAGGACCTGGATGACGCCCTGGCGCGCATCGCCACCTACACCGCCGAAGGCCGCGCCATCTCCATCGCCCTGCACGGCAACGCCGCCGAGATCCTCCCCGAGCTGGTGCGCCGTGGCGTGCGTCCGGACATGGTCACCGACCAGACCAGCGCCCACGACCCGCTCAACGGCTACCTGCCGGCCGGCTGGACCTGGGAGGAGTACCGCGACCGCGCGCAGAGCGACCCGGCCGGCGTGGTCAAGGCCGCCAAGCAGTCCATGGCCGTGCACGTGCAGGCCATGCTCGACTTCCAGAAGCAGGGCATTCCCACCTTCGACTACGGCAACAACATCCGCCAGATGGCCAAGGAAGAAGGCGTGGCCAATGCCTTCGACTTCCCCGGCTTCGTCCCGGCCTATATCCGCCCGCTGTTCTGCCGCGGCGTCGGCCCGTTCCGCTGGGCGGCGCTGTCCGGTGACCCGCAGGACATCTACAAGACCGACGCCAAGGTGAAGGCGCTGATCCCCGACGATGCCCACCTGCACCGCTGGCTGGACATGGCCCGCGAACGCATCGCCTTCCAGGGCCTGCCGGCGCGCATCTGCTGGGTCGGCCTGGGCCAGCGCGCCAAGCTCGGCCTGGCGTTCAACGAGATGGTGCGCAGCGGCGAGCTGTCGGCACCCATCGTCATCGGCCGCGACCACCTCGACTCCGGCTCGGTCGCAAGCCCCAACCGCGAAACCGAAGCCATGGCCGACGGCTCCGACGCCGTGTCCGACTGGCCGCTGCTCAACGCCCTGCTGAACACCGCCAGCGGCGCCACCTGGGTGTCGCTGCACCATGGCGGCGGCGTGGGCATGGGCTTCTCCCAGCACTCGGGGATGGTCGTCGTCTGCGACGGCACCGACGAGGCCGCCGCGCGCATCGCCCGCGTGCTGACCAACGACCCGGGCACCGGCGTGATGCGCCATGCCGACGCCGGCTACCCGATCGCCATCGACTGCGCCCGCGAGCAGGGCCTCAACCTGCCGATGATCGGCAAGGGGGAATGAGCATGTTCGACCTCCATCTTCTGCCCGGCCGACTGACCCTGGCCCAGCTGCGCCAGGTCCATCTCGGGCCGGTGCGCGTGAGCCTGGACGCCAGCGCCGACGCGCCTATCGAGGCCAGCGTCGCCTGCGTCGAGCGGATCATCGCCGAGGACCGTACCGCCTACGGCATCAACACCGGCTTCGGCCTGCTGGCCTCCACCCGCATCGCCCGCGAGGACCTGGAGAAGCTGCAGCGCTCCCTGGTGCTGTCCCATGCCGCCGGTGTCGGCGAGCCACTGGACGACGCCCTGGTGCGGATGATCATGCTGCTCAAGGTCAACAGCCTGGCCCGTGGCTTCTCCGGCATCCGTCGCAAGGTGATCGACGCGCTGATCGCCCTGATCAACGCCGAGGTCTACCCGCACATCCCGCTCAAGGGCTCGGTGGGCGCCTCCGGTGACCTCGCGCCCCTGGCGCACATGTCCCTGCTGCTGCTCGGCGAGAGCCGCGCCCGCCACAAGGGCCAGTGGCTGCCGGCCACCGAGGCCCTGGCCATCGCCGGGCTGGAGCCGCTGACCCTCGCCGCCAAGGAGGGCCTGGCCCTGCTCAACGGCACCCAGGCCTCCACCGCCTACGCGTTGCGCGGGCTGTTCGAGGCCGAGGACCTGTTCGCCGCCGCCGCCGTCTGTGGCGGGCTCAGCGTCGAGGCCATGCTTGGCTCGCGGGCGCCCTTCGATGCGCGCATCCATGCCGCCCGGGGCCAGCGCGGGCAGATCGACGTCGCCGCCGCCTACCGCTCGCTGCTCACCGAGAGCAGCGAGGTGGCGCGCTCCCATGCCCAGTGCGACAAGGTGCAGGACCCCTATTCCCTGCGCTGCCAGCCGCAGGTGATGGGCGCCTGCCTGACCCAGATGCGCCAGGCCGCCGAGGTGCTGGAGGTCGAGGCCAACGCCGTTTCCGACAACCCGCTGGTGTTCGCCGAACAGGGTGACGTGGTTTCCGGTGGCAACTTCCACGCCGAGCCCGTGGCCCTGGTCGCCGACAACCTGGCCCTGGCCATCGCCGAGATCGGCTCGCTCTCCGAGCGGCGCATCTCACTGATGATGGACAAGCACATGTCGCAGCTGCCGCCCTTCCTGGTGGCCAACGGCGGGGTCAACTCCGGCTTCATGATCGCCCAGGTCACCGCTGCCGCCCTGGCCAGCGACAACAAGGCGCTGGCGCATCCGCACAGCGTCGACAGCCTGCCCACCTCGGCCAACCAGGAAGACCACGTCTCCATGGCGCCGAACGCCGGCAAGCGCCTCTGGGCCATGGCCGAGAACGTGCGCGGCATCCTCGCCGTGGAGTGGCTGGGCGCCTGCCAGGGCCTGGATTTCCGCGAAGGGCTGAAGAGCTCGCCGAAGCTGGAGGAGGCCCGCGCCCTGCTGCGGGGCCAGGTGCCCTACTACCAGGAGGACCGTTTCTTCGCCCCGGACATCGAGGCCGCCAGCGCGCTGCTGGCCAGCGGTTGCCTCAATGCGCTGATGCCGGAGGGCCTGCTGCCGAGCCTCTGAACTCACCCCAGCGGGCCGTGCGCTCGGCCCGCCTGACACAACAAGAACAAGGAGTGGTTATGAACGCGATCATCCTGGCCGTGCTGGTCATGGTTGCACTGTGCATGCTGAGGGTCTCGGTGGTCTTCGCCCTGATCGCCTCGGCGCTGGTGGGCGGGCTGTTTGCCGGCCTGCCGATGGAAACCGTGGTGAAGTCCTTCAACGAAGGCCTGGGCGGCGGCGCCCCCGTGGCCCTGGCCTACGCGACGCTGGGGGCCTTCGCCATCGCGTTGTCCCGTACCGGCCTGTCCCAGCGCTTGTCCGCCAACCTCACCGACCGGCTGGGCGAGGGCGGCGGGCGCTTCATCAAATGGGCCATCCTGCTGTCCATGGTGCTGGCGGGCATCGCCTCGCAGACCCTGGTGCCGGTGCACATCGCCTTCATCCCACTGCTGGTGCCGCCCCTGCTGCACGTGATGAACCGCCTGCAACTGGATCGCCGGGCGGTGGCCTGTGCCATCACCTTCGCCATTACCACCACCTACATGACCTTGCCCCTGGGCTTCGGCGCGATCTTCCTCAACGACATCCTGGTGGCCAACATCAACGGCGCCGGCAGTGGTCAACTGGTGTCCCGCGAGATGGCGCCGGTGGCCATGCTGATTCCGGCGCTGGGCATGGTCTTCGGCCTGGCTCTGGCGTTGCTCTGGAGTTACCGCCAGCCCCGCGCCTATGCCGACCGTCCGGTCGCGGGCGAGGAAGGGGAGGCCCCGGCGCGCCTGTCCCGCCGGCAATCGGCGATGGTGCTGCTGGCGCTGGTACTGGCCCTGGTGGTGCAGCTCTGGACCGGCTCGATGGTGTTCGGTGGCCTGGTGGGGTTCTCGCTGGTGTCCATGAGCGGGGTGATCCGCTGGAACGAACAGGACGGGGTCTTCCTCCAGGGCATGCGGCTGATGGCCCTGGTGGGCTTCATCATGATCGCCGCCTCGGGGTTCGCCGGGGTGATGAAGGCCACCGGCGAAATCCAGTCCCTGGTGGCCCATTCCGCCGAACTGGTGGGCGGCAACCGCGCCCTGGCGGCGTTCATGATGCTGGTGGTGGGGCTGCTGATCACCATGGGCATCGGCTCGTCCTTTTCCACCGTGCCGATCATCGCCGCCATCTACGTGCCGCTGGCCGTAGGCTTCGGCTTCTCGCCTCTGGCGACCCTGTCCCTGGTGGGCACCGCTGCGGCCCTGGGCGATGCCGGGTCGCCGGCGTCCGACTCCACGTTGGGGCCGACGGCGGGGCTGGCCGCCGACGGCCAGCACGATCACATATGGGGCACCGTCATACCGACTTTCCTGCACTTCAACCTGCCTTTGCTGGCCTTCGGCTGGGTGGCGGCGATGGTGCTGTAGGGGGGACTTCAATCCGTCAGGTCACCGCCTGGAGCGGTGACCGCTGTGAGGCCGCGCTGCAGGTAGGCGCGGTGTGGATCGCCCTGCTGGTCATCGCCTGGTTCATCTGGGTGCGGCCGGGCGCTGGTGAGGGGCGGCAGGAGATGCCGTCCGTGTTGAGTCTGGATGACTGAGTGGTCGTACGCGGGATGAGCGGGGCGCCTGGGCGAACCCGCCATCCACGAGAATTCGTCGTCGCCGACGTACGGGAACCGGCTCTGGCCGGTTTCCTGCCCGGAAGCCGATGGCCTGCCCTCCGGGCATTTGCTCTGCCTTAACCCTTACCAAGTTCGAGGAGCGTCGGAACATGCGATTCAACAAGAAAGTGCTGGGCCTGGTGTGTGCCGTGGGACTGCTGGCGGGCCATGGGACCGCCCAGGCCGAAAGCTGGTGCGGAGCCGGCAAGCCGGTGAAGTTCGCCGGCCTCAACTGGGAGAGCGGCATGCTGCTCACCGACCTGCTGCAGGTCATCCTCAAGCAAGGCTACGGCTGCGAGACCGACAGCCTGCCGGGCAACTCCATCACCATGGAGCAGGCCCTGGGCAACAACGACATCCAGATCTTCGCCGAGGAGTGGATCGGCCGCAGCGACGCCTGGAACAAGGCCGAGAAGGCCGGCAAGGTGGTGGGCGTGGGCGCACCGATCGTCGGTGCCGTGGAAGGCTGGTACGTGCCGCGTTACCTGGTGGAGGGTGACGCCAAGCGCGGCCTGGAAGCCAAGGCGCCGACGCTCAAGGCCATCGCCGACCTGGGCCAGTACGCCGAGCTGTTCCGCGACCCGGAAGAGCCGTCCAAGGGCCGCTTCTACAACTGCCCGGCCGGCTGGACCTGCGAGCTGGAGAACAGCGAGATGCTCAAGGAGTACGGCCTCGAGGACAGATTCACCAACTTCCGCCCCGGCACCGGCCCGGCGCTGGATGCCGCGGTGCTGTCCAGTTACCGCCGTGGCGAGCCTATCCTCTTCTACTACTGGTCGCCGACACCGCTGATGGGCCAGGCCGACCTGGTGAAGCTGGACGAGAAGCCCGGCGTCGACAAGCGCGTGACCATCCAGGTGGGCCTGTCGAAGACCTTCCACGACGAGGCGCCGGAGCTGGTGGAGATGCTCAAGAAGGTCAACCTGCCCATCGACCTGCTGAACCAGAATCTGGCGCGCATGGCCAAGGAGAAGATCGCCTCGGACAAGCTGGCCAAGGCCTTCCTCAAGGAGCACCCGGAAATCTGGCACGCCTGGGTCAGCGAGGATGCGGCGAAGAAGGTCGACGCATCGCTCTGACGCCTGACGGCACCCGCGCATCCACTCACCCGGAGAGCTCCCGATGTTTCCCGAACGCTTCACATTTTCCATCGCCGACTGGGTCAATGGCTGGGTCGATGCGCTGGTGACCAACTACGGGGATGTGTTCCGGCACATCTCCGACACCCTGCTGTGGGCCATCGTCAACCTGGAGTGGCTGCTGCGCGCCACGCCCTGGTGGCTGATGCTGGCGCTGGTGGCGGCCATCGCCTGGCACGCCACCCGCCGCGTCCTGCCGACCCTGGTGATCACCGGCCTGCTGTTCCTGGTAGGCGCGGTGGGGCTGTGGGACAAGCTCATGCAGACCCTGGCGCTGATGCTGGTGGCCACCTTCATCTCGGTGCTGATCGGCATCCCGCTGGGCATCCTCTCGGCGCGCAGCAACCGCCTGCGGGCGCTGCTGATGCCGCTGCTGGACATCATGCAGACCATGCCCAGCTTCGTGTACCTGATCCCGGTGCTGATGCTGTTCGGCCTGGGCAAGGTGCCGGCCATCTTCGCCACGGTGATCTACGCCGCGCCGCCGCTGATCCGCCTCACCGACCTGGGGATACGCCAGGTGGACGGCGAGGTGATGGAGGCGGTCAACGCCTTCGGCGCCAACCGCTGGCAGCAGCTGTTCGGCGTGCAGTTGCCGCTGGCGCTGCCGAGCATCATGGCCGGGGTCAACCAGACCACCATGATGGCGCTGTCGATGGTGGTGATCGCCTCCATGATCGGGGCCCGTGGCCTGGGCGAGGACGTGCTCATCGGCATCCAGACGCTCAACGTCGGCAAGGGCCTGGAGGCCGGCCTGGCCATCGTCATCCTCGCCGTGGTCTTCGACCGCATCACCCAGGCCTACGGCCGCTCCCGCCACGAGGCCAGCCAATGAGCAAGATCCAGGTGAAGAACGTCTACAAGATCTTCGGTCCGCGCGCCGAGGAGGCCATGGCGCTGATCCGCCAGGGGCGCAGCAAGGCCGAGGTTCTGGCCGCCACCGGCTGCGTGGTGGGGGTCAACGACCTGTCGCTGTCCATCGAGGCGGGGGAAATCTTCGTCATCATGGGGCTGTCCGGCTCGGGAAAATCCACCCTGGTGCGCCACTTCAACCGCCTGATCGACCCCACCAGCGGCGAGATCCTGGTGGATGACGAGGACATCCTGCGCTACGACATGCAGGCCCTGCGCGACTTCCGTCGGCGCAAGATCAGCATGGTGTTCCAGAGCTTCGGCCTGCTGCCGCACAAGAGCGTGCTGGACAACGTCGCCTATGGCCTCAAGGTGCGCGGCGAGAGCAAGGCGCAGTGCCAGGAGCGCGCCCAGCACTGGATCACCACGGTCGGCCTGGCCGGCTACGAGAAGTCCTACCCGCACCAGCTGTCCGGCGGTATGCGCCAGCGCGTGGGCCTGGCCCGGGCGCTGGCGGCGGACACCGACATCATCCTCATGGACGAAGCCTTCAGCGCCCTCGACCCGCTGATCCGCGCCGACATGCAGGACCAGTTGCTGGAGCTGCAGAAGGGCCTGAACAAGACCATCGTCTTCATCACCCACGACCTCGACGAGGCGGTGCGCATCGGCAACCGCATCGCCATCCTTAAGGACGGCCAGCTGATCCAGGTCGGCGCGCCGAAGGAAATCCTCCACCAGCCCGCTGACGACTACGTCGACCGTTTCGTCCAGCGCCGCGTGGCCAACCTGTGAGGGCGGCATGGATACCGTGAAGACCAGCAGCACCACCCTCGAAACCACCGTCTTCGGCAACGGCCCGCTGCGCTGGCGCGACGTGGTCGATGTGGCCCGTGGCGGCCGGCGCCTGGAGCTGGCCCCGGCAGCCTGGGCGCGCATCGACAACGCCCACGCCATCGTCCGCCGCATCGTCGAGCGTGGCGAGCGCGCCTATGGCATCAGCACCGGCCTGGGGGCCCTGAGCGACATCCTGCTGGAGGGCGACCAGCTCGCCGCGCTGTCGCGCAACACCCTGCTCAGCCACGCCTGCGGCGTCGGCCCGGTGCTGGAGGACGAGCAGACCCGCGCCATCATCTGCTGCGCCATCGCCAACTACAGCCAGGGCAAGTCCGGGCTGCAGCCTCAGGTGGTGGAAGGGCTGCTCAACCTGCTCAACCGCGGCATCACCCCGCGCGTGCCGTCCCAGGGCTCGGTGGGCTACCTGACCCACATGGCCCATGTCGGCATCGCCCTGCTGGGCGTCGGCGAGGTGAGCCATCGCGGCGCTGTGGTGCCGGCCGCCCAGGCGCTGGCCGCCGAAGGGTTGCAACCGCTGCAGCTGGGGGCCAAGGACGGGCTCTGCCTGGTCAACGGCCTGCCCTGCATGACCGGCCTGGCCTGCCTGGCCCTGGCCGACCTGGAGCACCTGCTGCGCTGGGCCGACGTGATCGGCGCCATGAGCTTCGAGGCCCTGCGCGGCCAGCTCGCCGCCTTCGACCCGGCGATACTCGAACTCAAGCCGCACCCGGGCATGCAGAAGGTCGGCGCCAACCTGCGCGCGCTGCTCGCCGGCAGCGAAGTGATCGCCGCCAGCCAGGGCCTGCGTACCCAGGACGCCCTGAGCATCCGCTCGATCCCGCAGGTGCACGGCGCCTGCCGCGACCAGTTCGACCACGCCGCGCGGCAGGTGGAGACCGAGCTCAATTCCGCCAACGACAACCCGCTGGTGCTGGGCACGCCGGACCACTACCGGGTGATCTCCCAGGCCAACCCCCACGGCGAGTCCGTGGCCATGGCGGCCGACCTGCTGGCCATCGCCGTCGCCGAGCTGGGCGGCATCGCCGAGCGGCGCCTGGATCGCCTGGTCAACCCGCTGGTCAGCGGCCTGCCGGCCTTCCTCGTCAGCCGCCCCGGGGTCAACTCGGGGATGATGATCCTGCAGTACGTGGCCGCCGCCCTGGCCGGCGAGAACCGCCACCTGGCGCAACCGGCGGTGGTGGACAACTTCGTCACCTCGGCCCTGCAGGAAGACCACCTCAGCCTGGGCACCAGTGCCGCGCTCAAGCTCGGCCGGGCCCTCGGTAACTGCCGGCAGATACTGGCCATCGAATACCTGCTGGCGGCGCAGGCCCAGGAGTTCCTCGGCGAGCTGGCCACCGGCGTCGGCACCGCGGCGGCCCGAACGCTGCTGCGCGAGCGGGTGCCGGCCTTCGAGGAGGACCGCTGGCTGGCCCCCGATATCGGCGCCGCCGTGGCGTTGCTGCGCGAGGGGCCGGCCCTGGAGACGATTTCCGCACGGACAGGAGGATTGCAATGAAGAGGTTCTGGCACGGCTGCCGTCTCGCCACCCTGCAGGGCGGGCGCTACTCGATGATCGAGGACGGCGCCCTGCTCACCGAAGGCGAGCTGATCCGCTGGGTCGGCCCGCTGGCCGAGGCGCCCGATACCACCGGCGCCGAGCGCATCGACCTGGGCGGCGCCTGGGTCACCCCGGGGCTGATCGACTGCCACACCCACCTGGTGTTCGGCGGCGACCGCAGCGCCGAGTTCGAGCAGCGCCTGGAGGGCGTCAGCTACGCCGAGATCGCCGCCAAGGGCGGTGGCATCGCCAGCACCGTGCGCGCCACCCGCGAGGCCAGCGAGGATGAGCTGCTGGCCAGCGCGGTGACGCGCGCCCGGCAGCTGCTGCGTGATGGCGTCACCACCCTGGAGGTGAAGTCCGGCTACGGCCTGGACCTGGCCAGCGAGCGCAAGATGCTACGGGTCGCCCGGCGCCTGGGCGAGGTGCTGCCGGTGACGGTGACCACCACCTGCCTCGCCGCCCATGCGCTGCCGCCGGAATACGCCGGGCGTGCCGACGACTACATCGAGCGGGTATGCACCGAGATCCTGCCGCAACTGGCCGGTGAAGGCCTGGTGGATGCGGTGGACGCCTTCTGCGAGCACCTGGCCTTCTCGCCGGCCCAGGTCGAGCGGGTGTTCCAGGCCGCGCGCGGGCTTGGCCTGCCGGTCAAGCTGCACGCCGAGCAGCTGTCGTCGCTGCACGGCTCCAGCCTGGCGGCGCGCTATGGCGCGCTGTCGGCCGACCACCTGGAGTACATGACCGAGGAAGACGCCATCGCCATGGCCGCCGCCGGCACCGTCGCCGTACTGCTGCCCGGCGCCTTCTACCTGCTGCGCGAGACCCGGCTGCCACCCATCGAGGCCCTGCGCCGCCACGGCGTGGCCATGGCGGTGGCCAGCGACCTCAACCCCGGCACCTCGCCGGCGCTGTCCCTGCGGCTGATGCTGAACATGGCCTGCACCTCGTTCCGCCTGACCCCCGAAGAGGCCCTGGCCGGCGTCACCCTCAACGCCGCCCGCGCCCTGGGCCTGGCCGGGCGCTGCGGCAGCCTGGAGGCGGGCAAGCTCGCCGACTTCGTCGCCTGGGACATCGAGCGCCCGGCGCAACTGGCCTATTGGCTCGGCGGCGACCTGCCCAAGCGGGTGGTGCGCCACGGACAGGAGATCGACCTTGGATAACGTCCTCGACTTCACCCCCGGCCGCGTGCCGCTGCTGATCAGCATGCCGCACCCCGGCACCCGCCTGACCCCGGCGGTGGAGGCCGGCCTGGTCGACGGCGCACGCTCGCTGATCGACACCGACTGGCACATCCCGCTGCTCTACGACTTCGCCGCCGAGCTGGGCGCCGGGCTGCTGGCGGCCAACTACTCGCGCTACGTCATCGACCTCAACCGCCCGGCCGACGACACGCCGCTCTACGCCACCGCCACCACCGGCCTGTTCCCCGACGTGATGTTCGATGGCCAGCCGCTGTTCCGGGCGGGATGCGAGCCTTCGGCCGAGGAGCGCGCCGGTTACCTGGAGGGCATCTGGGCGCCCTACCACCGGCATATCGCCCAGGAGCTGGCGCGGCTCAAGCGCGAGTTCGGCTATGCGCTGCTGTTCGACGCCCATTCCATCCGCGCCTTCATCCCGCGCCTGTTCGATGGCCACCTGCCGGATTTCAACCTCGGCACCAATGCCGGCGCCAGCTGCGACCCCGGCCTGGCCGATGCGCTGGTCAGCGTCTGCTCTCGCGCCGAGGGCTACAGCCATGTGCTCAACGGGCGTTTCAAGGGCGGCCACATCACCCGCCACTATGGCCAGCCCGACCAGCACATCCACGCCGTGCAGCTGGAACTGGCCCAGCGCACCTACATGAACGAAGTCGAACCCTTCGCCTTCCGCGAAGACCTCGCCGTGCCCACCCGCAAGGTCATCCGCCAACTGCTGCTGGCGATGCTCGCCTGGGGGCGGGAGCGGTACGGGAAATAGTTGCGGTCCGGGGCCACTTCGCGGCCCTTGGGCGAATGAATTCGCCCCTACAGGGGCATGCGGTGAAGGGCTTTCGTAGGATGGGAAGAGCGCAGCGAATCCCATCGATGGCCGGAGCGGCACTCTCGTAGGGTGGGCCGGGCGGCGCTCCGCTTCAGCCCTCCGGTCGCTTTTTCGCGAATGATTTCGCGGGCTAGGTCTGCAAACCGAGATGGCGGATGGTCGGCAGGGCGGGGGCGAGGCGATCCCAGGCGTCGTCCAGCAGCTCGGCGGGGTAGAAGGGCAGGGCGGCCAGTTCCTCGCGGCTGATCCAGGCCAGTTCGCGGATGTCGAACTCGTCGCCACCCAGGCCCTTGAGGTTGGCCAGGGTGGGTTCGCCGTGGCGGGCATCGATGCGGTAGAACAGCTCCATGTGGAAGCGGCCCATCGCCGGCTCGGCGAACTCGCGGACGTACACCAGCGGGCCGACGTCCACCACCAGCCCGGTCTCCTCGAAGAACTCGCGCCTCACCGTGTCGCGGGTGGAGGCGTCGGTGTCGGACTCGAAGCCCCCGCCCGGCGGTATCCAGTAGGTGTCGTCGCCGACCACGTGCTTGACCAGCAGGATGCGGCCGGCCTCCACCAGCAGGCCGGCGGCACGGATGCGGTGTTGCAGCTTGGGCGTCATTGCCAGTCGAGTCGTGCCAGCTTCCATTCGCCGTCCTCCAGCCACCATTCGAGCTTCACGGCGTAGTGCCGCGCGGCATCGGGGATCAGCCCCTCGGCGCCGGCAAGCCCCACCTGGGCCTCGGTGTAGCCCTTGGTACTGTAGGTCGGATCGATGCGGTTGGCCTTGCCCAGGGCGAGGATGCGCACATTCTTGTGACGCAGGAACAGCAGCGTCATGGTGCGCTTGGCCCATTCGCGGTCGAATTCCTGCTGGGCGGTGAACTGCGGGTGCAACTGGTCGAGCACCGCTCCGGTCTTCTTCGCTTCGAGGTTGTCCTGCAGTTGCTGCACGGCGGAATCCAGCGCGGCGGCGGGATCGTCCCGGCCGCAACCGGTGAGCGTGAGCAGAATCAGCGCGAGCGCGAAAATCATCTTCCCAGGTGACATGCCTAACTCCCTTTTCCTCGTTATGATGCCCGGCAGGACAGGTGGCGCAGACCCGCAAGGGGTCGAGCTTACGCACAGTATCGGAGCCCAGAATGCAGACTTTGTATCCGGAGATTAAGCCCTACGCCCGCCATGAGCTGGCGGTGGACGAACCGCATGTGCTGTATGTCGACGAGAGCGGTTCGCCCGACGGCCTGCCGGTGGTGTTCATCCACGGCGGCCCGGGGGCCGGGTGCGATGCCATGAGCCGCCGGTTCTTCGATCCCAACCTCTATCGCATCGTCACCTTCGACCAGCGTGGCTGCGGCCGTTCGACGCCCCATGCCAGCCTGGAGAACAACACCACCTGGGACCTGGTCGCCGACCTCGAGCTGATCCGCGAGCACCTGGGCATCGACAAGTGGGTGCTGTTCGGCGGCTCCTGGGGATCGACCCTGTCGCTGGCCTATGCGCAGAAGCACCCCGAGCGCGTTCATGCGCTGATCCTGCGCGGCATCTTCCTCTGCCGTCCGCAGGAGATCACCTGGTTCTACCAGGAAGGCGCGAGCCGCCTGTTCCCAGACTACTGGGAGGACTACGTCGCGCCGATCCCGGCCGACGAGCAGGGCGACCTGCTGCACGCCTTCCACAAGCGCCTGACCGGCAGCGACCAGATCGCCCAGATGCACGCGGCCAAGGCCTGGTCCACCTGGGAGGGCCGCACCGCCACGCTGCGCCCCAGCGGCCCGGTGGTGGAACGTTTCAGCGAGCCGATGCGCGCCCTGTCCATCGCCCGCATCGAATGCCACTACTTCGTCAACGATGCCTTCCTGGAGCCCAACCAGTTGCTGCGCGACATGCACAGGATCGCCCACCTGCCGGGGATCATCGTGCATGGCCGCTACGACGTGATCTGCCCGCTGGACAACGCCTGGGCCTTGCACCAGGCCTGGCCCAACAGCGAGCTGCAGATCGTCCGTGACGCCGGCCATGCCGCATCCGAGCCGGGCATCACCGATGCGCTGGTGCGCGCCACCGACCAGATCGCCCGCCGCCTGCTCGACCTGCCGCCGGAAGACGAGGCCTGATGAAGGGCCTCCTGCAGCGGGTCTCCGCAGCCCGCGTGGACGTCGCCGGCGAAACCGTCGGCGCCATCGACCGGGGCCTGCTGGTGCTGGTGGGCGTCGAGCCCCAGGACAGCCAGGCCAGCGCCGACAAGCTCTTGCACAAGCTGCTCAACTACCGGGTGTTCAGTGACGCCGAGGGCAAGATGAACCTCTCCCTCGGCGCGGTCGGCGGCGGCCTCTTGCTTGTCTCCCAGTTCACCCTCGCCGCCGATACCCGCAGCGGCCTGCGCCCGAGCTTCTCCAGCGCGGCGCCGCCCGCCCTGGGCGAGGAGCTCTTCGACTACCTGGTGCAGCAGGCGCGCCTCAAGCACCCGCAGGTGGCCACCGGGCGCTTCGGTGCCGACATGCAGGTGCACCTGGTCAATGACGGGCCGGTCACCTTCCTCCTGGAAAGCTAGGCTTCACCCGCCACCCGTCCGATTCTGGCGTACTTCTTGCCTCTGACTCGCCATCCACGGTTCGGGCGGTTAGCATTCTGCGCCTGCCCGAGGTCCGTGGGCTGCACACAATAACGATCTGCCCAACCAGGAGTAAGAATGAAGAAGCTTCTCGCGTCCCTGTTGCTCTCCGCCTGCGCCGTCACCGGCCTGGCCCACGCTGGCGTCGTCGATGATGCGGTCAAGCGCGGCACCCTGCGCGTCGGCATGGACCCCACCTACATGCCCTTCGAGATGACCAACAAGCGTGGCGAGATCGTCGGCTTCGAAGTCGACCTGCTCAAGGCCATGTCCAAGGCGATGGGCGTGAAGCTGGAACTGGTCTCCACCAGCTACGACGGGATCATCCCGGCCCTGCTGACCGACAAGTTCGACATGATCGGCTCCGGCATGACCCTGACCCAGGAGCGCAACCTGCGCGTCAACTTCTCCGAGCCCTTCATCGTGGTCGGCCAGACGCTGCTGATCCGCAAGGAGCTGGAAGGCAAGATCAAGTCCTACAAGGACCTGAACGACGCCCAGTACCGCATCACCTCGAAGATCGGCACCACTGGCGAGATGGTCGCCAAGAAGCTGATCGCCAAGGCCAAGTACAACGGCTTCGACAACGAGCAGGAAGCGGTGATGGACGTGGTCAACGGCAAGGCCGACGCCTTCATCTACGACGCGCCCTACAACGTGGTCGCGGTGAACAAGGCCGGCGCCGGCAAGCTGGTGTACCTGGAGGAGCCCTTCACCTACGAGCCCCTGGCCTTCGGCCTGAAGAAGGGTGACTACGACAGCATCAACTGGATCAACAACTGGCTGCACCAGATCCAGAAGGACGGCACCTACGATCGCATCCATGCCAAGTGGTTCAAGAACACCGCCTGGCTGAAGGATATGGAGTAACCGCAGCCGCGAAGCCCCGACGCTTCACGCTGCAGACGGCAGGTTCCGGCTCACGAGGCCGGGCCTGCCTTTTTGCCTTCTATGGCCTCCCGCCATGCAAGAGATAGCCCGTGACTAGAAAACAACGTCGCACCTGGCCCTGGCACGTACTGACCGGCCTGATCCTGGTCGTGGTCGCCTACGGCCTCTGGTACTCAACCTCCCTGATCTCCTACGAGTGGCGCTGGAACCGGGTGCCCCAGTACTTCGCCTACCACGCCGAAGAGGCCCAGCGCGCCGCCGAGTATGCGCGGGTCGACAGCATCACCGAGGAGGGCGCGAACGCCCGGGTGACGCTGGTCAACGATGCGGGCGAGGAGCAGCAGCTGGTCGTCGCCAGGGACAGCCTGCAAATCTCCCAGGGGGATGACGTGGCCGAGGGCGACGTCGTCGGGGTGACCCGCCACTGGGCCGCCGGCCCGCTGCTGTGGGGCCTCTGGACCACCCTGTGGATCTCCGTGCTGTCCGGTGCCTTTGGCCTGGCCATCGGCCTGTTCACCGGCCTCTGCCGGCTGTCGCAGAACCCCACCCTGCGTGACCTCTCCACCGTCTACGTCGAACTGGTGCGCGGCACGCCGTTGCTGGTGCAGATCTTCATCTTCTATTTCTTCATCGGCACCGTGCTCGACCTGTCCCGCGAGTTCGCCGGGGTGGCGGCACTGGCGCTGTTCACCGGCGCCTACGTCGGCGAGATCGTCCGTGCCGGCGTTCAGTCCATCGCCCGTGGGCAGAACGAGGCGGCGCGCTCGCTCGGCCTCTCTGCCGGGCAGTCGATGCGCCACGTGATCCTGCCCCAGGCCTTCAAGCGCGTGCTGCCGCCCTTGGCCGGGCAGTTCATCAGCCTGGTCAAGGACACCTCGCTGGTGTCGGTCATCGCCATCACCGAACTGACCAAGAGCGGCCGCGAGGCGATCACCACTTCCTTCTCCACCTTCGAGATCTGGTTCTGCGTCGCCGCGCTCTACCTCGTGATCAACCTGCCCCTGTCGCAGATCGCCAACCGCCTGGAACGGAGGCTTGCGCAAAGTGATTGAAGTCCGTGAGCTGGTAAAAGTCTTCGACGCCCGTGGCCATGAAGTGCGCGCGGTCGACAACGTCACGACCCGGGTGGCGCGTGGCGAAGTGGTGGTGGTGATCGGGCCTTCGGGTTCCGGCAAGTCCACCTTCCTGCGTTGCCTCAATGGCCTGGAGGTGCTGGATTCCGGTTCGGTGAGCATCGACGGCGTCGACCTGGCCAACCCCAGGACCGATGTGAATGCCTACCGCCGCGAGGTGGGCATGGTGTTCCAGCACTTCAACCTGTTCCCCCACATGACGGTGCTGGAGAACCTGTGCCTGGCGCAGAAGGTGGTGCGCAAGCGCGGCAAGGCCGAGCGCGAGGAGAAGGCCCGGGCGTTGCTGGCCAAGGTCGGCATCTCGCAGAAGGTCGACGAATACCCCTCGCGCCTCTCCGGCGGCCAGCAGCAGCGCGTGGCCATCGCCCGTGCCCTGTGCATGGAACCGAAGGTGATGCTGTTCGACGAACCCACCTCGGCGCTGGACCCGGAGATGGTCGGCGAGGTGCTGGACGTGATGAAGCAGCTGGCCGTCGAGGGGATGACCATGGTCTGCGTCACCCACGAGATGGGCTTCGCCCGCGAGGTGGCCGACCGGGTGCTGTTCTTCGACCAGGGCAAGTTGCTGGAGGATGCGCCGCCGGCGCAGTTCTTCGACCAGCCACAGGACCCGCGCGCGCAAGCTTTCCTGCGCCAGGTGCTGTAACGGAAAGGGCCGCGATGCGGCCCTTTTTCATGGTGTGGCGAATCAGCGAGGTTGCAGGCTATGCATCGCGAGGTTCGTTGGCGGGATGCAGGCCGTTTTCCTCAAGCCAGTCCAGCGCCATTTGCCGGATGGCATTGGCTTCGAAGCTGTACCAGGCCTGCAGTACGTCCGGATAACCCATGAGCACGTTCTTGAATGTTCTGAACGGTTTCCGGCCAGACAGGGCCTGTTCGAGGGCAAGATAGATTTCCTCCTGCGTCACCGTCTGTATGAAGTCTTCCATGATGGTGAAGCCGGTTGCCGAAGTGATCGGCTCGATCAGCAGCATTCGCTCGGGTTCGGACTCAAGCAGGGCCGCGACTTCGGGGTCTGGAATTTCCGAGTACATCAAGAGGACCTTGCCGCTCTGGAGATCCAGGTAGTGATCCAGGTCTTCTCCATTGGTGTTGAGGGCGAAGGCCAGTTCGTCGAGGTCGATGGTCAGTGGGCGCATGACGGGGGCCTTGGGGGAAGGATGACTGCGTGATCCTACCCTCGGGGCACCGTTTTGTCAGACGCGGAAGCGCGAGACCATCGATTGCAGTTCATTGCCCAGGCGCGCCAGCTCGACGCTGGAAGCGGCGGTTTCCTCGCTGGCCGAGGCGGTCTGCTCGGAGATGTCGCGCACGTTGATGACGCTGCGGTTGATCTCCTCGGCCACCGCGCCCTGTTGCTCGGCGGCTGCGGCGATCTGCTGGTTCATCTGCTGGATGGTGGAGACGGCCTGGGCGATGGTGCCCAGGCGGCGGCCGGCACGGCGAGTCAGTTCGACGGTGCTTTCGGTCAGGCTGCGGCTGGTGTCCATCAGGCTGGCGGCCTGCTGGGTGCCGCTCTGCAGGCCGGCGATCAGTTCTTCGATCTCCTCGGTGGATTTCTGTGTGCGCTGGGCCAGGCCGCGCACTTCGTCCGCCACTACGGCGAACCCACGCCCGGCGTCGCCCGCGCGGGCGGCTTCGATGGCGGCGTTGAGGGCCAGCAGATTGGTCTGCTCGGCCACCGACTTGATCACGTCGAGCACGCTGCCGATCTTCTCGCTTTCCTGCTTGAGGCGGCCGACGGCCTCGTTGGAGCGGCCCACTTCGGTGGCCAGGCGATCCATCTGCTCGACCGCCTCATTCACCGCCACCTCGCCCTCGCGGGACAGTCGGTCGGCGGAGCTGGCGGCTTCGGAGGCCTGCTCGGCGTTGTGCGCGACTTCCTGCACCGTGGCGGCCATTTCGTTCATGGCGGTGGCGACCTGGTCGGTCTCGACCTTCTGGTTGTTGACCCCGGCACTGGTCTGCCCGGTGACGGCGGACAGCTGCTCGGCGGCGCTGGCGATCTGGGTGACGCCGTCGCGGATGTGGCCGATCAGTTCGCGCAGGCTCAGGGTCATGCGCTGCATGCTCTTCTGCAGTTGGCCGAGCTCGTCAGCGCGATCGACCTTGAGGTCTTCGCTGAGGTCGCCCGAGGCGATGCGCTCGGCCACGGCCAGGGTGCGCTGCAGGGGCAGGACGATCTGCCGGGTGATCATCACGGCGGCGGCGACACCGATGGCCAGGGCGATGGCGATGGCAGCCAGCAGCAGGGTGCGGGTCTGGGTGGATTCGCTCTCGCGCTTGGCTGACTGGCTCTCGAACAACTGGTTGCTGATCTGCAACAGCTTGTCGCGCAGAGTGCTCATGGCCTGGGCCTGCACCAGGGTGGCGTCGGTGGCGCTGCGGAAGGCCCCGATGGCGGCGCGGTAGGCCTTGAGGCCGGTGGCGACCTTGGCCAGGTCCTCGTCCTCACCGAGGGTTTCGCCGAGCTTCACCTGGCCGGCCAGGGCCGTGTCCACCGCGGTGAGGGCGGCCTGCTCCAGGCTGGGGTCGTTGCTGTAGGTGTAGCCGCGTACCTGGAAGCGGGCCTGTTGCACGGAGAGGCGCAGTCCGCTGATCTGGCGGTACTGGTCGAGGCGCGAGGCTTCGTCCAGGGCGATGTCGGCGAGAATGCG
Organism: Pseudomonas sp. No.21; assembly: GCF_054558415.1. Taxonomy (NCBI): domain Bacteria; kingdom Pseudomonadati; phylum Pseudomonadota; class Gammaproteobacteria; order Pseudomonadales; family Pseudomonadaceae; genus Pseudomonas; species Pseudomonas sp. No.21. The sequence goes on from NZ_BAAJNO010000002.1 coordinate 238,921, forward strand.
TTGCTCGATCTCGCCGATCGCCAATACGGCGGCATCGGCGCTGGCGCCGAGCTGCGCGCGGGAGGCCTCACGGGCCTGGTAGGCTTGGCCGAGCTGGCCAAAGGCCTGCCTGTAGGCGCCGAGCGCGGCTTCCTCCTGTTCGATGAGAGCGTGGTCCTTGGGGTCGCTGAGTTCCTTGTCCAGTTCCCGGGCGAAGGCTTCCATTGCGCCGAGCGCGGCGTCGACCTTGTCGGCCGTCGCCGGCTCCTGCTTGGCCTGGTACTCCTGGAGGGCGATGCGCAGGTCCTTGGTCATCTCGCTGAGCTTGGCGCTGGCGCCGAGCTTGTCGCCGCGCTCCAGGGTGGCGTCCAGGGCCAGCCAGCCGGTGAGGGTGATGAGCACCGTGAGCAGCAGTACCAGGCCGAAGCCGAGGGTCAGCTTGAGGTTGACACTGATATTGCCGAACCAGCGGAACATGGGGACTTCTCCAGCGAACGAGGCAGTTCCGTGGTTATCGGCAGCGCCGGGCGCGGCTTGAAGCCTGCGATGTCAGAACAGGCGGGCGAGCAGGGCGGTGACGGCGGTTTCCACGCGCAGGATGCGCTCGCCCAGTTGCACCGGAGCCAGGCCGGCTTCCTGGAGCTTTTCCACCTCGTAGGGAATCCAGCCGCCCTCCGGGCCGATGGCCAGGGTGATGGGGCCCTCCACCGCGCGCGGGCAGGCGGGCCAGGGGCCGGGGTGGCCGACCAGGCCGAGGGTGCCGGCGGCCAGCGCGGGCAGGCGGTCTTCGACGAAGGGCTTGAAGCGCTTCTCGATCACCACCTCGGGTAGCACGGTGTCGCGGGCCTGTTCCAGGCCGAGGACGAGCTGCTCGCGGATGGCGGCGGGTTCGAGGAAGGGGGTCTGCCAGAAGCTCTTTTCCACCCGGTAGCTGTTGAGCAGCACCAGGCGCGGTACGCCCATGGCGGCGACGGTCTGCAGCACACGGCGGAGCATCTTCGGGCGCGGCAGGGCCAGCAGCAGGGTGATCGGCAGCTTGGCTGGCGGCGCCTGCTCCAGGCTGAACTGCAGCTCGGCACGGTCGGCCTCCAGGCTCAGCAGGCGGCCTTCGCCCATGGCGCCGCCGAGCAGTCCGACGCGCAGGCTGTCACCGGCTTCGGCGCGGTGCACCTCGTGCAGGTGCCTGAGGCGGCGGCCCTGCAGCAGGACACGATCGGGGGCGATCAGGTCGCCCTCTTCGAGCAGCAGCAGGTTCACGGCTGGGTGGCGGGCGGCTGGTCGCCGGGCTCGTCGGTGCTGTCCTCGGGATGGTCGCCACGCTTGCGGATCAACCCGCCGAAGAACACGCCGACCTCGAACAGCAGCCACATGGGGATCGCCAGGAGGGTCTGGGAGAAGATGTCCGGCGGGGTGAGGATCATGCCGACCACGAAGCACCCGATGATCACGTAGGGGCGGATCTTCTTCAGGTAGCTGACGTCGACCACGCCGATCCAGATCAGCAGCACCACGGCCACCGGGATCTCGAAGGCGACGCCGAAGGCGAAGAACAGGGTCATGACGAAGTCGAGGTAGCTGCTGATGTCCGTCATCATCGACACGCCCTCGGGGGTGACGCTGGCGAAGAAGTGGAAGATCAGCGGGAACACCAGGAAGTAGGCGAAGGCCATGCCGGCGTAGAACAGCACGATGCTGGACACCAGCAGCGGCATGGCGATGCGCTTCTCGTGCTTGTACAGGCCGGGCGCGATGAAGCCCCAGACCTGGTGCAGGATCACCGGCATGGCGAGGAACAGCGCCACCACCATGGTCAGCTTGAAGGGCGTGAGGAAGGGCGAGGCCACGTCGGTGGCGATCATGGTCGCGCCTTCGGGCAGGTACTGGCGCAGCGGGGCGGAGACCAGGGTGTAGATCTTCTGGGCGAAGTAGAACAGCCCGGCGAAGATCAGGAAGATCGCGGCCACGCAACGCAGCAGGCGGGTACGCAGTTCGGTGAGGTGCGAGACCAGGGGCATTTCCTGGTCCATTTCCGGCTTCTGATCGCTCATAGGGGGCGGGGCGGCTGTGGCTGTTCGATGGGCGCGACGGCAGGTGCGCTGGCCGCTACGGCGTCAGCGGCCGGTACGGCGGGGCTCGCCTCGGCCGCCACTGCTGGCACGGCCTCGGGCGCCGGCTGCGGGGCGGCCGGCGTGGGCACGGGTTCCGCAGCGGGAGGCACGATGCTCTCCTTGATCTGCTTCTCCAGCGCCATGATCTGTTCGTTATGCAGCTGGCGACGGATCTCGTCGGCGCCGATCTCGCGTTCCACTTCCTGCTTGATGGCGTTGAAGCTGCGCTTGAGGCGGCCGATCCACAGGCCGGCGGTGCGGGCGGCACCGGGCAGGCGCTCGGGGCCGAGCACCAGCAATGCCACCAGGCCGATCAGCAGCAGTTCACCAAAGCTGATACCGAACATGCTGGGTCAGTCCTTGCGCACTACCGGCTCTTCGACCTTCTGCGCCTGGCCGTCGATGGTGTGCGGCTGGTTCAGCGGGGCGCCGGGCTGCGGTGCCTGCGGCTGGGCGGCGGCCTGCTCGGCCTTCTGGTCTTCCTCGGTGTTCATCGCCTTGCGGAAGCCCTTGATGGCTTCGCCGACATCCGAACCGAGGTTCTTCAGGCGCTTGGTGCCGAACACCAGGACGACGACGATCAGAATGACCAGCCAGTGTTTCCAGTCGAAAATACCCATGGTTTGCTCCTGAGGCTAATGCGTTATGCGGAAGGCTGGCGGGCGGCTTTTTCAGCGTGCCCGGACAGGCCGAAGCGACGATCCAGTTCGTCCAGAACGGCCTGGGGGTGCTGGCCGAGGGCGGCGAGCATGACCAGGCTGTGGAACCAGAGGTCGGCGGTTTCGTAGATCAGATCGCTGCAGTCGCCACTGGTGGCGGCGTCCTTGGCGGCCAGGATGGTTTCCACCGATTCCTCGCCGACCTTCTCGAGAATCTTGTTCAGCCCCTTGTGGTACAGGCTGGCCACGTAGGAAGAGTCCGCAGCGGCGCCCTTGCGCGCCTCCAGGACCTCGGCGAGGCGGGTGAGGGTGTCACTCATGCGTATGTCCTGCGTGGTAGATCGCATCGGGGTCCTTGATGACCGCGTCGACGGTCTTCCAGTCGCCATTTTCGAAGACGCGGTAGAAGCAGCTTTCACGGCCGGTGTGGCAGGCGATGCCGCCGATCTGCTCGACCATCAGCACCACCACGTCGGCATCGCAGTCCAGGCGCAGCTCGTGCAGGCGCTGCACGTGGCCGGATTCCTCGCCCTTGCGCCACAGTTTGCCGCGCGAGCGTGACCAGTAGATGGCACGGTTCTCGGCGACGGTCAGGGTCAGGGATTCGCGGTTCATCCAGGCCATCATCAGGATGCGCCCGGTCTTGTGGTCCTGGGCGATCGCCGGGACCAGGCCGTCCGCATTCCAGTGGATCTGTTCAAGCCAGTCGTTCATGTGTGCTTCCACGAGCGGGTCAGGCGACCATGCGTGGCCTGACCGGGGCGGTTAGTGTGCCAGCGCCGGCGCAGGCTTGGCTATCGGCGCAATACCAGATACAGACCACCGGCCAGCATCAGCCAGGCGGGCCAGGCCGCCGCATGCTGCTCCAGGCCGAGGGTGGCGGCGCCCACCAGCAGGGCGGCGCCGATCAGGCGCAGGGCCAGGCCGTCGCGGGGCTTGTGCCAGGGCGGCGGCGGGTCGGCGGCGTGGGGCTGGCTCATGCGCTCCAGCAGGTCGCGGGTCATGTTGGCCAGGTGCGGCACCTGCTCGACCTGGGATTGCAGGTTGTGCAGCAGGCTTTTGGGGCTGATGCGCTCGCGCATCCAGCGCTCCAGGTAGGGCTGGGCGGTGCTCCAGAGATCGAGGTCCGGGTACAGCTGGCGGCCCAGGCCTTCGATGTTGAGCAGGGTCTTCTGCAGCAGCACGAGCTGCGGCTGAACCTCCATGTTGAAGCGGCGCGCGGTCTGGAACAGGCGCAGCAGCAGTTGGCCGAAGGAGATGTCCCTGAGCGGCTTCTCGAAGATCGGCTCGCAGACGGTGCGGATGGCCGCCTCGAAATCGTTGACCCGGGTCTCGGCGGGCACCCAGCCGGAGTCGATGTGCAGCTGGGCGACGCGGCGGTAGTCACGTTTGAAGAAGGCGATGAGGTTGCGTGCCAGGTAGTCCTGGTCCTCGGGGGTGAGACTGCCGATGATGCCGCAATCGATGGCGATGTACTGCGGGTTCCAGGGCTGGCGGGTGCTGACGAAGATGTTGCCGGGGTGCATGTCGGCGTGGAAGAAGCTGTCGCGGAACACCTGGGTGAAGAAGATCTCCACACCGCGTTCGGCCAGCAGCTTGAGGTCGGTGCGCTGGTCGGCGAGGGTGGCCAGGTCGGTGACCGGGACGCCGTAGATGCGCTCCATCACCAGCACCTTGGGTCGGCACCAGTCCCAGTACACCTGGGGCACGTAGAGCAGCGGCGAGCCTTCGAAGTTGCGGCGCAGCTGGCTGGCGTTGGCCGCCTCGCGGAGCAGGTCGAGTTCGTCGTAGATGGTCTTCTCGTAGTCGCTGACCACTTCCACCGGCCGCAGGCGGCGGGCGTCGCTGGACAGGCGCTCGGCGACGCGGGCGAGGATGAACAGCCAGGCGAGGTCCTGGCGGATGATCGGCCGCAGGTTGGGGCGGATCACCTTGACCACCACTTCCTCGCCGCTTTTCAGCTGCGCGGCGTGGACCTGGGCCACCGAGGCGGAGGCCAGCGGGGCGACGTCGAAGCGGGCGAATACCTCGCTGACGCGGGCGCCGAGCTGCTCCTCGATGCGTGCCACGGCCTGGGCGGGGTCGAAGGGCGGGACCTGGTCCTGCAGGCGGGCCAGTTCGTCGGCGATGTCGGGCGGCAGCAGGTCGCGGCGGGTGGACAGCAACTGGCCGAACTTGATGAAGATCGGGCCGAGGCCTTCCAGCGCCAGGCGCAGTCGCGCACCCCGGGAGAGCTCCAGGCGCTTGCGCGGGAACCAGCGCCAGGGCAGCAGGTAGCTCAGGGCGCGTAGCCACCAGGGCAGCGGCAGGTCGAAGATCAGGTCATCGAGTCGGTAGCGGATGACCACGCTCTGGATGCGCAGCAGACGGCGGACGGCGAGCAGCTTCATGCGTTGGGTTTGCTTTTCTGGGTCAGGCGCCCGATGCGGGCGTCGAGGCGGTCGAGGTCGACCTTGAGGCGGTCCAGTTCGGCGAAGCGGGCATCCGCTTCACGCTGGCCGACCAGTGTGCGCGATTCCTCCGCCAGGTAGTCGGCGAGGTTCAGGCGCAGGCTGTCGAGGCTCTGTGTGGTCCAGTCGACGCGGCTGCGGACGTGCGCGCCGAGCAGTTGGCTGGCGACCGGGCCGAGCCAGCGGGACAGTTCGTACTCCCAGTCCAGCTCGAGGTCCTGGAGGATGCCGGCGAGCTCCATGAGCGCGGCGCTGTCGCCGTCCAGTTCGACTTCCGGGCGGTGCAGGACGGCGGTCTTCTCGCGGCTCAGTGCCAGGCGCAGGAGGCTGGCGGCCGGTGCGCGCAGGCGGCAATCGGCCGGGGCGGCCCAGTTCGCCGCGAGTTGCAGGCCGTCGCCCCCGGGGAGGATGAACAGCTGCAGGGCGGGGGCCTGGCAATCGATCTCGATCACCTTGCCTTCGAGGCGCGACAGGCGTGGCAACGCGGTGCCGTCGAGCCTGAGGACGCGGTTGATGCCGTGTTCGACGCCGGCGAGCAGGGCCTGGGTGAGCATCAGGGCTTGATGCCGCGGTGCAGGGCGACGATGCCGCCGGTCATGTTGTGGTAGGTGGCGCGTTCGAAGCCGGCCTCCACCATCATGGCCTTGAGGGTTTCCTGGTCGGGGTGCATGCGGATCGACTCGGCCAGGTAGCGGTAGCTCTCGGAGTCGTTGGTGATCAGCTTGCCCATCAGCGGCAGGAGGCTGAACGAGTAAGCGTCATAGGCCTTGGACAGCAGGCCGCTGGTGGGCTTGGAGAACTCCAGCACCAGCAGGCGGCCACCGGGCTTGAGCACACGCAGCATGGAGCGCAGGGCGGCGTCCTTGTGGGTGACGTTGCGCAGGCCGAAGGCGATGGTGACCACGTCGAAGTGGTTGTCGGGGAAGGGCAGCTGCTCGGCATCGGCCTGGACGAAGCTGACGTTGCCGGCGACGCCGCTGTCGAGCAGCTTGTCGCGACCGACCTTGAGCATCGAGGCGTTGATGTCGGCCAGCACCACTTCGCCGGTCGGGCCTACCAGGCGCGAGAACTGGCGGGTGAGATCGCCCGTGCCGCCGGCGATGTCGAGCACGCGGTTGCCCGGACGCACGCCGGACAGCTCGATGGTGAAGCGCTTCCACAGCCGATGGACGCCGCCGGACATCAGGTCGTTCATCAGGTCGTACTTGGCGGCCACGGAGTGGAACACCTCGGCGACCTTGTCGGCCTTCTGGCTCTCGGGAACGCTCTGGTAGCCGAAGTGGGTGGTGGGTTCGGCATCGCTGCCTTTGCGCGGATCGTTCATGTCGCTGCCCCGGAAGAAATTGGCGGCCATTTTAGGCGCGGTTGCCCTGCTTTGTCTTGGCCTCGAACGGTGCCGGCTCGCCAGGGCCCAGGGCCGGCCTGCTATAGTCGCGCGACCATAAGTCGCAGTCAGGAGTTGGCCCATGGCCCGCATCAATGTCGAACGTTCCCACAGCCTGGGTCGCACCGCTGTCAGGGCCAAGGCCGAGCAACTCGCCGAGCGCCTGGCCCGCGAGTACGACGTGCGCTACCAGTGGCGTGGCAACACCCTGGAGTTCAAGCGCAGCGGCGCCGACGGACAGATCGAGGTCAGCGACGACAAGGTCAACGTCGAGGTGAAGCTGGGCCTGTTGCTCTCGGCCATGAGCGGCAGCATCAAGCGCGAGATCGAGAAGGCGCTGGACGAGTACCTGGTCTGAGTGTTCCAGCGGCATCCCTGCCCCGTCGGGGATGCCGGTTCCGGTGGGGTCGCAACGGCTTCGCCATGATGGACTCCACGCGGCGTCCCGGCCGACCGAACCCTACCCGCGGCTAGTATGCGGTTTCTAATTTTCCTCGCTAACGTGCACCCCAAGCCCTGAGAAAGGGCGAGTCCTCCATTATCCGAGTGAGGTGCACCATGGCCAAAGCAGCCGTCGTCAAGAAGAAAGTCGAAGCAAGCAAGACCACCGTCCTTTCCGATGTCCGTCTCTATGCCCGCAAGATCTGGCTGGCCGGCCTGGGTGCCTACGCCAAGGCCGGGCAGGAAGGTGCCGACTACCTGCGTGACCTGGTGAAGGCCGGCGAGGGTGTCGAGAAGCAGGGCCGCAAGGCCGTCGATGCGCGCGTCGAAGCCGCCAACAGCCAGATCGATTCGGTGAAGGGCAGCGTCAAGGGCTCGGTCACCGGCGTGAAGGAAAAGGTCGAAGTGCAGCTCGACAAGATCGAGAAAGCGTTCGACAACCGTGTCGCCGTCGCCCTCAATCGCCTGGGTATTCCCTCGCGACAGGACGTTGAGGCACTCTCTGCTAAGCTTGACGAGCTGAGCGCGTTGCTCGAGCACGTCGCGCGAACCAAATAAGGAGAGCAGGATGGCTGGTAAGAAAAAAACCACGAAAGAAACCAACTCCTGGATCGGCGAGATCGAGAAATACTCGCGCCAGATCTGGCTGGCTGGCTTGGGGGCCTACTCGAAGGTCAGCAACGACGGCACCAAGCTGTTCGATGCGCTGGTCAAGGATGGTGAGAAGGCTGAAAAACAGGCCAAGACCGAAGTCGACAAGCAGGTCGATGCGGTCAAGTCCCGCGTTGGTTCACGCGTCGGCTCCGCCAAGTCCAAGGTCGATGAGGTCAAGGACAAGGCGATCGGCAAGTGGAGCGAGCTGGAAGAGGCGTTCGACAAGCGCCTGAACAGTGCCATCTCCCGTCTCGGCGTACCCAGCCGTAACGAAGTGAAGGACCTGAACAGCAAGGTCGACAGCCTGACCCGGCAGATCGAGAAGCTCACCGGCGTCTCCGCCAAGTCGGTCAAGCCTGCCGCCAAGGCAGCAGCGAAACCTGCCGCCAAGGCAGCAGCGAAACCTGCCGCCAAGGCAGCAGCGAAACCTGCTGCCAAGCCGGCTGCGAAGACCGCTGCGGCCAAACCGGCTGCCAAGCCCGCCGCCAAACCGGCAGCCAAGCCGGCCGCGAAGGCCGCTGCGAAGCCTGCAGCGAAGACCGCCGCTGCCAAGCCGGCAGCCAAGGCCGCCGCCAAGCCTGCTGCGAAGCCGGCCGCGAAACCCGCTGCGAAGGCAGCAGCCAAACCTGCGGCGAAGCCGGCGGCGGCCAAACCCGCAGCCGCTGCCAAGCCTGCGGCGAAGCCCGCTGCCAAACCTGCTGCGAAGAAGCCTGCGGTGAAGAAAGCCGCTGCGCCGAAACCGGCAGCCGCCAAGCCGGCGACCCCGGCCGCGACCCCGGCTCCGGCCGCTGCACCGAGCACCCCGGCCGCCACTCCGGCACCGGCCGCTCCGGCGAGCACGCCAAGCCAGTCCTGATCTCCAGGGACCACAGACGCCCGGCCTTGCGCCGGGCGTTTGCGTTTCAGGCCTCCAGATAACGCCGGGCCATGCGTTCGGCGGCCTGGCGCGATTCGTCCTGCAGGTGCGGGGCCACCAGCATCATGATCTGGTACACCACCAGGCGTACTTCCCCTTCGTTGCCGAGGATGCGCTGGTAGTCGAGCGAGAACAGCAGGGTCAGGGTGATCTGCTCCACCAACTGACCGAGGGATTCGGTATCGCTGACCAGTCGCTCCCGCGCCTTGAGCCGTGCCAGCAGCGAGGCCAGGGTGCGCTTGAGGGCGTTCAGCCAGCTGCGCATGCCACGGGCCAGCTTGGGCAGCCGCCCGGCGAGGTTGGACAGGTCCTGGAAGAGGAAGCGGTACTGCGCCAGGCGCTCGACGATCAGGTGCAGGAACAGCCAGTAGTCCTCGACGCCGAGCTCCACGTCCTCGGGTGGGTCGAGCAGGGGCGCGAGCTCATCCTGGAAGCGCTCCAGCAGCGCCATCACCAGGGGTTCCTTGCCGTGGAAGTGGTAGTAGAGGTTGCCCGGGCTGATGCCCAGTTCGGTGGCGATTTCGAGGGTGGTGACGTTGGGCTCGCCCTCGCGGTTGAACAGCATCAGGGCGCATTCGAGTATCCGGTCTCGGGTCTTCATCCAGTCTTCTTGTCGTCGGTGCATGCGGCCGGCCGGGTGTGCCCCGGCCAGCCGAACGTCTTCAGCGCACGTGCACGTAGGTGCCGGGTGCTGCCTCCATGGGTGGGTGGGCCTGGTTGCCGAGGGCGACCAGGGTCTCGCGCTGCTCCCCCGAGCGCGCCTGTATCCAGCTCAGCCATTCGGGCCACCAACTGCCCTGGACGTTCTTCGCGTCGTAGTACCAGGCGCGGTGGTCGGAGCTGAGCTTGCCGTTCTCCAGGTAGTTGGCCTTGGGGTTGCCCGGCGGGTTGAGGATGCTCTGGATGTGTCCGCTGTTGGACAGCACGAAGCGGCTCTCGCCGCCGAGCAGGCGTGCCGAGCGATAGACCGCGTCCCAGGGGGTGATGTGGTCGTTGATGCCGGCGACGCTGAAGCTGTCCACCGTGACCTTCTGCAGGTCGATCGGGGTGCCGCAGATTTCCAGCGCGCCGCCGCGGGTGAGCGGGTTGTGCTTGAAGAAATCCAGCAGGTCGCCATGCAGCGCCGCAGGCAGGCGGGTGTTGTCGTTGTTCCAGTAGAGGATGTCGAAGGCCGGTGGCTGGCGGCCCAGCAGGTAGTTGTTGACGAAGTAGTTCCACACCAGGTCGTTGGGACGCATCCAGGCGAAGATCTTGGCCATGTCGCGGCCATCCAGCACGCCCTGCTGGTAGGAGCGGCGCTTGGCCGCCTCCAGGGTCTGCTCGTCGGCGAAGAGTGCGGCGGGGCTGTCGACCTGGCTGTCCAGCAGGCTCACCAGGTAGCTGGCGCTGCTGACCTTGCGCAGCTGGCGCTTGGCCTGGAGGTGGCCCTGCAGGGCCGCGATGGTCAGGCCCCCGGCACAGGCCCCCATGAGGTTGACGTCCTTGCTGCCGGTGACGGAGCGGGCCACGTCGACCGCCTGCTCCAGCGCTTGCACGTAGGTGGACAGGCCCCATTCGCGGTGGCGGGCATCGGGGTTGCGCCAGCTGACAATGAACACCTGCAGGCCGTTCTTCAGCGCGTACTGGACGAAGCTCTTCTCCGGCGAGAGGTCGAAGATGTAGAACTTGTTGATCTGCGGGGGAACGATCAGCAGGGGCTTGAGGTACTGCTTCTCGCTCATCGGCTTGTACTGGATCAGCTCCAGCAGCTCGTTGCGGTAGATCACCGAGCCGGTGGTGGTGGCCAGGTTGCGGCCGATCTCGAAGGCTTGCTTGCTGACCTGGCTGGGCATGGCGTTGTTGTTCAGCAGGTCGTCGAACAGGTGGCGCACGCCGTTGATCAGGCTCAGGCCGCCGGTGTTGAACAGCTCCTTGACCGCCAGGGGATTGAGCAGGCTGTTGGACGGCGCCATGGCGTCGCTGACGAGGGCAAGGACGAAGCGCGCGCGGGCGCGGTCATCGTCGCTGAGGTCGCTGTCCTCGACCCAGGCGTAGAGCTGTTTCTGCCAGGCCAGGTAGGCCTGCAGGCCGCGACGGTAGAACGGGTTGTGGCTCCAGGAGGGATCGGCGAAGCGCGTGTCCTGGGGATTGGGCTTGTGCGGGGTGTCGCCCATCAGCACGCGGCCGAGCTGGCCGCCGAAGGCGAGCACGTGCCGGGCGCTGTGCACGGGGTGCTTGAGCCCCTGCAGGGCAAGGGTGCGGACGGTGGAGGCCAGGTCCTTGCCTCGCAAGCCGACGATCGCGCTCTGCGCGTTCATGTAGTTAGCGGGGACCGGCAAGGCACCCGACACCTGTTTCTCTCGCATGGGGGCAACACTCCGTAATCAATCCGTCGTCAAGGAGGGTTAGGCAAGGCTCGTACCACTGAGCGCAATAGGTGCATTCCAGACTACTGCGCTGGAAATTCAAGTTCGTTACAAACGGCTCCTGGAGGGGCGAATGCGCTGGCTCCGCCCCATCATGGAGCGGAGCCGCCGGCGCGCATGGGTTTCAGGGATTGCGCAGTTGCATGGGCTGCGGATGGATGATCGCTCGCTGACGCTCCTGGGCGAGGAACTTCATGATGATCGGCGCCACCGTCTCCGCCCGGGTCACGAGGAACAGGTGGCCGTCGTCGATGACATGGAGTTCCGAGTTGGGAATGCGCCAGGCGAGCATGCGCATGTTCACCAGCGGGATGATCGGGTCGTCGTCGCCGGCCAGGACCAGGGTCGGTTGGCGGATGCGGTGCAGCCAGTGGATGCTGGTCCAGCCGAGGCCGGCGAACAGTTGCCAGTAGTAGCCGAGCTTGCCCGAGGAGCGCACCTTGCTGGCGTGGGCCATCGCCAGGGTCGGGTCGCGCCGGAAGGCGCCACCGTAGATGTCCGGCGCGATGTGCACGCCGTAGGACGGCTGGATATAGCGACGCGGGCTGGCCATGCGCCAGAGCACCTTGGGCTTGCCGGGCACCATGATCGCGCCGGCCGACGTGGCGGCGAGGATCAGCTTCTTGCAGCGCTCGGGGTAGTCGTGGGCGAACTGCTGCGCCAGGGCGCCGCCCCAGGACACGCCGATGGCATTGACCTGGCCGTAGTTCAGGTAGTCGAGCATGCGTGCGGCGAGCTTGGCCAGGCCGGGGAAGCGATAGGGCTTGCTCGGGGTGGACGAGCCGCCGACACCGGGGACGTCGAAGGCGATCACCTCCTGGTCCGGGTCGAGCGCCTGGACGAAGGGGAACACCAGCTCGAGGTTGGCACCGATGCCGTTGAAGATCAGCAGCGGTGTCAGGTGGTCCTTGCCGGGCCTGACGGCGGTGCGGATGGTCTGGCCATCGAGGTCGATGGTGCGGAAGACGAAAGGTTGCGGCATGCGCTGGCCCCTATGGATTGAAACGACGGGAGGCACCCGCGAGGGGCCTCCCTGTAGCGCCAGGCCAAGCCTGGTTCAGGCCGCCGCCGGTCTTGGCGGTGGGCCTGGTCGGCACGTCCGGGTGCCAGGGCAGCAATGCGCGAGCCGCGCGATCAACGTTCGTGGACATAGGTCCCGGGCGATGCCTCGCCGGCCGGGTACGCCTTGTTGCCGAGGGTGAAGCTGGCCTTCTTGGTCTTGCCCGAACGCTCCGCCAGCCAGGCCTGCCAGTACAACCACCAGGAGTCGGCGTGCTTGGTGGCGTTCTCCTGCCATTCCTTCGGGTCCACCGGCATTTCGCTGTTGGTCGAGAAGCGTGCCTTGGGGTTGCCCGGGGGGTTGAGGATGCTCTGGATGTGCCCGCTGTTGGACAGCACGAACTCGCATTTGCCGCCCAGCAGGCGGGCGGAGCGGTAGCAGGCTTCCCAGGGGGTGATGTGGTCGGTGGTGCCGGCGACGCAGAAGAAGTCGCAGGTGACCTTCTTCAGGTCGATCGGGGTGCCGCAGACCTCCAGCGCATCGGGGCGTGTCAGCGGGTTGGTCTTGAACATCTCCACCAGCTCGCCGTGGAAGGCCGCGGGCAGGCGCGTGGTGTCGTTGTTCCAGTAGAGGATGTCGAACACCGGCGGCTCGTTGCCGAGCAGGTAGTTGTTCACCCAGTAGTTCCAGATCAGGTCGTTGGGGCGCATCCAGGCGAAGACCTTGGCCATGTCCTTGCCTTCGAGCACGCCGGACTGGTACGAGCGGCGCTTGGCGGCTTCCAGGGTGGTTTCGTCGGCGAACAGCGCGACCTGGGTGTCGAGGTTGAAGTCGAGCACGCTGACCAGTTGGGTGAAGGCGTGCACCTTGTGCTCGCCGATCGCCTGGTAGTGGCCCAGGAGGGCGACGGTGGTGATGCCGCCGGAGCAGGCGCCGAGCATGTTGAGGTCCTTGGCGCCGGTGATCTTCAGCACCACCTCGATGGTTTCCTTGAGCGCTTCGATGTAGGTCGACAAGCCCCACTCGCGCTGGGCCTTGGTCGGGTTGCGCCAGCTGACGATGAAGGTCTGGATGCCGTTGCGCAGGTTGAAGCGCGCCAGGCTCTTCTCCTGGGACAGGTCGAAGACGTAAAACTTGTTGATCTGCGGCGGCACCACCAGCAGCGGGCGCTCGTGCACCTGCTCGGTGATGGGCTTGTACTGGATCAGCTCCAGCACGTCGTTACGGAACACCACCGCCCCCTCGGTGGTGGCGAGGTTCTTGCCGACCTCGAAGGCGTCCATGTTCACCTGGCTGGGCATGCCACCGTTGTTCACCAGGTCCTTGGCCAGGTGCGAGAGGCCGTCGAGCAGGCTCTTGCCGCCGGTCTCGAAGAAGCGCTTCACCGCCGCCGGGTTGGCCATGGTGTTGGTGGGGGCCATGGCTTCGGTCATCAGGTTGATCACGAAGTGGCCGCGGCTGGTGTCGGATGCGGACAGGTCGCTGTGCTCGATCCACTGGTGCAGTTCCTTGCGCCAGGCCAGGTAGGTCTGCAGGTAACGCTTGTAGAGGGGGTTCTGGCTCCAGGCCGGGTCAGCGAAGCGACGGTCGTCGGCTTCGGGTTGCAAGGCGGAGGAGCCGAGCAGGACATTCTTCAGCTCGACCCCGAAATGGGCGACGTGCTTGGCACTGTGGAAGGGCTGCTTGATGGCCTGCAGCATGACCATGCGCGCGGAGGTCAGCAGATCCTTGCCACGGATGCCGATCACCGGGTTCAGGCCCAGGGTGTTCTCCGAGGCTTGTCGCTGCAGGTCTTCATTGTTCTTGTTGCTCATCTACGACGCTCCATTGTCCAGAGGCGGATACCGGGTGACTGCTGTACGGGACAGTTAAGCGTGCCTGGTACTGCTCGGGTTACCGGGGGTGCGAAGAGAACTTCGCCGATTTCTATGAACCTGTGGTTGCCAAATGCATGGAACCTGCCAGTTCTTGGTTACCCGAGTTTGTGGATTTGCGCAAGCTGGCCCGGGGACGGGCGCGCGCGGAGGGAGTATGTCGCGGGGTTCTAGAAAATGCGCTCTAACCTTGTGCGGCCTGGCCAGAAGGGGGCTGGCCGGTGCACCGGATCAGAGCATCAGGCGGACGACGCTTTCGTCGGGATCGCGGGAGCGGCCGGCGGCTGCAAGCTGCTCCAGGTAGTCCTTCCAGAGTTCGTCCTGGCGGGTGGCGAGCTCGAAGAGGTAATCCCAGGTGAAGAGGCCGCTGTCGTGCCCATCGTCGAAGACCAGTTTCAGGGCATAGTTGCCCGCCGGTTCGACGCCGGTGAGCGCGACCCGCGCCTTGCCATACTGCAGGATCGGCTTGCCGTGGCCCTGCACCTCGGCCGACGGCGAATGCACCCGCAGGAATTCGGCGGGCAGGCTGTAGCGCGCATCGCCATAGCCCAGCACCAGGGTGCGGGAGGCTTTATGTAGTTGGATCGACGTTGGCAGGCGCATGGGTGCTAGTCCGGGTGTCAGCGGTTCTTGAAGCTTGAAGCTTGAAGCTTGAAGCTTGAGGCGGGAAGGGCTCCTTCTTCAGGCTTCCCGCTTCAGGCTTTGAACTTTAGAGAATATACCGCGACAGGTCTTCGTCCTTCGCCAGCTCGCCGAGGTGGCTGTTGACGTAGGCGGCGTCGATCAGGATCGGTTTCTCGTCGTGCTGGGCGGCCAGGTCGCCTGCGCTGAAGGAGACTTCCTCCAACAGGCGCTCCAGCAGCGTGTGCAGGCGGCGGGCACCGATGTTCTCGGTCTTCTCGTTGACCTGCCAGGCGATTTCGGCCAGGCGCTTGATGCCTTCGGGCGCGAACTCGATGTTCAGGCCTTCGGTCTTCAGCAGCGCGCTGTACTGCTCGGTCAGCGAGGCATGCGGCTCGGTGAGGATGCGCTCGAAGTCCTCGGGCGAGAGCGCCTTGAGCTCGACCCGGATCGGCAGGCGGCCCTGCAGTTCGGGCACCAGGTCGCTGGGCTTGGACAGGTGGAAGGCGCCGGAGGCGATGAACAGGATGTGGTCGGTCTTGACCATGCCCAGCTTGGTGTTGACGGTGCAGCCTTCGATCAGCGGCAGCAGGTCGCGCTGCACGCCCTCGCGGGAGACATCGGCGCCGCCGACGTTGCCGCGCTTGGCGACCTTGTCGATCTCGTCGATGAAGACGATGCCGTTCTGCTCCACCGCTTCCAGGGCGCGGGCCTTGAGTTCCTCTTCGTTGACCAGGCGCGCGGCTTCCTCGTCACGCACCAGTTTCAGCGCTTCCTTGACCTTGAGCTTGCGGCTCTTGCGCTTGCCCTTGCCCATGTTGGAGAAGAGATTCTGCAGCTGGCTGGTCATCTCCTCCATGCCGGGCGGGGCCATGATCTCGACGCCGGCGGGGCTTTCGGCCACTTCGATGTCGATCTCCTTGTCGTCCAGCTGGCCTTCGCGCAGGCGCTTGCGGAACAGCTGGCGGGTGTTGGAGTCCTCGCGTTGCGGCTCGTCGCCGAAGCCGCTGCGGGCCGGCGGCAGCAGGGCGTCGAGGATGCGGTCCTCGGCGGCGTCCTCGGCGCGGAAGCGCACCTTGTGCATCTCCTGCTCGCGCATCATCTTCACGGCGGCATCGGCCAGGTCGCGAATGATCGATTCGACGTCACGGCCCACATAGCCCACTTCGGTGAACTTGGTGGCCTCGACCTTGAGGAAGGGCGCGTTGGCCAGCTTGGCCAGGCGGCGGGCGATCTCGGTCTTGCCGACGCCGGTCGGGCCGATCATCAGGATGTTCTTCGGCGTCACCTCGGCGCGCAGCTCGACCGGCAGCTGCATGCGCCGCCAGCGGTTGCGCAGGGCGATGGCCACGGCGCGCTTGGCGTCGTCCTGGCCGATGATGTGGCGGTTGAGTTCGTGGACGATCTCGCGGGGGGTCATGGACATGTACGGAAACTCCGGTCTGGACGGCCTCACTCGGCGGCGTCCAGCTCCTCGATGGTGAGGTTCTGGTTGGTGAACACGCAGATGGAGCCGGCGATGTTCAGGGCGGTCTCGGTGATCTCGCGGGCGGACAGCTCGGTGCGCTGCAGCAGCGCGGTGGCCGCGGCCTGGGCGAAACCGCCGCCGGAGCCCATGGCGATCAGGCCGTGCTCGGGTTCGACCACATCGCCATTGCCGGTGATGATCAGCGAGGCGTCCTTGTTGGCCACGGCGAGCATGGCTTCCAGGCGGCTGAGGGAGCGGTCGGTGCGCCAGTCCTTGGCCAGCTCGACGGCGGCGCGGACGAGGTGGCCCTGGTGTTTTTCCAATTGGCCTTCGAAGCGTTCGAACAGGGTGAAGGCATCTGCGGTGGCACCGGCGAAGCCGGCCAGGACCTGGCCGTGGTAGAGGCGGCGCACCTTCTTGGCGTTGCCTTTCATCACGGTGTTGCCGAGGGAAACCTGGCCGTCGCCGCCCATGACGACTTTGCCGTTGCGGCGGACTGAAACGATGGTGGTCAAGGGGGGAGTCTCCACGCAGCGGGGCGAAATGCCCGAATGGAAACCCAGATGGGGGAGGCGGCGCGGCTTTTCAACCGCGCGCCTGCGATTGGCCGATCAGCGTACCTGCCGTTGTTGCAACAGGAGATTACCGAAGCCGCTGCCGGCCAGCTGTTTCTGCGCGCCGGCCAGTTGCTCGCGGCTGGCGAAGGGGCCGACGAGCACGCGGTACCAGGTTTCCTCGCGCACGGTGCCGGACTCCACCTGGACGTTCTGGCCCAGCAGGATGATCTGCGCGCGCACGCGATCGGCGTCATCCTTCTTGCGGAACGAGCCGGCCTGCAGGAAGAACTGGGTCACCGGCGCCTTGGCCACGGTGGGTGGGGGCGGCGGCACCTGGCCGGCGAGGGCGGCCTCGGCGCGGGCGGCGTCGATCTTCGCCGCTTCCTCGGGCGTCACCGGCTGGGTGGGGGGCGTCGGCGGCGGGTCCTTGGGCAGGGCGTCCGGCGGCACGATGACCTCGGATTCCGGTAGCAGCGTGTAGAAGTCGTACTTGGGCTTGGCCGGTTCCGGCGTGGCCTGGGTTTGCGGCTGGCCACCCGGTTGCGGGCGCGGCGTCGGCTTGCCGTTCGCCGCCTGCTGCTCGGGCTTGGTGCGACGGATGTCGTCGCGACCCGGCTCGAGCTTCATCAGCATGACCACGAAGCCGCCGATGACCAGGCCCATCACCAGCCAGACCCAGCCGGGCACCGGCTTCTTCGGCGGCGCCTGGTAGCGGCTGGCCCCGCGCTTGGGTGCTGCTTTCTTCTTCGCCATAGTCCGTTACATGCGTTCCAGGGTTTGCAGGCCGAGCAGCTCCAGGCCCTGCTTGAGGGTGCGGCCGGTCAGCGCGGCGAGGCGCAGGCGGCTCTGCTGGGTGGCTTCGTCCTCGGCGGCGAGGATCGGGCAGTTCTCGTAGAAGCTGGAGAACAGGCCGGCCAGGTCGTACAGGTAGGTGCAGAGGATGTGCGGCACGCCCTTGGCGGCGACGTTGTTGAGGATGTCGGCGAACTGCGCGAGCTTGGCCGCCAGGGCCTGCTCCTGCTCGGCAGCGAGGACGATCTGCCCGCCGATCTCGTCGATGCCCTTGCCCAGCTTGCGGAACACGCTGGCGGTACGGGTGTAGGCATAGAGCAGGTAGGGCGCGGTGTTGCCCTCGAAGCTCAGCATCTGCTCGAAGTTGAAGCTGTAGTCGCTGGTGCGGTGCTTGGAGAGGTCGGCGTACTTCACGGCGCCGATGCCGACGGCGCGGCCGATCTGGCGCAGCTCGGCCTCGTCCAGCTCCGGGTTCTTCTCCTTGACCAGGGCGTAGGCGCGCTCTTCGGCCTCGTCGAGCAGGTCGATGAGCTTAATGGTGCCGCCGTCGCGGGTCTTGAAGGGCTTGCCGTCGGCGCCGTTCATGGTGCCGAAGCCCATGTGCTCCATCTCGAACTCGGGGCGCACGAAGCCGGCCAGTCGCGCGGCGGCGAAGACCATCTGGAAGTGCAGGGCCTGGCGCTGGTCGACGAAGTAGAGGGCGCGGTCGGCCTTGAGCACGCCGCTGCGGTAGCGGGTGGCGGCGAGGTCGGTGGTGGCGTAGAGGTAGCCGCCGCCGGCCTTCTGCACGATCAGCGGCAGCGGGTCGCCTTCGGCGTTCTTGAACTCGTCCATGAACACGCAGAGCGCGCCGTCGCTTTCGGTGAGCAGGCCCTTGGCGCGCAGGTCGGCGACCACGTTGGCGAGGTCGTCGTTGTAGGCGCTCTCGCCCTTGACGTCGGCCATGGTCAGTTTCACGCCCAGGCGGTCGTATACGGCCTGGCAGTGGCTGAGGGAGATGTCGTTGAAGCGGTTCCACAGGCGCAGGCACTCTTCATCGCCGGCCTGCAGCTTGACCACCAGCTCGCGGGCGCGGTCGGCGAATTCGCTGGATTCGTCGAAGCGCTTCTTGGCGGCGCGGTAGAAACCTTCCAGGTCCGACAGCTCGGCATCGCTGCCCACCGGCTGCTCCTGCATGTAGGCCAGCAGCATGCCGAACTGGGTGCCCCAGTCGCCCACGTGGTTCTGGCGGATCACCTCGTCGCCGAGGAACTCCAGCACGCGGGCCACGCCGTCACCGATGATGGTGGAGCGCAGGTGGCCGACATGCATCTCCTTGGCCAGGTTGGGGGCGGAGAGGTCGACGACCACGCGCTGCGCCGGGCCGGCCTTGCGCACGTTCAGCCGGGCGTCGGCCAGGGCGGCGTCGAGGCGCTGGGCCAGGGCCTGGGTGTTCTGGAAGAAGTTGAGGAAGCCGGGGCCGGCGATCTCCACCTTGCTCACCTGGTCGTCCTGGGGCAGGGCGGCGATCAGCTTCTCGGCCAGGTCGCGCGGCTTCAGGCCGGCGGGCTTGGCCAGCATCATGGCGATGTTGCTGGCGAAGTCGCCATGGGTCTTGTCCTTGGTGTTCTCCACCTGGATGGTGGGGGCCAGGCCTTCGGGCAGCACGCCTTCGCTGGCGAGACGTGTCAGGGCTTGCTGGATCAGCTGGCGAATGGTGTCTTTCATGTTCTGCTCTCGGCCGGTGTGCGGCGGCGCCTGGGCGCTGGTTGAAAACTGGGCATTATCGGCGGGCTGAGCCCGCAGCTTCAAGCGCCGCGCGCCAGGCCGCGTGCTGGCCCCCCCCTGTGGAGGCCCTGGGGGTGCGACCTGCCGCTAGAAAAGGTCGATCGGGTCGATATCCAGCGACCAGCGCACGGCCCGCCCGCCGGGCAGTTGCTCCAGGGCCAGGCTCCAGGGTGTCAGCAGGCGGTGCAGGCTGGCGCGGGCATTGGCCTGGACCAGCAATTGCGCGCGGTGCTTGCCGGCGCGGCGCTCCATGGGGGCTGGCACCGGGCCGAGCAACTCGATGCCGGACAGACCCTGTTCGGCGAGCAAATGTTCCGCTTCGGCGCAGGCGGCATCGAGAAATTCCTCGGCCTGCCCGGGCTTGTGCGCCTCGGCGCGCAGCAGGGCCAGGTGGGCGAAGGGCGGCAGGCCGGCGGCGCGGCGCTCGGACAGGGCCTGCTCGGCGAAGGCGAAGTAGCCCTCCTCGGTGAGTTGCACCAGCAGCGGGTGGTCGGCGAGGTGGGTCTGGATGATCACCCGGCCCGGCTCTTCCGCCCGGCCCGCGCGGCCCGCCACCTGGACGATGAGCTGGGCCATGCGCTCGCTGGCGCGGAAGTCGGCGGAGAACAGCCCGCCGTCGGCATCGAGGATCGCGACCAGGGTGACGCGGGGGAAGTGGTGCCCCTTGGCGAGCATCTGGGTGCCCACGAGTATGCAGGGTTCGCCTTTGTTGATGGTGGCGAAGAGCTTGTTCATGGCGTCCTTGCGCGCGGTGCTGTCGCGGTCGATGCGCAGCACGGGGACGTCCGGGAAAAGGATGTTCAGGCGCTCTTCCGCGCGCTCGGTGCCGGCTCCGACGGGGCGCAGGTCGACCTTGGCGCAGTCCGGGCAGCCGCGGGGCTGGCGCTGGGTGTGGCCGCAATGGTGGCAGCGCAGTTCGCCGGAGCGCTGGTGCAGGGTCATGCGCGCGTCGCAGCGCGGGCACTGGCTGATCCAGCCGCAGTCGTGGCACAGCAGGGTCGGGGCGAAGCCGCGGCGATTGAGGAACACCAGCACTTGCTGGCCGGCCTTGAGGGTCTGCTCGATGGCCTGTTGCAGCGGCCCGGAAATGCCGGAGTCCAGCGGGCGGCTCTTGATGTCCAGGCGCAGGAAGCGCGGCTGGCGGGCACCGCCGGCACGCTGGGTCAGGCGCAGCAGGCCGTAGCGGCCGGCGTGGGCGTTCTGCAGGCTTTCCAGCGACGGCGTGGCGGAGCCGAGGAGGATGGGGATGTTCTCCTGCCGCGCCCGCACCAGGGCCAGGTCGCGGGCGTGGTAGCGCAGGCCTTCCTGCTGTTTGTAGGAGGCGTCGTGTTCTTCGTCGATGATGATCAGGCCGGGGTTCTTCATCGGCGTGAACAGCGCGGAGCGCGTGCCGATGATGATGTCGGCCTCGCCGTCGCGGGCGGCGAGCCAGGCGTCCAGGCGCTCGCGGTCGTTGACGGCGGAGTGCAGCAGGGCGATGCGGGCGTTGAAGCGTCGGGAGAAGCGTTCGAGCGTCTGCGGGCCGAGGTTGATCTCCGGGATCAGCACCAGGGCCTGCTTGCCGGCGGCGAGGGTTTCGCGGATCAGTTGCAGGTAGACCTCGGTCTTGCCGCTGCCGGTGACGCCGGCCAGGAGGAAGGCATTGAACTGGCCGAATGTGGAGAACACGGCGTCGTAGGCGGCGCGCTGCTCGGCGTTGAGCGGCAACTCGGCCTGCGCCAGCCAGTGCTCGTGGCGCGGCGCGGCCGTTCCACGGCGGGTCTCGATGTAGACCAGGCCTTTTTCCAGCAGCAGGTCGAGACTGTCCTTGTTCAGTTGCAACTGGCTGAGCAACTGGTGGGCGACGCCATGGGGGTGCTGGGCGAGGGTGGCCAGTGCCTGGCGCTGGCGCGGCGCGCGGGCCAGGCGCGGATCGTCGGCGCGAGCCCCTTCGCTGGCGTGCCAGAAGCGCTCCTGGCGGGCTTCGGCGGGCTCGCCCTGGCGCAGTAGCACAGGCAGCGCCCAGCTGAGAGTGTCGCCAAGGCTGTGCTGGTAGTACTGGGCGGTCCACAGGCAGAGCTTGAACAGCTCGGCGGGCAGCGGGGGCTTCTGGTCGAGCAGCTCCAGGGCGGGGCGCAGCTTGTCGTCCGGCACCTCGCTGTGCTCGGCCACTTCCACCAGTACGCCGATCACCTCGCGCCGGCCGAAGGGCACGCGCAGGCGCACGCCGGGCTGCAGTTGCCTGGCCGGGACGCCGGCGGGCGCGCGGTAGTCGAACAGGCGGCGCAGGGGCGAGGGCAGGGCAAGGCGCAGGATGGCGTTGGGCACGGGGGTCTCCGATCGGGCGGAGCGATCCTAGCACGGCCGCACGTCGCCGGGCTCGGCGGCCGACTTGCGTGACGGCGCGGCTCTGGTATGATCCTGCGCCTGTTTCCGTGCGGTGCTCGACATAGGGTCGGGTGGCGGCACGCCAGACCTGAGGATCAAGCCATGAAACCGGAAATCCATCCCGAATACGTAGCGATCGAAGCTACCTGCAGCTGCGGTAACGTCATCAAGACCCGCTCCACCCTGGCCAAGAACATCAGCCTCGACGTGTGCTCCGAGTGCCACCCGTTCTACACCGGCAAGCAGAAGGTCCTGGACACCGGCGGCCGTATCGATCGCTTCAAGCAGCGTTTCGGTGTATTCGGCGCCAAGTAAGCGACCGAGTGACCGGGGAGGCTTCGACGAAGCCCTTCCAGCTGTGCAGAGAAAGGCGCCCAATGGGCGCCTTTTTCGTTTCTGGCGTTCAGTCCTGGCGTGTCCGGGCCGGCGATTGACCGGCTAGCCGGGGCTGCGTAAAAAGCCGCTTAGCCCCGCAGGACGCAGTGGTTGCGCGAGCGGTCGCCGAGGTGATCCATGCCCGCTTTGCCGATTCTGCTGTTAGGCCTGCTGCTGTCTCTTCTCACCGGCTGCGCCGTCAACCCGGCTACCGGGGAGCGCAATTTCGTGATGATGAGCGAAAGCCAGGAGCTCGACCTTGGCAGCCGCTACAACCAGCAGATCCAGAAGGAATTCCCCCGCTATGCCGATGATCGGCTGCAAGCCTATGTGCAGCGGGTGGGGGAGCGCGTGGCGCGGCACAGCCATCGTGCCAACCTCAACTACATCTTCACGGTGGTCGATTCACCGGACATCAACGCCTTCGCCCTGCCGGGTGGCTACATCTATATACATCGCGGCCTGATGGCCTACCTGAACTCCGAAGCGGAGCTGGCGGCCGTGCTGGCGCACGAGGTGGGGCACGTCACGGCTCGGCACAGCGTGCAGCAGCAGAGCCAGTCCCAGGCCTGGAACATCCTTGGCCAGGCGGTCGCCATCGGTACCGGCGTCAGTGCGGCGGGCGACCTGACCAATGTGCTGGGCGGCGCGATGGTTCGGGGCTACGGCCGCGACATGGAGCTGCAGGCCGACGGACTCGGGGCGCAGTACCTGGCCCGCAGTGGCTATGACCCCCAGGCGATGATCGAGGTGGTCAAGGTGCTGAAGAACCAGGAGGTGTTCGCGCGCGACGAAGCGAAGCGCAAGGGGCAGGAAGTGCCCGAAGCGGGCAGCTATCACGGCGTCTTCGATACCCACCCGGATAACGATACGCGCCTGCAGCAGGTGGTCGGGCCGGCACGCGCCCTGGCCGGTGGGCAGCAGGAGGTCAATCGCGAGGCTTACCTGAAGGCCATCGACGGCATGCCCTTCGGTGATTCGGCCGATACGGGCATCCGCCGTGGGCAGCAGTTCTATCACGTCGGACTGGACTTCACGCTGCGTTACCCCGACGGCTGGGAGCTGGTGAACCGCCCGGAAGTGCTGATCGGCCATCCTCGCGATGAGCAGGCCTTCATCGCCATGCAGCTGGCGGAGCGCACGCCGGGGCTGACGCCGTCCGAGTTGCTGCACCAGCGCGCCGGACGCCAGCGCCTGGTGATGGAGGAGACCTTCAGCCAGGACGGCATCATCGGTGTGACGGCGGTGGTCCCCGGCAATTCCGCCCGACGTGTGGCTGTCGTCTTCAAAGGGGATCAGGCGTATCTGTTTATCGCCGGCATGAAGGGCAGGGCTTCCCTGGAAACCGAAGATGCCCGGTTCCTTTCCGTCATTCACAGCTTCCGCGCCCTCAAGCCCGAGGAGAGGGCCCTGGCGCAGCCGCCGAGGTTGCATCTGGTCCAGGTGAAGGCTGCGGAAACCGTAGCCGGCATCGTTCGCGCCAGTGGGGCGGCAGGGGATCAGGCGGAGCTGGAAAATCGTATCCGATTGATCAATAATTTGTATCCAATCGGCGAGCCCAAGGCCGGGGATTGGCTTAAAGTCGTACGTTAGAGGGCTTGACGTGGCGTGACTGAACAGTCTTGTAGGCCCCCGGTATCTTGCGTATCCTCGCCCGTCCGTCTGTCACAACAGTAAAAGCGGAATGCCAAAATGTCTGATCTGAAAACTGCCGCTCTCGAGTACCACGCCCAGCCCCGTCCCGGGAAACTCAGCGTCGAGCTGACCAAGCCGACCGCCACCGCCCGCGACCTGTCGCTGGCCTACAGCCCGGGCGTGGCCGAGCCCGTCCGCGAGATCGCCCGCGATCCGGAGCTGGCCTTCAAGTACACCGGCAAGGGCAACCTGGTGGCAGTGATCTCCGATGGCACCGCGATTCTCGGCCTCGGCAACCTCGGCCCGCTGGCCTCCAAGCCGGTCATGGAAGGCAAGGGCGTGCTGTTCAAGCGCTTCGCCGGTGTCGACGTGTTCGACATCGAAGTCGATGCCGAGAGCCCCCAGGCCTTCATCGATACCGTCAAGCGCATCTCCATCACCTTCGGTGGCATCAACCTTGAAGACATCAAGGCGCCCGAGTGCTTCGAGATCGAGCGCACCCTGATCGAACAATGCGACATCCCGGTCTTCCACGATGACCAGCACGGCACCGCCATCGTGACCGCTGCCGGCATGCTCAATGCCTTGGAGATCGCCGGCAAGAGCCTGCCGGAAGCCAAGATCGTCTGCCTGGGCGCCGGCGCTGCGGCCATCTCCTGCATGAAGCTGCTGGTGAGCATGGGTGCGAAGGTCGAGAACATCTTCATGATCGACCGCAAGGGTGTCATCCATGCCGGTCGTGATGACCTGAACCAGTACAAGGCGGTCTTCGCCCATGAAACCCCCAAGCGCACCCTGTCGGATGCACTGGATGGCGCGGACGTGTTCGTCGGCCTGTCGGGCGCCAACCTGCTGAGCGCCGAAGACCTGAAGCGCATGGCGCCGAACCCGATCGTCTTCGCCTGCTCCAACCCGGACCCGGAAATCCAGCCGGAACTGGCACACGCGACCCGCAATGACGTGATCATGGCCACCGGCCGCTCGGACTATCCGAACCAGGTCAACAACGTGCTGGGCTTCCCCTTCATCTTCCGTGGTGCCCTGGACGTTCGCGCCACCCGCATCAACGAAGAGATGAAGATCGCTGCTGCCCTGGCCCTTCGCGACCTGGCCAAGGAGCCGGTTCCCAAGGATGTATGCGATGCATACGGCGTCGCGTCCCTCGAGTTCGGTCGTGAGTACATCATTCCGAAGCCCATGGACAAGCGCCTGATCACCGTGGTGTCCGATGCCGTGGCCAAGGCTGCCATCGAGTCCGGTGTCGCGACCCTGCCCTACCCGAAACACTATCCGCTGAAGTCGGTGGAAGACGTGTTCAACGGCTGATCGGCCTGGTCGATGAAGAACCCGCCTCACGGCGGGTTTTTTATTGGGTGCGATTTCCTTCGGGCAACAAAAAGCCCGCTGCCGAGGCGGGCTTCTTGTTGTCGTCGAGGCGATCAGAACAGATCGATGGGGGCTGCCTCGTCGGCGGGCAGCGGGCTGCCCGGTGCGCTCATGCCCGGATCGAATTCGCTCATGGGTGGCGGCGAATCTTCGCTCTTGAACAGTTCGAAGAACGCGTTGGGCGTCCCCGGGACTGCAGCGCGACCGCTGAGTGGGTCGATGCGCAGGGTGAGCAGGCCTTCGGGCTCGGGCAGCACGTGCTCCGGCTTGTCCTTCAGGGCTGCGCTCATGTAGGTCATCCAGATGGGCAGGGCCACGGTGCCGCCGTATTCGTGGCGGCCTAGGCTCTCCGGCTGGTCGAAGCCGACCCAGACGGTAGTCACATAGTCCGCGTTGTAGCCGGAGAACCAGCTGTCCTTGGATTCGTTGGTGGTGCCGGTCTTGCCAGCTATGTCCCCGCGCCCCATGGCCAGGGCGCGCCG
The DNA here is from genome assembly GCF_054558415.1 of Pseudomonas sp. No.21. Classification (NCBI taxonomy): domain Bacteria; kingdom Pseudomonadati; phylum Pseudomonadota; class Gammaproteobacteria; order Pseudomonadales; family Pseudomonadaceae; genus Pseudomonas; species Pseudomonas sp. No.21. The sequence goes on from NZ_BAAJNO010000002.1 coordinate 264,241, forward strand.
GCCGGTTCCGCGCTTGATCACATCCTGCAGCATGCTGGTGAGGATGTAGGTGGTACGTGCATCGACGATGCGCTCGGCGACCGCGGGTTCCTGCTGCTCGGCGCCGGGAAGGCGGGTATCCGGCGCGGCGACGGTCTGGGCGACTTGCGTGTCAGGGGCGTCGTTCTTCGGCACGGTCGGCGGGTTGGCGGTGAAGATGACCTTGCCGTCACGGCTCTCGATGCGTTCGATCAGGTAGGGCTGGATCTTGTATCCACCGTTGGCGAAGGTGCTCCAGCCGCTGGCGATCTCCATCGGCGTGAGGGTTGCGGTGCCCAGGGCCAGGGACAGGTTGCGCGGCAACTCCTGTTTGTTGAAGCCGAAGCGGCTCATGTAGTTCAGCGCGTACTCGATGCCCACCGCCTGGAGCAGGCGGATCGATACCAGGTTGCGCGACTTGTACAGCGCTTCGCGCAGGCGGATCGGGCCGAGGAAGGTGTTGTTGTCGTTCTTCGGGCGCCAGACCTTGTCCAGGTATTCGTCGACGAAGACGATCGGGGCGTCGTTCACCAGGCTGGCGGCGGTGAAGCCGTTATCCAGTGCCGCACTGTAGAGGAACGGCTTGAAGCTGGAGCCCGGCTGGCGCTTGGCCTGGACTGCGCGGTTGTAGTTGCTCTGCTCGAACGAGAAGCCGCCGACCAGCGAGCGGATCGCGCCGTTCTGCGGGTCCAGGGATACCAGGGCACTCTGCGCCGCTGGTTGCTGGACGAACAACAGCGTGCCGTCCGCCTGCCGCTGGACGCGGATCAGGTCGCCTACCTGCGCGACATCGGCGGGCTGCTGGGGGCGCGGACCTAGGCTGTTGGTGTTGAGGAAGGGGCGGGCCCATTTCATGCTGTCCCAGCCCACGGCTTCTTCCTTGCCGCTACGGGTGAGCACGAGGAGGCCGCTCTTCTCCACCTGGGTGACGATCGCAGGCTCCAGGCCGCCGATGAACTTCTGCTTGGCCAGCTCCTGGGCCCAGCTCTCGCGGGTCATGCCGGGGAAGCGCGATTCCGGGCCTCGGTAGCCGTGGCGCTGGTCGTATTCGATCAGGCCGCTGCGCAGTGCATTGTTGGCTGCTTCCTGCAGGTCGCTCGGTACCGTGGTGGTGACGCGGAAGCCTTCGGTATAGGCATCGCTGCCGTAGCGGCCGACCATTTCGGCGCGGGCCATCTCGGCGACGTAGGGGGCGTTCACTTCCGGCGTCGGTACGTGGTAGCTGGCGTCGATCGGCTCGGCTATCGCCTGGTCGTAGCGGGCCTGGTCGATACGGCCCAGCTTGAACATGCGGCCGAGGATCCAATCGCGACGCTCCTTGCTGCGAGTCGGGTTGACCAGGGGATTGAAGCGCGAAGGTGCCTTGGGCAGTCCGGCGATCATCGCCATCTGCGCCAGGCTGACGTCGCGGATGGACTTGCCGTAGTAGACCTGGGCGGCGGCTTCGATGCCGTAGGCGCGGTTGCCCAGGTAGATCTTGTTCACGTAGAGCTCGAGGATTTCATCCTTGCTGAGCTCCCGCTCGATCTGCAGGGCGAGAAGTATTTCATTGATCTTTCTGGAGAAACTTCTCTCGCTGGTGAGGAAGTAGTTCTTCGCCACCTGCATGGTGATGGTGCTGCCGCCGCTCTGAATATGGCCGCTCTTCAATAATTGCGTGGCAGCGCGCACCAGGCTGGTGAGGTCGACGCCATAATGGTTGGCGAAGTTGTCATCCTCGGCAGCCAACAATGCCTGGATGAATTCCGGTGGTATGTCCGCGAAACGAATGGGCGCACGGCGCATTTCGCCGAACTCGGCGATGAGCTTGCCGTCGCTGCTGTACACGCGCAGCGGGATCTGCAGCTGGATGCTGCGCAGGGAATCGACAGAAGGAAGAGTCGGGCTAAGGTAGAGGTAAGCGCCGCTGAAACTGAGCAACAGCCCACAAAAAACGGCGACGCAGGACCACCAGAAAAACTTCAGCAGGCGTATCAAGGCTCTTGGATTTCCAGATAAAAGAATGAGTTAAGCGGAAGCAGATCTTAAAAGGGAAAAACTGTTCACATTATATGCGTTTTTTTTCCCGGGTAGCCATTTGCGCTTCTGTCAAGACTGTTATTTAATGTGGAAAAACATAAATCGTCCGTAAGTCTCGGATGCTGATAGGAAATCGGTCGTGCTAGGGCTCTTCAACAAGAAAGCGAATACGCTGCTGGGGATCGACATAAGCTCGACTTCAGTCAAGCTCCTTGAATTGAGTCGCTCGGGAAGCCGCTACAAGGTAGAGGCCTACGCCGTCGAGCCGCTCCCACCGAATGCTGTGGTCGAAAAGAACATCGCCGAACTGGAGGGGGTCGGCCAGGCGTTGTCTCGTGTTCTCGGCAAGGCCAAGGCCAGTTCAAAGTCCGTGGCCGTAGCGGTCGCGGGCTCCGCTGTAATCACCAAGACGATCGAGATGGATGCTGGGCTTTCCGACGATGAGTTGGAGAATCAGCTGAAGATCGAGGCGGACCAGTACATCCCATACCCGCTCGAAGAGGTCGCTATCGACTTCGAGGTACAGGGTGCTTCCGCGCGCAACCCTGAGCGGGTCGATGTGCTCCTTGCCGCGTGCCGCAAGGAGAACGTCGAGGTCCGTGAAGCTGCTCTGGCCCTGGCGGGCCTGACCGCCAAGGTCGTCGACGTCGAAGCCTATGCGCTGGAACGTGCCTACGGCCTTCTCGCCGCGCAACTGGGCAACGGAAGCGACGAACTGACGGTCGCCGTCGTGGATATCGGGGCGACCATGACGACCCTGAGCGTCCTGCACAACGGCCGGACCATCTACAGCCGCGAGCAGCTTTTCGGCGGGCGCCAGCTCACCGAGGAGATCCAGCGTCGCTATGGCCTGTCCGTCGAAGAAGCGGGGCTCGCCAAGAAGCAGGGCGGTCTTCCGGATGACTACGACAGTGAAGTGTTGCAGCCGTTCAAGGACGCAGTGGTCCAGCAGGTGTCTCGCTCGCTGCAGTTCTTCTTCGCTGCGGGCCAGTTCAACGATGTCGACTACATCCTCCTGGCGGGTGGCACTGCGTCCATTCCTGATCTGGACCGTTTGATCCAGCAGAAGATCGGCACTCCTACCCAGGTTGCCAACCCCTTCGCGGAGATGGCGCTGAGCAGCAAGGTCAATGCGGGCGCATTGGCCAGTGATGCCCCGGCGCTGATGATTGCCTGCGGACTGGCGATGAGGAGTTTCGACTGATGGCACGCATCAACCTACTCCCCTGGCGGGAGCAGCTGCGCGAGGAGCGCAAGCAGCGATTCCTCGTGGCCCTGGCGGGTGTGCTGGTGATCTCGGCCGGTCTGGTTTTCCTCGGCGATCAGTACCTGAACGGCGAGATCGAGAACCAGCAGGCGCGTAACGAGTTCGTGCGCAAGGAAATCGCGGTGCTGGACACGCGGATCAAAGAGATCAGCGAGCTCAAGACGCGCCGCCAGCAACTGCTCGAGCGGATGAAGATCATTCAGGACCTGCAGGGCAACCGTCCCATCATCGGTCGCGTTTTCGACCAGTTGGTGCGCACGTTGCCGGATGGTGTCTTCTTCACGAACGTAGCGATGAAAGGGCAGAGCATCGCCATCGTTGGCGCTGCCGAGTCCAACAACAGGGTTTCCAACCTGATGCGTAATCTCGATGCCTCCGAATGGTTGACCGCTCCGAACCTTACCGAGGTCAGGGCAATTACTGCCGGCGCGGTCGACCAGGCAAATATCTTCCAGTTGACCGTACAGCAGACCCAGCCTGCTGCCGACGTAGAAGGAGCCAAGAAATGAGCTTGGCTGATTCGCTCGAAAGTCTCCGCAAGGTCGATTTGAATGACCTCGACTTCAACAACGTCGGCTCCTGGCCGGTCGCTGTAAAAGTAATCGCCTGCGTCTTGCTGGTCGCAGCTGTCCTTGCGCTGGGATACAACTTCCATCTCAAGGATCTGGAACTTCAGCTCGATCAGCAGCGCGCCGAAGAAGAAACGCTGAAGCAGCAGTTCACGACCAAGGCTTTCCAGGCGGCCAACCTCGAAGCCTATAAAGATCAAATGAAGGAAATGGAAACTTCCTTTGGCGCCCTTCTTCGGCAACTGCCCAGCGATACCGAAGTTCCCGGCTTGCTGGAGGACATCACTCGCACTGGTCTTGGAAGCGGCCTGGAGTTCGAGGAGATCAAGCTCCTGCCGGAAGCTGCCCAGCAGTTCTATATCGAACTGCCGATCCAGATATCGGTGGTGGGGACGTACCACGACCTGGCCACCTTTGTGAGCGGCGTTGCCAGTCTTCCCCGTATCGTGACGCTGCATGATTTCAGCATCACGCCTGCCAATGCTGGAAGCACCACTCAGTTGCGGATGAGCATCCTGGCGAAGACCTACCGCTATAACGACAAGGGGCTGCAGAAATGATCCGTACCAGCTCCCGTCTTATTCTCAGTGGTCTTCTGCTGGCTAGCCTTTCCGGATGTGGAGGTGGCGGTGATTTCGCCGATCTCCAGGCCTACATGGATGAAGTTCGTGCCCGCCCGAAAGGCACGATCGAGCCGCTCCCGAAATTCCAGCCCTATGAGGCCTTTACTTACAGCGCCGCCGCTTTGCGTAGCCCTTTCCAGCCGCCGGTGAAGATCGACCTGGCGAACAAGGTCAAGGGCAGCAAGGACGTGCACCCGGATGAGACCCGGGTCAAGCAATTCCTTGAAGGGTTCAACATCGAGTCCTTCGAGATGGTCGGCACGCTTTCCAATGAGGGAGGCATGTTCGCTCTGGTTCGAGGCGCTGGAGGGGTGCATCGAATCCGAGTGGGTGATTTCCTCGGGCGCAATGACGGCAAGGTCGTCGCGATAAACGAATCCAAGATCGACGTCGTAGAGATAGTCCCGGACGGCGAGGGTGGCTGGCTCGAGCGCCCGCGCAGTCTCACGCTCAAGGAGCGCTCTTAAGGGCGGGGTGACTTATGAAAAACAAACACCGGTCTGCACAACGGAACCAGATGATGAACAGCTCGTTTTCGCGCTTCGGCCTTACCCTATTGGCCGCCATGTTGTCGCCAGTATTGCTGGCTGCCGACCTGCAGGGTCTCGATGTGGCAGCCTTGCCTGGCGGTAAGGTTGAACTGAAACTTGCCTTCGACGAGCCGGTTGTCGCGCCTCGGGGCTACACCATCGAGCAGCCTGCGCGTATTGCTCTGGACCTGCCCGGGGTGACCAACAAACTAGGCAGCAAGAATCGCGAACTGGGTGTGGGCAACGCGCGGAGCGTCACCATAGTCGAGGCCAAGGACCGCACCCGGATGATTATCAACCTGGCGACGCTCGTGCCCTACAGCACGCGTGTCGAGGGTAACAATCTCTACGTCGTGGTGGGTGAGGCGGGCGGTGCCACGCAGCAAGCGACCCGTACCTCCCCTGTAGCCGCTCCGGTAGCCCCCGCTGCTCCCGTCAAGACCTTTGCTGCGGCAGGCAAGGCCATCAGCAATATTGATTTTCAGCGCGGTGATCAGGGTGAAGGCAATGTCGTCATCACGCTTTCCGATCCCACTGTAAGTCCGGATATTCAGGAGCAGGGTGGCAAGATTCGCCTTGATTTCGCCAAGACCCAACTGCCCGAGTCGTTGCGCGTCCGCCTTGATGTGAAGGATTTCGCCACCCCGGTTCAGTTCGTCAGCGCGTCGGGCTCCTCAGGTAATGCCAGCATCACCATCGAGCCGACCGGCTTCTACGATTATCTGGCCTATCAAACTGATAACAAGTTGACTGTCAGCATCAAGCCGCTGACGCAAGAAGATGTCGAGAAGCGCAAGTCCGAGCGTTTTGCCTACTCGGGTGAAAAGCTCTCTTTGAACTTCCAGGACATCGATGTGCGTTCGGTGCTTCAGCTGATTGCTGACTTCACCGACCTCAACCTGGTGGCCTCGGACACCGTGCAGGGCAACATCACGCTGCGCCTGCAGAACGTGCCCTGGGACCAGGCGTTGGACCTGGTGCTGAAAACCAAGGGACTCGACAAGCGCAAGGTCGGTAACGTGCTGCTGGTTGCGCCGGCTGACGAAATTGCTGCTCGTGAGCGCCAAGAGCTGGAGTCCCAGAAGCAGATCGCTGAGTTGGCTCCGCTGCGCCGTGAGCTGATCCAGGTGAACTACGCCAAGGCTGCCGATATCGCCAAGCTGTTCCAGTCCGTGACCAGTGGCAACGAGTCGTCGGATGAGCGTGGTTCGATCACCGTGGATGACCGCACCAACAGCATCATCGCCTACCAGACCCAGGACAAGCTGGACGAACTGCGCCGCATCGTGGCCCAGCTCGATATCCCGGTCCGTCAGGTGATGATCGAGGCTCGTATCGTCGAGGCGAACGTCGACTATGACAAATCGCTGGGTGTGAACTGGCGCGGTGCGCGTGTGGGTGACAACAACTTCGTCATCGGCGGGGAGGGTGGCACTCGTACCGGTGGCGGTGGCACCAGCCCCAACGCGGCTCTTGGTACCTTTGTTGATATGGGGGCTACAGGTGCCACGTCCTCCATCGGCATCGGCTTCGTAACCGACAACACCATCCTCGACCTCGAACTCTCCGCCATGGAGAAGACCGGCAACGGCGAGATCGTATCCCAGCCGAAGGTCGTAACTTCGGACAAGGAAACCGCGAAGATCCTCAAGGGCGCCGAGATTCCCTATCAGGAAGCCAGCTCCAGCGGTGCCAGTACGACGTCCTTCAAGGAGGCGGCCCTGTCCCTGGAAGTGACTCCGCAGATCACGCCTGACAACCGCATCATCATGGAAGTCAAGGTGACCAAGGACGCCCCGGACTTCTCCAACGCGCTGAACGGCGTACCGCCGATCAACAAGAACGAGGTCAATGCCAAGGTTCTGGTCAGCGATGGCGAGACCATCGTGATCGGTGGTGTGTTCTCCAACACCCAGACCAAGGCAACTGACAAGGTTCCCTTCCTCGGCGACCTGCCGTTCCTCGGCCGCATGTTCAAGCGTGATGTGGTCCAGGACAAGAAATCCGAGCTGCTGGTCTTCCTCACCCCGCGTATCATGAACAACCAGGCTATTGCGGTGAGTCGCTGACATCAGTGCGTAATTTGATCCTCGTTGGCCCGATGGGAGCTGGAAAGAGCACCATCGGGCGTTTGCTTGCCAAAGAACTGCGCCTGCCCTTCAAGGATTCCGACAAGGAAATCGAGCAGAGGACAGGGGCGGACATCCCTTGGATATTCGATGTCGAAGGCGAGCAGGGTTTTCGTGATCGCGAGCAGTCGATGCTTCAGGAGCTCTGCCTCGCCGACGGCGTCGTAGTTGCGACGGGAGGCGGAGCTGTCTTGCGTCCTGCCAACCGCGAGGCGCTCAGGGCGGGGGGGCGGGTCGTCTATCTGCATACCTCGGTTGAACAGCAGATCGACCGCACCTCCCGTGACCGTAACCGACCACTGCTGCGTACCGCTGATCCGGGGCGTGTGCTGCGTGACCTCATGGCCATCCGTGACCCCCTTTACCGTGAGATCGCCGACATCATCATCGAGACCGATGAGCGGCCTCCGCGTCTGGTGGTCCAGGAAATCCTCGAACGATTGCAGGCGCTGCCTCCCCGTTAAAGCAGGGGCCGAACTGCGCTATCCTAGTGCCCTTTTCATAGTGGGGGCCCCATGCGGACACTTCAGGTCGATCTTGGCGAGCGTAGTTATCCCATCCATATCGGCGCTGGCCTGCTGACGCAGGTCGAGCTTTTCGCGCCCCATATCGCCGGCAAGCAGGTGGCCATCGTCACCAACGAGACCGTCGCCCCTCTCTATCTCGAACAGCTGACCCGCACGCTTTCCGACTACAAGGTGCAGCCGATCGTCCTGCCCGACGGTGAAGCCTTCAAGAACTGGGAAACCCTGCAACTGATCTTCGACGGCCTGCTCACCGCCCGTCACGATCGCCGCACCACCGTCATCGCACTGGGTGGTGGCGTGATCGGTGACATGGCCGGCTTCGCGGCGGCCTGCTACCAGCGTGGTGTCGATTTCATCCAGGTGCCTACCACCCTGCTGTCCCAGGTGGACTCCTCCGTCGGCGGCAAGACCGGCATCAACCACCCGCTGGGCAAGAACATGGTCGGTGCCTTCTACCAGCCCCGGGCCGTGATCATCGATACTGCGACGCTGCGCACGCTTGCACCGCGCGAGCTCTCCGCCGGCCTCGCCGAAGTGATCAAATACGGCCTGATCTGCGATGAGCCCTTCCTGTCCTGGCTGGAAGAGCATATGGCTGCCCTGCGCAGCCTCGAACAGGAACCCCTGACCGAAGCCATCGAGCGCTCCTGCGCGGCGAAAGCCCGGGTCGTCGGGGCCGACGAGCGCGAGTCCGGCATACGCGCCACCCTCAACCTCGGCCACACCTTCGGGCATGCCATCGAGACCCACATGGGCTATGGCGTCTGGTTGCATGGCGAGGCGGTTTCCGCCGGCACCGTCATGGCACTGGAGATGTCCCGGCGCCTGGGTTGGATCAACGAAGAGGAGCGTGATCGTTCGGTCCGCCTGCTGCGCGATGCCGGCTTGCCCATCGTGCCGCCGGAGGAGATGACGCCCGAGCAGTTCCTCGAACACATGGCAGTGGACAAGAAGGTCCTCGACGGACAGCTGCGCCTGGTGCTGTTGCGCGCGATCGGCGAGGCCGTTGTCACTGCGGATTACCCGCGAAATATTCTGGACGACACCCTGAGCGCGGACTATCGCGCCCTGGCTGACCAGCTTGGAGAGTAAAAAGAGTCCCATGACCAGCCTGCACGCCGACGAGGCCTTCCTGGCCCACTACCAGTTCACCCACGACCCCTTCGCCGCGCGGGTACCCGGCTTCAAGTTCTATCCCGCCCAGCGCAAGCCGGTGCTTGGGCAGTTGCACCACCTGGCCCGCTACAGCCAGCTGCTGCTGGTGGTGACCGGTCCCCAAGGCAGCGGCAAGACGCTTCTGCGCCAGGCGCTGGTCGCCAGCACCAATAAGCAGGCGGTGCAAAGCGTGGTGGTTTCCGCGCGCGGCGCGGCCGAGGCGGGCGGCCTGATGCGCCTGGTTGCCCAGGCGCTGGGTGTTGCCCAGAGCGACGCGCGCTCGGTCCTCGCCCAGGTCGGCCAGCTCGCGCTGACCGGCCAGGAGGTCTACCTGCTGGTGGACGATGCCGAAGACCTCGACGACGCCGGTCTCGACAACCTGCTGACCCTGGCCGCTGGCAACAGCGAGGCTCGCCCGCATGTCTTCCTCTTCGCCGACTCCAACCTGCTGCCGCGCCTGGAACTGCTGGCCGATGGCGAAGAACGTTTCCACGCCATTGAACTTCTGCCCTACAGCGAGGACGAAACCCGCGAATATCTGGCGCAGCGGCTCGAAGGCGCCGGACAGGGGATTGAGCTGCTGACCGAGGAGCAGATCGAGGATATCCATCTGCAATCCGGTGGTTGGCCCGGCGGCATCAATCAGTCCGCTCGTGAACTGTTGGTCGAGGCCATGCTCGCCGAGCGGGGGGCCTCGCGCAAAGGAGGGTTCAGCTTGAATCTACCGAAGAAGCACCTGCTGGCACTGGGGGTCGTCGCCATTGGCGTCGTCGCGGCCCTGTTGATGCAGAACCGTTCGGACAGCCCGGCTTCCACGCAGCCCACGACCGCCCAGTTGCCCATGGGCCAGCAGCCGACGCCTGCCGGTGAAGCGCCCGCTGGCCAGCCCCAGGCACCGGCGGAAGCGCCCGCCGTGGAATTCGCCGGCTCCTCGCAGCCCCTGCCGCTGCCCCTGGTGGGCGAAGCCCAGCCGGTGATCCGCGAGCCGCTGGCGCAGGCGGCAGGCCAGGACGATCTCGATGAAGGGGGTGCCCAGCCTGGCTCCCAGGCGACCATTCCGCCGACCGTCACCACCGTCGCGCCGCCTGTGGGCGCTGTCGCCGGCACCGCTCCGGCCGTGCCGCCAGCTCCGGTGATCACCCAGCAGCCGGCCGTCAAGCCGATCCAGCCGATCGCCACTGCACCGACTTCCGCCGCGTCCGCCCCGGCTGCGGTGCCCACAGCGCCCGCCAAGCCCGCCGCTGCAGCCACGACTCCGGCCAAGCCGGCCGAGAAACCCGCTGCCAAGCCTGCTGCCGCACCGGCCGTGGCCGCTTCCGGTACTGCGTCCGCCGGTGCCGGAGATGGCTGGTATCGCTCCCAGGCCGGCGGTCATTACGCCGTGCAGATCCTCGGCACCAGCTCCGAAGGCAGCGCCAAGGCGTTCGTCCAGCAGAACGGCGGCGAGTACCGCTACTTCAAGAAGGTCCACCAGGGCAAGCCGCTGTACGTCGTCACCTATGGCAATTTCCCCAGCCGCAATGCCGCCCAGGCCGCGATCAAGGGGCTCCCCGCCAAGGTCCAGGCCGGCAAGCCCTGGCCCAAGAGCTTCGCCAGCATCCAGCAGGAAATCGCCCGCTGACAGCGGGCACCATCTCCCTCCCGCCTCCGTGACCGGAGGGTCGTTAGCACGACCTTCCGGTCTAATCCTTCGGTTTGGCGACATAAACTTTCACTTAATCGTCGCGAAGATTTGTGACGGACCAAGTGGATATGTACAATGACCTCCCTTTTGCCTGCGCAAAGCTGGCGCCTAGTCCTGCGCGTGTGGTAAGTGGTTGAACTACAAAGCAATTTTGCCTTTTTACCAAGGCAGTTCCTGGTGAGAGTTCCCTATGAAAGCAGGTCTGTACCATCCTGATGAGTTCAAGGATAACTGCGGTTTCGGCTTGATCGCCCACATGCAAGGCGAGGCAAGCCACCATCTTCTGCAAACCGCTATCGAAGCACTGACCTGCATGACCCACCGCGGCGGCATCAACGCCGACGGCAAGACCGGCGACGGTTGTGGCCTGCTGATCCAGAAACCCGACCTGTTCCTGCGTGCCACGGCCAAGGCCGAGTTCGCAGTCGAGCTGCCTGCCCAGTACGCCGTGGGCATGGTCTTCCTGAACCAGGACCAGGCTCGCGCCGACGCCGCACGCGCCAACATGAACCGCGAGATCGAAGCCGCCGGCCTGCAGCTGATCGGCTGGCGCAAGGTGCCGATCGATACCAGCGTCCTCGGCCGCCTGGCCCTCGAGCGCCTGCCGCAGATCGAGCAGGTGTTCATCGGTGGCGAAGGCCTCTCCGACCAGGAGATGGCCATCAAGCTGTTCAGCGCCCGTCGTCGTTCCTCGGTGGCCAACGCCGACGACAGCGAGCACTACATCTGCAGCCTGTCGCACAAGACCATCATCTACAAAGGCCTGATGATGCCGGCCGACCTGCAGCAGTTCTACCCGGACCTGGGTGACGAGCGCCTGCAGACCGCCATCTGCGTCTTCCACCAGCGCTTCTCCACCAACACCCTGCCGAAGTGGCCGCTGGCCCAGCCCTTCCGCTTCCTCGCCCACAACGGCGAGATCAACACCATCACCGGCAACCGCAACTGGGCCCTGGCCCGTCGTACCAAGTTCGCCAACGACCAGCTGCCCGACATCGACGAGCTCGGCCCGCTGGTCAACCGCGTCGGTTCCGACTCCTCCAGCATGGACAACATGCTCGAGCTGATGGTCACCGGCGGCATCGACCTGTTCCGCGGCCTGCGCATGATCATTCCGCCGGCCTGGCAGAACGTCGAAACCATGGACGCCGACCTGCGCGCCTTCTACGAATACAACTCCATGCACATGGAGCCCTGGGACGGCCCCGCCGGTGTCGTGCTGACCGACGGCCGCCACGCCGTCTGCCTGCTCGACCGCAACGGCCTGCGCCCGGCCCGCTGGGTCACCACCAAGAACGGCTACATCACCCTGGCCTCCGAGATCGGCGTCTGGGACTACAAGCCCGAGGACGTCATCGCCAAGGGCCGCGTCGGCCCCGGCCAGATCCTCGCCGTGGACACCGAGACCGGCCAGGTCCTGACCACCGACGACATCGACAACCGCCTCAAGTCGCGCCACCCGTACAAGCAGTGGCTGCGCCAGAGCGCCGTGCGCATCCAGGCCAAGCTCGACGACGACCACGGCGTGGCCAGCTACGACAGCGACCAGCTCAAGCAGTACATGAAGATGTTCCAGGTCACCTTCGAGGAGCGTGACCAGGTGCTGCGCCCGCTGGGCGAGCAGGGGCAGGAAGCCGTCGGCTCCATGGGCGACGACACCCCCATGGCCGTGCTCTCGCGCCGCGTGCGTTCCACCTACGACTACTTCCGCCAGCAATTCGCGCAGGTCACCAACCCGCCGATCGACCCGCTGCGCGAAGCCATCGTCATGTCCCTGGAAATCTGCCTGGGCGCCGAGCGCAACATCTTCTCCGAGTCCCGCGAGCACGCTACCCGCGTGATCCTCAGCAGCCCGGTGATCTCCCCGGCCAAGTGGCGTGCGCTGATGAGCCTCGACCGCGAAGGCTTCGAGCGCCAGGTGATCGACCTCAACTACGACGAGTCCATCGGCCTCGAGGCCGCCGTGCGCAACATCGCCGACCAGGCCGAGGAAGCCGTGCGCTCGGGCAAGGTGCTGCTGGTCCTCAGCGACCGCCACATCGGCCCCGGCAAGCTGCCCGCCCACGCATCCCTGGCCGTCGGCGCCGTGCACCACCGCCTGACCGAGCAGGGCCTGCGCTGCGACTGCAACATCCTGGTCGAGACCGCCACTGCGCGTGACCCGCACCACTTCGCCGTCCTGGTCGGTTTCGGCGCTTCCGCCGTCTACCCCTACCTGGCCTACGAAGTGCTGGCCGACCTGATCCGCACCGGCGAAGTGCTGGGCGATCTCTACGAAGTCTTCAAGCACTACCGCAAGGGCATCTCCAAGGGCCTGCTGAAGATCCTCTCGAAGATGGGCATCTCCACCATCGCCTCCTACCGCGGCGCACAGCTGTTCGAGGCCGTGGGCCTCTCCGAGGAAGTGGTCGAGCTCAGCTTCAAGGGCGTCGCCAGCCGTATCAAGGGCGCCCGCTTCGTCGACATCGAGGCCGAGCAGAAGCTGCTCGCCTTCGAAGCCTGGAACAACCGCAAGCCGATCCAGCAGGGCGGCCTGCTCAAGTTCGTCTACGGCGGCGAGTACCACGCCTACAACCCCGACGTGGTCAACACCCTGCAGGCCGCCGTGCAGCAGAGCGACTACGCCAAGTACAAGGAATACGCCGCGCTGGTGGACAACCGCCCGGTGTCGATGCTGCGCGACCTGCTCAAGGTCAAGCTCGCCGACCAGCCCCTGTCGCTCGACCAGGTCGAACCGCTGGACGCCATCTTCAAGCGCTTCGACGCGGCCGGCATCTCCCTGGGTGCCCTGTCTCCGGAGGCCCACGAGGCCCTGGCCGAAGCCATGAACCGCCTCGGCGGCCGCTCCAACTCCGGTGAGGGCGGTGAAGACCCGGCGCGCTACGGCACCGTGCGCAGCTCCAAGATCAAGCAGGTCGCCACCGGCCGCTTCGGCGTCACCCCCGAGTACCTGGTCAACGCCGAAGTGCTGCAGATCAAGGTCGCCCAGGGCGCCAAGCCCGGCGAAGGCGGCCAGCTGCCCGGCGGCAAGGTCAACGGCCTGATCGCCAAGCTGCGCTACGCGGTCCCCGGCGTGACCCTGATCTCGCCGCCGCCGCACCATGACATCTACTCCATCGAAGACCTGTCGCAGCTGATCTTCGACCTCAAGCAGGTCAACCCCAAGGCGCTGGTCTCGGTGAAGCTGGTGGCGGAAGCCGGTGTCGGCACCATCGCCGCCGGCGTGGCCAAGGCCTATGCCGACCTGATCACCATCTCCGGCTACGACGGCGGCACCGGCGCCTCGCCGCTGACCTCCATCAAGTACGCCGGCAGCCCCTGGGAGCTCGGCCTCGCCGAGACCCACCAGACCCTGCGCGGCAACGACCTGCGCGGCAAGGTCCGGGTGCAGACCGACGGCGGCCTGAAGACCGGCCTCGACGTGATCAAGGCCGCCATCCTCGGCGCCGAGAGCTTCGGCTTCGGCACCGGCCCGATGGTCGCCCTGGGCTGCAAGTACCTGCGCATCTGCCACCTGAACAACTGCGCCACAGGCGTGGCCACCCAGAACGACAAGCTGCGCAAGGACCACTTCATCGGCACCGTCGAAATGGTGATGAACTACTTCACCTACGTCGCCGAAGACACCCGCGAGTGGCTGGCCAAGCTCGGCGTGCCGAGCCTGGGCGAGCTGATCGGCCGCACCGACCTGCTGGAAATGCTCCCCGGCGAGACCGAGAAGCAGGGCCACCTGGACCTGTCCCCGCTGCTGGGCAGCGACAAGGTCCCGGCCGACAAGCCGCAGTTCTGCGAAGTCGAGAAGAACCCGCCGTTCGACCAGGGCCTGCTGGCCGAGAAGATGGTCGAGATGGCCAAGGCCGCCATCGACGCCAAGAGCGGCGCCGAGTTCGCCCTCGACATCTGCAACTGCGACCGCTCCATCGGTGCCCGTGTCTCCGGCGAGATCGCCCGTGTGCACGGCAACCAGGGCATGGCCAAGGCGCCGATCACCTTCCGCTTCAAGGGCACCGCGGGCCAGAGCTTCGGCGTGTGGAACGCCGGCGGCCTGAACCTGTACCTCGAAGGCGACGCCAACGACTACGTCGGCAAGGGCATGACCGGCGGCAAGCTGGTCATCACCCCGCCCAAGGGCAGCCCGTTCAAGACCCAGGAGTCGGCCATCATCGGCAACACCTGCCTGTACGGCGCCACCGGCGGCAAGCTGTTCGCCGCAGGCACCGCAGGCGAGCGTTTCGCCGTGCGCAACTCCGGCGCCCACACCGTCGTGGAAGGTACGGGCGATCACTGCTGCGAATACATGACCGGCGGCTTCGTCTGCGTCCTCGGCAAGACCGGCTACAACTTCGGCTCGGGCATGACCGGCGGCTTCGCCTACGTGCTCGACCTGGACAACAGCTTCGTCGACCGGGTGAACCACGAACTGGTCGAGATCCAGCGCATCAGCAACGAGGCGATGGAGGCCTACCGCAGCCACCTGCACAGCGTGCTGGCCGAGTACGTCAAGGAAACCGAAAGCGAGTGGGGCGCCCACCTGCTGGAGAACCTGGACGACTACCTGCGCAAGTTCTGGCTGGTCAAGCCGAAGGCCGCGAACCTCGCCTCGCTGCTCTCCAGCACCCGAGCCAACCCGCAATAACAAACGCCCAGCCCGGCAGGCCCCACCGGCCTGCCGGGTACCGTGATGAGTCTTGCAGCTTGCAGCTTGTAGCTTGCCGCTGCTGTTAAGAGGTTTTTCAAATGACTGAACGTCTGAACAACGACTTCCAGTTCATCGAGGTCGGGCGCAAGGATCCGAAGAAGAAGCTGCTGCGCCAGCGCAAGCGCGAATTCGTCGAGATCCACGACCTGTTCAAGCCGCAGCAGGCGGCTGACCAGGCGCACCGCTGCCTCGGTTGCGGCAACCCCTATTGCGAGTGGAAGTGCCCGGTGCACAACTTCATTCCGAACTGGCTGAAGCTGGTCTCGGAAGGCAACATCCTGGCCGCCGCCGAACTGTCCCACCAGACCAACACCCTGCCGGAAGTCTGCGGCCGCGTGTGCCCGCAGGACCGCCTCTGCGAAGGTGCCTGCACCCTCAACGACGGCTTCGGCGCGGTCACCATCGGCTCGGTGGAGAAGTACATCACCGACACCGCCTTCGCCATGGGCTGGCGTCCGGACATGTCCAAGGTCAAGCCCACCGGCAAGCGCGTCGCCGTCATCGGCGCCGGCCCGGCCGGCCTCGGCTGCGCCGACATCCTGGTGCGCAACGGCGTGACCCCGGTGGTGTTCGACAAGAACCCCGAGATCGGTGGCCTGCTGACCTTCGGCATCCCCGAGTTCAAGCTGGAAAAGACCGTGATGAGCCGCCGCCGCGAGGTCTTCACCGGCATGGGCGTCGAGTTCCGCCTGAACACCGAGATCGGCAAGGACGTCACCATGCAGCAGCTGCTGGATGAGTACGACGCCGTGTTCATGGGCATGGGCACCTACACCTACATGAAGGGCGGCTTCCCGGGCGAAGACCTGCCGGGCGTGCACGACGCGCTCGACTTCCTCATCGCCAACGTCAATCGCAACCTCGGTTTCGAGAAGGCGCCGGAAGACTTCATCGACATGAAGGGCAAGCGCGTCGTCGTCCTCGGTGGCGGCGACACCGCGATGGACTGCAACCGCACCTCCATCCGCCAGGGCGCCAAGTCCGTGACCTGCGCCTACCGCCGCGACGAGGAGAACATGCCCGGCTCGCGCAAAGAGGTGAAGAACGCCAAGGAAGAGGGCGTGAAATTCCTCTTCAACCGCCAGCCCATCGCCATCGTCGGCGAAGACAAGGTGGAGGGCGTCAAGGTGGTCGAGACCCGTCTCGGCGAACCGGACGCCCGTGGCCGCCGCAGCCCCGAGCCGATCCCGGGCTCCGAGGAAATCATCCCGGCGGAAGCCGTGCTGATCGCCTTCGGCTTCCGCCCGAGCCCGGCCCCCTGGTTCGAGCAGTTCGACATCCGCATCGACAGCCAGGGCCGCGTCGTCGCACCCGAGCAGAACGCGTTCAAGCACCAGACCAGCAACCCGAAGATCTTCGCCGGTGGCGACATGGTCCGCGGTTCCGACCTGGTGGTGACGGCGATCTTCGAAGGCCGCAACGCTGCCGAAGGCATCCTCGATTATCTGGGGGTCTGAGCCTGAAGCCTGAAGCCTGAAGCTGGAAGGGGCGTAGGGTGGATGCCGCTCTTTGCATCCACCGGCGGTGCCAACCCGGGCTCCGCTTCAAGCTCGTAGGGTGGGTAGAGCGTAGCGAAACCCACGCGCAGCGGAGTCCGGCATGACCGCGAATGGTGGACCGGTGAAGCGTGGTCCACCCTACGCCCGGGCTGCTCAAACAAATGAGCCCAGGGGGTAGCGCTCTCCGTCGATCCCCAGACGCTTCCAGCTTTGTAGGCTTTCAGCGCGTCAAATGGTCGCGATAGACAAAAGGCACGGCACCCGCCGTGCCTTTTGCGTTGGGCTTTGCGAAAATGCCCGCACTTTTTCGTTGGACACTGCCATGACCGTCTTGAAGAACGACCGTTTCCTCCGCGCCCTGCTCAAGCAGCCCGTTGATGTCACCCCCGTCTGGATGATGCGCCAGGCCGGTCGTTACCTGCCGGAATACCGGGCCACCCGCGCCAAGGCCGGTGACTTCGTCAGCCTGATGAAGAACCCCGAGCTGGCCTGCGAGGTCACCATCCAGCCGCTGGACCGCTACCCGCAGCTGGACGCGGCGATCCTCTTCTCCGACATCCTCACCATCCCCGATGCCATGGGCCAGGGCCTGTACTTCGAGACCGGTGAAGGCCCGCGCTTCAGGAAGGTGGTCAGCAGCCTGGCCGACGTCGAGGCCCTGCCGATCCCCGATCCCGAGCAGGACCTGGGCTACGTGATGGACGCCGTGCGCAACATCCGCCGCGAGCTGAACGGCCGCGTGCCGCTGATCGGCTTCACCGGCAGCCCCTGGACCCTGGCCACCTACATGGTCGAAGGAGGCTCCAGCAAGGACTTCCGCAAGTCCAAGGCGATGCTCTACAACGATCCCCAGGCCATGCACGCCCTGCTCGACAAGCTGGCGAAATCGATCATCGCCTACCTCAACGGGCAGATCCGCGCTGGCGCCCAGGCGGTGCAGATCTTCGACTCCTGGGGCGGCAGCCTCTCGGCGGCGGCCTACCAGGAGTTCTCCCTGGCCTACATGAAGCAGATAATCGACGGCCTGATCCGTGAGCATGACGGGCGTCGCGTGCCGGTGATCCTGTTCACCAAGGGCGGCGGCCTGTGGCTCGAATCCATGGCCGACAGCGGCGCCGAAGCACTGGGCCTGGACTGGACCTGCGACATCGGCAGCGCCCGCGCCCGCGTCGGTTCCAAGGTCGCCCTGCAGGGCAACATGGACCCGGCGGTGCTCTACGCCAACCCCGCCGCCATCCGCGCCGAG
Organism: Pseudomonas sp. No.21; assembly: GCF_054558415.1. Taxonomy (NCBI): domain Bacteria; kingdom Pseudomonadati; phylum Pseudomonadota; class Gammaproteobacteria; order Pseudomonadales; family Pseudomonadaceae; genus Pseudomonas; species Pseudomonas sp. No.21. The sequence continues at coordinate 282,206 of NZ_BAAJNO010000002.1, forward strand.
GTGGGTCGTATCCTCGCCGCCTACGGCCAGGGCAGCGGCCAGGTGTTCAACCTCGGCCACGGCGTCACCCCGGAAGTCGACCCGGCCAACGCCGGCGCCTTCTTCGAGGCCGTCCACGAGCTGTCGGCGCAGTACCACCGCTGAGGGGCACTCGCCCATGAAAAAGGCCGCTGATGCGGCCTTTTTCCTTTCTCAGTTCACCTTGATCAGTTCCGCCCTGCGGTCCTCGGGGATCTGGTCGATGGTGAGCAGCGTCAGGTCCTTGCCGCCGGCCTGGCCGACCAGCTGGTTGCCCAGGTCCGCCGCGGTGTTTTCCGGCAGCTTGTACATCGCGCCGGTCAACGGGTCGACGATCAGCATGCCGATCAGGCCGCCGAACAGCAGGTTGCCCCAGTACCAGCCGTTGAGGCTCGAATTCAGCTTGATCTCCTGGTCGGCGAAGCCTTCCTTCTTGAAGGCAATGGTGTAGTTGGCCTTCTTGAAGTAGCCGCGGCCGGACTTCAGCGTCACCGTCCCCGGCGTGGTGCCGCTGTGGATGACTTTCCCCGTGCTGTCCTTGATCTCGAAATTCGCCCCCACCGGCGTGCTGCTGACCGAAACCGGATAGGCGCTGTCACTGACGATGCTGGCGCACCCGGAAAGCAGCGTGGTGGAGAGGGCGAACGAGAGAAACAGGTTCCTTTGGAAATTGCGCAAGATCAGCTCCTTGTCGTCTTGGCGTGTGCCCGGGCCCTGATGGCTTTTCGCGTTGCGCGTGGGCAGCGGCACTATACGGAGATGGCAAATTGATGTCATCTGCGCCGTTCATCGACAAGGAGCGTCTATCTCCGCCGTGCTCAGGAAAGGCGGATATCGCTTATCCCCAGCAGCTCGGCCTGCTGGACCACTTCCTCCGCACTGGCGTCCGCCGGCGGCATCACCAGGCTGTTCTCGGCATCGGCGAAATGCAGCACCAGCAGGTGCATGGCGGCTTCGCCGGGGTCGGGCCGCTGGTCCAGCTCCAATTCATGGCGTCGTGGTTCGTTGTGGAAGCGGTAGTGGATGGTGAAGGTCTGCTGGGGCATCCCGGGTCTCCTCGAGGGCTGGGTCGGTCTCGATTGAGTTGACTTTCCGGTCAGCTAATTCGTTCAGGGCATTTCCCGCGCCCATGAAAAAGGCCGCTTGCGCGGCCTTCTCCAACAACTGCAGCGGCTTACTTGATGCTGGCAAGCTTACCTTTGAGAGCAACGCCGGCCATGATGGCACCCGCGTGGCATTCGTACTTGGTGGCGTCCTTGTATTCCTTGTTCTTGTAGTTGCTGGCGATGTCCACCACCGCGTTGGCGCCGGCCGCCTTGGCCGCGTCCTGCAGGCGGATCAGGGCGGACTGCAGCACCCAGCGGCAGGCTTCCTCGTCGCTCTTGTTGAAGGCGTTGGTCTTCTGGCTGGTGGTGATGTTGGGGTTGATCACCGTCACCTTGCCGGCGGGGGTGTTGCCGGCCAGGAAGAACTTCACGCTGCCATCCAGGCGGCCCGCCTGCACGGCCTCGGTGACCACGGTGTTGAAGTCGAGGAAGTGTGCGGTGTCACGGGCCTGGCTGATGCCGGGCAGAACAGCGGCGGACAGTACAGCAACAGCGGTCCAGGTCTTGAGGCTCATGGTCGTCTCCTTGACGGTCTTGTTGGGATATCGGTTGTTTTCTGCTCAGCGCCAGCGCCGGAAGATCAACGAGGTGTTGACCCCACCGAAGGCGAAGTTGTTGTTCATCACGTACTCGTTGCTCATCTGCCGGGGCTCGCCGCGCAGGTAGTCGAGCTCGCCGCAGGCCGGGTCAACGGCGTCGAGGTTGAGGGTGTGGATGTACTGGTCGCTGTTCATCATCTCGATGCTGAACCAGGACTCCAGCGCGCCGCAGGCGCCCAGGGTGTGGCCGAGGAAGCTCTTCTGCGAGCTGATGGGCATGCGTGCGCCGAACAGGCTGCTGGTGGCGAGCGTCTCCGCCACGTCGCCCTGCTCGGTGGCGGTGCCGTGGCCGTTGACGTAGCCGATGGCCGAAGGCGCCAGGCCGGCGTCGGCCAGGGCCAGCTCCATCGCGCCGCGCATGGTCGCCTGCTCCGGCTTGGTGGTGTGCTGGCCGTCGGCGTTGCAGCCGAAGCCGACGATCTCGGCGTGGATCTTCGCGCCACGGGCCAGGGCGTGCTCCAGTTCTTCAAGCACCAGGATGCCGGCGCCCTCGCCGATCACCAGGCCATCGCGGCCGCTGTCGTAGGGGCGCGGCGAGGTGTGCGGGGCGTCGTTCTTCAGGCTGGTGGCGTAGAGCGCATCGAACACCATCGCCTCGGTGGGGCAGAGCTCCTCGGCACCCCCGGCGAGCATCATCGGCAGGCGGCCGAACTTGATCGCCTCATAGGCGTAGCCGATGCCCTGGCTGCCGCTGGTGCAGGCGCTGGAGGTGGGGATCAGGCGGCCCTTGAGGCCGAAGAAGATGCTGATATTGGCCGCTGCCGTGTGCGGCATCATGCGCACGTAGGAGTTGGCGTTGAGGCCGTCCGCCACCGAGTTCAGCAGCATGTTGCCGAAGGCCTTGATCTCGTCGGTGCTGCCGGTGGACGAACCACAGGCCACGCCCATGCGCCCGTCCTTGATCATCGCCTCACCCGCGAGCCCGGCATCGGCCAGCGCCCGCTCCGCCGCGTAGACCGCCAGCTTGGAAACGCGGCCCATGCTGCGCATCTGCTTGCGCGTCCAGTGCGAGGGCGTGGCGAAATCATCGATGGGGCCGGCCAGGCGGGTGTTCAGCTCGGTGAAGCGGTCCCACTCGTCCATGCGGCGGATGCCGCTGCGGTTGCCCAGGAAGTTGGCCGAGATGCCGGCCCAGTCGTTGCCCAGGGAGGTGACGCCGGCCATGCCGGTAATGACGACGCGTTTCATCAGCACAACCCACCATTCACGGCGAGGACCTGGCGGGTGATGTACCCCGCCTCCTCGGACATCAGGAAATTCACGGCGCCTGCCACTTCTTCCGGCGTGCCCATGCGCTGGGCCGGGACCATCTTGAGGATCTCCTCCACCGGCACCTGCTCGTCGAGTATCTCGGTATCGATCAGCCCCGGGGCCACGCAGTTGACCGTGATGCGGCGCTTGCCCAGCTCGATGGCCAGGGCCTTGGCCGCGCCGATCACGCCGGCCTTGGACGCGCTGTAGTTGACCTGGCCACGGTTGCCGATCAGCCCCGAGACCGAGGTGATGCAGACGATGCGCCCCGGCTTGCGACGGCGGATCATCGGCATGCACAGCGGGTGCAGCACGTTGTAGAAGCCGTCCAGGTTGGTGCGCAGCACGCTGTCCCAGTCCTCCTCGGTCAGCGCCGGGAAGGCGCCGTCGCGGGTCAGGCCGGCGTTGCACACCACGCCGTAGTAGGCGCCATGGGCTTCCACGTCGGCCTCCAGTTGCGCGCGGCAGGCGGCGCGGTCGGAGACGTCGAACTGCAGCACCCGGGCGCTGCGGCCCAGGGCCTCGATCTCGGTCTTCACCGCCTCGGCCTCATCGCGGCGCGAGCGGCAATGCAGCACCAGGTCGAAGCCGGCGCGCGCCAGGCGCAGGGCGATGGCGCGGCCGATGCCACGGCTGGAGCCGGTGACCAGGATGGTCTCGGTCATGCTTGGGGTTCCTCCAGGTAACGGGCCACCTGCGGCGGACGGAAGACATTGAGGCGGGCGAAGGCTGTCAGGCCCGGCCCCTCCAGGCGGCATTCGAACACGCCCATGCCGTTGTCGTCCTGCAGCGTGCGGGTGGCGCGGATATGCAGCTCGGTGCCGGCCGGGAAGCGGTCGACGTCGCATTGAAAGTTGCGGGTGCCGAGCAGGAAGCCCAGCTCCACGGGTTGCCCCGCCTGGCGCGCATGGCAGCCGGCGTAGGCGGCGATGCTCTGGGCCATCAGCTCCACACCGACCCAGGCCGGCAGGCTGCCGTCGTCCTGGCTGAACAGCCCGGGGCGCACGGTGGCGAGGGTTTCCACATCCTCGTCGCCGAAGCGCAGGACGCGGTCGATGAGGATCATGTCCCCGGCATGGGGGACCAGCTCGGCAATCGGCCAGTCGTTCATGGCGCATCTCCGATGATCAGGCTGATGTTGCTGCCGCCGAAGGCGAACGAATTGCTCATCAGGCGGCGGCCCGAGGATGGCTCCAGGGCGCGGCCACGGTGCGCCAGTTCCAGCGCGGGCAGCTCCGGGTCGGCCTCGCCGTCCCACAGGTGCGGCGGCAGGAGGCGGTCGCGGTTGTGCTCGCTCAGGGCCAGCCAGCAGAAGGCCGCTTCCAGCGCACCGGCGGCGCCCAGGGTGTGGCCGGTCAGCGGCTTGGTGGACGACACCGGCAGCCCGGCGGGGAACAGCGCGGCGGTGGCATGGCTCTCCATGGCGTCGTTGTGCACCGTGGCGGTGCCATGCAGGTTCAGGTAGTGGATGCCTTCGGCGCTCGTTCCGGCGTCAGCCAGGGCCAGGCGCATGGCGCGTTGGGCGCCGACGCCAGCGGGCTCGGGGGCCGAGATGTGGTGCGCGTCGGAGCAGGCGCCGGCACCCAGCAGGGCGATGGGGCCCGGCTCGCGGTCGAGCAGGAACAGCGCCGCGCCTTCGCCGATGTTGATGCCGTTGCGGTTGCGCGACAGCGGGTTGCAGGGCTCGGCGGAGACCGCTTCCAGCGCGCTGAAGCCGTTGAGGGTGAGGCCGCAGAGCGAATCCACGCCGCCGCAGATCACCGCATCGCACACGCCCAGTGCCAGCAGTCGACGCGCGCTCAACAGGGCGCGGGCGCTGGAGGTGCAGGCGGTGGAGATGCAATAGGCCGGGCCACGGGTGCCCAGCCAGGCGGCGAGGAAGGCGGCCGGTGCGGCCAGCTCCTGCTGCGGGTAGCGGTAGTCATCCGGCAGGGTGCCGGTGCGCAGGTGCTCGCCGATGCCTTCGCTGGCTTCCTGGATGCCCGAGGTGCTGGTGCCGAGGACGATGCCCACGCGGTCCAGGCCGTGACGCTCGATGGCGGCGCGCAGCTGCGTTTCGATCTCCAGCGCGGCGGCCAGCAGCAACTGGTTGTTGCGGCTCTGGCAGGCCTCCAGGCCGGCGGGCATGGCCGGCAGTTCACCGGGCACCGCACCGATGCTCAGTTCGCGTCCCGCGACCCAGCCGGCCTGGTGGCGCATGCCCGATGCGTCGCCGGCGAACAGCGCGTCGGCCACCGCCTGCTTGCCCTGGCCCAGGGCGCAGACCAGGCCCAGGGCGTTGAGATTGGCGATCATCGGGGTTCCTCGTCGAGAGCGGTGATTCGGTAGTGCGGGCCGTCGCGGCGCTGCAGGTCGAAATCCAGCGGCGCGCGGTAGGCGATGCTCCAGCGTCCGGCCAGCTCGCGCCGGCCATCGGTGGCGATGCGTTGCTCGATGCCGGCGTAGGCCGGCTGCAACGCCTCGGCCGGGGCCAGGGCGTAGAGCAGCGCGGCGAAGAGCTCGCGGGCCTCGTCGTTGGGCGGCAGCAGGCCGTCGTCGCGCCAGGAACCGTCCTGCAGCAGCTGGCGCGACAGGGGCACGCCCAGCGGGTCGAACAGCGACCAGCGCAGTGCCGGCCCCTCGGCCTGCACCACCAGCAGCCAGTCGCGGACCTCGCCCTCGGCCTGGCGTTGCACCTGCAAGGACTGCGGCAGGTCCAGCACGGGTGGGTGCTCGGGCACCGGCGTACGCGCCGCACAGGCGGCGAGCAGCAGGTACAGGCCGGCGAGCAGCAGGCGCTTCATCGGCCGTCATTCTCCAGGGGTTTGCGTGCCACGGCGTTGACCAAGGTCTCGTTGCGCCGGCCGGGTGGCGGCGGGTTGCGCAGGCCCCAGCGCTCCAGCAGGCCGAAATCGGCGGAGCGGCTCCACCACAGGTAGGGGTAGGACACGTTGCGCGCCTCGAAGACGAAGCCCTGGCCGCGCAGCATGTCCAGGTACTGCTCGGCGGTGCGCTGCACGTGCATCGGGTGGCGGAACAGCCAGCGGATCACCCAGGTGTCGATGTAGTAGCGGGTGGATTCGGCGAACAGCAGGTAGCCGCCCGGCTTCAGCACCCGCCAGAATTCGGCCAGGGCGCGTTCCTGTTCCACCAGGTGGTGGAAGGTCTGGTGGCAGAAGAGGACGTCGACGCTGGCGTCCGGCAGGGCGATCGCGGCGCAGTCGCTGCTCACCAGTTGCACCTCCAGCCCCAGGCGACCGGCCTCGGCGCGGGAGCAGTCGAGGCTGTGCGGGTCGGCGTCCAGGCCGATCATCCGCGCCGGGGCGAAGGCCTCGGCCAGCAGGCGGAAGGACTTGCCCTGGCCGCAGCCGGCGTCCAGCAGCACCGGCGCCTCCGGCAGCGGCTCGGTGAACAGGCCCCTGAGGTCGTTGATCGCCACGCGCAGCACGTGGTGCTGCCAGGTGCGGCTCTGCAGGAACCAGAAGCCGAAGCGGGTCTCCTCGACGTAGGTGGCGGCGGCGCGTTCCATGGTCGGCTCCCTCATTCCGTGGCGCAGAATTCGCTGATCATGCGCAGGCGGCGCTTGGGCTCGGCGACGAAGGGGTTGCGCGCGTCCCAGGCGTAGCCGGCGAGGATCGAGCAGATCATCCCGCGGATTTCCGGCGACCCGCCTTCATGGAAGATCACGTCCTGGAAGCTGCCCTCGTACCAGCCCTCGACATAGGCACGGAAGGTGTCCACGCCCTTCTTCAGCGGCGTGGCGAACTCGCTTTCCCAGTCCACCTGCTCGCCGTCCAGCTGCCGGTCGAGCACGGCCGCGGCCATGCTCGCCGAGCGCATGGCGATGGTCACGCCGGAGGAGAACACCGGGTCGAGGAACTCGGCCGCGTTGCCCAGCAGGGCGAAGCCCGGGCCGTGCAAGGCCTTCACGTTGGCCGAGTAGCCGCCCAGGGAGCGGGCCGGGGTGTCCCACACGGCATTGGCCAGCAGGCGGCGCAGGTTCGGCGTCTCGGCGATGAAGCCCTTGAGGCAGGCATCCAGGTCCTCGGGGCGGCCCGCATAGCGGCCGGCCTCGCCCACCACGCCCAGGGAGCAGCGGCCGTTGCTGAAGGGGATCAGCCAGAACCAGATGTCACGGTGCTCGGGGTGGATGCTGATGAGGATCTTCTCGCGGTCGAAGCCGGCGTCCTCGATGCGGTCCTCGATATGGGTGAACACCGCCTGGCGCACCGGGAAGCTGGACGGCGCCTCCAGGTCCAGCAGGCGCGGCAGCACCCGGCCGTAGCCGCTGCCGTCGAGGACGAAGGCGGTCTCCACCTGGTACTCGCTGCCATCCAGGCGGCGCACGGTGAGCTGCGGGCAATCACCCCCGAACTCGGCGGCGACTATCTCTTCCTCGTAGCGGATTTCCACGCCCTGCAGCGCCGCCTGGTCGGCCAGCAGCTTGTCGAAGTCGGCCCGCTGTACCTGGAAGGTGGTGCCCTTGCCGGGGGTGAACTTGTCGCGGAAGTCGAAGGCGGTGTAGCGCTCGCCCCAGGCGAAGGCCGCGCCGTGCTTGATCTGGAAGCCGGCGGCCATGACCGCGTCGAGCATCCCCGCTTCTTCGATGAAGTCCAGGCAATGGGACAGCAGGCTCTCGCCGATGGAGAAGCGCGGGAAGCGCTGGCGTTCGAGGATCAGCACGTCGTGGCCCTTGCGCTTGAGCAGGGCGGCGGCGATGGCGCCGGAGGGGCCGGCACCGATGACCACGACCTGGCGCTGCTGGATTTCAATGGGCTTCATGGGGACTCCTTTCCGGGGCGGGGGTGGCGACCGCGTGCGCTCTGCGCGTCAGGGCCGGCAACAGGGTGGCGATCAGTCCCATCAGCATCAGCGCGAAATACAGCTGCGCGCTGATGATGTGCTGCTGGAACAGAAGGTTGAGGAAGACGATCTCGGTCAGGCCGCGGGTATTGAGCAGCACGGTCTCGCGCCACTTCACCGGGCTGGCCGCCAGGCGGCCCTCGGCCCAGGACAGGCCCAGCCAGTTGCCCGCCAGCTTGCTGACGATGGGCAACACCAGCAGGGCGCCGAACTGCAGCCAGGAATAGTTCTGCCAGGCCGTGTGCCAGTCGATCTGCAGCAGGCCGAAGGCGAGGATCAGCGGCACCGCCAGCCACACCTGCGCGCCATGGAAGACGCGCACCGGCAGCGGCAGGCGGAACGGCACGCGCAGCAGGGCCATCACCAGCAGGTAGGCGATGCCGAACACCAGGGCGTTGAGCTCGAGCTGCTGCAGCGTCAGCAGCAGCGCGAAGAAGGCCAGGCTGTAGGCCAGCGGCGCCCGCACCCGCGCCAGGTGCAGCGCCAGGGGCAGCAGGGCGGCCAGCAGCGGCCAGAGCAGCGTGCCGGGCGCGGCGCTGCCCTGGGCCAGGGCGAAGATGCTCCAGCACATCAGGTCCATCAGGATCGCCGCCTGCAGCAGGCGGCGTATGCTCGCCTCGGCGTAGCCCAGGTGGCGCAGGTAGAGGAACAGCACCGGGATCGCCGTCAGGGCGAACAGCAGGCCCACGGCGGTGGCCGAGAGCAGGCCGTCGGCGGGCAGCAGCCAGAGGGCACAGCCCAGGCCGCAGAAGAACGGCAGGAAGAAGCTCGGCAGGGCGATCTTCACGCTGGCCGCTTCCAGGCGCAGGTCGATCACATCGCTGAGGATGTGCCCCAGCAGCAGGGTGAAGGCCACGCCGTACAGCGGCTCGAGCCAGGGCGCGGCCAGCACCTGGGCGTTGTCCAGGCCCACCGGCGCGGCCAGCCAGAGCATCACCAGGGGCAGGCCGAAACTGGCCAGCAACAGTTGGCTGACGATGGGGATCAGGCCCAGCAGGCGACCCAGCCAGGTGGCCAGGGCGAACAGCGCCAGCAGGCCGATCCAGAACAGGACGACGCTCATGCCGGCACCTCCTTGCCATGGGGTTGCGCGGCCTGCGCCCAGGGCGCCAGCAGGAAGCAGAAGAACAGCCCGAGGCTGATGGTCAGGCCGAAGTTGGCGATGGCCGGGGTCTGGCTGAGCAGCAGCAGGCCGAACGACAGCCAACTGGTCAGGCCCGACAGCAGCGTGCCCAGCAGGCTCACCGCCGCGCCGCCCACCGCCTCGCGCATGAGGATCGCGTAGTCCACGCCGATGGCGGTGACCAGCAGCAGGCCGAACAGGCTGAACAGGGTCAGCGGCTGGCCCAGCCAGCCGAGGCACGCCAGGGCGGCCAGCGCCGCCAGCAGCGGCAGCGCCACGATGCGCAGCGAACCGCCGAAGCCGAAGGGGATGCACAGCAGGAGGAGGATGGCCAGGCAGGACGCCAGCTTGAGTTCCGCAGCGCTGAGCTGGGTGGCGGCGAACAGGCGGTTCAGCTCGCCGATGCGGTCGACCAGTTGCACGCCTTCCAGGCCCTCGGCGGCGTCGGCCATCAGCATTGGCGAGGCCAGGCCCTGCAGGCTGACGATGCCGGCGGCGCGGCCCTGGGCGTCGACGCCCAGCCAGAGCGGGCGCCAGGCCTCGCCCAGGGTGCCGGCCAGGGCCGTGTCGAGGTCCTGCACGGGCTGCGTGCGCAGCTGGGCGATCTCGTTCTCCAGCGCTTGGGCGGGGATGCCAAGCTCCAGCAATGGCTGCCAGTGTTGCGGCAGGCGCGCCAGGGCATCACGCAGGGCCTGGCGCTCGGTGCCGGGTGGGACCAGCTGGCTGAGGGCGCGGTAGCCCTGCAGGTTGCCGTCGGCCACGGCGCGGTCGAGGCGCTCGGCCAGCTCGGCCTGGCGCTGGAGCATCTGCTCCTGGCTGTCGCCGCGCACCAGGAAGAACTGGCTGGTGGGCTGCAGGCCGGTGAGGCGGGCGATCTCGCGGGCCTCGTCGAGCAGGCGCGGCTCGGCACCGAGCCACTGGCGCAGGTCGTTCTGCAGCTGCACCTGCCACAGGCCGGCGGCACTGAAGGCCAGCAGGGCCAGCAGCCAGGGCAGGCTGCCGGTGCGTGCCAGCAGGCGCTCGCGGCCCTCCAGCAGGCGCTCGGCCAGGTGCAGGGGCGCGCGTGGTGGTGTCAGGCGCAGGTTGCCCAGCAGCGCTGGCAGCAGGCACACCGAGCAGAGGTAGGCAGTGACCAGGCCGGCGGCGGAGAACACCGCGATCTGGGTCAATGCCGGGAAGGGGGTGAAGGCCAGGGCCAGGTAGCCGATCAGGTTGGTGCCCAGGCTCAGGCTGAGCCCCGGCAGGGTGTCGCGCACCGCCTGCCAGGCGCGCCAGGGCTGGCCGGTCCAGCTCTTGCTCAGGTAGTGCAGCGGGTAGTCGGCGGCGACGCCGGTGAGGCTGGCGCCGAGCACCAGGGTCAGCGCGTTGATCTCGCCGAACACCAGCACGCAGGCGCTGCAGCCCGCGCCCAGGGCCAGGCCCACCGGCAACAGGCTGAGCAGGGTGCGCGGGCGGCGGAACACCAGCAGCATCAGCAACAGCGTGCCGAGGCTGGCGCCGCCACCGATCAGGCTGATCTCGCGGGCGGCCTTGGCCTGCCCGGCGGCGGCGTGGAGCAGGCCGCTGGCGGCGAGCAGGCGACCGCCATCGGCTTCGACCTGCCGGCGGGCGCCGGCCACTTCGCCGGCCAGCCAGGGCGGTGCCTGCATGTCGAAGGCGCCGTCCCGGGTGCGGGCACGCAGCAGCACCCAGGTGGTATCGCCGTCCTGCACCTGCAGGGCGCCGCTGGCCAGGTCGGCCTGCACCCGGCTGGCGGGCACCAGTGCCTTCTGCGCGAGGCCGGCGAGGCCCAGCCAGTCGCTTTCGGTCGGCACCAGGGCGACGGCGGAGAAGGGGTCGAACAGGCGTTCCGCGCGTTGGGCGATGAAGCGCCCGGGTTCCTGCTCCAGCAGCGCGCGATCGGCCCGGGGCAGCAGCGCCAGGCGGTTGTCCCGCAGTTGCTGGCGCAAGGCCGGCAGGTCGGCCTGCAGGCTCCAGTGCACGCGCTCGAAGCGCGGCTCCTGCTGCCAGCGCTCGGCGATGCGCCGGGCCAGTGCCTGGGCACGGCCGGCGTCGGTGTGGCCCACCAGCAGCAGGACCTCGCGGTTCAGCGGCTCCTGCATGCGTTGTTCGGCACGTTGCACCCAGGCATCGCCGGCGCCCTGGGGCAGCAGGGCGAGCATGTCGGCGGCCACCGGCGGGCCGTTGCGCCATTGCCAGGCGGCCAGCGCCAGCAGGGCAACGAGGCCCAGCAGGAACAGGCGTGGCAGCAGGCGTTCAGGGCGCAAGGTCGCGCGCCTCCGTGGCATCGAGGGCATCGCCCGCTTCGCTCGCCGGCAGGCGCAGCACGGTGCTGTCGCCCTGGGTCTCCCGCAGTTCGATGCGTTCCACCAGGGCGCCACCCTCGATCTGGATGGCACTGAAGATCTGCTTGAGCAGCAGGGAGTTCGGCGTCAGGTGCAGCTGCCAGTGCGCGGCGTCGCCGCTGAGCTGCAACTGGAAGTCGCGGGCCAGGCCCTGGTGGTCACCCTTGAGCACGGCGAGGAACAGGCGGCTCTGCTGGGCGGCGACGTCCTGGCCGGGCTGGGCCTGCCAGTGGCCGTCGACACGACGGGCGATGCCGGCGGCGCCGATGCGGTAGTCCTGCTGCAGCGGTTTACGCAGCAGCCAGAGCAGCCCCTGCTCGCGGGAGAGCACGAAGTGCCCTTCGCTGGTCAGCGGCCTGGGCAGGGCGCGCAGGTGTTTCTCCTGCACGAAGGGGCCGCGCACCACGGCGGGCTTGCCCAGTTGCGCGGCGAGCTGGTCGAGGTCGAAGGCGTGGGCGAGCGAGCCCGCCAGCAGGGCTGGCACCAGCAGCGCGGCGCGCAGCAGGCGGGCGGTCATGGCAGTGCCCGCTCCACGGCATCGACGAACACCCTGGGCGAGGCCAGCAGCATTTCGCGGGTGGCGATCTCCACCGCCACCTGCACGCTGCTGCCCCGGGTCAGGCGCTCACCGGTGGCGGCGTCGGTGATCAGGTAGTTGATCTTCAGGCGGTTCTCCCATTCCACCAGGTCGGCACGCACGACGATCCTCTGGCCGAAGCGGGCGCCACGGATGTAGCGCAGCTGCAGGTCGATGATGGGCCAGGCGTAGCCGGCGTCACGCATCTGCGAGTAGTTGTGGCCGAGCTTGTCGAGCAGGGCGCAACGGGCCACTTCCAGGTACTTGACGTAGTGGCCGTGCCAGACCACTTCCATCATGTCGACGTCGAAGAAGGGCACGAGGACTTCCACCTCGGCCTGGATCACCCCGGCGCTACGCATAGAGCCTCCAGTGGCGGGCGCGGATACGCTCCAGGCACAGGCGCAGCTCGCCTTCCAGGGCGCGGTCCTCGATCACCGGCGGGAAGTCCCCGGCCAGTTGCCGGTGCATGGCGGTCAGCGGCTCGGGCAGCGCGCGCGGGTTCTCGCGCTGGCGCAGCCAGACGCCCTGGTTGGCGGCCAGCAGGGTGGCGGCGGCCACCTGCTCGGTGAGTTCCAGGCTGCGCAGGGCGTCGCGGGCGGCGATGGTGCCCATGCTCACCTTGTCCTGGTTGTGGCATTCGGTGGAGCGCGAGAAGACGCTGGCCGGCATGGTGTTCTTCAGCGCCTCGGCGGTCCAGGCGCTGGCGCCGATCTGCACGGCCTTGAAGCCGTGGTTGATCATCGCCGTGGCCTGGGGCGCGCCGGAGAGGTTGCTCGGCAGGCCGTGGTTGTAGCGCACGTCCACCAGCAGGGCGAGCTGGCGGTCGAGCAGGTCGGCGACGTTGCCCACCAGGTTCTTCAGGCTGTCCATGGCGAAGGCGATGTGGCCGCCGTAGAAGTGCCCGCCGTGAAGCACGCGCTCGGCCTCGGCATCGATCAGCGGGTTGTCGTTGGCGCTGTTCAGCTCGGTCTCGATGAACTGCCGCAGCAGGCCCAGGCTGTCGGCCAGCACGCCCAGCACATGGGGGGCGCAGCGCAGCGAGTAGCGGTCCTGCAGGCGGTGCAGCGGCGGCGTGGGCGCGTCGATGGCCAGGTCCTGGCGCAGCCAGGCGGCCACCTGCATCTGCCCCGGGTGCGGCTTGGCGGCGAACAGGCGCTCGTCGAAGTGCTCCGGGTTGCCCTCCAGCGCCACCACGTTGAGCGCGGTGATGCGGGTGGCCAGTTGCAGCAGGTAGTCGGCGCGGGCGTAGGCCAGGCAGGCCAGGGCGGTCATCACGGCGGTGCCGTTCATCAGCGCCAGGGCTTCCTTGGGGCGCAGCACCAGGGGCGCCCAGCCCAGTTCGGCGTGCACCTCGGCGGCGCTGCGGCGCTGGCCCTTGTAGAACACGTCACGCTGGCCGGAGAGGGTGGCGGCCACATAGGACAGCGGGGTGAGGTCGCCGCTGGCGCCCACCGAGCCCTCTTCCGGGATCACCGGCAGCACGTCGTGCTCGAGGAAGGCCTGCAGGCGCTCCAGCAGCTCCACGCGCACGCCGGAAACGCCGTGGCACAGCGACTGCAGGCGGGCCGCCAGCACCGCGCGGGTGGCGGCCTCGTCCAGCACCTTGCCCAGGCCGCAGCCGTGGAAGGTGAACAGGTGGCGCGGCAGGGCCTCGACCTGCTCCAGCGGCACGGCCACCACGCAGGAGTCGCCATAGCCGGTGGTGACGCCGTAGATCACGCCTTCCTTGTCCAGCAGGGTGTCGAGGAAGCGCGCGCCCTTGGCGATGCGCTCGCGCCAGGCGGCGTCGCCCTGCAGCAGGGCGGGGGCGCGGCGCTGGGAGAGGGCCACGACCTGCTCGATGGACAGCGGCAGCTCGCCGAAGACCACGGGTTCAGGCTGATGTGTCGTCATGTTCGTTCCAGAACGGATAGAAGTTGAACCATTGCTCGGGGGCCTTCAGGCACAGCTCGCCGAGGCGCTGGGCATAGCGTTGGACCCAGCCTTCGATCACCGCGTCACGCTCGCTGCGGCGCCATTGCACGCGCTCGGCGAAGGGTTCGAGGAAGACCTTGTAGCGGCCGTCGATCTTCAGGCAGGTCATCAGGTTGAGCGGGCACTTGAGCAGCCCGGCCAGCAGCCAGGGGCCCTGGGGGAAGGCGGCCGGGTGGCCGAGGAAGTCGACCTGGACGGTGCGCCCGCCATGCAGCGGCACGCGGTCGCCGGCGATCGCCAGCCACTCGCCGCGCTCCAGGCGCTCGCTCAGTTGCAGCATGATCGCCGGGTCCAGCTCGCTGACCTGGATCAGTCGCAGGTGGCTGGCGCCGGCCTCGCCCAGCAGGCGGTTGAAGCGCTCGGCGTGGCGGGTGTGCACCAACACGTTCATCTGCACCTTCTCGCCCAGCTCGGCCAGGGCGCGGCACACCTCCAGGTTGCCCAGGTGGGCGCCGACCAGCAGTTGGCCGCGCCCGCCACGCAACCGCTGGCGCAGGCCGGTCGGGTCCACCAGTTCGATGCGCTCCAGGGGCAGCTTGCCGCGCCAGATGTCGAGCTTGTCCAGCAGGGCGTCGGCGAAGGCCATGAACTGGGCGAACACCGAGCCGAGGGTGGGCGCCAGCTCCGGGCGACCGCTCCAGGCGGCGAGGTTGGCCTGGTAGCGCCGGGCGCTGCGGCGGGCCTTGGCACCGAAGAGGAAGAAGTAGAAGACGATGACGTAGAGCAGCGGGCTGAGCACGCGACGGCCCAGGTGGCGCACCGCCAGGGCGGTGAGTTTCATCAGCAGGAAGCTGCCGCGTTCGTCCTGACGCGCCCAGTGCCCCTCGCTCATGGCCGGCACCTGCGCCAGAGGATCAGTGGTGCGCGCAGGAGCATGCCGAAGAACAGCTTGGCGTGCATCTTGGAGATCAGCGCGTTGTCGTGGAACAGGCGGAAGTGCGAGAGCCCGTCCAGCGGGTAGTGCACCTTGGTCGGCAGCCAGTGCATGGGCTGGTTGCGCCAGGCCAGGCGCACCAGGACCTCCGGGTCGAAGTCCATGCGCTTGCCGAGGCGGGTGGACTCGGTGAGCGCCAGGGTCGGGGCCAGGGGGTAGACGCGGAAGCCGCACATGCCGTCGCGGATCGACAGCGAGAGGCTGTTGATCCACACCCAGACGTGGGTCAGGTAGCGGGCGTAGAGGCGGCTTTTCGGCACGCTTTCGTCGTACTGCGGGTAGCCGCAGATCAGCTCGCCCGGGCGGGCCTGGGCGGCGGCGAGAAAGCGCTGCACGTCGGCGAGGTCGTGCTGGCCGTCGGCGTCCACCTGCAGGGCGTGGGAGAAGCCCAGCCGGCCGGCTTCGCGCAGGCCGGCCATGACGGCGCCGCCCTTGCCCTGGTTCACTGCCAGGCGCACCAGGTGGACGTCGGGCTGGGTGGCCAACTGGTCCATCACCTGGGCGCAGGCGGGGCTGGAGGCGTCGTCCACCAGCACGCAGGGCAGGCCGTGCTGGCGCAGGGCGTCGACCACCAGGGGCAGGGCATGCTCGTGGTTGTAGACGGGGATGACGGCGCAGGGCTTGAACGGGTTCATGTCGGCATCGGGCATTGCGGGTGGGTTTCGGGGCCCGGTTCATGGCCGAGTGTGCGTCGAGTCTCTGTTTCGCCTTGCCGGGCGAGTCCCTTTTGGCAGTCGCCCCAAAAGGAACCAAAAGGGCTTGCCCCTGCATCCGGCCCCGGCTGCGCCGGGGTGCCCTCGCTCCCATCGTTGCGCCGGGAGCCCGGCGCGACAGGCCATCCCTGGCCAGATCGCGCCTCTCGCGGCATCCATGCCGCTCGACTCCCTCTGCAACGATTCCGCTCGGCCTCCTGAAGGGGCGTTGTCCCCGCCCCACCCGCCGAGCTGGAGAGGGCCATGTACTGCGCAGGAACCTCGTGCAGCACGCGTTCTTGAACGCTGTGGGAACCGGCGCGCGTGCCGTTCAGGGTGGCGAAGGCCTTACGCATGGTCGGCCACCAGCAGGATGCGCCCGGAGGAGCAGGCGGCTTCGCCGTTGCGGTAGGCGAAGTAGAGCTTGCCCTTGTCGGTGTCGAAGCGCAGGGACAGCTGCAGGCGGTCGCCGGGGCGGACCAGTTGCTGGAACTTCAGCACCTCCATGCCGGCGAAGCGCGGGGGCAGGGCCATCACCTGGCGGGCGAGGTGCTGGGCCCAGTCGATCTGCACCACGCCGGGCAGCACCGGGGTGCGCGGGAAGTGGCCGGAGAAGTGCGCCAGGTCCAGCGGTACTTCCAGATCCAGCTGCCATTCGCCGTCGATCTCGCGGCTGGCCAGCGGCTCCACCGTCTTCGGGCGGGGGGCCTTGACCAGGTTCTCCACCAGCGCCTGGGGCAGCTTGCCCTGGCTGCTCCACGGCAGTTGCCGCACGAGGCGCCAGCGGCGCGGCAGGGCGATGGCTTCGCAGTGGCCGGCCAGGTGGCGGCGCAGGGTTTCGGTGACGGTGCGCCGACCCTGGTTGCGCAGGGCATGGATGCCCTCGGCGCTCAGGGCCACCAGCGCGCCGAGGAAGGCGCGGCCTTCCTGCACCACGCCCAGGCGCGCTTCGGCGACGAAGGGGTGTTCGCCCAGGGCCTGCTCCAGCATGGGCAGGGAGATGCGTTTTTCTTCCAGCTTGACGATGCGGTCGAGGCGGCCGAGCAGTTCGAAGCGGCCGTCGGCGTCGATGCGCACGGCATCGGCGGTCTGCTCGCGGTGGCCGGCGGGCAGGTAGGGCGAGGCGAGGTACAGGGCGCCGTCGGCGTCCTGGCCGACCGCCACGCCGGCGAAGGGCTGCCACAGGGCGCCGCCCTGGCGCCAGGCGATGCCGCCGGTCTCGGAGCTGCCGTAGATCTCGGTGGGCCACTGGCCGAGGCGCTGCTGCAGCTCGGCAGCGGCGTCTTCGGGCAGGGCGCCGCCGGAGGAGAACACCCGGCGCACGCCGCGCAGGGCGGGCCAGTCGAGGTTGTCGCCCATGCGCTTGAGCAGGGCGGGGCTGGCGATCCAGGCGAAGTCGCCGGCCTCCAGGCTGGCCTGCTGGATGTCCTCGGCGAAGGGCTGGGCCCGGCGCACGAAGGGGCGGCCGGCGCACAGGGGCCAGAGCACGCGGAACAGCAGGCCGTAGATGTGCTGGGCGGAGACGCTGGCGACCAGGGTGGCACCGGCCAGGTCGGCGCCCCAGAGGGCTTCCAGGGCTTCGACTTCGTTGGCCAGCTGGCGCAGGGTCTTGTCGATCAGCTTGGCTTCGCCGCTGGAGCCGGAGGTGCACAGCACCAGGCGGCAGGCCTCCAGGTCCAGCGCGGCGGGGGCCAGGGGCTCGGCGTCGAGGCCATCGAGGCCATCGAGGCCGTCGAGCCAGAGGTCGCAGTGTTCGCCCAGGCGCTTGCGGGTCTGCGCCTGGGCGTCGGCCGGCAGCAGCACCTCGATGCCGGCGCGCCAGGCGCCCAGCAGGGCTGCGGCCAGCTCGGCGCCGTCTTCCAGATACAGCGCAATGCGCTGGATGCCGCGGGCCTGGAAGGCACCGGCCAGGCGCAGGGCCTGCTCGGCGAGGGCGGTCTGGTCCAGTGCCGGTGCCAGGGTGACCGGGCGTCGCGGGTCGGCCTGCAGCAGCAGGTCCTGCAGGGCGATCCAGCTCACGCGAACCTCCGTACACGCTGGCGCACCAGCCATTCGCCAGCGAACAGCAGGCCCATCAGCAGGTAGGCGATGAAGCCGGTGTAGAGGGTCCACCAGCTCAGCGGTGCCCACAGGGTGAGGCCGGCGGCGACCAGGCCGTTGGCGAGGAAGAACCCGGCCCAGACGGCGGTGACGCGACGGGTGTAGCGCACCGCCACCTCGGGCAGTTCGGGCTCGCGCAGGCGTGCCAGGCGTTCCACCAGCGGGGTGCCGTGGAACAGGCTGGCGCCGAACAGGCCCAGCAGTGCGGCGCTCATCAGCACCGGGTACCAGCGCAGCAGTTCGGCCTGGTTGACCAGCCCCAGCAGCAGGCAGAAACCCAGGGCGGCGACGGCCGTCCAGCGGTTGCCGGGGCGTTGCGCGGCGCTCAGGCTGCGGGCCAGCCAGAGGCCGCCCAGCAGCAGGGCGAACAGGCGCGGCGACAGGTGCTCCATGCCGTAGTACACGGCGAAGGGGTAGCCCAGCCCGGCCAGCACCAGCAGCAGCCCGATCAGGCGGCTCATGCGGGCTCGTTCACCAGGCGGTGCACGGCCTCGACCACGTCGCTGACGGTGCGCACGGCCTTGAAGTCCTCGGCGGCGATCTTGCGGCCGGTGTGGCGCTTGATGTGGTCGATCAGGTCGACGGCGTCGATGCTGTCGATCTCCAGGTCCTCGTAGAGGTTGGATTCCAGGCTGATCTGCGCCGGGTCCAGCTCGAAGAGTTCGACCAGGGCGTCGCGCAGGGTGGTGAAGATCTCGTCACGGGTTTGCATCGCGGTCTTTTCCTCAGGCGGCTTTCTGTGCCGAGACGAAGGCCGCGAGGCTGGCCACGTTGGCAAAGTGTTTGCGGGTGTCCTTGGCATCGGCGTCGATCTTGATGCCGAAGCGCTTCTGGATGGCCAGGCCCAGTTCCAGGGCGTCCACCGAGTCCAGGCCCAGGCCTTCGCCGAACAGGGTCTGTTCGGCGTCGATGTCGTCGGGGCCGATGTCTTCGAGGCCCAGGGCCTCGATGATCAGGTTCTTGATCTCAAGCTGCAGAGCGCTCATCCAGGCCGAGCTCCTTCATGAAATGTTGATGCAGATGGTCGTTGAGGCGGCGCGAAGCGATGGGTGCCGACCCCTGTGAGGCGAAGCTCTGCGGGTCGATGTCGTGGCCGACGCGCAGGTGGAAGTGGAAGCGCCGCGACGGAATGCTGTACCAGGGCTCGGCCTTGGTCAGGGTGGTCGGGGTCACGCTGATGGTCACCGGGGTGACGATGCGGGCGCCGCGCAGGGCGATGGCGGCCGCGCCACGGTGGAACTGCGGGGCCTGCCCCGGCGTGGTGCGGGTGCCTTCGGGGAAGACAATCAGGGTCTGGCCTTCCTGCAGGGCGGCGGCGGCCTCGTCGAGCATGTCCATGCTGCCGCTGTTGCTGATGTACTGGGCGGCGCGGATCGGGCCGCGCATGCAGGGGTTGTCCCACAGGCTCTGCTTGACCACGCAGTTGGTGTCGCGGATCAGGGCGATCAGCACCACCACGTCGATCAGCGAGGGGTGGTTGGCGATGATCATCTGCCCGGGGCGCCCCAGGCGTTCCGCGCCTTCAACCTCGTAGGTGAGCACGCCGCTGCGGTACATGAACTGGACGAACAGCCAGAACAGCCGGCTGGTGGTGGCGCGGGCACGGCGGCGGTGGTCGGTGGCGTCGCCCGGCAGCAGCGAGAGCAGCGGGAACACGACGATGCGCAGCAGCACCCCGCCGACCCCGAACAGGGTGAAGGACAGGGCGGTGGCGATCAGGCGCCACCAGTAGGGGGCGTTGGGGCGGGCGTTCAGGGCCGGTTGCGTTGCCAGGTCCATTTACGGCTCTTCCATTGATGCTGACGGTGGGGCAGATCGTTGAGCAGTGCTTGCAGCAGGCCCAGTGCGTGGGGCCAGGGTTCCGGCGCCTGTTCCGGCGCTTCGGGGGACAGCCTCAGCTGCCACTGGTCGCCGGGCGCGAGCCTGAGGGCGACGGCGTAGGGGAAGGGCACATCCTCCACCCAGGGGCGGTAGATCTCCGGCGGGCTTTCCTCGGTGACCACCAGCAGCACGGCCGGGGCACCCTCGGCGAGCATGCCGGCAGCTTCCAGGACCGCGTGCTCCAGGCCGTCGCCTTCGGCGGCCAGGGCGGTCATCTCGCTGGTGTCGCCGCGCAGGATCGACCACTGGCCGATGATCGCGTTGTGCACCGAGAGGCTGAACTGGGTGGGTGACAGCGGCTCGCCGCGCGCCAGGTCCTGCAGCAGTGCCAGGGTGCGCGGCGTCTCGCCGTGGCGCGAGGCGAACACCATGGGCAGTTGCTCGCCCTCGGCGGCCAGGGGCCAGGCGACGCTCATCGCCATGCGTGCGAGGCGCGACAGGCGACGCCGCTGCATGGCGGGGAGGAAGGAGACATCGGGCTGGATTTCGGTGTCGGCGGGCGCGAACGGCTGCCTGCACCAGGCGCGCCAGTCGTCCTCGCTTTCCAGGCCCGGGGCCCAGGCACGCCATTGTTCGATGCTGAAGTGAGTCACGCTAAGAGCTCTTTTCGGCCCCTGTGGGCGTCCTTGTCGACTGGCAATCCCTGAACGACAAAGGCCTTGTCGATGACGCCATAGCAAAGTGCCGCATTATCCCCGAGCGCCGTGTTACTTCGCAAACTTCAGACACAATCTTCAGATGTAAGGCACATAAATACCCGCCGGTAAGAAAGCCCCGGCAGTGCTCGCCCTTGTCACGGGCTTTGCATAGAATCCGGGACTATCCAAGGGATCCGGGAGGTGTGCGATGCGGCGAGTGGTGTTCAATCAGAAGGGCGGCGTAGGCAAGTCGAGCATCGCCTGCAACCTGGCGGCGGTCAGTGCCTCGGAGGGCTATCGCACGCTGCTGATCGACCTCGACACACAGGCCAACTCCACCCACTACCTGACCGGCCTCACCGGCGACGACATTCCCATGGGGATCGCCGATTTCTTCAAGCAGACCCTGTCGTCCGGGCCCTTCAGCAAGAAGGGCAAGGTGGATATCTACGAGACGCCCTTCGACAACCTGCATGTGATCACCGCCACGGCGGAGCTGGCCGACCTGCAGCCCAAGCTCGAGGCCAAGCACAAGATCAACAAGCTGGCGAAGCTGCTGGACGAGCTGGCCGAGGACTACGACCGCATCTACCTGGATACGCCGCCGGCCTTGAATTTCTACACGGTTTCGGCGCTGATCGCGGCGGATCGCGTGCTGATCCCCTTCGATTGCGACAGCTTCTCGCGCAATGCCCTCTACGGCCTGCTGGCCGAGATCGAAGAGCTGAAGGAAGACCACAACGAGGGCCTGGAGGTCGAAGGCATCGTGGTCAACCAGTTCCAGCCCCGCGCCAGCCTGCCCCAGCAACTGCTGGACGAACTCATCGCCGAGGGCCTGCCGGTGCTGCCGGTGAACCTGATGAGCTCGGTGAGGATGCGCGAGTCCCACCAGGCCTGCACCCCGCTGATCCACCTGGACCGCGGCCACAAGCTGACCCAGCAATTCATCGAACTGCACAATCTTCTAGAAGCTTGAAGCTTGAAGCTTGAAGCTTGAAGCTTGCGGCTCGACTTCCTACTTCACCACCAGCACATCACAGGGCGGGCGCTGCAGGTAATGCAGCGCCAGGCTGCCCAGTAGCGCCTGGGAGATCATGCTGCGGCCGTGGCTGCCGAGGGTGATGAACTGCGGCTGGGTCGCGGCGATGGCCTCGTCCAGGGCGCGTGGCAGGGTTCCGTGGGTGACCTGCAGGCTGATCTTCGGGGCGGCCTTCACGTTGCCCAGTTCATCCTTCAGCAATTGCTCCAGCAGCTCGCGCTGGGTCTTGAGGTATTCGCCGGCGCTGCCCGCCTTGGCCAGCAGGCGGCCGGTCACCTCCATCACGTTCACGGCCTGCAGGTGGCCTTCGGCGGTCAGCAGGCTGCAGGCGCTGCGCAGGGCGTCGCAGGCGCAGAGGGAGAAGTCCAGCGCGGTGAAGCCCTTGCGGTAGGGGGCGGGCCTCTCGCCCACCGCCAGCAGCAAGGGGATGTCGATGTGCCGGGCGACACGCTCCAGTGTGGTGCCGATGAACAGCTCCGGTGCGTTGTGGTGGTGGTTGCCGATCACCAGCAGGTCGGCCTGGCTCTCTTCCACCTCTTCGAGAATCTGCAGCGCCGGGCGGCCCTTGCGCAGCAGCACCTGGGTGGGAGGCGCACCGAGCTGCTCCAGGCGTTGCTGGAACAGGCGCTGAGCGGCTTCGCGCAGGCTTTCCTGCAGCGCGTTGGGCAGGTGGTCTTCGAGCACGTGCAGCAGGGTCAGGCGGGCGTCGTACTGGCGCGCGAGGTCCACGGCGCGTTGCAGGGCGAGGTCGGCCTCGCGGCTCAGGTCATGGGCGATGAGGATATGGCTGAACATGGATGGCACCTCCGGGTGAGGTGCCACTCTGGGGCAATTCGCCGCGCGGCAACTTGATCCAGGGCAATCCGCCCCTGGCTCAGTGGGCACGCAGCTGGTAAAGCCCGCGGCTCTGCGCCACCACCTCGCCGCTGGCGTCCACCAGGTCCAGCTCCAGCAGGTAGTCGGCCTTGCCGTTGGCGCTCGCCTCGGCCTGGATGCGCTCGATCTCCTCGGCGCCGAGGCGCGCCTCGACGCTGATGTCGCCCTTGGCCGGGCGGCGGAAGCGCAGGCTCATGTCCTTGATGATGGGGTAGAAGCGGCGGGTGTCGAAGCTGGTGATGAACAGCGCGCCGCCGGGGATCTCCGCCAGGGTGAAGAGGGCGCCGGCGTACAGGGTGCCGATGTGGTTCTCGTTGCCGGCCAGGGGCACCAGCAGCTTCACGTAGCCGGGCTCCAGGGTCAGGGCCTTCAGGCCCGTGCGGCGCACGAAGGCGATCTTGTCCTCGGTGAAGTGGCGGGCCATCTCTTCGTTGAATTGCATGACGATCTCCGGCGGGGCGAATGCCAGGAGCCTAGCCGGATGCGCGCTGCCGGCAATGACCGGGACGACCAGCCCGGGTGACCGAAACGATCAGGACCCGGCCGTTAGGTGGGACTTTCACCGGGAGGTTGAGCCTGTAACGGACGTGCTTCATTGCCTAGGGTAGTAGTGGGCCTGCGCATGTCGCGCTCGCTCGAACCAGCAGGGAAAGCCCATGAACGCCACCTTCAAGCCGCAGGGATTCAACACCGTCACACCGAACAGCATCGTCAGCGACCTGGCCAGCGCCGTCAGGTTCTACCAGGCGGTGTTCGACGCCGAGGAGCTGCTGCGCCTGACGACGCCGGACGGCAAGGTGGTGCATTGCGAGCTGAGGTTCGGCGACTCGCGGGTGAACCTCGGCGAGGCCATGGACGGCTGGCCGGAGCAGCCGCTGCTGGCGCAGATCTATGTGCCCGATTCGGACGCGACCTTCGCCCGGGCGATCCGCGAAGGCGCTCGGGAGCTGAGCCCCGTGAGCGACATGTTCTTCGGCTCGCGGGAGGGCCGGGTCATCGATCCGTTCGGCAATACCTGGACCATTTCCACGCACACGCGGCAGGTTTCCGCCGAGGAGATGCAGCGGGCGCTGAACGAGATGTACGCCGGGCAAGGCTAGCCGGAGCTGAGCCCGCCCCGGCGTTCTAGATCCCCTGGCTCTTCAGCCAGCCCAGCAACTGCGGCAGGGGCAGGGCGCCGCTCTGCCGGGCGACTTCGACGCCGCCCTTGAACAGGATCAGCGTGGGAATGGAGCGGATGTTGAGCTGCCCGGCCAGCTGGCGGTTGGCCTCGCTGTCCAGCTTGCCCAGGCGGCAGCGGCCCTGGAGCTGGGCGGCGGCCTGCTGGTAGGTGGGGGCGAAGGCCTTGCAGGGACCGCACCAGTCGGCCCAGACGTCCACCAGCAAGGGCAGGTCGCCGCGCAGTTGCTTGGCGAAGCCGGCTTCGTTCAGGTCGAAGGGCGTGGCAGGGACCACGGCGGACTTGCAGTGACCGCAGCGGGGCGAGTCGCCCAGACGCTCGGCGGGGATGCGGTTGAGCCCGGCGCAGTGGGCGCAGGGGATCATCAGGGGGTCGGTCATGGTCGGCTCCGGAACAGATTCCCCTGATCTGGAGCCGACCCGCCGAATATCAACCCCTGGGCATCAGCCCCGCGCGGCCTCGAGGGACTGGCTGAGGTCGGCGAGGATGTCGTCGATGTGCTCGATGCCGATGGACAGGCGCACCATGTCGCGCGGCACGCCGGCCTTCTCCAGCTCCTCGTCGTTGAGCTGGCGGTGGGTGGTGGAGGCCGGGTGGCAGGCCAGGGACTTGGCGTCGCCGATGTTCACCAGGCGCACCACCAGCTTCAGCGCGTCGATGAAGCGTGCGCCGGCTTCCGCGCCGCCGACGATGCCGAAGGACAGGATCGCCGCCGGCTTGCCCGCCGTGTAGCGCTGGGCCAGTTCGTGCTCGGGGTGGTCCGGCAGGCCGGCGTATTTCACCCAGGCCACCTGCGGGTGGGCCTGGAGGAAGTGGGCGACCTTCAGCGCGTTCTCGGTGTGGCGCTCCATGCGCAGGGGCAGGGTTTCCAGCCCCTGGAGGATGAGGAAGGCGTTGAACGGCGACAGCGCCGCGCCCATGTTGCGCAGCGGCACCACGCGGCAGCGGCCGATGAAGGCTGCAGGGCCGAAGGCTTCGGTGTAGGTCACGCCGTGGTAGGAGGCGTCCGGGGTGTTGAGCAGCGGGAAACGCGCCTTGTTTTCGGCCCAGGGGAACTTCCCGGAGTCGACGACGATGCCGCCGATGCTGTTGCCATGGCCGCCGATGTACTTGGTCAGCGAGTGCACGACGATGTCCGCGCCGTGTTCGAAGGGGCGGCAGAGGATGGGCGTGGCCACGGTGTTGTCGACGATCAGCGGCACGCCATGGCGGTGCGCGGCGGCGGCCAGGGCGGCGAGGTCGATGATGTTGCCCGCCGGGTTGCCGATGGATTCGCAGAACACCGCCTTGGTGCGTTCGTCGATCAGTGCTTCCAGGGCGGCGATGTCGTCGTGGGCGGCGAAGCGTACCTGGATGCCGGAGCGCGGCAGGGTGTGGGCGAAGAGGTTGTAGGTGCCGCCGTAGAGCTTGGCCACCGAGACGATGTTGTCGCCGGCTTCGGCGACGGTCTGGATGGCGTAGGTGATGGCGGCCATGCCCGAGGCCACGGCCAGGGCGCCGACGCCGCCTTCGAGCGCGGCGATGCGCTTCTCCAGCACGTCGTTGGTGGGGTTCATGATGCGGGTGTAGATGTTGCCGGGCACCTTGAGGTCGAACAGGTCGGCGCCGTGCTGGGTGTCGTCGAAGGCGTAGGAGGTGGTCTGGTAGATCGGTACCGCCACCGCACGCGTGGTCGGGTCGGGGCTGTAGCCGGCGTGGATGGCGAGGGTTTCCGGTTTCATTGTGGCTGCGTTCCTTCGGGGCTGATGAAGGAGCGCAGCATGTGAAAGCGGAAGGGGTGCGGTCAATGACCTGGAGCAATCAGCGGCTGGCGCGGCTAGACCGAAAAGTTCGGTGGCTAGAACCGCCCGATCAGCGCAGGGCCATGTAGATGTTGAAGGCGCTGATCAGGGTGATCAGGGTGCCGACCAGGGTCAGCAGGGTGCGCGCCGGCAGCTTCTTGCACAGCATGGCGGCGAAGGGCGCCGCGAACAGGCCGCCGAAGACCAGCCCGGCCACCAGCATCCAGGTGTTCAGCTCACCGGCCAGGAGGATGAAGGAGGTGGCGCTGGAAATGGTCAGGAAGAACTCGGCGAAGTTCACCGAGCCGATGGTGGTGCGCGGGTCGCTGCCCGAGCCCAGCAGGCTGCTGGTGACCACCGGGCCCCAGCCACCGCCGCCGGCGGCGTCGACGAAACCGCCGAACAGGGCCAGCTTGGCCACGTGCTTCGGCGCCCGGCGCTGGGCCACATGGCGGTAGGCCTTGCTGAGGATGTACAGGCCCATCAGCAGCAGGTAGGCGGAAATGAAGGGCTTGAGCGCGGCACCGTCGAAGGTGGTGATCAGCACCGCGCCGAGCACGGCGCCGATGATGCCCGGCACCAGCAGGCGCAGGAACAGGGACTTGTTGACGTTGCCCAGCTTCACGTGGGAGATGCCGGAGAGGCCGGTGGTGAAGACTTCGGCGATGTGCACGCTGGCGCTGGCCGCCGCTGGCGAGGCGCCGGCGGTGAGCAGGAAGGTGGTCGCGGTGATGCCGTAGGCCATGCCCAGCGCGCCATCGACCACCTGGGCGAGGAAGCCCACGGCCACGGCGCTCCAGAAGGTCGGGCTGCTCAGGGTACGCTCGATGATGTCCAGGCCGGTGGCACCGCCGTGGTCGCCGAAGAACAGGCGCCAGGCGAGGAAGCCCAGCAGGCTGACCAGCACCAGCACGGCGAACCACATCGCGGCGCGCAGCACCGGATGGTTGTCGGGGTGACTGACGAAATCCTCGACGGGAGGAATGCCCAGTGCCTCGTGCTCGGTGTTGATCGGGCTCTGGCTGAGGTCGAGGTTGCGGATCTTCATGCGGGGTACGGCGCCTGACAGTGGGTGGTAGAACAGGCCGGAATAAGCAGGCGGCGAAGATAAGCGGCTTTGCTTAGAGAGTCTAAGAAGATTTCCGCAGGTTCATATTCCAATTTTGTTGGACGGAGGCGGTGCGCAGCGGCGCTCGAGCGTGGGGCTGTACGCACCGATTGCCCGGCAACTGTATGCCCGGCGCCCCGGGATGCTGGGCTAGGATTTGATCTTTTGGCGCAGAGGTGGCGATGAGGACATTGGGTGTACTGGGCGGCATGAGCTGGGAGTCGACCCTGAGCTACTACCGGCTGCTCAACGAGGGCGTGCGTGACCAGCTCGGCGGCCTGCATTCGGCGCCGTTGCTGCTGCACTCGGTGGATTTCGCCGGCATCGCCGCGCTGCAGAAGTCCGGCGGCTGGGACGAGGCCGGGCACCAACTGGCCGCCGCCGCGCAAGGATTGGAGCGCGCCGGCGCCGGTGCCCTGCTGCTGGCCACCAACACCATGCACAAGGTCGCGGCGGCGATCGAGGCGGCGGTGGACATCCCCCTGCTGCATATCGGCGATGGTGTGGGCGAGGCCCTGCAGGCGCTGGGCTGCGGGCGGGCGGCGCTGCTGGGCACGCGCTTCACCATGCAGGAGGATTTCTACCGGCGGCGCCTGGACGAGCGTTTCGGCATCCAGGTACAGGTGCCCGACGCCACGGCGATGGCGGAGATCGACCGGGTGATCTTCCAGGAGCTGTGCCTGGGCCGCTTCCTCCCCGAGGCGCGGGCGTTCTACCTCGACCAGCTGCGCCAGCTGCAAGCCGCGGGTGCCCAGGCGGCGATCCTCGGCTGCACCGAGATCGGCCTGCTGCTGGAGGGCTGCGACTCACCGCTGCCCCTGGTGGACAGCACCGAGCAGCATGTGCGCATGGGCCTGCGCTGGATGCTGGCCGAAGGCTGAACCATGGGGCATGACGGAGCGGGAACGATGCGGGCTGGGATCATCCGGTGGGCGGGCCGGGGCGCGCTGCTGCTGGCCTTGGCGCTGTCACTGGTGTTCGCCGTGCGGGTGCTGGACATCCAGGGCGAGCCGACACTCGAGCCCTGGCACAGGTTCGTGCCGGAGGAACTCGACGAGCGCGAGCTCGACCAGGCCGACTGGAGCGCCTGGATGAACGCCGAGGCGCGCGTCTTCGAGCAGGTGCGTGCACAGGTCAGCGAGCAGCTGGACGCCGAGGAGCAGGTGCCGGCCAACCGCTATTTCCCGGGCAGCCCGCTGTACCCCGGCCGTTTCCGCCAGGACTGGAATCGCTCCTATGTGCTGCGTCCCGAAGGCGAGCCGGTGGGCGCGGTGGTGATGCTGCACGGCCTCACCGATTCGCCCTACAGCCTGCGCCACCTGGCGCTGCGTTACCGCCAGGCGGGCTTTGTGGTGCTCGGCCTGCGCCTGCCCGGGCACGGCACGGTGCCGGCGGCGCTGACCGACGTGAGCTGGGAACAGTGGCTGGCCGCCACCCGCCTGGCCATGCGCGAGGCCCGGCGGCTGGTGGGGGCGCAGCGGCCGTTGCGGCTGGTGGGCTATTCCAACGGCGGTGCGCTGGCGTTGAAATATTCGCTGGATGCGCTGGAGGACCCGTCCCTGCCGCGTGCCGAACGCCTGGTGCTGCTCTCGCCCATGCTGGGGGTCGCCGGCTACGCGCGTTTCGCCGGGCTGGCGGGCCTGCCGGCGGTGTTCCCGGCCTTCGCCAAGGCGGCCTGGCTCGACCTGCTGCCCGAGTACAACCCCTTCAAGTACAACTCCTTCCCGGTCAACGGCGCGCGCCAGTCCTACCAGCTCACCGCCGCGCTGCAGGAGCAGCTGCTGAGCGCCTCGCGGCGCGACGGGTTGCGGGGCCTGCCGCCGCTGCTGACCTTCCAGTCGGTGGTGGATGCGACCGTGAGCACCTCGGCGGTGGTGGCGTCGCTCTATCGTCTGGTCCCGGACAACGGCAGCGAGCTGGTGCTGTTCGACATCAATCGCTCGGTGGACTTCGGCCCGCTGTTGCGCCCGGACGCCAGCCTGGCGCTGGCGCGGCTGTTGCCGCCGCCACCGCGTGCCTATCGCACGGCGGTGATCACCAACGCCACGGCGAGCAGCCGGGAGGTGGTCGAGCGGGTGATCGAGGCCGGTGGCCGCGAGGAGTGGGTCCGGCCCCTGGACATGGCCTTCCCGCGCGAGCTGTTCTCGCTGTCCCACGTGGCGCTGCCGTTCCCCGACAGCGACGGGCTCTACGGCCGCCACCCCGATGCGGCGGACGACTTCGGCATCCACCTGGGCAACCTGTCGCTGCGGGGTGAGCGCGGGGTGCTGGTGATGAACATGGACGCCCTGCAACGGGCGACGTCCAATCCCTTCTTCCCCTACCTGCTGCAGCGGCTGGAGCAGGTGGAGGGGCTGGCGCGCTGAGGGCCTCGCCGCGCGCTGGGGCTCAGGAGGAGCAGCTGATCTCCAGGTGCTTGCCCCACTCCGGGGGCCGCTCGGCGTAGCGCTCCATGCCGGGCTGCTCGTCGAAGGGGCGTGCGAGCACGGCGTGCAGCTGGCGCACCTCGGCGAAGTCGCCCTGCTCGGCGGCCTCGATGGCGCGCTGGGCCAGGTAGTTGCGCAGGATGTACTTCGGGTTCACCGCGTGCATGCGCTGGCGGCGGGCGTCCTGGTCGTCGCCTTCGCCGGTGGCGCGTTCCACGTACTGCGCCGCCCAGGCATCGAAGCCGGCGAGGTCGACGAACTCGTCGCGCAGCACCGCGACCGCCTGTTCGGGCGTGGTCTCGCCGAGGCGGCGGAAGAACAGCGTGTAGTCCACCGCGCTGGTCTGCATCAGTTGCAGCAGGCGCTGCACCAGGGCCTCGTCGCCCTCTTCGGCGCGGGTGAGGCCCAGGCGGCGGCGCATCAGGTCCAGCCAGGCCGCCTGGTACAGCGGCAGGAACAGCTCCAGCGCCTCGCGCAGGGCGTCCACGGCGATGTGGGGCGTCAGCGCCTGGGCCAGGGCGGCGAGGTTCCAGTGGGCGATGGGCACCTGGTTGCTGAAGCTGTAGCGCCCGCTGTCGTCGGAGTGGTTGCAGATGTGGTTGGCGTCGAAGTCGTCGAGGAAGGCGTAGGGGCCGTAGTCGAAGGTGATGCCGAGGATCGACATGTTGTCGGTGTTCATCACCCCGTGGCAGAAGCCGTAGGCCTGCCAGCGGGCGATCATCCCGGCGTTGCGCTCGATGATTTCGCGGAACATCGCCAGCCAGGGCTCCTCGGCCTCCAGGCACTCGGGGAAATGGCAGGCCAGCACGTGCTCGCCGAGGGTCTTCAACTGCTCGTGCTGGCGGGTGTAGTAGAAGTATTCGAAGTGGCCGAAGCGCACGTGGCTCGGCGCCAGGCGCAGGACCATGGCGCCGGTCTCCTTCTTCTCGCGGTACACCGGGGTGCTGGAGCCGGTGACGCACAGCGCGCGGCTGCTGGGGATGCCCAGGGCGTGCAG
The DNA here is from genome assembly GCF_054558415.1 of Pseudomonas sp. No.21. Classification (NCBI taxonomy): domain Bacteria; kingdom Pseudomonadati; phylum Pseudomonadota; class Gammaproteobacteria; order Pseudomonadales; family Pseudomonadaceae; genus Pseudomonas; species Pseudomonas sp. No.21. The sequence goes on from NZ_BAAJNO010000002.1 coordinate 311,696, forward strand.
GTGCTCGCTGGCAAGGAACTCGCGGATCGAGCTGCGCAGCACCGCGCGGCCGTCGCCCATGCGCGAGTAGGGGGTCTGGCCGGCGCCCTTGAGGTGCAGGTCCCAGTGCTCGCCGGCCTGGTTGACCACCTCGCCCAGCAGCAGGCCGCGGCCGTCGCCCAGGCGCGGGTTGTAGCTGCCGAACTGGTGCCCGGAATAGACCATGGCGCGCGGGGCGGCGTCGGACCAGAGCGTGTGCCCGGCGAACAGCTCGGCGAACACGGGCTCCTCGGCTTGCGCCGGGTCGAGGTCGAGCAGGGCCATCGCCGCCGGGCTCGCCACCACCAGGTGCGGGTCGTCCAGCGGGTCGGGCAGGACTTCGATGGAGAAGGCGTCGCCCAGGCGGGCGAAGCGGTTGTCGAACTGCAGGTCGTCGAGTTTTTTCATGGGCTCAGCTTGTCACGCGGCCGGGGCCGGGGGAAATCGCGGGGATGGGTGGTCCCCGCGTGGCGGTGGCTTACTTGGCGCGCTCTTCGGCGGCGTCGGCCGCCTGTTCCTCGGCGGGGGCGTGCTCGACGCTCTTGCGGCTGAGGATGACGTCCATCTTCGGCACCGAGGAGATGTTGATGCCGTGCTCCTGGAACAGCTGGTCGATGCGCCGGTTCAGCTCGTCCGTGGCCAGGCCCCGGTCGCCCAGTTCGCGCACGTAGATCTTCAGCTCGTGTTCCAGGGTGCTGGCGCCGTAGGTCTTCAGCTGCACGTTGGGGGCCGGGTCGCGCAGCACGCGGGTGTTCTCCTGGGTGGCTTGCAGCAGCAGCTTGCGCACCAGCTCCAGGTCGGCGCCGCGGTTGACGTTGTAGACCAGCACGATGCGCGTGACGGTGTCGGTCAGCGTCCAGTTGATCAACTGGCTGGTGAGGAAGGTCTGGTTGGGAACGATGACTTCCTTGCGGTCGCTGTCGGTGATGTGGGTGGCGCGGATGCGGATCCGGTTCACCGTGCCGGTGACGGTGCCGATGGTCACCAGGTCGCCGATGCGCACCGGGCGCTCGAACAGCAGGATCAGGCCGGAGATGAAGTTGGCGAAGATCGCCTGCATGCCGAAGCCGATACCCACCGAGAGCGCGGCCACCAGCCACTGCAGCTTGTCCCAGCTGACCCCGAGGGTGGACAGGGCGCTGACGAAACCGATGCCGGCGATGGCGTAGGAGAGCAACGTGGTGGTGGCGTAGGCACTGCCCTGGGCCAGATTCAGGCGCGACAGCACCAGCACTTCCAGGAGGCCCGGCAGGTTGCGTGCGAGCGCGGCGGTGATGCCGGCGATGATCAGCGCGCCGAGCACGTCCAGCAGGCTGATGGGCACCTGGGTGGCGGCGGCGCCGGTGCCGGTGGCGTACTGGTAGAGCGTCACTTCGTCGAGGTAGGCGAAGACGCTGATCAGGTCGGCCCAGACCAGGTACATCGAGGCGATGAAGACGCCGAGCAGGGCCAGGCGGATCAGGCGCAGGGACTGCTGGTTGACCTGCTCGATGTCCAGGGTCGGCTCTTCCACCGCCACTTCCTCGCCTTCGGCGTTCTCCTTGGTCTGCGCCTGGCGCTTGGCCAGCGCGCGGGCGTAGGCCAGGCGCCGGGCGGCGACGGCCAGGCCGCGGACGAAGGCGGCCTCGATGATCAGGGTGAGGATCAGCAGGTAGAGGGTGTTGATCAGGCGGTCGGTGAGCTTGAGCGAGGTGTAGTAGTAGCCGAAGCCGACGGCGACGATGAACACCAGCGGCAGCAGGGTGAAGCCCAGGCCGATGAGGAAGCGGAAGGGCGAGGTGTGCTCGCGCATCGGCTCGGCCAGCAGCAGGTTGCTCAGCACCAGGGCCATCAGGGCGTAGCAGGTGATGACGACGATGATGCCGATGACGTCCTCGGCCAGGGCCTGGGGCTGGTGCTCGGCCACGGTGACCACGGCCACCAGGGCCATCACCACCATGCCGAGACGGCGGATCTGCTTGCTCAGCAGCGCCACCTGCGGGCGCGGCCAGCGGAAGTGCAGCTCGGCGACGCCGCCCGGGGCGAGGATGCGGTAGAGGGTGTAGAACACCAGCCAGGCCTGGGCCATCTCCATCAGCGCGGCGCCGAGGGTGGCGTTCTGGCCGCGGGCGTCGATCTGCAGGGCCAGGCCACAGAGGGCGAGGAACAGCGTCACCGGCATCGCCAGGAGAATGTTCAGCAGCAGTGCCAGGGGCGTGTGCATCTGGCTGTCGCGCTTGTAGTGGCCGATGTCCTGGTGCAGCTCGGTGAGCTTCTCGTAGAGCCAGCTGCGGCGCCACAACAGCGCGCCGATCATCAGCAGCAGGGGGATGAACAGCCAGGGACGGTCGACCAGGCCTTCACCCAGCTCGGCCACGCCCGAGCCCCAGGGCACGTCCATCAGCTGGCGCTTGAGGTAGTGCGGTGCGCTTTTCAGCCAGGCGAGGTCCAGCGGCTTGTTGCTGGGGATCCAGAACATCTGCTCCTCCAGGGTCGCGCGCAGCGCCTGGGAGGTGCTCTGCAGCTGCTTCTGGTTGAGCTGCAGGGTGATGGACTCGTTGAGCAGGGCGTTGAGCTCGCGGCTCAGGCGGTCGAACAGTTCGGTGCGGGTGGTGGCCAGGTCGAGCAGGGTGGCGCGCAGCTCCGGCGTCACCTGGTCGGCGGGCTGGCGCGACAGCAGGTCGTCGACGTAGGCCTGGGGGTTGTTGAGCTTGTCGCGCTGCTGGCTGAGCTCGAACTGGTAGAGGCGGATGTCGGCGATCTCGTCGGCCAGGTCGCCGTCGAGCTTCAGGTGCGGCAGGGCCTGCTTCTGCTGGTAGAGGATCTTCGACAGCAGCAGGCTGCCCTTGAGCACGCTGATCTGCTCTTCCAGCGCCTGGTCGGCCTGGTTGAGGGTGTCCAGCTGCTGGCGGGTCTGCAGGTTCTGCTGGGTCAGCTCGTTGAGGCGGTCGGTGGAACGCAGCAGGTAGTCGGAGAGCTTGAGGTTGGTGGAGCTTTCGGCCGCCAGCAGGCTGTCGGGGGTGGCCTTCTGCGCCTCGCGGGAGAGTTCGGCCACCGTCTGCTCGGAGCTTTCCCGGCGCTTGTCGTTGATCAGCGACTGCAGGGCCTGGGTTTCCTGCTCCAGGCGGTGGATGCGCTCGACCAGCAGGTCGCGGCGGCTGTTGCCCAGGTCCTGCAGCAGGCTGTTGCCGGCCAGCTCCTGGCGGCGCAGCTGGGTCTGGGCGTCGAGGGCGGCCAGCTCGGCGTTGTACTGGTCGCGCTGCTCGTCGGTGATCACCTTGCCGGTGTCCTTGCCGACCTTGAGGATGGCGTTGAGCTGCTGGGTGCGCACCTGGTTGCTGCTGATCTCGGCCTGGGCGCGCTCGGGACGGGTCTGCGCGGTGATGATCAGGCTGTTGGCCTCGGCCAGGTCCTTCTGCCAGCCGGCCAGCTGGCTGCTGCGCTGGTTGAGCAACTGGTCGAGCTGGGCCAGGGAGTATTTGCCGTAGCGCTCGCCGACATCGACCGGTTTGCTGGCCTTCAGGCGGGTGAATTCACGCTGGGCGTCGGCGATCTGGCGCGGTGCATCGTTGAGCTGGCGCTTGAGGTCGGCCAGGCGTTTCTCGCTGTCGGCCTGGTTGCTCAGCTGGGTGAGCGTCTGCTCCAGCACCTGCTGCACGGCCTTCTGGTCGGCTTCCGCCAGCTTGCGGCTGGCGAGGTTGTCCAGGCTCTGCTGGACCTTGGCGCTGGTCGGTGGTTCGGCGGCATGCACGGGCGTGGCACCGAGGCAGAAGCCGATGAGGGCGGCGGCGAGGAGAGGGCGCAAAAAAGACATGGTCGCGTGGGGCGGCTCTGGAAAAAGTGCGGTTGATGATATGTCAGGACGCGGCCCCGTGCTGGGATGTGCCGCGCCTTCAGAGGAACAGTCCGGGGCCTGGACGGCCATGACCTTCGGGGAATTTGACGCCCACCTTGCGCACCTTGTTCCCTTCCATCAGGGCCACGGTCCAGGTCAGGCCGTTCCATTCCACCTGGTCGCCGACGATGGGCTCGCCGCCGATCTCGTGGGCGATGAAGCGTCCCAGCGGCTGGCTGCCATCGATGTCCTCCAGCTTCAGGCCGTAGAGCGAGGCGACGGCGGACAGCTGGGCGTCGCCTTCGAGGACGAAGTCGCCGAAGAAGCGCAGGTCCAGGCCGCGCTGGGGCGCCTGGCTGAACAGCTTGCCGAGGGCGGGAAGATCATGCTCGTGGCCGATCACGCAGAGGATGTCGCCGGCCTCCAGCACGGTGGAGCCCGAGGGGTGGAGCAGCTCGGTGCCACGGAACAGGGCGGCGATGCGGGTGCCTTCGGGCATCTTCAGTTCGCGCAGGGCGGCGCCGATGCACCACTTCTCCGCGCCCAGGCGGTAGACGAACAGCTCCCACTCGCTGGTGGGGTGGATCTCCAGCCCGGCGCGGGAGATGGGCGCCGGCTCCGGCGGCACCGTCACCCGCAGCAGCCTGGCCGCGAGTGGCAGGCTGGCGCCCTGCAGCAGCAGGGACACGAGGACGATGAAGAAGGCCAGGTTGAAGTACAGCTGCGAATGGGGCAGGCCGGCCATCATCGGGAACACCGCGAGGATGATCGGCACCGCGCCGCGCAGGCCGACCCAGGCGATGAAGGCCTTCTCGCGGTCGTGGAAGGCACGGAAGGGGATCAGCCCGATCATCACCGACAGCGGGCGGGCGAAGAGGATCATCCACAGCGCCAGGCCCAGGGCGGGGACGGCGATGGGCAGCAGGTCGTGGGGCGTGACCAGCAGGCCGAGCACGAGGAACATGCCGATCTGCGCCAGCCAGGCCATGCCGTCGAGCATGTGCAGGATGCTGTGCCGCGAGCGGATCGGCCGGTTGCCCAGCACCAGGCCGCAAAGGTAGGCGGCGAGGATGCCGCTGCCGTGCAGGAAGTTGGTGAGGGCGAACACCAGCAGGCCGCCGCTCACCACCAGCAGGGGATAGAGGCCGTTGGGCAGGTTGATGCGGTTGATCAGTTGCAGCAGCAGCCAGCCACCGGAGAGGCCGAGCAGCGCGCCGATGCCGAACTCGCTGACCAGGTGGCCGAGGAAGGACAGGCTGATCTCGGTCTGCCCCTTGGCCAGCATGTCGATCAGGGTGACGGTGAGGAACACCGCCATCGGGTCGTTGCTGCCGGATTCGATCTCCAGGGTGGCGGTGACCCGTTCGTTGAGGCCCTTGCCGCCGAGCAGGGAGAACACCGCCGCGGCGTCGGTGGAGCCGACGATGGCGCCGATCAGCAGGCCCTGCATGACGTCCAGGTCGAACAGCCAGGCGGCGGCCATGCCGGTCAGCCCGGTGGTGATCAGCACGCCGACCGTGGCCAGCGACAGCGCCGGCCACAAGGCCACGCGGAAGCTGGAGACCCGCGTGCGCAGGCCGCCGTCGAGCAGGATGATGGCCAGCGCCAGGTTGCCCACCAGGTAGGCCAGCGGGTAGTTGCTGAAGCCGATCCCGCCCGGGCCGTCGATGCCGGCGACCATGCCGACGGCAAGGATGATGACCAGGATGGGGATGCCCAGGCGCGAGGAAACCGAGCTCACCAGAATGCTTGCGCCGACCAGCAACGCGCCGATCAGGAACAGGCTATTGATGGTGGCTGCATCCACGTATTGAAGCTCCTGGTAACGATGTCGGGGGGTGACGCTGGAGGGATGCATGCAGCGTGCATGCCAGCTGGATTCTAACCTGCTACCCGCAACGCGCCGCAAGCGCTGATCGGTAGAAATCCTCAGGTTTTTTCGACCGCAGCCGAGCCGTCCGTTCATGGAATCGACCAGGCGGTCAGGATGTTCTCCGAGCCCGCTTTGCCGAGGGAGAAGGGACGATACCGATGGGCGTTCCAGTGGGTCCCCGCGTTCGCGGGGATGACGCGTCCCCCCTTGCACCGTCGTCGGTGGCGCAGCGCGACGCGGGCAAAAAAAGCCCCGCATGTGCGCGGGGCAGGGAAACCCTGAAAGCGTTGGAATCAGAACCAGGCGTCGCGCATCTCCAGGCAGGTGTCGTCGCGGGCCTCGAGGATGGCCAGGGCGTGATGGACGCTCGGCACTTCCCAGGTGAGGAAGTAGCGCGCGGCCTGCAGCTTGCCCTTGTAGAAGTCGGCGTCGGCGGGGTTGCCGCTGGCCAGGCCTTCCTCGGCGCGGATCGCCTGCTCCAGCCAGCGCCAGCCGATCACCGCGTGGCCGAAGGCGTTGAGGTAGAGCGCGGAGTTGGCCAGGGCCTGGTTGACCTTGCCCTGCATCAGGTCGCCGAGCAGTGCCAGGGTCACGGCGGAGAGGCGCGCGACGGCCTGCTCCAGCGGCTGGCGCAGGGCGTCGAGGGAGCCATGGGCGGCGGCGCGCTGGCAGGTGTCGTTGATCAGGCGGGTCAGTTGCTTGAGGCCGGCGCCGTTATTCTGCGCCACCTTGCGCCCCAGCAGGTCCAGCGACTGGATGCCGTGGGTGCCTTCGTGGATGGGGTTGAGGCGATTGTCGCGGTAGTACTGCTCCACCGGGTATTCGCGGGTGTAGCCGTGGCCGCCGAGGATCTGCACCGCCAGCTCGTTGGCCTTGAGGCAGAACTCCGAGGGCCAGGACTTGACGATGGGGGTGAGCAGGTCGAGTAGTTCATGGGCCTGCTTGCGCTCTTGCTCGGTGGCGAGGGTCTGGGTGTCGTCGAACAGGCGCGCGGCGTACAGGCCCAGGTCGAAGGCGCCTTCCACGTAGGCCTTCTGGGTCAGCAGCATGCGGCGCACGTCGGCGTGCTCGATGATCGCCACCTGGGCGCTGGTCGGGTCCTTGCCATCGGGCAGGCGGCCTTGCGGGCGCTCGCGGGCGTATTCCAGGGAGTAGAGGTAGCCGGCGTAGCCGAGCATCACCGCGCCCATGCCGACGCCGATGCGGGCCTCGTTCATCATCTGGAACATGTAGGAAAGGCCGGCGTGGGGCTTGCCCACCAGGTAGCCGACGCAGTCGCCGTTGTCGCCGAAGTTCAGCGCGGTGGAGGTGGTGCCGCGGTAGCCCATCTTGTGGAACAGGCCGGCGAGGATCACGTCGTTGCGCTTGCCGAGGGAGCCGTCGTCGTTGACCAGGAACTTGGGCACGATGAACAGCGAGATGCCTTTCACCCCGGGCGGGGCGTCCGGCAGCTTGGCCAGCACCATGTGCACGATGTTGTCCGACAGCGGGTGGTCGCCGCCGGAGATGAAGATCTTGTTGCCCTTGATGCGGTAGGTGCCGTCGCCGGCCGGTTCGGCGCGGGTGCGGATGTCCGACAGCGAGGAGCCGGCGTGGGGCTCGGTGAGCGCCATGGTGCCGAAGAAACGGCCCTCGATCATCGGCTGCAGGAAGCGCTGCTTCTGCTCGTCGCTGCCGAAGCTCTCGATCAGGTTGGCCGCGCCCATGGTGAGGAAGGGGTAGGCCGAGCTGCCGACGTTGGCCGACTGGAAGTGGGCGAAGCAGGCCTGGGACAGCAGGGTAGGCAACTGCATGCCACCCTGCTCGAAGCTGCGGGTGGCGTTGAGGAAGCCGGCTTCGAGGAAGGCGTCCACGGCGGGTTTCACTTCCGGGATCAGCGTGGCGGCGCCGTCGTGGTATTCCGGCTCGATCTCGTCGCCCTTGCGGTTGTGCGGGGCGAAGTATTTCTCGGCGATGCTGCGGGCGGTGCCGATGGCGGCGTCGAAGGTTTCGCGGTTGTGATCGGCGAAGCGCTCGCGCTGGGTCAGGGCTTCGGCGTCCAGCACTTCGTAGAGTTCGAAGGCCAGGTTGCGGGAACTGAGCAGGGTCTCGGACATGTCGGATCTCCGGTTGGATGGCCGGAGTCTAGATCGGTGAATGAAGGTCGCCTAGCAACATCCATAAGGGTGATAAAGCGGCAAAACCCGGCCAGCGTCGCGGCTGGTAAACTGCGCGCCTCGCGAGGATTCCCACACCATGAACTACCGTCACGCCTTTCATGCCGGCAACCATGCCGATGTGCTCAAACACCTGACCCTGGCCCGCCTGATCGCCCTGCTGTCGCGCAAGGAGGCGCCCTTCGCCTACCTCGACAGCCATGCCGGCGTCGGCCTCTACGACCTGGCCGGCGACCAGGCCAGCCGCACCGGGGAATGGGAGGAGGGCATCGGCCGGCTCTGGGGCCAGCCCGACCTGCCGGCGCTGATGGTGGATTACCTCGGCGTGCTGCAGGCGCTGAACCCGGAGGGCGAGCTTCGTCATTACCCCGGCTCCCCCGAACTGGCTCGCCGGCTGACCCGCCCGCAGGACCGCCTGCACCTGAACGAGAAGCACCCGGAAGACGGCCAGGCGCTGAAGGAGAACATGGCCGGCGACCGCCGCGTTGCCGTTCACCTGGGCGAAGGCTGGCACCTGCCCCGGGCCCTGCTGCCGACGGCGGAGAAGCGCGCGCTGATGCTGATCGACCCGCCCTTCGAGAAAGCAGACGAGTTGGAGCGCTGCGTCACCGCGCTAAAGGAAGCCATCGGCCGCATGCGCCAGACGGTCGTGGCGATCTGGTACCCGATCAAGGACCAGCGCCAGCTCAAGCGCTTCTACCAGGGCCTGGAGGCCTCCGGCGCGCCCAAGCTGCTGCGCGTGGAGCTGATGGTGCACCCGGCGGACAACGCCCTCGGCCTCAACGGCTCGGGCCTGGCCATCGCCAACCCGCCGTGGGGAATCGAAGAGGAACTGCGCCAGCTGCTGCCCTGGCTGAGCGACAAGCTTGCGCAGAGCCAGGGTGGTTGGCGGTTGGACTGGATTATTGCGGACAGTTGATAGCTTGAAGCTTGAAGCTTGAAGCTTGAAGCTTGAAGCTTGAAGCTTGAAGCTTGAAGCTTGAAGCCGGAAGCCAGAGGCCTCAGGCCGGCGCTCCTTCTTCCAGCTTCAAGCTTCCAGCCTCAAGCTCTAAACCGGCATACAAACCCCCGTCCCCCCCAACCCGCAATAACCCCCCGGATTCTTCGCCAGGTACTGCTGGTGGTACGCCTCGGCGTAATAGAAGGGCGGCATTTCGTCGATCTCGGTGGTGATGGCGCCGAAGCCGGATTTGCTCAATTCGGCCTGGAAGCGTGCTTCGCTGGCCCTGGCGGCTTCCAGCTGGGTGGCGTCGCTGCAGTAGATGGCCGAGCGGTACTGGGTGCCGATGTCGTTGCCCTGGCGCATGCCCTGGGTCGGGTTGTGGGCTTCCCAGAACACCGAGAGCAGTTTCTCGTAGCTGATCACCTGCGGGTCGAATACCACCAGGACGACCTCGGTGTGCCCGGTGAGGCCGGAGCAGACTTCGTCGTAGGTCGGGTTCGGGGTGTGGCCGCCGGCGTAGCCGACCGCAGTGGTCCAGACGCCTTCCTGTTGCCAGAAACGGCGCTCGGCGCCCCAGAAGCAGCCGAGGCCGAACACCGCCTGTTGCAGGTGGGCGGGGAAGGGCGCCTGCAGGGGGCGGCCATTGACGTAGTGGGCATCGGGAACCGGCATCGGCGATTCGCGGCCGGGCAATGCCTGTGCCGCGGTGGGCAGCTCGATTTTGTGGGCAAGGATCTGCGAGCGCAGGACCATGGCGTTCTCCTCGAAGGGCGGCTGGCTGGTCGATAGACCTGCGGGAATGGCCGATGTTACAGCAGGCTCAGGGCTCAGGGCTCAGGGCTCAGGGCTCAGGGCTGCGGGCGGCAGGGGTAGCGGCGCAGGCTTTCCACCAGCAGGTGCCCGGGGATGGGCTGGTCGAACAGGTAGCCCTGGCCGACATCGCAGCGCTGGCGGCGGAGGAAGGCCAGCTGCTGGGCGCTCTCGATGCCTTCGGCGACGACCTTGAGCTTGAGGTTGTGGGCCATGGCGATCACCGCCGAGGTGATTTCCATGTCGTCCTGGTTATCGGGGATGTCCTTGATGAAGCTGCGGTCGATCTTGATGACGTCGATCGGGAACTTCTTCAGGTAGCTGAGGGAGGAGTAGCCGGTGCCGAAGTCGTCCATGGCCAGGGTCAGGCCGAGGGTCTTGAGGCGGTTGAGCTGGTGCTTGGTGTCGTCGGTCGCTTCCAGCAGCAGGCCTTCGGTCAGCTCCAGTTCCAGCAGCCCCGGGGGCAGTTGCTCCTCGTGGAGGATGGCGGCGATGGAGCCCACCAGGTCCGGGTCGCTGAACTGCTTGGGCGAGAGGTTGATCGCCACCTGCACATCGCCCATGCCCGAGGCGCTGAGGCGTCGGCTCATGCGGCAGGCTTCGCGGATCACCCACTTGCCGATGGGGATGATCATCCCGGTTTCCTCGGCGACGCTGATGAACTGGTCGGGGCGGATCATGCCGCGCTCCGGGTGCTGCCAGCGCAGCAGCGCCTCCATGCCCAGCAGTTGCCCGGTCTTGAGGCAGAGCTTGGGCTGGTAGAAGACTTCCAGCTCGTTCTGCGCCAGGGCGCGGCGCAGGTTGTTCTCGACGAACAGCTTGTAGCTGGCCTCGGCATTGAGGGTTTCGGTGAACAGCTGCAGCTGGTGCTTGCCGTTGGCCTTGGCTTTGTGCAGGGCGAGGCCGGCGTGCTTCATCAGGGTCTGCGGGTCGCGCCCGTGCTGCGGTGCGCAGGCGAGGCCGAGGGAGCCGGTGACGCTGATCAGCTGGTTGTCGACGAACAGCGGCTTGTCGAGGGTGTGGAGGATCTGCCCGGCGGTTCTCTGCCCGCTTTCCAGGTCGGCGCCGTCGAGCAGCACGGCGAACTCGTTGCTGGCGAAGCGCGCGAGGATGTCGCCCTGGCCGAGGGTGTTGCGCAGGCGGCGGGCGAGGCTGACCAGGAGCTTGTCGCCGGTCTGGTGGCCGAGGCTGTCGTTGATGCGCTTGAAGTTGTCGATGTCCACCAGCAGCAGGCAGAGGGGCGATTCGAGGTCGCTCTGGAAGCGCTCCTCCAGGCTGCGGATGAAGTACGGGCGGTTGCCCAGCCCGGTGAGGTTGTCGGTGTAGGCCAGCTTCTCGATGCGCTGCTGGGCCAGCTTGTTGTGGGTGACGTCCTCGTAGATGCCGATGTAGTGCGTCAGCTCGCCGTTCTCGCCGAACACCTTGGAGATGGACAACTGGCCCCAGTAGGGCTCCAGGTTCTTGCGCCGGCTGCGGAACTCGCCCTGCCAGCTGTTGCTGGTGGAGAGGCTGGAGCGGGCGTCGAACAGCAGGTCGCTGAGGTTCTCCAGGGCCGGCAGGTCGGACAGGCGGCGGCCATGGACTTCATCCGAGCTGTACTGGGTGATGGCGGTGAAGCTGGGGTTGACGTACTCCACCAGGCCGTCGCGGTCCACCAGCAGGAAGGCGCTGGCGCTCTGCTCGACGGCGCGCTGGAACAGGTGCAGGGCGTTGGTGGCGTCGAGGCGCTGCTGGTTGACCAGGACCTGGGCGAACTGGTCGGCCAACTCGCCGGCGAAGGCGATCTCGTCGGTCTGCCAGACGCGCTGGCCGCCGGTGTGCTCCAGGCACAGCACGCCGACCACATCGCCGCCGATGCGCACGCTGGCATCGAGCAGGGCGACGATGCCCTGGGGCTTGAGGTAGTCGTCCGCCAGCTCGCTGGTGCGGGGGTCGCGCTGGGCATTGTGGGCGTCGATGGCGCGCCCGCTGTGCAGGGCTTCGAGGTACTGCGGGTAGCGGCTGACGTCGATGGCGTCCGGGTGTTCGTGGTGGTCCTGGTCGCGCCGGTAGAGGTTGATGGCGCGCAACAGGTCGTCGTCGAACATCCACAGGGACGCGCGGGACACTTCGTAGGCTTCGCAGGCGGCCTGGGTGATCAGCTTGGCCGCCTCCAGGGCGGGGTCGCCGGCACCGTAGCGGTGGCGGGCCAGGCGCACGATCAGGCTCTGCTGCGCGCGGGAGCGGATCAGGTGTTGCAGGTGGTCTTCCTGGGAGCGCTGATAGAGGTCCAGGGAGCTCTTGAGGCGGGTGTTCTGGGCTTCCAGTTCGCTGAGGCGCTGGTCGGTGTCTTCACCCGCTTCGGCATCCTCGGCATCCACCGGCAGCAGGTAGCCGCGAAGCAGGCTGCGGCCGTGCTGCTGGAAGGCTTCGCCGAGCTCGAGGATGGTGCGCACGCCGTCGGTCGTGTGCAGGCTGTACTGCACCTGGTAGCTGGCACCGCCGGCCAGCTGGCGCTGGATTTCGTCGTGAAGGCGGTAGCGGGCTTCGGGGGACATCAGGCTGGCGTAGGGGGAGCCGACCAGGGCGCAGAGCTCGGTGGCCGGCATGCCGATATGGCGTTCGCAATTGGGGTCGAGGAACAGCAGCGCCCAGCTGGCCTCGTTGATCCGCTCGAAACGCATGAGGCCAAGCCGCGAAGGGACTGGCAACTGCGTCACAACCTCGGCCACCGTACGGCTGGCGGCATCGGGATGGCTTTTCATCGGGCGGGGGGGTTCCAGTATGCTGACCGAGTCGGGCCTCGGCCCACTTCTTAATATGGCGTCGGGCAAGGGTGCATCATGCGGATGGGGCTGACAAGACAACTTGGTGGGGCTTTGGTGCTGTGCGGTATGTTTTTTTTATCACCGGTCTCGGCGGCCGGTTCGGAGCCGGTTCTCAGCAGCGCTGAGCAGACCCGCTACCTGGCCGAGATCAAGCGTCTCTACCTGACCGATGACGAGCGCAAGGCGCTGTTCGCGCACACCAATGCGCTGCTGAAGACCTATGCCCTAAGCGCCGGTTACCAGGTCGGCTCCAGTGATCGGCGTGACCTGCAGTACCAGGTGAGCCTGGCGCGGCCGGGTGAGCTGATGCTGCGCGAGGAAATCCGGGCCACGACGGGGACCGGCGTCGCGGTGCGCAACCGGCTGCTGCCGGTGTTCGGCGTCGATCCGAGCATCAGCTATGCCTGCCCGCGCGAGGGCCAGGCCTGTGTGCTCAACGTGCCGGGCTCCAGCGAGCCGATGCTGACCATCGTGCGTGACCTGGACGGTGCCGGGCAGTTGGCCAAGGCGTTCAGCTTCCTGATCCGCAACCTGCAGAAGGGCTGACCCGGCTGCAACCGGACCCACCTGCCGGTGCGGGTGGGTTCCGCCTCTCCCTCCTCCCTCCTCCCTCCCTCCTTCCTTCGATGACGCGATGCGGGCCACCGCAGGACCGGGCCTTTGCGTCGGCAGGCGTGTCCTTGCGTGAATCCAGGGCAAAAAAAACCCCGCCTAAAGGGGCGGGGTCGAGGTGCGAGCGTGGCGTGCTCGCGATGAAGCAAAGGTTTACAGCAGCATGGTGCGGATATCCGCCAACACGTCACCCAGGCGCTTGGTGAAGCGCGCGGCGGCGGCACCGTTGATCACACGGTGGTCGTAGGACAGCGACAGCGGCAGCATCAGGCGCGGCTGGAAGGCCTTGCCGTCCCATACCGGCTGGATGGTGGCCTTGGACACGCCGAGGATCGCCACTTCCGGCGCGTTGACGATCGGCGTGAAGCCGTTGCCGCCAATGTGGCCGAGGCTGGAGATGGTGAAGCAGGCGCCTTGCATGTCGTCCGCCGAGAGCTTCTTGGTCCGGGCCTTTTCGGCCAGGGCGGCGGCTTCGGCAGCCAGTTGCAGCAGGCTCTTCTGGTCGACGTTGCGGATCACCGGGACCAGCAGGCCGTCCGGGGTGTCCACGGCGAAGCCGATGTGCACGTACTTCTTGCGGATCAACGCCTTGCCGCTGGGGGCGAGGGAGCTGTTGAAGTCCGGCATTTCCTTGAGCAGGTAGGCGCAGGCCTTGAGCAGCAGCGGCAGCACGGTCAGCTTGACGCCGGCTTTCTCGGCGACGGCTTTCTGGGCGACGCGGAAGGCTTCCAGCTCGGTGATGTCGGAGGAGTCGAACTGGGTCACGTGGGGGACGTTGAGCCAGCTGCGGTGCAGGTTGGCAGCGCCGACCTGCATCAGGCGGGTCATCGCCACTTCCTCGATCTCACCGAACTTGCTGAAGTCGACGGTGGGGATCGGCGGGATGCCGGCGCCAGCGGTAGCACCCGCGGCGGCTGCCGGGGCGTCCTTGGACTTCTGCATCACGGCCTTGACATAGGCCTGCACGTCTTCCTTGAGCACACGACCGTGCGGGCCGGTGGCAGTGACCGCGCCCAGCTCGACGCCGAACTCGCGGGCCAGCTGGCGCACGGCCGGGCCGGCATGGACCTTGGCGCCGTCGGAGCGCGCCGGTGCGCCGGGGCTGCCGGCGGCGGCGGCCGACAGCGAGGCGATGGCGTTGACTTCGGCGGCCACGGCCGGGCTGGCGCCCGCTGGTACGCGATGCACCGGCTGGCTGTCCTGCGCGGCGGGTGCTGGTGCGGCAGCCGGGGCGGCGCTTGCGGTGCGCAGCTTGAGGATCAGGTCGCCGGTGCCGACTTCGGCATCCAGCTTGACCACGACGCTCTCGACCACGCCGGCGGCGGGCGAGGGGATCTCCATGCTGGCCTTGTCGGATTCCAGGGTGATCAGGCTCTGGTCGGCTTCGACGCGATCGCCGGCCTTGACCAGGATCTCGATCACCTTGGCCTTGCTGTCGGAGCCGATGTCCGGGACGTGGACGTCCTGCACGGCTTCGACAGCCGGAGCGGCCGGGGCGGCAGCGGGGGCCGGAGCCGGTGCGGCGGCAGGTGCTTCGGCAGCCTTGGCGGCGGCCGGGGCGGCGCCTGCGGTGCGCAGCTTGATGATCAGGTCGCCGGTGCCGACTTCGGCATCCAGCGTGACCACGACGCTCTCGACCACGCCGGCGGCGGGCGAGGGGATCTCCATGCTGGCCTTGTCGGACTCCAGGGTGATCAGGCTCTGGTCGGCTTCGACGCGATCGCCGGCCTTGACCAGGATCTCGATCACCTTGGCCTTGCTGTCGGAACCGATGTCCGGGACGTGCACGTCCTGGACGCTTTCAGTGGTGGCGGCGGCAGCGGGTGCCGGCGCCGCGGCGGGCTGCTCTTGTTCCTTGGGCGCAGCGGCCGGAGCCTGGGGCGCGGGTGCCGCAGCAGCGGCGCCCTCGACGTCCAGTTCGATCAGGTCGTCGCCTTCCTTGAGGCGGTCGCCGATCTTAACCTTCAGGCTCTTCACCACGCCGGCCTTGGGCGAGGGGACTTCCATGCTGGCCTTGTCGGATTCCAGGGTGACCAGGCTCTGGTCGGCTTCGACGCGGTCGCCGACCTTGACCAGGATCTCGATCACTTCGCCTTCGCCGCCGATATCGGGTACGCGGATCAACTCACTCACAATGCGTCTCCTCAGCAGTCCAGGGGGTTGCGCTTATCGGGGTCGATGCCGAACTTGGCGATGGCCTCGGCCACCACTTTCGGTTCGATGTCGCCACGATCCGCGAGGGCTTCCAGTGCCGCCAGGACGACCCAGTAGCGGTCCACTTCGAAGAAGTGGCGCAGCTTCTTGCGGCTGTCGCTGCGGCCGAAGCCGTCGGTACCCAGGACCTTGAATTCCTTGCTCGGCACCCACTGGCGAATCTGTTCGGCGAACAGCTTCATGTAGTCGGTGGAGGCCACGACCGGGCCCTTGCGGCCATTCAGGCACTGCTCGACGTAGGTCGACTTGGGCTTCTGGCCCGGGTGCAGGCGGTTGTGGCGCTCGATGGCCAGGCCGTCGCGGCGCAGTTCGTTGAAGCTGGTGACGCTCCAGACATCGGCGCCGACGTTGAACTCGTCGCGGAGGATCTTCGCCGCTTCGCGGACTTCGCGCAGGATGGTGCCCGAGCCCAGCAGCTGCACGTGGTGCGCGGCTTCCTTCTTGTCCTCTTCGAGCAGGTACATGCCCTTGATGATGCCTTCCTCGACACCGGCCGGCATGGCGGGCTGGGTGTAGGCCTCGTTCATCACGGTGATGTAGTAGAAGACGTCCTGCTGCTCTTCGGTCATCTGGCGCATGCCTTCGCGGATGATCACCGCGAGCTCATAGCCATAGGTGGGGTCGAAGGTGCGGCAGTTGGGGATGGTGCCGGCCAGCATGTGGCTGTGGCCGTCCTCGTGCTGCAGGCCTTCGCCGTTGAGCGTGGTACGGCCGGCGGTGCCGCCGATCAGGAAGCCACGGGTGCGGCTGTCGCCAGCGGCCCAGGCCAGGTCGCCGATGCGCTGGAAGCCGAACATCGAATAGAAGATGTAGAACGGCAGCATCGGCTGGTTGTGGCTGGAGTACGAGGTGCCGGCGGCGATGAAGGAGCTCATGGCGCCCGCTTCGTTGATGCCTTCCTCGAGGATCTGGCCCTTCTTGTCCTCGCGGTAGAACATCACCTGGTCCTTGTCGACGGGCTCGTAGAGCTGGCCGACGGAGGAGTAGATGCCCAGCTGGCGGAACATGCCTTCCATGCCGAAGGTGCGGGCTTCGTCCGGGATGATGGGGACGATGCGCTGGCCGATTTCCTTGTCCTTGACCAGTTGCGAGAGGATCCGCACGAAGGCC
Source organism: Pseudomonas sp. No.21 (assembly GCF_054558415.1). Classification (NCBI taxonomy): domain Bacteria; kingdom Pseudomonadati; phylum Pseudomonadota; class Gammaproteobacteria; order Pseudomonadales; family Pseudomonadaceae; genus Pseudomonas; species Pseudomonas sp. No.21. The sequence goes on from NZ_BAAJNO010000002.1 coordinate 328,053, forward strand.
ATGGTGGTGGAGATCTCACGGTCACCCGAGCCGTCGAGGATGGCCTTGAGGGTGTCCAGCGGCGGGGTGGGGATGCTGAAGCTCTTGGCGCGACGCTGGGGCACGAAGCCACCCAGGGCGGCACGGCGCTCGCTCAGGTAACGGGCTTCGGCGCTGCCTTCCTCGGGTTTGAAGAAGGGCAGGTTCTCCAGCTCGTCGTCCTTCACCGGGATGTCGAAGCGGTCGCGGAACGACTTCAGGCTGTCGACGTCGACCTTCTTGGTGTTGTGCGCGGTGTTCTTCGCTTCGCCGGCACCGGTGCCGTAACCCTTGATGGTCTTGGCCAGGATGACGGTGGGCTGGTCCTTGTGGTTGACCGCCTGGTGGTAGGCCGCATAGACCTTGTACGGGTCGTGGCCGCCACGGTTGAGCTTCCAGATCTCGTCGTCGGACAGGTCGGCGACCATGGCCTTGAGTTCGGGGGTGTTGAAGAAGTGCTCGCGGACGAACGCGCCGTCCTTGGCCTTGTAGTTCTGGTATTCGCCGTCGATGACTTCGTCCATGCGGCGCTGCAGGATGCCGTCGACGTCCTTGGCCAGCAGCGGGTCCCAGAAGCGGCCCCAGATGACCTTGTTGACGTTCCACTGGGCGCCACGGAAGACGCCTTCGAGTTCCTGGATGATCTTGCCGTTGCCGCGTACCGGGCCGTCGAGGCGCTGCAGGTTGCAGTTGATGACGAAGATCAGGTTGTCCAGTTTCTCGCGGCCGGCCAGGGAGATGGCGCCGAGGGATTCGGGCTCGTCGCACTCGCCGTCGCCCATGAAGCACCAGACCTTCTGCTTGCCGGCGGGGATGAAGCCGCGGCTTTCCAGGTACTTCATGAAGCGCGCCTGGTAGATCGCCTGGATCGGGCCGAGGCCCATGGATACGGTGGGGAACTGCCAGAAGTCCGGCATCAGCCAGGGGTGCGGGTAGGACGACAGGCCGTTGCCGTCGACCTCCTGGCGGAAGTTGTTCATCTGCTCTTCGGTGATGCGGCCTTCCATGAAGGCGCGGGCGTAGACGCCGGGGGAGGCGTGGCCCTGGAAGTAGATCAGGTCGCCGCCGTGTTCGTCGGTCGGGGCCTGGAAGAAGTAGTTGAAGCCGATGTCGTAGAGGGTCGCCGAGGACGCGAAGCTGGAGATGTGACCGCCCAGGTCGGAGTCCTTCAGGTTGGTGCGCATGACCATTGCCAGCGCGTTCCAGCGTACCAGCGAGCGAATGCGGCGTTCCATGAACAGGTCGCCAGGCATGCGTGCTTCGTGGGTGACGGGGATCGTGTTGCGGTACGGCGTGGTGATGGCATAGGGAAGCTGCGAACCGCTACGGGTAGCGAGTTCACCCATACGGGTCATCAGGTAGTGCGCGCGGTCTTCGCCTTCTTTGTCGAGAACCGATTCCAGGGCGTCCAGCCATTCCTGGGTTTCGACGGGATCGAGGTCTTGCATGGCTTGCTCCAGGGCGGAAAGGCTTCCAGAATCGGACGCCTATGTTCACTGACAGCCTTATGGGCTGGCAGATTGCTAATTCTTGGATTTACCGGGGGTCGAACCGGCCTTGTGTAGTTTTACTACATTTCGACGGCCGTTTCAGCACTCTGGACACAATCTTTCGTAGTAAAACTACAGATGGGCGGCGCGAGGCCAGCAACCACAGGCCCGGCGTACGCCGATCACAGGATAGACCATGAGCCTGCCCCCGCTTGTCGCCCTCCCTCCGCAACTGCAATCGCTCGCCGACCGTGCTCGCCAGGCCTTCACCTCCGATCAGGAGGGCCTTCCGGAATCCCTGCGTGCGGTATTCGACGGCTGGCCCGACGAACGGAAGCAGGCGTTCCTGCGGGTTTGCGCAGCCAGTGATTTCGTGGCCGAGCAGACGCGGCGCGATCCGGCGATGCTCATGCAGCTGGCGGAATCGGGCGAGCTGGAATGTACACTTAAAAGTGGTGAATTGTGTACAAAATTGGGTTCGGTCATCTCCGCCTGTGGGAGTGAGGACGAGCTGGCGCACCACCTGAGGCGTTTTCGCAATCGCCAGCAAGTGCGCATCATCTGGCGCGATCTGACCCGCCAGGCGGACCTCGCGGAAACCTGCCGTGATCTCTCCGATCTCGCCGATGCCTGCATCGACGGCGCCTACCACTGGCTCTACAGCCGCCACTGCGCGCAGTTCGGCACCCCAACCGGGCGCCGCTCCGGGCAGCCGCAGCATTTGGTCATCCTCGGCATGGGCAAGCTGGGCGCCCATGAGCTGAACCTGTCCTCGGACATCGACCTGATCTTCGGCTACCCCGAGGGCGGCGAGACCGAAGGCGCCAAGCGTGCGCTGGATAACCAGGAGTTCTTCATCCGCCTCGGCCAGAAGCTGATCAAGGCGCTGGACGCCATCACCGTCGACGGTTTCGCCTTCCGCGTCGACATGCGCCTGCGCCCCTACGGCTCGTCCGGCGCGCTGGTGCTCAGCTTCAATGCGCTGGAGCAGTACTACCAGGACCAGGGGCGCGACTGGGAGCGCTACGCGATGATCAAGGCGCGGGTGGTCGGCGGTGACCAGCAGGCCGGCGCGCAGTTGCTGGAGATGCTGCGGCCCTTCGTCTATCGCCGCTACCTGGACTTCTCGGCCATCGAGGCGCTGCGTTCGATGAAGCAGCTGATCCAGCAGGAAGTGCGCCGCAAGGGCATGACCGAGAACGTCAAGCTCGGCTCCGGCGGCATCCGCGAGGTTGAGTTCATCGCCCAGGCCTTCCAGCTCATCCATGGCGGTCGCGACCTGAGCCTGCAGCAGCGCCCGCTGCTCAAGGTGCTGGCGACGCTCGAAGGCCAGGGCTACCTGCCACCGGCGGTGGTCGCCGAGCTACGCGACGGCTATGCCTTCCTGCGTTACACCGAGCACGCCTTGCAGGCCATCGCCGACCGGCAGACGCAGATGCTCCCGGACAACGACCTGGACCGCGCCCGCGTCGCCTTCATCATGGGCTTCGACGATTGGTCGGCCTTCCATGAGCGCCTTATGTACTGGCGCGGCCGTATCGAGTGGCATTTCCACCAGGTCATCGCCGACCCGGACGAAGACGAGGGCGCCGGCCCGCAGGACGCTTGCATCGGCGGCGAGTGGCTGCCGCTGTGGGAAGACGCCCTGGATGAAGAGAGCGCCTGCCGGCAGTTGAGCGAAGCCGGCTTCCTTGAGCCGCTGGCCGCCCTCAAGCGCCTGGTCGACCTGCGCAACGGCCCGCAGCTGCGCGCCATGCAGCGCCTCGGGCGCGAGCGCATGGACGCCTTCATCCCGCGCTTGCTGAACATGGCCAGCGAGCACGGCAAGCCGGACCTCGTGCTGGAGCGCGTGCTGCCGCTGGTGGAGAAGGTGGCCCGGCGCTCGGCCTACCTGGTGCTGCTCAGCGAGAACCCTGGCGCCTTGGAACGCCTGATCACCCTCTGCGCCGCCAGCCCCTGGATCGCCGAGCAGATCGCCCGCTACCCGCTGCTGCTGGACGAGCTGCTCAACGAAGGCCGTCTCTACCATCCGCCGCTGGCCCCCGAGCTCGCCGCCGAGCTGCGTGAGCGGCTGACCCGCATTCCCGAGGACGACCTCGAGCAGCAGATGGAGGCCCTGCGTCACTTCAAGCTGGCCCACAGCCTGCGGGTGGCGGCCTCCGAGATCGCCGGCACCTTGCCGCTGATGAAGGTCAGCGACTACCTGACCTGGCTGGCCGAAGCCATTCTCGACCAGGTACTGGCCCTGGCCTGGCGCCACACCGTGGCCCGCCATGGTGCGCCGCGTCGCGCGGATGGCAGCGCCTGCGACCCGGACTTCATCATCGTCGGCTACGGCAAGGTCGGCGGCCTGGAGTTCGGCCATGGCTCCGACCTCGACCTGGTGTTCATCCATGACGGCGATCCGCAGGCGGAGACCGATGGCGCCAAGCCCATCGATGGTGCGCAGTTCTTCACCCGCCTGGGCCAGCGCATCATCCACCTGCTCACCACCCAGACCACCTCCGGCTCGCTCTACGAAGTGGACATGCGCTTGCGCCCCTCCGGCGCGTCCGGCCTGCTGGTGAGCTCGCTGGGTGCCTTCCAGCGCTACCAGGAGAACGAGGCCTGGACCTGGGAACACCAGGCGCTGGTGCGCGCCCGTGTGCTGGTGGGCTGCAAGCGCGTGGCGACGGCGTTCGACTCGGTACGCCTGGCGGTGCTGGGGCGCGAGCGCGATCTGGCCACCCTGCAGCAGGACGTCAGCGAGATGCGGGCGAAGATGCGTACCACCCTGGGAACGCGCGAAACTGCGGCGGGAACCGCTGCGAACGCCTTCGAAAGCACCGTTCCCTTCGATCTGAAGCAGGACGCCGGCGGTATCGTCGATATCGAATTTATGGTGCAATATGCGGCCCTTGCCTGGTCGCGACAGCACCCTGAGCTGGTGCGCTACACCGATAACATCCGCATTCTCGACGGCCTCGAGCAGGTCGGATTGCTGTCCGGTGAGGCGGTCAGCCTGCTGCAGGAGGCCTACAAGGCCTACCGCTCCGCCGCCCACCGGCAGGCGTTGCAGAAGCAGCCGGGCGTAGTGAGTGGTGACCAGTTTCACGCGGAGCGCCAAGGCGTGATGCGGATCTGGCGCGAGTTGGGCTTGAGCTAGCAGGCCGTTGAAGAACGTAGACGAGGCAGCCGATACAAGGCGAAAACGGCCGGAAAGCGCAGTTTACGTGTGGCAAATGAGCATTTTGAGGGCGTTTTCAACGCCGTAGCGGCAACGCAGTTAGTTTTTCAACAGCCTGCTAACTCGCCGTGCTGAATCAATCGAACCCTTGAGGAGCTGGCAAATATGTCGATGGCCGATCGTGATGGCGTGATCTGGTATGACGGCGAACTGGTGCCGTGGCGCGAAGCGACCACTCACGTGCTGACCCATACCCTGCACTACGGGATGGGCGTGTTCGAAGGCGTGCGCGCCTACAACACCCCCGACGGCACGGCGATCTTCCGCCTGCAGGCGCACACCGACCGCCTGTTCGACTCCGCTCACATCATGAACATGCAGATCCCGTGGTCCAAGGACGAGATCAACGAGGCCACCCGCGCCGCCGTGCGTGAGAACAACCTAGAAAGCGCCTACATCCGCCCGATGGTGTTCTACGGAAGCGAAGGCATGGGCCTGCGCGCCACCGGCCTGAAGGTCCACGTCATCGTCGCCGCCTGGAACTGGGGCGCGTACATGGGCGAGGAAGCGCTGCAGAAGGGCATCAAGGTGCGTACCAGCTCCTTCACCCGCCACCACGTGAATATCTCCATGACCCGGGCCAAGTCCAACGGTGCCTACATCAACTCGATGCTGGCCCTGCAGGAAGCCATTTCCGGCGGCGCCGACGAGGCCCTGATGCTGGACCCTGAAGGCTACGTGGCCGAGGGTTCCGGCGAGAACATCTTCATCATCAAGGACGGCGTGCTCTACACCCCCGAGGTGACCGCCTGCCTCAACGGCATCACCCGCAACACCGTGCTGCGCCTGGCCGAAGAGCAGGGCCTGAAGCTGGTGGAGAAACGCATCACCCGTGACGAGGTGTACATCGCCGACGAGGCCTTCTTCACCGGCACCGCCGCCGAAGTGACCCCGATCCGCGAAGTCGACGGTCGCAAGATCGGCATCGGCAGCCGTGGCCCGGTGACCGAGAAGCTGCAGAAGGCCTACTTCGACCTGGTGACCGGCAAGACCGCCGCGCACGCCGAGTGGCGTACCCTGGTCAAATAAATAGACAAGGCTGCACAGTGCAAGCCGCAAGCCGCAAGCAGTGGGTACTGCTTGGCGCTTGCGGCTTGTCGCTTGAGGCCCCGAAGCTGCCTTTATGAATATTCTGATCGTTGGCCCCTCCTGGGTGGGCGACATGGTGATGGCGCAGACACTCTTCCAGTGCCTGAAGGCCCGCCATGGCGACTGCCAGATCGACGTCCTGGCACCCGAGTGGAGCCGGCCCATCCTCGAGCGCATGCCCGAAGTGCGCCAGGCCCTGAGCTTCCCGCTCGGCCACGGCGTGCTGGAGCTGGCCACGCGCCGCCGCATCGGCAAATCCCTCGCCGGTCGCTATGACCAGGCGATCCTCCTGCCCAACTCGCTGAAGTCGGCGCTGGTGCCCTTCTTCGCCGGGATTCCCAAGCGCACGGGCTGGAAGGGCGAGCTGCGCTATGGCCTGCTCAACGACATCCGCAAGCTGGACAAGTCCCGCTACCCGCTGATGATCGAGCGCTTCATGGCCCTGGCCTACGAGCCCGGTGCCGATTTGCCGCAGCCCTACCCGCGACCGACCCTGGAGATCGACCCGGCGAGCCGCGACGCGGCATTGGCCAAGTTCGGCCTGAGCCTCGATCGCCCCGTCCTGGCCCTGTGCCCCGGCGCCGAGTTCGGCGAGGCCAAGCGCTGGCCGGCCGAGCACTACGCCAAGGTCGCCGAGCTGAAGGTGCGCGATGGCTGGCAGGTCTGGCTGTTCGGCTCGAAGAACGACCACCCCGGTGGCGAAGACATCCGCATGCGCCTGATCCCGGGCCTGCGCGAAGAGGTGATCAACCTCGCCGGGCAGACCAGCCTGGCCGAAGCCATCGACCTGATGTCCTGCTCCGGTGCCGTGGTCTCCAACGACTCCGGCCTGATGCACGTGGCCGCCGCGCTCAACCGTCCCCTGGTGGCCGTCTATGGCTCCACCTCGCCGCTGTTCACCCCGCCGTTGGCGGAACAGGTCGAAGTGGTGCGCCTGGGTCTGGAGTGCAGCCCCTGCTTCGACCGCACCTGCCGCTTCGGCCACTACAACTGCCTGCGCCAGCTCAAGCCGCGTCCGGTGATGGATGCCCTGGGGCGCCTGGTGGCCGACCCGGCCGAGGTCGCTGAATGAGGGTTTTGCTGGTCAAGACCTCGTCCCTGGGTGATGTGATCCACACGCTGCCGGCGCTCACCGATGCCGCCCGTGCCATTCCCGGCATCCAGTTCGACTGGGTGGTGGAGGAGGGGTTCGCCGAGATCCCCGCCTGGCACCCAGCCGTGGCACAGGTCATCCCGGTTGCCATCCGCCGCTGGCGCAAGAACATCGTGCAGACCATCCGCAGCGGCGAGTGGAAGCGCTTCAAGGCGCGCCTGCGCGAGACCCGCTACGACCTGGTGATCGACGTACAAGGGCTGTTCAAGAGCGCCTGGCTGACCCGTTACGCCAAGGCACCGGTGGCCGGGCTGGACCGCGAATCCGCCCGCGAGCCCGTCGCCGCCCGCTTCTACGACCAGGCCCACTCGGTGGCCTGGGGGCAGCACGCCGTCGAGCGCGTACGCCAGCTGTTCGCCAAGGCGCTGGACTACCCGCTGCCTGCGACCACCGGCGATTACGGCCTCAACCGTGCGCAACTGGCCGATGCGCCAGGTGGCGCGCCTTACCTGCTGTTCCTCCACGGCACCACCTGGGATACCAAGCACTGGCCCGAAGCCTACTGGCGCGACCTCGCCGAGCGGGTCTGCGAGCACGGCTGGAACCTGCGCCTGCCCTGGGGCAATCCGAATGAGAAGGCTCGGGCCGAGCGCATTGCCGAGGGCTTGGAAAACGCCGCGGTGCTCCCCAGATTGTCACTGGCGGGGATGGCCAAGGTACTGGCCGGCGCGCGTGCCTGCGTAGCGGTCGACACCGGCCTGGGGCACCTGGCGGCGGCGCTGGATGTGCCGACCTTGTCGCTCTACGGGCCGACCAATCCCGGCTTCACCGGTGCCTATGGGCGTTCGCAGGTGCACCTGGGCAGCGACTTCCCTTGCGCGCCGTGCCTGAAGAAGACCTGCACCTACCAGCCGACCGAGGACGACAAGCGACGCTTCGACCTCAAGCGCGAGCAGCCCCTGTGCTTCACCCGGCTGAACCCGCAGCGCGTGGCCACCCAGCTGGAGGCCCTGCTGCTGACCGAGGACACACACTGATGCAACTGGCATTCGTGCTCTACAAGTACTTCCCGTTCGGTGGCCTGCAGCGTGACTTCATGCGCATCGCCCAGGACTGCCAGCGCCGTGGGCATGCCATCCGCGTCTACACCATGATCTGGGAAGGCGACATCCCGGACGGCTTCGAGGTGCTGATCGCGCCGGTCAAGGCGCTGTTCAACCACAAGCGCAACGAGAAATTCACCGCCTGGGTCGAGGCCGACCTGGCCAGGCGCCCGGTGGACCGGGTGATCGGCTTCAACAAGATGCCGGGCCTGGACGTCTACTACGCCGCCGATCCGTGCTTCGAGGACAAGGCGCAGACCCTGCGCAACGGCCTGTATCGCAAGTGGGGTCGCTACAAGCACTTCTCCGACTACGAGCGCGCGGTATTCGCCCCCGAGTCGAAGACCGAGGTGCTGATGATCTCCGAGGTGCAGCAGCCCTTGTTCGTGAAGCACTACGCCACGCCGGCCGAGCGCTTCCACCTGCTGCCGCCGGGCATCGCCGCCGACCGCCGTGCCCCGGCCAACGCCGCCGAGATCCGCGCCGAGTTCCGCCGTGAATTCAGGCTGACGGACGACCAGTTGCTGCTGGTGCAGATCGGTTCCGGCTTCAAGACCAAGGGCCTCGACCGCAGCCTGCGTGCACTCGCCGCGCTGCCCAGGGCACTGAAGACGCGTACCCGGCTGATCGTCATCGGCCAGGACGACCCCAAGCCCTTCATCCTGCAGATGAAGGCGCTGGGCATTTCCGACCAGGTCGAGATCCTCAAGGGGCGCAGCGACATCCCGCGCTTCCTGCTGGGCGCCGACCTGCTGATCCACCCCGCCTACAACGAAAACACCGGGACCGTGCTGCTGGAGGCGCTGGTCGCCGGGTTGCCGGTCCTGGTGACCGACGTCTGCGGCTACGCCCACTACATCGACGAGGCCAGGGCAGGCCGCGTGGTGCCGAGCCCCTTCGAACAGGAGCAGCTGAACCGCATGCTGGCCGAAATGCTCGACGACGATAACGCCCGCACCGAATGGGCCCGCAACGGCCTGGCCTTCGCCGACACGGCGGACCTCTACAGCATGCCGCAGCGCGCGGCCGACGTGATCCTGCAGGCACGGCCATGAAGCTGATGCTGGAACAACCCTTCAAGGACCTCTGGGCCGGGCGTGACCCGTTCGCCGAGGTGGAGAAGCTGCAGGGCGAGGTGTTCCGCGAGCTGGAGGCCCGGCGCACCCTGCGCACCGAGGTCGACGGGCGCGGCTACTTCGTGAAGATCCACCGTGGCATCGGCTGGGGCGAGATCTTCAAGAACCTGGTCACCGCCAAGGCGCCGGTGCTGGGCGCCGGCCTGGAGTGGGCGGCCATCCAGCGCCTGCATCGCGCCGGGGTGCCGACCATGACCGCGGCGGCCTTCGGCGAGCGTGGCAGCAACCCCGCGCAGCAGCATTCCTTCATCATCACCGAGGAGCTGGCGCCGACCATCAGCCTCGAGGACTTCAGCCTCGACTGGGTGCAGAACCCGCCGGCCCCGGCGCTCAAGCGCGCCCTGATCGACGAGGTGGCGCGCATGGTGCGCGAGATGCACCGCGCCGGGGTCAACCACCGCGACTGCTACATCTGCCACTTCCTCCTGCACACCGACAAGCCGGTCACGGCAGGGGACTTCCGTCTCTCGGTGATCGACCTGCACCGCGCCCAGGTGCGCGAGAGCACGCCGCGCCGCTGGCGCGACAAGGACCTGGCGGCGCTGTACTTCTCCGCGCTGAACATCGGCCTGACCCGGCACGACAAGCTGCGCTTCCTCAAGGTCTACTTCCAGCAGCCCCTGCGCCAGGTGCTGCGGGACGAGATCGGCCTGCTGGCCTGGATGGAGCAGAAAGCCGCTCGCCTGCTGGCGCGCTACCAGCGCAAGTACGTGGAAGGAGCCGCAGATTGAGTGACTGGAAACTGGCGCCCGGGCTCGACGCCGATGTCGCCCGGCTGTTCGGCGATCTCGATGCGGTGTTCGCGCTGCAAGGGGACTGGATCACCGGTGACCCGCTCTCCGAGGTGCTGCGGGTCGAGCACGCCGGCATCCGCTACTACGTCAAGCGCTACTGGGGCGCGGGCAAGGGCCTGCGCCGCTGGATCGGCCGGCCGCGGGTCAAGGCCGAGTGGCAGAACCTCAAGAATTTCAGCAAGTGGGGCATCCCCACGGCGCCGGTGGTGGGCTGGGGCCTGGAGCGACGCTTGGGCCGCTTCCACCGTGGCGCGCTGATCACTCGCGAGCTGGAACGCACCTCCGACATGGCGGCCCTGGCGCAGCGCGACGACGCCCGCCTGGATGACGCGACCTGGGTCGATGGCGTCAGCCGCCAGCTGGCCCGCGCCACCCGAGCCATGCACGACCACCACTTCGCCCACAACGACCTGAAGTGGCGCAACCTGCTGGTCAACGACGAGGGCGAGCTGTTCCTCATCGATTGCCCCACCGGCGCCTTCTGGTTCGGCCCCTTCCTGCGGCGCCGCATCGTCAAGGACCTGGCCTGCCTGGACAAGGTCGCCAAGTACCAGCTGAGCCGCACCCAGCGCCTGCGCTTCTACCTGCAGTACCGCGGGCGCCAGCGCCTGAACGTCAGTGACAAGCGACGGATCAGGCAGATCATCGGTTTCTTCGAGGGACGCGAATGAGCGACTTCATCGCCACCAGCGACCGGGACATCCTGGCCCGCCATGGTCTCGACAGTTTCGAGGCGCTGTGGAACCTGCAGCTCGAGGCCGTGGACGCCCCCAACACCGGCCGGGGAGGCTGGAGCAGCGTGTTCCGCCTCGACCTGGGCGATGCCGCCTACTACCTCAAGCGGCAGAGCAACTACCTCAGCCGCAGCCTGGCGCGGCCCTTCGGCGAGCCGACCTTCGCCCGTGAATTCCGCAATATCCAGCGCTACCAGGCGCTGGACGTCCCGGCCCTGCGCGCCGCGTTCTTCGCCGAGCGGGAGGTGCACGGCGAGCGCCGGGCCATCCTGCTGACGCGCGCACTGGACGGCTGGACCGAGCTGGCCGAGCTGCTGGATCGCTGGCCCTCCCTGGGCGAGGACCAGCGCGCGGCGATCATCCTCGCCGTGGGCACCCTTGCCCGCCGGCTGCATGCGGCCGGCCAGGTGCATGGCTGCTTCTACCCCAAGCACATCTTCCTGCGCGAGATCGGCGGGCATTACGAGAGCTGCCTGATCGACCTGGAGAAGACCCGGCCACTGCTGCTGGGCCGTCGTGACCGGGTCAAGGACCTCGAGCCGCTGGTGCGCCGGGCCAACCCCTGGGGCGAGAGCGAACTGCGCGAGCTGCTGGTGGCCTACCTGGGCGCCGGGCACTCCAGCAGCGATGTCGACACCTGGGTCCGGCGCCTCGGTGCGCGCCGTCGCAACAAGGAGCGCCGCGCTTGAAGCTGGCTGAACTCGCCGACGCCGGTCGTGCGCCGACCCTGCCGCTGCTCGTGGATGCCGAGGGCGGCCTGGAGCTGACCCAGCTGTTCCGCGTGCTGCCCGGGCAGCGTTATGTCGGGCGTGCCCGCTGGCAGGGGCGCGACGTGCTCGCCAAGCTGATGGTGGGCGCCAAGGCGGAGCGTCACTACCAGCGCGAATTGACCGGTGCACGGCTGCTCGCCGGGCAGGGCCTGCCGACGCCGGCGCTGCTGGCCCAGGGTTTCGTGGCGGGGCAGGGCGGCTGGCTGCTGTTCGATTACCTGGAAGGCGCCCGCAGCCTGTGGGACGACTGGCGCGCGGTTGAAGCCGAGGCGCCGCTCTCCGATGGCCAGCAGGCCGTGCTGGGCGAGGCCCTGGCGCTGGTCGGCCAACTGCACGGCAAGGGCCTGGTCCAGGAAGACCTGCACCTGGACAACATTCTCCGCCACCAGGGTTCGCTGCAATTGATCGATGGCGGCGGCGTGCGCGGCGAGACCCCCGGGCAGTGCCTGGCGCGGGACAAGGTGCTGGCCAATCTCGGCGTGTTCTTCGCCCAGTTGCCGGCGAGCCTCGACCCCTTCCTCGAAGAACTGCTGGTGCATTACCTGCTGGCCAACGGCGAGCACGCGCTGCCGCTGGAGATGCTGCAGAAGGAAATCGCCCGGGTACGCCGCTGGCGCCTGCGTGACTTCCTCGGCAAGGTCGGGCGCGATTGCAGCTTGTTCAGCGTGATCGGCTCGGCCTTCGGCTTCCGCGCTGCCCGGCGTGATTCGCTGGGTGCCCTGGCGCCGGTGCTGGCCGATCCCGATGCGGCCATCGCCGCCGGTCGCCTGCTCAAGGGTGGCGGCACCGCCACCGTGGCGCAGGTGGAAATCGATGGGCGGCCGATGTTGCTCAAGCGCTACAACATCAAGGGCCCGCTGCATTGGCTCAAGCGCTTCTGGCGCCCGAGCCGCGCCTGGCACAGCTGGAAGGAGGGCAATCGCCTGGCCTTCCTCGGCATCGCCACGCCGCGCCCGCTGGCGATGGTCGAGCGCCGCTGGTGCTGGCTCCGGGGGCGTGCCTACCTGATTACCGAATATCTGTCCGGGCACGATATAATCGCCCGTTTTCGAGACGCCCAGGTCGATCCGCAGGGCAATGGCCTGCCGGCAGAGTCCGATCTGCAGGCGCTGGACCGCTTGTTCGCCGCGTTGATCCGCGAGCGCATCAGCCATGGCGATCTCAAGGGACACAACCTGTTCTGGCAGGACGGCGCCTGGTGCCTCATCGATCTCGACGCGGTGCAGCAGCACCGCAGCGAGCGCAGCTTCGCCAAGGCCTATGCCCGTGATCGCGCCCGCTTCCTGCGCAACTGGCCTGCCGACTCGGCGTTGTACCAGTTGCTGGACCGACGTTTACCCAAGACAGCTTGAAGTCGTGAGCTTGAAGCTGGAAGAAAGAGCCCTACGGGGCGTGAACCCCATGACCGCTGCAAGCTCGCGCTTCCCGCTCCGTGCTTCCAGCTGCTTTGAAGAGGCATAACACTGTGGCACTGACGATTCTCGGCCTTTCCGGCGCCCTCAGCCATGATCCGTCCGCTGCGCTCTACATCGACGGCAAGCTGATCGCGGCCGCCGAAGAAGAGCGCTTCGTGCGCGACAAGCACGCGAAGAACCGCATGCCCTACGAATCGGCCAAGTTCTGCCTGGAGCAGGCCGGTATCAAGCCTTCCGACGTCGATGTTGTGGCCATCCCCTTCGCGCCCATCAGCCTCTTCGGCAAGGCCCGCTGGCAGTACGCCAAGCGCTACTGGTACGCACCGGATCGCGCTCTGGACGCGATCCTCATGGGCAACCGTCGCTACAAGCGCTACCGCAATAAGATCGTCTGGTGCCTGGAGCAACTGGGTTTCGACGCCAAGAAGGTGAAGATCGAGCCGGTGGAACACCACCTGGCCCACGCCTCCAGCGCTTACCACTGCTCCGGCTTCAAGGAAAAGACCGCCATCCTCGGGATCGACGGCAAGGGCGAGTACGCCACCACCTTCTTCGGCTGGGGCGAGAACGGCAAGATCCACAAGATCAAGGAGTTCTTCGACCCGGACTCCCTCGGCGGCCTCTATGGCGCAATCACCGAGTACCTTGGCTTCGAGATGCTCGACGGTGAGTTCAAGGTCATGGGCATGGCGCCCTATGGTGACGCCGCCAAGTACGATTTCTCGCGCCTGGCCAAGTTCGAGAACGGCGAGCTGGTGATCAACACCGAATACGCCAACGTCATCGGCTTCCGCCGCTACAAGGAAAACGGCAAGGGCTACTACTTCTCGCCCAAGCTGATCGAGTGGCTCGGCCCGAAGCGCCAGGGCGACATCGCCGACGACCCTTACATCCACTACGCCGCCAGCATGCAGGCGCTGTTCGAGAAGCTGGCGCTGGAGATGATGGAGTACTACCTCGGCGACATCCTGCGCGAGACCGGCAAGATCGCCTTCGCTGGTGGCTGCGCACTGAACGTCAAGCTGAACCAGAAGATCATCGCCCGCCCGGACGTGAAGGAGCTGTTCGTGCAGCCCGCTTCCGGTGACGCCGGCACCGCCGTCGGCGCCGCCGCCTACATCTCGCACAAGCGCGGCGTGCCGGTGGAGAAGATGGAGCACGTCTACCTCGGCCCGTCGTTCTCCAACGAGGACGTCATCGCCGCCTGCGCCAAACACCCGAACAAACCGGTGTTCAAACGCATCGAGAACACCCCGCAGCGCATCGCCAGCATCATGGTCGCCGGCAATCCGGTGGCCTGGTTCCAGGGCCGCATGGAGTTCGGTCCGCGCGCCCTGGGTGGCCGCTCCATCATCGGTTGCCCGAGCATCCCCGGCGTCGCCGACCGCATCAACGAGCAGATCAAGTTCCGTGAGCGCTGGAGGCCCTTCTGCCCGTCGATGCTCGACACCGTGGCGCCGAAGATGCTCAAGGTGGACCACCCGAGTCCGTTCATGACCTTCACCTTCGAGGTCAACGACGAGTGGAAGGAGCGCGTTTCCGAAGTCGTGCACGAGGACGGCACCTCCCGCGCCCAGGTCCTGGAGCGCCGCCACAACCCGCGCTGGTACGACCTGATGCTCGAACTGGAGAAACTGACCGGTAACGGCGTCTCCCTGAACACCTCCCTCAACCGTCGTGGCGAGCCGATGATCTGCTCGCCCACCGACGCGCTGAACATGTTCTACGGCTCGGACCTGCAGTACCTGATCATGGAGGATGTATTGGTCGTCAAGGATGGCGTGGACTGGTATGACAATGTCGGTTAATCCGCTGCTCAGCGTCATCATCCCGGCATACAACTACGCCAGGGTGTTGCCGCGAGCGGTCGAATCGGTGCTCTCGCAGGCCGACGCTGATGTGGAACTCTGGGTCATCGACGATGGTTCCAGCGATGACACTCCGGTTGTATTCGAAACGCTGGCCGCTCGCTATGGCGAGCGCTTCCAAGGTGTACGGCAGGAAAACGCAGGCCCCTCCGCTGCGCGTAACCACGGTGTACGCCTCGCGGGTGGGCACTACATCCTGCTGTTGGACGCCGATGATGAGTTGGTACCCGGCATGCTGCCCCGCCTGTGCGAGCAGTTGCGTGCCGAGCCCAGCATTGGGTTGTGGCTGGCCGGCCATGTCGCGGTACAGCCTGATGGTCGTGAGCGCGAACACCCTGCCTCGCAGGTTCCTGAAGGTGTCGCCGAGCGGCTGTCTGCCTACCTGCTGGACAAGACCGTCGCCATCAGTCACGGCGCGTGCGTGTTCCGGCGTGACCTTCTGCTCCAGCGTCCCTATCCGGAGCACCTGCGTCATAGCGAAGATATCCCCGTGTTCGCCTACACCCTGGCTCATGGCCCGGTACGGCGCCTGGATTTTTCCCTCGCGCGCATCCACAAGCACCCCGGCAGCCTGCGGCATAGTGCGGAGGCGGCACGGAAGGTGGACTTGAAACTGGTGGATGAGGTGTTCGATGGACTGCCCGAGGTGGGCGAAGAGCTGCGACTCCGTTACAAGGCACAGCGCTGCCTTTCGTTGTTTCGGACTTGCATGCTTGCCGGGGACAAGTCGGGGGCTCGTCACTACTACCTGGAAGCGTTACGTACCGATCTTCGCGTACTGCTGAAATTTTCCTATACCCGCAAGGCGTTGCGCCTGCTGTTCCGCGGCTGAGCCGTAAGGCCTGCACTGCATCGGCAGGGCGCCGATTTCGATCCTTGGGAGAGGATATGCAAGGAATCATGCTCCAGTTGAAACGCCTATCCGCAATGCAGTGGACTTTCGTTATAAGTCTGCTGCTGTCCGGGCTGGCCATGCACTTCCAGCCCGTGGTTGGTAAAGACGCAGCTTTCTATCTCGATGTATCCCAGCATTTCCTCGATCAGGGCCTGACTGGCGCATTTAGCCGCTTCGACTGGCCCTGGTTCTCCGTGCTCATCGGGACAAGTCATGCCGTCACCGGTATCGGGCTGGAAACCGCCGCCTTTCTCTGGTGCGCCCTGTTCATGGCCGGAGCTTGCGCCCTGATGGTAGGCATAGTCGTCCGCCGTCTACCAGGCTCGGGGTTCTGGGCCTGTGTGGTCGTGCTGGCGATGCCGGCGTTCAATGCTTTCCGTGGCGAAATCCTGCGTGAATTCGGTTTCTGGTTCTTCAGCGTATTGACGCTCTGGTGCGCCTTGCGTTGGCGGGATCGTGGCGGGTGGCTGGGTGCGCTGGGTATCCAGGGTTCCATCGGGCTCGCGGCGCTGTTCCGCTTCGAGGCGGTTTTGCTGATGCCGGCCCTGGTTCTCTGGCTGGCGCCCGGCCTGCGCACCCGCGAGGGTTGGGGGCGTATGACTCAACTGGTGCTGCTGCCGCTTTGCGCCGCTATCGTCGTGGCGCTACTGCTGGGTAGCGTGCTGCATCTGGACCGCATCGAGAACTTCCTGTCGATGGTCGATCCGCAGCAGGTGTTCTCCAAATTCAACGCCGTCAGCGATCGTCTCGGTAGCACGGTGCTGATGAAGTACTCGGCGGACGATGCCGGCAAGATATTGGTGTTCGGTATGCTGGGCGTCACTCTGCTGATGTTTGCCAAGCTCCTCGGGCCGTTCGTCATACCCTTCCTGACTCGGACGGGGTGGCGCGGAGCAAGGGCCAGCCTGGGTTCCTTCGATCTCTTTGCCTGGACCTGGCTGTGCTACCTGCTGGTGCTGATGTTCTTCTTCGTTCAGCAGCTGTTCATCAACTCGCGCTATGCCAGTTTCCTCGATTGGTTAGCGGTACCGTTGGTGGTTGCTGGTGTGTATGCGTTCGCACAGCGCTTCCCCAGGGCGGGCAAGGCTCTGGCAGCAGTTGCCGTATTGATGATGCTGGCCAACGTGATTTCCCTGTCGGCAAAGAAGACCCACTACGTCGATGCCGGCCACTGGGTGGCCGAGCACGTAGACCCGGGCGCATCCATTTATTACTCGGATCCACGTATCGGCTACTACGCAGGGCGGGGATACGAGCTGAAGGAATTCGAGCAGAAGGCGGTACTGGAGGGGGCCGGGGCTGGAAAGTTCGCCTACCTTGTGATTGAAGCTAGGCCGGATGAGCCCTGGCTTGAGCAATGGTTGTCCGCAAACGGGAAGTCGGTCCTGGCGCAGTTCAGCAACGCCAAGCGACAGAGCGTTCTAGTTCTGGGGCCGTTACGCTGAGGCAGGTTCACGGCAGCGCAATGCGTAGCAGGTCTCGCTGCGCTGATTTCTCTTCAGGGATCATATATAGGATGTGTCTGTTTTCGGCGCGGTGAGCATCATCAAGCTGTGTGGGATATGGAAGGATCAGGTGAGTCAGAATCGCCTTAAGGTTCTGCAACTGCAGAACTATTACAACGTGAACGCTTCCGATCTTGCGGAACAGATCATCAAGTCACTCCCGGTCGAGCGTTTCGAGGTAACGACCGCTTTTCTGTCGGGCCGGCCGGCGGCAGGGCAGGCAGTGAGTGGCGCCGAGAAGACCCACTACTTTGACTTTGCGCGCCACCAGATGGGGGGGGTGCGCCTTGTGGTCCTATGGCGGTTGTTTCGGCACATTCGCAATGAAGGTTATGACGTGATCATCGCCCACCGCTTCAAGCCCTTGAGCTTGATACTGTGGGTGAATTTATTACTAAAGCTGAAGTTGTGCATTGGCGTCGTACACGGGATTGGCGACTATGACCGGCCCTCTAGACAATGGCTCTTCAGGCATATAGCGAAACCCAATTGCTGCTATGTGGCGGTTTCCCAGGCCGTTCGTTCGTATTTGTTGGCGCTCGATAGCGCCTTCACGCCGACAAACACCCTCTGTATCAATAACGCCATTGATATTCCCCGTGCTGAGAAGTTGCAGCGCGAGCGTGAAGAGGCGCGTCAGCTTCTGGGGATGCCCCGGGCTGGATTCGTGTTCGGAAGCATTGGCCGCCTGGTCCCTGTGAAGGGGCATGTGGATCTCATCGCTGCATTCGCCAAACTTGCCCCTCACCTCCCTGGAGCTTGCGTCGCGATAATTGGTGAAGGACGAGAGCGGCCAGTGCTCGAAGCTGCCATACGGGGGTACCAATTGGAAGGGCGAGTGCTGCTCCTCGGCGCGCGTGATGATGCACTGCAGTACATCAGGGCATTCGATGCGTTTGTCATGCCCTCGCGAAGCGAAGGGCTGCCGCTGGCGCTTCTGGAGGCGATGAGCGGTCGACTGCCAATCATAGGTACCGATATCCCTAGCATGCGGCCGCTGCTTGAGGGCGCGCAGGCACGGCTCTATTCGCCTGGTCAGATTGACGTTCTTGCCGAACACATGAATGCGGTCTTTTCCGCTCCTACAGCAACTCGAGAAGCGGAGGGCGAGCGAGCGTACAGCTACCTCTGTCGTGAGCACGATATCGACGACTTCCGTAGCCACTACCTGGCGCTACTTGGTGAGATTTGGAATGACGATGACTAAGTGCGAGTCGAGTCCGTTGGTCAGTGTGATCATCTCGTCATACAACCATGCGCCGTACATCGAGGCCTGTATAGAAAGCGTGCTAGCCCAGTCCTATCCGAGTATCGAGTTGCTCGTGGTAGACGACGGTTCGCATGATGGTAGCGTCGAGAAACTGCGTGCTTTGCAACGCAGGCATGGCTTCGATTTTCGAGAGCAGGAGAACAAGGGACTGGCGCCGACGCTCAATGACTGCATCGCCAGGTCCAGGGGCAGCCTGATCGCGCCCTTCGGCTCCGACGATGTCATGCTGCCCCAGCGCATTGAGAAGCAAGTGGCCTATCTCCAGGGCAAGCCGGAAGTCGGCATCTGCGCAGGGGGAATCATCCATGTCGACGCGAGCGGAGAGCCTCTTACGCGCCGTGATAAACGCCGGGAGTTCCGGCGGCTGGACTTCGACGACATATTCCTTGCTAACAAGGATGGCGCCCCGGCGCCCACGCTATTGTTCCGTCGCGAGGCGCTGGAACTCGTGGGCGGATTCGATCCGAACGTCAAACTTGAGGACCTCCTGATTGAGTTGAAGATCACCCGCGCCGGATACTTCATCGATGTGCTGCCCGACGTGCTGGCGTATTACCGTGTCCATCAGACCAACACCTACAAGAACCGGCGATTCATGATCGAGGCAGTCTTGGCTACCTACGATCATTTTCGCGATCACCCAGCGCACCCTCTGGTTTGCGCGCGCTTTCGCAACTCGATGCTGCTGAAGTGCGCTGTGGATGACAAGTCGCTGGCCAAGGAGCTGCTGGCGCAATTGCCCTTGCGTCACTGGAACGCCAAGACTCTGCGAGCCATAGGGCGCCTGGCATTCAGCCGACCTAGGCGCCGAATCTGACCAAGTTCTCGGCGAACCGTGCCGCTTCTGTATCGCTGCTGGCTGACGCGTAGCCTCGAACCCAATCGTCCCTGTGCTCAACTGCCAGCCAGCGTATGTCCTCCGGGTAGCGGAGGATATGCTTGAGATTGCGCGCGCGCCTCTGCCGCGAGAGTGCTTTCCTGCTGATCCACATGTCCGAGAGGTCGATCAGTCCAAAACGGCCATCGGGTAGCAGGATCACATTGCCGAGATGCAGAGAACGGAAGTAGACCCCTGAATTGTGCAGTCGCGCTAGGAAGGCGCCGAAGCGTTGCACTTCCTCTGCTATCTGCGCATCCTGGGCGCCTTCCCATCTACTCCTCAATGTGTCCCCCGGTAGGGGGATATAGCGGACACCGTTCAGGTTGAGGGACGGGATCGATAGCAGATCCTCGATATCGGGTGCCGCGATGTCCAGACTTTGGAGTTTGGTTGCGTTTTGTGCGAAGCGCTTTGCCGGCGGAGAGAGAAGCGCCGAGGAGATAATGCGTTTGCGCCGGTAGAGTTTAAGGAAACTGCCATCCTTGAGTCGTGCAACCTTCAGGCCCAGTCCATCTGACTCAATGGGAGTTGCCTCCAGAAGAAGGGCCTGTAGTTCCGTTTCGCTGATCGTTTTCATGCTGTTATCGATCGGTCCTTTCTAATTGTGAGCGCGACCGTGATGGCAAGAGGAATCCAGATGATGAACCAGCTTTCATTGGGCCGGGAAAGGAAACTGCTTCCCTCCGTCATACCTGCTGCCAGGCCGTAGATGACCAACGCTGAAGCCACCTTGATCTTCTGCTGATGGCGATGCACGAAGCACCTCTGGAAAATGCATCCATACATCGCGAACCACAGGCAAAGCCCCACGGCTCCAAGTTCAAGGAGAACGGCTAGCTCCACGTTGTGAGGATCGCTGAGTACTCCACCGGCAGCAGGAATGTCGAAGGCAAATCGAGTGTCATAACCGTAGCCGAGGATAGGATGCTCACTTGCCTGGCGCAGTGCATCCATCCACAGCTCTGGGCGGAACGACAGTCCGCGCTGAAGCAGGATGTCAGGGTAGAGTAGAACGCTGACCAGTGCTCCCAGCGCACCGAAGGCGAGTACCAGCGAAGCTCCTTTGGGTGCGCGTACGAGCATGAACAATGTCACCGCAGTGAGGCCGAGCATAGGGGTGCGGGATCCGGTTGCTATCAGCGCGGCGAAGAGCGGCGCGAACATGAGTACAGGAACCCAATTGTGTCTTTCGCTGCAGACCAGCCAGGACGAGAGCCAGAACGTGCAGAGGAAACCCAATACGTGGGAAGTCAGCAGGGGGTTGCTGAGCGCACCGGTGCCGACCAAGCGCTGTGTGGGTAGATGGGTTGTGAAAAACTGCACCAGACACACCAAGGCAGCCAGGGCGCCCAGGGCAGCGCTCAAGTGTAAGGCGTTCCAGAAGCGAAGCTCATCTCGTTGCGCCAGGAAGGCGCAGCCTACGAACAGCAATAGAACGTAAAAGGGGCGTTTGCCCAAGCCGGAGATGTCATCGTCGCTGGTGCTCCAGTAAAGGCTCGTCAACAACCACAGACACAATAGAGGGAAGACCCACATGGTCGGCTCCCTGAGGAGCCTGGCAGCGGTATGAGGCGCCACAAGGATGCTCAGTAGCGCAGGCACAGCGAATAGTCCGTAGAACAGCTTGGTGTACTGACTGCCGCCTTTGGTCCAGAACAGGCCTGTCAATAGGACCAACAATCCCAGCAGCAACCAGCATTCAAGAATATTCGCCAGCCGGTCGCGGATGGCGGGCGCAACGAAAAATGTATTCGGGAACGGCACGATTGGCCTGGGCCTGTCTGGTTAAGAGGGGGCCATCTTAAAGCATCCCCCACGAAGACACAGCCCGCGCTGTGATAAGCTCTCCGCCTTTTCTGCCACCCCCAGGCCGAGCGAATGACCGAGCAACATCCGACGCAATCCCAGCCGTCCAGCATGAAGATCTACCTGCGGCTGCTGAGCTACGTCCGCCCTTACATCTGGCAGTTCGTGCTGAGCATCGTCGGCTTCGTGATCTTCGCCACGACCCAGCCGATGCTGGGTGCGATCCTGCAGTACTTCGTCGATGGGCTGAATGACCCGAGCGTGGTGCTCTTCCCCAATGTGCCGGTGCTGCGTGACCTGCAGCTGCTGCAGATGGTGCCGCTGCTGATCGTGCTGATCGCCGCCTGGCAGGGCGTTGGTTCCTTCCTCGGCAACTACTACCTGGCCAAGGTTTCCCTCGGGCTCGTGCATGACCTGCGGGTGGCGCTGTTCAATAACCTGCTGGTGCTGCCCAACCGTTATTTCGACAACCACAACTCGGGGCACCTGATCTCGCGTATCACCTTCAACGTCACCATGGTGACGGGGGCCGCGACCGATGCCATCAAGGTGGTTATCCGCGAGGGGATGACGGTGGTCTGCCTGTTCGCCTACCTGTTGTGGATGAACTGGCGCTTGACCCTGGTGATGGTGGCGATCCTGCCGCTGATCGCATTCATGGTGACCACGGCCAGCCGCAAGTTCCGCAAGCAGAGCAAGAAGATCCAGGTGGCCATGGGGGATGTCACCCACGTGGCGTCCGAAACCATCCAGGGCTATCGCGTGGTGCGCAGCTTCGGTGGCGAGCCCTACGAGGAGGCGCGCTTTCTCGACGCCAGCCAGAGCAATACCGACAAGCAGCTGCGCATGACCAAGACCGGTGCCGTCTACACGCCGATGCTGCAACTGGTGATCTTCTCCGCCATGGCGGTGCTGATGTTCCTCGTGCTGTTCCTGCGTGGTGATGCCTCGGCAGGCGAGCTGGTCGCCTACATCACCGTGGCCGGCATGCTGCCCAAGCCCATCCGTCAGTTGTCGGAAGTCAGCTCCACGGTGCAGAAGGGCGTGGCGGGTGCCGAGAGCATCTTCGAGCAGCTCGACGAAGTGCCGGAGACCGACACCGGCACCGTCGAGCGTGAGCGGGTGGTGGGCAGGCTGGAGGTGCGCGACCTGACTTTCCGCTACCCCGGTACCGAGAAGTCCGTGCTCGATGGCATCAGCTTCACTGCCGAACCGGGGCAGATGGTTGCCCTGGTGGGCCGCTCCGGAAGTGGCAAGTCGACGCTCGCCAACCTGATCCCGCGCTTCTACCAGCACAGCGAAGGGCAGATCCTCCTCGACGGCGTCGAGGTCCAGGATTACCGCCTGCGCAACCTGCGCCGACACATCGCGCTGGTGACCCAGCAGGTCAACCTGTTCAATGACTCGGTGGCCAACAACATCGCCTACGGCGACCTCGCCGGGGCGCCGCGCTCGGACATCGAGCGGGCGGCCGAGGCCGCCTATGCCAGCGAGTTCATCGAGAAGCTGCCCCAGGGCCTGGACACCGAGGTCGGTGAGAACGGCGTGCTGTTGTCCGGCGGCCAGCGCCAGCGCCTGGCCATCGCCCGGGCGCTTTTGAAGAACGCGCCGCTGCTGGTGCTGGACGAAGCCACCTCGGCGCTGGACAACGAGTCCGAACGGCACATCCAGAAGGCGCTGGACCGGGTGATGGATGGCCGCACCACGCTGGTCATCGCCCACCGCCTGTCCACCATCGAGAAGGCCGACCTGATCCTGGTGATGGACCAGGGGCGCATCGTCGAGCGCGGCAACCACGCCGAGCTGATCGCCCTGGATGGCTACTACGCGCGCCTGCACGCCAACCAGTTCGCCGAGGACAAGGCCCACGTGGCGGAGCGCGGCTGAGCGGTACCTGTGCCTGATATGTGCATGACGATGAGATTTCCAAACCCAGGGACCGGGCTGTGCTGAACCTGATACGCGCCTGCCGTGAACGTGGCTGGCGCCCACTGAATGCCGTCGAATATGCCGCCGTCTGGTCACGTTTCGGCGGCAGCCTGGTGACCCACCCGGATGTGGTGGAGCGCCTGTCCGCGATGGCCGGCATCCCTGTGCGCTACCTCGGCTGGTTCGAAGGTGACGAGCCGGTAGCCGCGGTCCCCACCTGGGGACGGCACCTCGCCTTGTCGAGGGATGCGCTCAAGCGTGCCGGCAAGCGCCATCTTTTCGATCTCGGCAATGCCGAGGTGCTCCTGCCGGCGCGACCGGACAGTGGAGCGGTCTTGCGCCATCGCGGCGCCTACCTGGGCGAACCCAACCAGAGCCGCCTGCAGGGGCTGCGCCTGCAGAAGGACTCGCTGGCTCTGTGCCGTGAGCCTGAGGAATTCTCCAGGAAATTCCGCTACAACCAGCGCCGCGAGCTGCGCCTGCTGGAGGAGGCCGGTGGCACCCTGAAGCCGATCGCGGAACTCGCTCCCGCCGAACTGGCGGCCGTCTACACCGAACTGTTCGAGCGTCGCTGGGGCTTCGATGTGCCCGGCAAAGGACATCTGGAAGAGGTGTTCGGGTTACTGAGGGAATTCCTCAGCGGCAGCCTGTTGTTGCTGGAGGGAGCGCCCATCGCCGTTCAGGTGGTGTACAGGGTCGAATCTCCAGAATGGATCAGCGCCGAATACATCAACGGCGGCGTCGATCCGCAAAGCCGGGACTTCAGCCCCGGCAGCGTCCTCAGCTTCGTCAATACGCAGGCCGCCTGGGAAGATGCCCGGGCCAGAGGCAAGGCCTTGCGCTATTCGTTCGGGCGCGCAGATGTGGAATACAAGGATCGTTGGTGCAACAAGGTTCCCGTCTTTCGGGTGTGAGTGAATGGAAACACGCAAGCAGCTGCTCCTGCGCCGTCATCGGCGCCACAAGCGTTTGTTCATGTTCGGTGCCCTGCTGGTGCTTATGGCGCTGGACTGGTTCGGCTCCTGGAGCACCACGCCCGTTCTCCTCGTGCTCGGCTGGATCGCCCACGAGGCCTGGTTCGCCGATCACCTCTTCTATTCCCCGCGAGATGACTACCAGTACCGCTTCCCCGGCAGTGCCCGGGCGCTGCCCGTGGGCCTGGTGGACGGCCGCCTGGACCCGGGCGGTGCGGCCTGGCCCGAGGGCGCGGAGACGCTGGTGCTGGAAGTGGTGATCCGCAGCCGCTGGCTCGGTCGCCTGCTCGACCCCCATGTGCTAGTCGAATGTGGCGAAGGTCTCGACCGCCAGGACTTCGAGCGGGGCGTGAACGGGCGCCGCTACATCAATCTCTCCGGGGCTCAGGCCGCCTTGGCCGCCGGCACGTTGCGCCTGCGCGGGCGTTTCTGCCGGCTGGCGCCGAGCGCCACGCTGCATGCCTTCAGCAACCCCGATTACGCCAGGAAGAAGGTGCTGGTCATCGCGCCTCATGCGGACGATGCCGAGCTGGCGGCCTTCGGGCTCTACAGCCGTTGCAGCGACGTGCACATCGTCACCCTGACCCAGGGCGAGATCGAGGCCCAGGTCTATCGTCGCCTTGGGCTGGACACCGCTGCCGCTGCACGCCTCAAGGGGCGCCTGCGCAGCTGGAGCAGCCTGGCGGTGCCGCTCTGGGGCGGCGTACCGGCCACCCGGTGCCTGCAGCTGGGCTACTACTGCCTGCGCCTGGAAGCCATGGAGGCCGAGCCGGACAAACCCTTCGCCTCGCTGGAGTCCGGGGAGGCGGACATCCGCAGCGTCCGCCGCTTCAATGCCCTGGCACTGCCCGGCGATCTCGATGGCGCGCCGACCTGGAACAACCTGGTGGGTGACCTGGCGGCCCTGCTGGCCCGCCTGCAGCCCGACGTTGTGGTGGTGCCGCACCCGCAGCTCGACCCGCATCCGGATCACGTCCAGGCCAGCCGCGCCCTCGACCAGGCCATCCGCAAGAGCGGCTGGACCCCTCCGGTGCAACTGCTCTATGCCAACCATCTGGTGGACAACGACCGCTGGCCCATGGGCCCGGCCGGTGGCGGTATCGCCCTGCCACCCTGCATCGAGCCGCTGCCGGCGGATCACCTGTGGAGTCCCGTGTTGTGCGACCAGGTGCGCCTGGACAAGGCCCAGGCGCTGGCCATGCAGCATGACCTGCAGGTGCCGCTGTCGTTCAAGAAGCGCCTGCGCCGGACCATCCAGTGGCTGCTCGCCGCCCGTCGCTGGCCGGAGAGCGGCGAGGACGACTTCTTCCGCAAGGCGGTGCGCCGCCACGAGCTTTTCTGGGTGAGACGCCTTTCCGATTGACGGCCTCCGGCGACGGGGTGGGTCAGCTGCTATGTTATGATCCGCGCCGTTTTTTCATGCTCTGGAGTCTTCATGAAGCTCACCATGCCCCGTTTCGATCTGGCCCCCGTTCTGGTGGTGGGCGACGTCATGCTCGACCGTTACTGGCATGGCGGCACCTCGCGCATCTCCCCCGAGGCGCCGGTGCCCGTGGTGCGTGTCGACCAGATCGAAGACCGCCCGGGCGGTGCCGCCAACGTGGCGCTGAACATCGCGGCCCTGGGTGCTCCCGCCGCCCTGGTGGGGGTGACCGGTGAAGACGAGGCCGCCGCCAGCCTGCTCGCCAGCCTGGGCGCTGCTGGCGTCGACGCGCGCTTCCAGCGCATCGCCACCCAGCCGACCATCGTCAAGCTGCGGGTCATGAGCCGCCACCAGCAGTTGCTGCGCATGGATTTCGAAGAACCCTTCGAGACCGACGCCGAGGCCCTGGCCGTCGAGGTCGAGCGCCTGCTCTCCGGGGTCAAGGTGCTGGTGCTGTCCGACTACGGCAAGGGTGCGCTGAAGAACCACCAGGCGTTGATCCAGGCCGCCCGGCGCAAGGGCATCCCGGTGCTCGCCGACCCCAAGGGCAAGGACTTCGGCATCTACCGCGGTGCCAGCCTGATCACCCCCAATCTCAACGAATTCGAAACCATAGTCGGGCGCTGTGCCGACGAGGCCGACCTGGTCGCCAAGGGCGCGCAACTGATGCGCGAACTGGACCTCGGCGCCCTGCTGGTGACCCGTGGCGAACACGGCATGACCCTGCTGCGCCCCGACCAGCCCGCCCTGCACCTGCCGGCCCGCGCCCGCGAGGTCTTCGACGTCACCGGCGCCGGCGACACCGTGATCTCCACCCTGGCCGCCAGCCTGGCTGCCGGCGAGGAGCTGCCCCAGGCCGTGGCCCTGGCCAACCTGGCCGCCGGCATCGTGGTCGGCAAGCTGGGCACCGCCGCCATCAGCGCCCCCGAACTGCGCCGCGCCGTACAGCGCGAGCAGGGCTCCGAACGTGGGGTACTGAGCCTCGACCAGCTGCTGCTGGCCATCGAGGACGCCCGCGCCCACGGCGAGAAGATCGTCTTCACCAATGGCTGCTTCGACATCCTCCATGCCGGCCACGTGACCTACCTCGAGCAGGCCCGCGCCCAGGGTGATCGCCTGGTGCTGGCGGTCAACGACGACGCCTCGGTCAGCCGCCTCAAGGGGCCCGGTCGTCCGATCAACTCGGTGGACCGGCGCATGGCGGTGCTCGCCGGCCTCGGCGCCGTCGACTGGGTGGTGAGCTTCAGCGAAGACACCCCCGAGCGCCTGCTTGGCCAGGTCAAGCCGGACATCCTGGTCAAGGGGGGCGACTACGGCATCGAGCAGGTGGTGGGCGCCGACATCGTCAAGGCCTACGGCGGCGAAGTGCGCGTGCTCGGCCTGGTGGAGAACAGCTCCACCACCGCCATTGTCGAGAAGATCCGCAGCCGCTGATCCTCGTCCCGGCGGGTGGCCGTCGTGCCACTCGCCCGCGTCCCGTCGGTCATAGGCGCGCTGCCTTCCGGCGCGCATCATCCCGGCATCCTCACCCCGCGTGGAGCGAGATGCCCATGAGTACCGATGCACAGGGACGCGCCCTGTCCGTGCTGAACCGCGTCGCCCAGGCCGACTGGCCGGACCGGCTCAAGCTGCGCAAGCCCTTCGAGAAGCTTCTCTACACCGGCAGCCGCGCCGGCTTCCAGATGGTCGCCGAGCGGTCCGGCAAGGCGGCCAAGACGCCGCGCAAGGCCGACCCGGATACGCTCTTCGACCTGTCCCTGAGCGACGAGCAGCAGATGATCCGGGAGATGCTCCAGGGCTTCGCCCTGGAGGTGCTGCGCCCGGCTGCCCACGACGCCGATGCGCGCGGTGCCATTCCCGCCGACCTGCTCAACCAGGCGCTGGAGCTGGGCCTCGCCCACTACGGCGTCGGCGAGGTGCACGGCGGCATGGCTGGCGAGCGCACCACTGTCAGCAACGCGCTGATCGCCGAGGCGCTGGGCCAGGGCGACCTGTCCCTGGCCGCCTCGTTGCTGGTGCCGCTGTCCGCCGCCAACTGCATCCGCCGCTGGGCCTCGCCCGAGCAGCAGGTGCGCTGGCTGCCGGCCTTCGTCGGCGAGGAACGTCCGCCGCTGGTGGCCATCGCCGTCAGCGAGCCCGGCGTGCTGTCCGACCCCCACCGCCTGGCCACCAAGGCGCGGCGCAAGGGCAAGCACTACCAGCTCACCGGTGAGAAATGCCTGGTGCTCGAAGGGCTCAATGCCAGCCAGCTGATCGTCGCCGCCGAGGCCGAGAATGGCCCGGCGCTGTTCCTCGTCGAGGGCGGCGCCAGGGGGCTGGAGCGCCAGGCCGAGCCCGCCATGGGGCTCAAGGCCTGTTCGACGGCGCGGGTGCTGCTGAAGGGCGTCAAGGTACCGACGGAGAACCGCCTGGCCGCCGCCGACTTCGATTACCCGCGCTTTCTCGATTTCACCACCCTCGCCTGGTGTGCCCTGGCCCTGGGCACCGGCCAGGCGGCGCTGGACTACGTCGTCACCTACTGCAACGAGCGCGTCGCCTTCGGCGAGCCCATCAGCCACCGCCAGGGTGTCGCCTTCATGGTCTCGGACATCGCCATCGAGCTGGATGCCATGCGCATGATGGTCTGGCGCGCCTGCGCCCGGGCCGAGCGTGGCGAGCCCTTCCAGCGCGAGGCCTACCTGGCGCGCCTGCTGTGCGCCGAGAAGGCGATGAAGATCGGCACCGACGCGGTGCAGCTGCTGGGCGGCCATGGCTTCACCAAGGAGCACCCGGCCGAGCGCTGGTACCGCGACCTCCGCGCCGTGGCCATCATGGCCGGCGGCTTGCACCTTTGAGGGGATGACTATGAACCTTGAAACCCCGAAGAAATTCCGTGGCCTGGCCAACCAGGCGCACCAGGTGGCGGCCAACTACTTCCGCCCCATCTCCCGCAAGTACGACAAGGCCGAGCACGCCTACCCCAAGGAGCTGGACCTGCTCGCCGCCCTGCTGGACGGCATGAACGCCGGCTCCCCCGACGCCGTCGGCGCCACGTCCGCCAGCAAGCGCGGCAGCGGCCAGGCGGAGGAGGGCGTGCGCAACGGCGGCAATCTCTCGGCGCTGCTGGGTGTCATCGAGCTCTGCTGGGGCGATGTCGGCCTGCTGCTGGGCATGCCGCGCCAGGGGCTGGGCAACGCCGCCATCGCGGCGGTGGCCAACGAGGAGCAGCTCAAGCGCTTCGGCAGCACCTGGGCGGCCATGGCCATCACCGAGCCGGGTTGCGGTTCGGACTCGGCCGCCATCCGCACCACGGCGGTGAAGGATGGCGACCACTACGTGCTCAACGGCGAGAAGATCTTCGTCACCTCCGGCGAGCGCGCCGATGCGGTGGTGGTCTGGGCGACCCTGGACAAGAGCCTGGGCCGCGCGGCGATCAAGTCCTTCGTGGTGGAGAAGGGCACGCCGGGCATGAGCGTCACCCGCCTGGAGAAGAAGCTGGGCATCAAGGCATCCGACACGGCGTCGATCAGCTTCAGCGATTGCCGGGTGCCGGCGGCCAACCTGCTGGGCAACGCGGAGATCGATGTACAGAAGGGTTTCGCCGGGGTCATGGAAACCTTCGACAACACCCGTCCGCTGGTGGCCGGCATGGCCATCGGCGTGGCCAAGGCTTCGCTGGACCGTACCCGTGAGCTGCTGAAGAAGGCCGGCTGCACGTTCGACTACCGCAAGCCGTTGCTCCGCGTGACCCACGCCGAAGCCACCCTCTACCGGCTGGAGGCCGAGTGGGAGGCCGCGCGCCTGCTGACCCTCAAGGCTGCCTGGATGGCGGACAACAAGCTGCCCAACTCCAAGGAGGCCTCCATTGCCAAGGCCAAGGCCGGGCGCGTGGCCAACGAGGTGACGCTCAAGTGCGTGGAACTGGTCGGCGCGCTGGGGTATGGCGAGGACGAGCTGCTGGAGAAGTGGGCGCGGGATTCGAAGATCCTCGACATCTTCGAGGGGACGCAGCAGATCCAGTTGCTGATCGTCGCCCGCCGCCTGCTGGGCAAGAGCTCCAGCGAGCTCAAGTGATTCTGTTGTAGTGCCCGATTGGCCCCGCTCCGGCGGGGTTCTTTTTTGCGGCGCCTGAGGGCATATCACGGCGCTCGCCCTCGCTGCATGCGGCGTTGGGGCTGGTGAACGGGCCGTCACCCGGGCGAGCGCGGGGCTCGATCCTCGGACCTTCAGCAGGCCAGGCGCCTGCTCCGTTCGGCGGTGCCCACGCGGGCCAGCCAGTCCTTCCAGCGGATGCGTTCGTCACGCACCAGCCAGCCGTCCTGTTCGGCGAAGCTTTCCGAAAGCCAGACACCCCGGGTGCTGGCTGGCTTGAACTCGCCGTTACGCAGGGTCAGCAGCTCGCCGGTGGGCTTGCCATGGTCGCGGGGCAGCAGGTAGATGTCCGGGCGGCGACGTTCGAGGGCGGCAACCAGTTCGCCGTCGTGCAGGCTCTCGTCTACATGGAAGAAGCTCACCTGGCGGGCATCGCGCGGCAGCTCCAGGCTCATGTCGTAGACCAGCTGCAACGAAGCGGTGGGCAGGTGCACATAGGCACGCGGGCGCTCCAGCAGCGTCAGGCTGCCGGTCTGCACCGGGCGTGCGGCGCCCGACAGGGGGCTGAGGCGAAAGTGGCTGGCTTCGCGGTAGTGCAACTGGCGCTGGTAGGGCGTCGGCAGCCAGGTGTCGGCGAAGCGCCCGCCGAGCCAGCCGTCCGGCGTCTCGATCAGGCATTCCTCGGCCACTTCCTGGATGGCGGTGAGCAGCGGCAGGTTGAGTTCATGGGCCGGTACGTAGCCGGAGATCAGCTTGAGCACGGTGTCGCCGCGATCCAGACGGCGCTGGCGCACCAGCACCCAGTATTCGCGCCCCTGCAGCTCCAGGGTCAGGCGCACGGAGACGCCCAGGTTGGCCAGCTCGACGGCGAAGCGCTGATTGTCGGCGACCTCCACCGGGCGTCGACGGCGTTCCAGCATCTGGGTGAAGTTAAGCGGCAGGCCAAGGGCCTGGTAGGTCAGGCCGTCGGGGGTGGCTTCGACGTGGAGGGGCAGGGTCTTGAAGGCCCCCGGGTCTTTACGGGCCAGGATTCGCGGCATGTCGGCTCCTTCTTGCGTCGGGGTCGGCCGCAGTTGCGGCGCTCTAGGGACGGCCTTGCAGCACCTCGGCGGCCGTCGCGACATTATGGGACAGGTGCAGCGGATTGATGGTTCCGATGATGGCGCTGCCGACCCCGGGGTGGCCGAAGATCAGCTCGAAGCTCGCTTTCACCGGGTCGACGCCGGCCCCTGTGCAGGCATGGCCGCTGGCCAGGCCCTTCTTGATCAGGATGCCCTTGGCGTGACTGGCAGCATAGTCCAGCACCGGCTTCTCGCCCTGTTCGGCGAGGTTGTAGGTGACCATCGCGCAGTCGCCGCGCTCCAGCGCCAGCAGGCCGCCTTCCACGGTCTTGCCGGAAAGGCCGAAGGCGCGGATCTTGCCCTCGCGCTTGAGCTCGGCGAGTGTCTCGTAGGCGCCGCTCTCGCGGAGGATGCGCAGGTCGTCGCCATCGGAGTGCAGCAGCAGCAGGTCGATGTAGTCGGTCTCCAGGCGCTTCAGGCTGCGCTCGACCGAGCGGCGGGTGTGCGCCGGGCTGAAGTCGTGGCTGGAGCGGCCCGCTTCGAACTCCTCGCCGCTCTTGCTGACGATCACCCAGTCCTGGCGCCGGCCGCGCAGCAGCGGGCCGAGGCGCTCCTCGCTGCGCCCATAGGCTGGCGCGGTGTCGATCAGGTTGATGCCCAGCTCATGGGCCAGGCCGATCAGGCGGCCGGCTTCGTCGTCATCGGGGATGGTGAAGCCCGAGGGGTATTTGACGCCCTGGTCGCGGCCCAGCTTGACGGTGCCCAGGCCCAGCGGCGAGACGATCAGGCCGGTATCGCCCAGGGGGCGGTGCAGGTGATGCAGGCTGCTCTGGATCACAGCAGTTCCTCCCAGACCGGTTGCGCCAGGCTCGGGCGCGGCAGCCCGGGCAGGGCGGCGGGCTGCGTCGGCCGTAGTCCGTCGCGCTCCAGGGCGGCGATCACCCGGTCGGCGAAGTCGGGCGCCAGCGCCAGCTTGGTCGGCCAGCCCACCAGCAGGCGGCCCTGGTCGGCGAGGAAGGCATTGTCCGGGCGCGCCAGGCCGGTCTGCACCGGCTCGGCGCGGTCGACGCGAAGGGTCGCCCATTGGGCGGCGCTCAGGTCGATCCAGGGCAGCAGGTCGTGCAGCTCCTTCTCGGCCGCGGCGATCTGCTCCGCCTCGGTGCGCGCCACGCCATCGGCTTCGGCGATGTCGCCCCCCAGGTACCAGACCCACTGGCCATCGGCGGCGGGATGGGTCGTGACCGTGACGCGCGGCTTGGGCCCGCCGCCGAGGCAGTGGGCGTAGAGCGGTTTCAGCCCGGGCGCCTTGACCATCACCATGTGCAGCGGGCGGCGCTGCATGGCCGGTTGCTGGATGCCGAGGGCCTGCAGCAGCGCCTCGTTGCCGGCACCGGCGCTGAGCACGATGCGCTGGGCGCGGATGCTGCGACCGTCGACCACCAGGCCGACGAGCTCATCCCCCTCGCGCAGCGGTTCGATGCTGCGCCCGGCCAGCAGGCCGTCGCCGGCGAGCTCGGCCAGGCGCTGGATCAGGCTCGGCACGTCCAGCACCAGTTCGGCGAGGCGATAGACCTTGCCCTTGAATTTCGGGTGTTGCAGGGCCGGGGGCAGGGCCTCGCCCTTGACCTGGTCGACGCGGCCGCGCACCGCCTTGCTGGCGAAGAAGCTGGTGATGTTGCCGGCCAGGGAGCCGGGCGACCACAGGTAGTGGGCGTCGGACAGCAGGCGCACCGGGCGCAGGTCCAGCTCGCCGTTGCCGGCCAGGGCCTCGCGCCAGCGGCGCGGCATGTCGGCGATGGCTTCGGAGGCGCCGGTCAGCGCGCCGTGCAGGGCGTACTTGGCGCCACCGTGGATGATGCCCTGGGACTTCACGCTCTGCCCGCCGCCGAGGCTGGCGTTCTCCACCAGCAGGGTGGCGAAGCCCTGGCTGCGCAGGCGTGCCGCGAGCCAGAGGCCGGCGACGCCGCCGCCCACGATGAGGACGTCGGTGTTGAGAACCTGGGACATGGAAGCTGCCTCGAAGAAAACCGGCGCGCAGTATAACGCGCGCCGTGAGGCGGGGCTGACGTGGATCAGTGGCCGGTGCTGCCGGAGAACAGCTGGATCACCACGACGCCCGAGACGATCAGGCCCATGCCGAGCATGGCCGGGATGTCCAGCTTCTGCTGGTAGAGGAAGACCGCGGCGATGCTCACCAGGACGATGCCGAGGCCCGCCCAGATCGCATAGGCGATACCCACCGGGATGCTTTTGACCACCAGGCTGAGCATCCAGAAGGAAATGCTGTAGCCGACCACCACCAGCAGCAGCGGAAGGGGTTTGCTGAAGCCGTCGAGGGCTTTCATGGAGGTGGTGGCGATCACTTCGGCGGTGATGGCGATGGCGAGGTAGAGATAGCCGGTCATGGTGGCCTCCTGGGTTTTCCGGCTGCCGATTCTAGCCGCCGCGATGATGGGATAAAGTGATTACCCATCTGTAATGGAGATAGGTCATGCAGTGGAACCTTGAGCAGATCCGCCTGTTCGTCAGCGTCGCCGAAGGCCAGTCGTTTTCCTCGGCGGCGCGTCGGCTCAACCGGGCGCAGTCGGCGGTCAGCAGCTCCATCGCCATGCTGGAGGCCGATCTCGGGGTGACGCTGTTCGAGCGCAGCAGCGGCCGCCAGCCGCGCCTCACTGCAGCCGGCGGCACCCTCCTGGAGGAGGCCCGCGAGGTCCTGCGCCAGTGCCAGCGCCTGGAGGGGCGCGCGCTCGGGCTGGTGCGCGGTGAAGAGGTGCGCCTGCGCCTGGCCCAGGACGAGGCCATGCCCTACCAACCGGTGCTCGACAGCCTGGAAGCGCTGGCCAAGGCGTTCCCCCTGCTGGAAGTTCAACTGGCCAGCGGCGCCCAGGGTGACGTGGCGCGCAAGCTGCTGGAGCGCCGCGCCGACCTGGGCCTGCTGTTCCACCACGAGCAGATGCCCGAGGCGCTGGAGCGCCAGCGCCTGGGCACCATCGAGATGGTCACGGTCTGCGGCGTCGGTCATCCCCTGGCGGGTGTGGCACATGTCGACCGTCGCGAACTGGCCCGCCACCGCCAGTTGCTGATGGCCCCGCAGGACAGCCGCTACCCCGGCGGCGAGCAGCTCAGTCCCTCGATCTGGCGCACCGACAGCTTCTACACCATGGCCGAGCTGCTGATGCGCAACCTCGGCTGGGCCTGGTTGCCGCGCCATGTGGTGCAGTACCCGACCTACCAGAACCAGTTGGTGGAACTGAGCAGCGACTGGACGCCGCCGCCCTTGGTGGTGGAGCTGGTCTGCCGCCGCGACGAGTCACTGGGCCCGGCGGCGCTGTGGCTGGCCGACTGCTTCGCCGAGCACCTCAAGGCGATCGGCTGATCCTGCGCCGTCGCTCTGATAAGCTCCGCGCCCATGAATCGCACCCTCTATACCCTGCTGTTCCACCTCGGCCTGCCCCTCATCGCCCTGCGCCTGGCCTGGCGCGCCTGGCGCGCGCCGGCCTATGCCCGGCGCATCGCCGAGCGCTTCGCCTTCGGCCTGCCGCCCCTGCAACCGGGCGGCATCTGGGTCCACGCGGTATCCGTGGGCGAGAGCATCGCCGCGGCGCCGATGATCCGCGCCCTGCGCGAACGCCACCCGCAGTTACCGATCACCGTCACCTGCATGACCCCCACCGGCTCCGAGCGCATCCGCGCGATGTTCGGCGACCAGGTGCAGCACTGCTACCTGCCCTATGACCTGCCCTGGGCGGCGGCGCGCTTCCAGCGCCTGCTGAAACCGAAGCTGGCGGTGATCATGGAAACCGAGCTGTGGCCCAACCACATCCACCAGTGCCACAGGCGTGGCGTGCCGGTGGTGCTGGCCAATGCGCGGCTGTCCGAGCGTTCCGCCCGTGGCTACGCACGCTTCCACAAGCTGACCGCGCCCATGCTCGCCGAGCTGAGCTGGCTCGCGGTGCAGACCGAGGCCGAAGCCGAGCGCTTCCGCAGCCTGGGCGCCCGTCCCGAGGCGGTGGCGGTGACCGGCTCGATCAAGTTCGACCTGCGCATCGACCCGGAGCTCCCCGTCCGTGCTGCGGCCCTGCGTGAGCAGTGGGGCGCCATGCGGCGCCCGGTCTGGATCGCCGCCAGCACCCACGCGGGGGAGGACGAGATCATCCTCGCGGCTCACCGCCAACTGCTGGCCGAGCGCCCCGACGCGCTGCTGATCCTGGTGCCGCGCCATCCGGAGCGCTTCAACACGGTGTTCGAGCTGTGCCGCCGTGAAGGCTTCTCCGCCGTGCGCCGTTCCAGCGGCGAGACGCTGACGGCGAGCGACTCGGTGCTGGTCGGGGACACCATGGGCGAGCTGCTGTTCCTCTTCGCCCTGGCCGACATCGCCTTCGTCGGCGGCAGCCTGGTGCCCAACGGCGGGCACAACCTGCTGGAGCCGGCCGCGCTGGGCAAGCCGGTGCTCAGCGGCCCGCACCTGTTCAATTTCCTCGATATCGCCGCGCAGTTGCGCGACAACGGCGCCCTGGTCGAAGTGGCCGACGCCGAAGCGCTTGAGAGCGCCGTGGCCAGCCTGTGGCGCGACAGCGCTGCCGCAACCCGCATGCACGACGCCGGGCTGGCGGTGCTGCGGGCCAACCAGGGGGCCCTGGAGCGCCTGCTTGCGGGGCTCGCCCGCCTGCTGGGGTGAGCCCGGGGCCTCAGAAGGTCGGCGGGGTGATGATCCAGATGATCAGCGTGTCCCTGTCGCCAGGGTTGCCGTAGCGGTGGGGTTCCTGGCTGGAGAAGGAGAAGCTGTCGCCTTCGGCCAGCAGGAAATGCCGCTCACCGACCCAGAGCTCGAATTCGCCACTGAGTACGTAGCCGGCTTCCTCGCCTTCATGGCTGTAGCTCTCTTCGCTGTAGGTGCCGGGAGGGAATCGGGAATGGAGGATTTCCAGCGAGCGGCTCGGCTGCGGGCTGAGCAGCTCGTCGATGATGCCGTCGTCGTAATGCACGCTCATGCGGCTGTTCTTGCGTACCACATAGCCCTTGTCCGCTTCGGCCGTGGGTGCTTCGCTGGCGAAGAACCACTGGATGGTGACGCCCAGGCTGCGGGCGATATTGAACAGTGCGGGGATCGAAGGGTAGGCCAGGTTGCGTTCC
Source organism: Pseudomonas sp. No.21 (assembly GCF_054558415.1). Classification (NCBI taxonomy): domain Bacteria; kingdom Pseudomonadati; phylum Pseudomonadota; class Gammaproteobacteria; order Pseudomonadales; family Pseudomonadaceae; genus Pseudomonas; species Pseudomonas sp. No.21. Next base: position 363,736 of record NZ_BAAJNO010000002.1, read on the forward strand.
AGCTGGCTGATGTAGCCGGCGGTCAGCGAGCTCTGTTCGGCCAGCTCGGCGAGGGTCATGTCGCGACGTTTGCGCAAGGCGCGGATGCGCGTGCCGAGGAACTGGCTCTCGGGCGCATTGGCGGTGCCGGGCGGCGGCAGGCTGGGGCTCATGATCCCTCCGGTCCTTGGGGCTGGGCGGAGGGCTGGCCCCGCGCGAACGCGGCATTGTAAAGCAGCGGCGTGCCCCTCGCGCCCTAGATTTCCCAGGCCGCCTGCAGCCCCTCGAATATCGCCTCTTCCACCGTGCGCGCGGCCAGGCAGTCGCCGATGCGCTGGAAGGGCACCAGGCCGTCCAGCGTTGCGCCAAGCTCGTCCAGCGGCTGGTGGCCCTGGCACAGCACCAGGGTGTCGACGTCCTCGAACAGCAGCGGCTCGCCGCTGGCCGCATGCAGCATGTACACCGTGCTGTCGTCGTGGCCGTAGAGGCGCGTGTAAGGGGTGATCGCAATCCCGAGGCGGTGCAGTTCTCCGGCCATCTGGTCACGCACGTAGAGCGGCAGGCTTTCACCGCAATGGGTGCCATTCACCGCCAGCCTCACCGAATGGCCCTGGCGGGTCAGGCGCTCGGCGATGCCGGGGCCGATCCAGTCGCAACGCCAGTCGGCCACCAGCACCGAGCGGCCGACCTGCACCTCCCCCTTCAACACCTGCCAGGCATCCACCACCTGCAGTTCACCGTCGCGCTCGATATCCGGCCAGTAGGGCCGTGCGCCGGTGGCGATGATCACCTGGTCAGGCCGCTCGCGTTCCACGAATGCGCGGTCGACGCGGGTGCTGCGCACCACCTTCACGCCAGCCAGCTCCATCTCCCGCTGCAGGTTGGTGGCCGCGCCGCCGAACTCGCTGCGCCGGGGCAGCAGTTGCGCCAACAGCACCTGGCCGCCGAGCTGCGTGCTCGCTTCGTAGAGGGTCACCTCATGGCCCCGTTGCGCGGCGACTGCAGCGGCCTTCATGCCTGCCGGGCCGCCGCCGACCACCATGATCCGCTGCGCCCTGCGGGTCATGCGGGGCTGGCCGTAGCGCAGCTCGCGGCCCGTTTCCGGGTGCTGGATGCAGGAGATCGGGTAGCCCTTGTGGAAATGGCCAATGCAGGCCTGGTTGCAGGCGATGCAGGCGCGCACGTCATCCACCCGGCCGCTGGCGCTCTTCTCCGGCATCAGTGGGTCGCAGATCAGTGCCCGGGTCATGCCGCAGACGTCGGCCTGGCCGCTGGCGATGATCCGTTCCGCCTCCTGGGGCTGGTTGATGCGCCCGGTGACGAACAGCGGGATGCCCAGGCGCGCCTTGAATCCGCCAGCGGTCGGTGCGAGGTAGGCCGGCTCCACTGCCATGGGCGGGACGATGTGCACGGCCCCGCCGAAGGACGCGGACGTACCGGCCACCAGGTGCACGTAGTCGAGCTCCTGCTCCAGGGCGAGTACCGCCTGCAGTGACTCGTCTTCGCTGAGGCCCTGGGGATCACGCTCGTCGGCGGAGATGCGCAGGCCGACGATGAAGTCCTCGCCCCCGGCCAGGCGCACCGCCGCGAGGATCTCGCGAAGGAAGCGCAGGCGGGCCCCGAGGTCGCCGTTGTAGCCGTCCTCGCGGCGGTTGACCCGGGGGTTGAGGAACTGCGCCGGCAGGTAGCCATGGCTGGCCACCACCTCCACCCCGTCGAGGCCGGCCTGGCGCAGCCGGCGGGTGGCGGCGCCGTAGCCTGCGACTATCTCGTCGATCATCCCCTGGTCGAGCGCACGGGGCATGACGCGGAAGCGCTCGTTCGGGGTTACGGACGGGGCGTAGGCCACCGCCAGCAGGCCGCTGGCGGTCTCCATGATCTCTCGTCCAGGGTGGAACAGCTGCGACAGCACGAGGGTGCCGTGGGCATGGCAGGCTTCGGCCAGTTCGCGATAGCCCGCGATGCAGGCGTCCTCGGTGGCCATCAGCACGTGCGAGGTGTAGCGGGCGCTGTCATGAACCCCCGCCACCTGCAGCACGATCAGGCCCACGCCACCTTCGGCGCGGGTGCGCTGGTAGGCGACCAGGGCGTCGTTGACCCGGTTGTCGGTGGGCAGGCTGGTGTCGTGCCCGCTGGACATGATGCGGTTCTTCAGGCGCTTGCCACGGATCTGCAGGGGTTCGAACAGGTGGGGAAAGGCGTGCATGGCAATCCTCGCGGGGTTGCTGGAGTTCTTATGAATTCATTACTTGTTTATCCATGGTAAAAAATCAACTTGTTTTTTTACTGGTGCGCATCTAGCGTGATCCCTGCCCCTCGACGGGCCATCCCCGTACAACAAGAACAATGGGAGAAACACCATGCGACACGACTTTCCGCGTCACTCGACCGGCCTGCCTCGCCTCGTCCTCCTCTTCGCCCTGCTGGCGCATGCCCTCGCGGCTCAAGGTGCCCCCGACATGGTGGTGGTCGGCTATGGAGGTGACGGCCAGAAGGCCCAGGACGAGGCCTTCTTCAAACCCTTCGCGGCCGAGGACGGCAAGCCGATCATCCAGAGCGAATACAACGGCGAGATGGCGCGCATCCGCGTGATGGCCGATACCGGCCACGTCGACTGGGACCTGGTGCAGATCGAAGGGCCCGATCTGGTGCGGGGCTGTGAGAGCGGTCTGTTCGAGCGCCTGGACTGGCAGCGTATCGGCGGGCGCGACCGGCTGGTCGACGATGCCGCCCAGGAGTGTGGTTCCGCCGCGCTGGTGTGGGGTGTCGCCCTGGCCTATGACGCCGACCGGCTGCCATCCCCGCCGACCTCCTGGGCCGATTTCTGGGACCTGGAGAAATTCCCCGGCAAGCGCGGGCTGCGCAAGCGTGCGGTCTACAACCTGGAGTTCGCCCTGCTGGCCGACGGTGTGCCGGTGGGAGAGGTCTACAAGGTGCTGGCCAGCCCGGGTGGCGTCGACCGGGCCTTCGCCAAGCTCGACCAGATCAAGTCGCAGGTCCAGTGGTGGGAGGCCGGTGCCCAGCCCGCCCAATGGCTGGCAGCGGGTGACGTGGTGATGACTTCGTCCTATTCGGGACGCGTGGCGGCGGCTCATCGGGCGGGGCGCAACCTCGACCTGGTCCTGCCGGGCAGCCTCTACGGCATGGACTACTGGGCGATCATCAAGGGCTCCCGGCATGCGCAGCGGGCCGAGCGACTGATCGCCTTCGCCAATCGCAAGGAGCCTCAGCTGGCCTACATCCAGCGCATTCCCTACGGGCCGACCAACCGGGATGCCGCAGCCGCGCTGGACGCGGAGCAGGCCCGCTGGATACCGGCGACCCCGCAGGCCTTGGCGGCGAGCCTGCCGATGGATGTGGAGTTCTGGGTCGATCACGGCGAGGAACTCGAAGAGCGTTTCAATGCCTGGGCGGTGCGCTAGGTCGGCGTGATACTTGCCTGCATTCCCGAGGCCGCCATCGCTGGCGGCCGAACCTGCGCCAGTTCCCACGGAGATCGCCATGACGCCCCTGCACGCCCCGCTTCCGCCTTCGTCCTGCACCGCAGAGGAGCGTGTCCTGCGCCAGGAGCTGGCAGCCTGCTACAGGCTCATCGCCCATTTCCGCATGACCGACCTGATCTTCACCCACATCTCGGTGCGCTTGCCGGGGCCGGAGCACCATTTCCTGATCAATCCCTATGGGCTGATGTTCGACGAGATCCGCGCCAGCGACCTGGTGAAGATCGACCTGCTGGGGCGGCCGGTGGAGCCCACGGGCTACAAGGTCAACCCGGCGGGATTCGTCATCCACGGTGCCATCCATGTAGCACGCGAGGATGCCCGCTGCGTGCTGCACACCCACACCCGCGCCGGTTGCGCGGTGGCCGCACAACCGGCCGGGCTGCTGCCGGTGAACCAGATATCCATGGAGTTCTACGGCCGCGTCGCCTACCACGACTACGAAGGCGTGGCGCTCAACCTCGACGAACAGAAGCGCCTGGTGGCGGACCTGGGCGACAAGCCGGTGATGATCCTGCGCAACCACGGCCTGCTCACGGTCGGCGAGACGCCGGCCCAGGCCTTCCTGCGCATGTACTACCTGGAGAAGGCCTGCGACATCCAGGTGGCGGCCCAGGCCGGTGGCGAACTGCTGCTGCCGCCCCACGAGGTCTGCGAGCACACCCAGCGCCAGTTCAACGAGCCCGCACGGCCGGTGGCGGAGGGGGAACTGACCGACCCGGATGCGATGGACCTGGCGTGGCAGGCGCTGTTGAGGTTGCTGGAACGGGTGGCGCCGGATTATCGGGATTGATCAGCCCTGGGCGGCGCGCCTGACCGTGTCGGCGATCCACTGGTTGATGCTCATGCCGGCCAGCGCGGCCTTGGTCGCGATGTTGGCGTGGACGTCCGGCTCGATGCGCAGGCTGAGTTTCCCCGAGTAGGGTTTCTGCGGTTCGCGCCCGAGCTTCGCGCAAGTGGCGAGGTAGTCCTCGACGGCTTCGCGGAAGGCTGCGCGCAGCTCCTGGACCGACTCGCCATGAAAGCCCACGACATCGCGGATGCCGGCGATGTGGCCGATGAACAGGCCGTCTTCGTCGCTGTACTCGATGCGGGCGGAGTAGCCGTTGCAGTTCATCACGTTCATGGAGTCACTCCTGCTTGCTCGAGAAAGAAGCGGGCGTCGCGGACCTGGTAAGGCTTGGCTTCCTTCTCCGGGTGCGGCCTGTGGAAGCTGGCGACCACGCCGTTCAGCTCGAAGCGCACACGGGAACCGTTGCCTTCGATGGATAGGGCGCCGAGGGCGAGAAAAAGCGATTCGATGCGGACCCATTCCAGAGTTCGGGCCGTGGGGCGGGCGAAGATCGCTTCGAGGGTGCCGCACTGTTTGCTGTTCATGGTATCAGGGTCTGATACCGGTCGCGGGCCGCCAATCGGCGGGTGTGGATGGCGTTCGTCAGGTCATGCCGAGATCGCCCATGAAAAAGCCCGGCACGAGCCGGGCTTTTTCATGGGACAGTGATGACTCAGTAGTTGGCCTTGTTCTTCAGGCTGGCTTCCGCGGCCTTGGCCAGGTCCGGGGGCAGGAAGTCCTTGTCCGGGTCGTAGTCGGACTTGAGGAAGCTGGCGAGGGCTTCCAGGTCCGACGGGCTGAGGGTGCCGGCCGCCTGCTTCAGGCGCAGGTTGTCGAGGATGTAGTCGTAGCGCGCGTTGTTGTAGTCGCGCACGGAGCTGTAAAGCTGGCGCTGGGCATCGAGCACGTCGACGATGTTGCGGGTGCCGACCTGGTAGCCGATCTCGGTGGCTTCCAGGGCGCTCTGGTTGGAGATGATCGACTGCTTGCGGGCCTTAACCTGCTCCACGTCGGTGTTCACCGCGCGGTGGTAGTTGCGGGTGTTCTGCACCACCTGGCGACGCAGGCTTTCACGCTGCTGCTCGGTCTGGTTCAGGCGCTGGTAGGACTCGCGCACCTGGGAGCTGGTCAGGCCGCCGCTGTAGATCGGGATGTTCAGCTGCAGGCCGATGGTGCGCTGCTCGACATCGCTGCCGTAGCGCACGGGGCTGGCGCCGCTGTTGGTGAAGCCGAGGCTGTCGTTGTCGCCTTTCTGGTACTGGGCGACGGCGTCCAGCGTCGGCGCGTGGCCGGCCTTGCGCTGGCGCAGGGTCTCTTCGGCGGCGTCGACGGCGTAGTTGCTGGCCTGCAGGTTGAGGTTCTGCTGGGCGGCGGTGTCGACCCAGGCCTTGGCGTCGTTCGGCGCGGGCACGACCACCGGCAGGGTGTGCTGGATGCCTTCGATGGAGGCGTATTCGCGGTTGGTCAGGGTGACCAGCGCCTGGAAGGCGTCATCCACGTTGCGCTCGGCGATGATGCGGTTGGCGCGGGCGGTGTCGAAGCCGGCCTGGGCTTCCAGCACGTCGGTCTTGTCGGAGAGGCCGACATCGAAGCGCTCGTTGGCCTGGTCGAGCTGGCGCTTGAACGCCGCTTCCTCGGCCTTGGTGGAGGCCAGGTTGTCCTGGGCGCGGAGCACGGCGAAGTAGCCTTCGGCGGTCTGCAGGATCAGGTTCTGCTGGGTCGCGGAGAATTCCAGGGAGGCCTGCTCGGTGCTGGCCTCGGCAGCCTGCAGCTGGAACCAGCGGTCGGCGCGGAAGATCGGCTGACTCAGGCTGGCCTGGTAGGCGATGCCGCTGCGCGAGCTGGTGGCCGACGGCTCGTCGAGCTTGGTGCGGGTGTCGTTGGCGGTGGCACCACCATTGATCTGCGGCAGCAGGCCGGACCGGGCCTGGGGCACGGCCTCGCGCACGGCCTCGAAGTTGGCGCGCGCGGCGGCGAGATCGGCGTTGTTGTCTACGGCGTCCTTGTAGACGGTCACGAGATCCGTCTTGGCTGACAGCGGGGCCTCTGCTGCCCAGGCGCTACCCGCGAAAGCGGAGGCCACGGCAACAGCCAGTGAGAGTCTGCGCAGCATGATCAATCCTAGATTCAGTGGAGTCGGGCAAGGCTACGGCTGCCATGGTACGCGGTCAAGACGGCTCCATGGCGGGGTCAGTGTAGTTTGCAACACGTTATGTTGCTTGCCGGGAACAATGAATGCGTGACGCGGTCCGTGCGTCGGTTTCGGACGGGCTGGTCATTTATTTCTGACCTTGGGGTTGGTTTTGTGGAAGGGGCTTGTTTAGACTGGCCCCGTTCTTGTCGGGGTGCCTCGAATCGGAGGCTGAGATCGGAAAGTTCCGGATCCCGTTGAACCTGATCAGGTTAAGGCCTGCGTAGGGAACAAGATGCGCCTCCCGCGCCTTGCGGCATTCCTGGGAGGTTCCTCTCGGCACCGGTCCCGGTGCACTCTGCCCCTCAGGTTCGCTCCGACATCACCCAGGAGCTAGCCGATGACTGCAAAACAACAAGCGAACCTGAGCGAAAGCGCCCAGGTCGACCAGCAATCCATCCAGCCTTTCCCCCGTTCGCAGAAAGTCTACGTGCAGGGTTCGCGCCCGGACATCCGCGTGCCGATGCGCGAGATCAGCCTGGACGTGACCCCCACCGCCTTCGGCGGCGAGATCAACGCGCCGGTGATGGTCTACGACACCTCCGGCCCCTACACCGATCCGAGCGTGACCATCGACGTGCGCAAGGGCCTGGCCGACATCCGCTCGCAGTGGATCGAGGACCGTGGCGACACCGAGCTGCTCGCCGGCCTGTCCTCCAGCTTCGGCCAGGAGCGCCTGGCCAACCCCGAGCTGACCGCCATGCGCTTCGCCCACGTGCGCAACCCGCGCCGGGCCAAGCCCGGGCGCAACGTCAGCCAGATGCACTACGCCCGCCAGGGGATCATCACCCCGGAGATGGAGTTCGTCGCCATCCGCGAGAACATGAAGCTGGCCGAGGCGCGCGCTGCCGGCCTGCTCAAGGAGCAGCACGCCGGGCACAGCTTCGGCGCCAGCATCCCTGCGGTGATCACCCCCGAGTTCGTGCGTGACGAGATCGCCCGTGGCCGCGCCATCATCCCCGCCAACATCAATCACACCGAGCTGGAGCCGATGATCATCGGCCGCAACTTCCTGGTGAAGATCAACGGCAACATCGGCAACTCGGCCCTGGGCTCCTCCATCGAGGAAGAAGTGGCCAAGCTGACCTGGGGCATCCGCTGGGGCTCGGACACGGTGATGGACCTGTCCACCGGCAAGCACATCCACGAGACCCGCGAGTGGATCATTCGCAACTCGCCGGTGCCCATCGGCACCGTGCCGATCTACCAGGCGCTGGAGAAGGTCGGCGGCATCGCCGAGGACCTGACCTGGGAGCTGTTCCGCGACACGCTGATCGAGCAGGCCGAACAGGGCGTCGACTACTTCACCATCCACGCCGGCGTACTGCTGCGCTACGTGCCACTGACCGCCAAGCGCGTCACCGGCATCGTCTCGCGGGGCGGCTCGATCATGGCCAAGTGGTGCCTGGCGCATCACCAGGAGAACTTCCTCTACACCCACTTCGAGGAAATCTGCGAAATCATGAAGGCCTACGACGTCAGCTTCTCGCTGGGCGATGGCCTGCGTCCGGGCTCCATCGCCGACGCCAACGACGCTGCGCAGTTCGGTGAGCTGGAGACCCTCGGCGAGCTGACCAAGATCGCCTGGAAGCACGACGTGCAGTGCATGATCGAAGGCCCGGGCCACGTGCCCATGCAGCTGATCAAGGAGAACATGGACAAGCAGCTGGAGTGCTGCGACGAGGCGCCGTTCTACACCTTGGGCCCGCTGACCACCGACATCGCCCCCGGCTACGACCACATCACCAGCGGCATCGGTGCCGCCATGATCGGCTGGTTCGGCTGCGCCATGCTCTGCTACGTGACGCCCAAGGAGCACCTGGGCCTGCCGAACAAGGATGACGTGAAGACCGGGATCATCACCTACAAGATCGCCGCCCACGCTGCCGACCTTGCCAAAGGCCACCCGGGCGCGCAGATCCGCGACAACGCCCTGTCCAAGGCGCGCTTCGAATTCCGTTGGGAGGACCAGTTCAACCTCGGCCTCGACCCCGACACCGCTCGCGCCTTCCATGACGAGACCCTGCCGAAGGACTCGGCCAAGGTGGCGCACTTCTGCTCCATGTGCGGGCCGAAGTTCTGTTCCATGAAGATCACCCAGGAAGTGCGCGACTACGCCAAGGAAAATGGCCTCTCCGAGGAGAGCCAGGCCATCGAGGCGGGCTTCCAGGAGCAGGCGGCGCGCTTCAAGGACGAAGGCTCGGTGATCTACAAGCAGGTCTGACCGACCTCGTGGCTGCACCCACGGGCCCGGCGCACTGCGCCGGGCCTTCTTCGTCCACTCTCCAGGGCCTTCAACGTGACCACCCCCAGCTACTCGCCGTCCCTGCCGGTTCCCGCCGGCCAGCGCGTTTTCGGCGCGCGCGACCTGTTCTCCCTCTGGTTCTCCCTCGGCGTCGGCCTGATGGTGCTGCAGCTGGGTGCGCTGCTGGCGCCGGGGCTCGGCCTGGCCGGGGCGCTGGCGGCCATCGCCTGCGGCACAGCCGTCGGCGTGCTGCTGCTCGGCGCCGCGGCGGTGATCGGCAGCGACACCGGCCTCTCGGCCATGGGCACCCTCGGCCTGGCCCTGGGCAAGCGCGGCGCGGTGCTGCCGGCGCTGCTCAACCTCCTGCAACTGGTGGGCTGGGGCGCGTTCGAGATCATCGTCATGCGTGACGCCGCGAGCCTGCTGGCCACCCGCGCCTGGGGCGAAGGCAGCGCGCTGGCCTCGCCGGCACTATGGACCCTGTTCTTCGGTGCGCTGGCGACCCTGCTGGCGGTGACCGGCCCGCTCACCTTCGTGCGTCGCGTGCTGCGCAAGTGGGGCATCTGGCTGCTGCTGGGCGCCTGCGTCTGGCTGACCTGGAACCTGTTCGACAAGGCCGACCTGGGCGCGATCTGGGCTCGTGGCGGCGACGGCTCGCTGCCCTTCGCCCTGGGCTTCGACATCGCCATCGCCATGCCGCTGTCCTGGCTGCCGCTGATCGCCGACTACTCGCGCTTCGGCAAGTGCGCGCGCAGCGTGTTCGGCGGCACTGCGGTGGGCTTCTTCCTCGGCAACTTCTGGCTGATGAGCCTGGGCGTCGCCTACACCCTGGCCTTCGCGCCGAGCGGTGAGGTCAACGCATTGCTGCTGGCGCTGGCTGGCGCCGGGCTGGGTATCCCGCTGTTGCTGATCCTGCTGGACGAGTCGGAGAACGCCTTCGCCGACATCCACTCGGCGGCGGTTTCCAGCGGCATCCTGGTGCCGGTGAAGGTGGAACGCCTGGCCCTGGCCATCGGCGCGTCGTGCACCTTGATCGCCTGGTTCGCGCCGCTGGCCGAGTACCAGAACTTCCTGCTGCTGATTGGCTCGGTGTTCGCGCCACTGTTCGGCGTGGTGCTGGTGGACCACTTCGTGCTGCGCCGCCGTCGCGAGGAGCTGGCGCCGCGCCGCGCACTGCGTTGGGACACCCTGGCCGCCTGGTTCTGTGGCGTCGCGGTGTACCACCTGCTGGCGAACTTCCTGCCCGAGGTGGGCGCCACCCTGCCGGCCTTGCTGCTGGCCGGCGGGCTGCAGTTCGTGCTGGGCTCCCTCAGCCGCGGCCGGGGAAGTATTGCGGCTTCAGTACCCCGTTGAGCTGCGGGTAGGGAATGGTCAGCTCGGGGTGGCCGCCCGCGTAGGGCGCGATGCTGTAGACGTCGTACTTGAGCAGCAGCGCGCCGCGGCCGAGGGCGATGTGCTCGGTGCGCTGGAAGGGCCAGGTGCGTGCGTATTCCGGGTCCTGGTCCAGCTTGTTGACGGCCAGCCAGCGCTGGTGGGCCTGCTCGGCGAGCTTCCAGAACTCGGCTTCCTGGCCGGGGATGAGCATGTCGCGCAGGGTCAGCACCTTGTCCTGCGTGCGGTCGTAGTTGATCAGCCCGCGCCCGGGCATGCCGTGGGCGCCGCCGGTGGCCAGGTAGCTGGACAGCTCGATGATGGTCAATTGGTCACGTTGTTCCCGCACCTTGGCTTGCAGGTAGCTGGCCCAGCCGGGCTCGGCGCGCTGCAGGAAGTCCTTTTCGTAGGACTGCAGCGAGGCCGGCAGCGGTGCATCCGGTGCGTCGGCGGTCATGCGCAGCAGGCGCTGGGTCACCAGCTCGCTGAGCTGCGGGTGATCGGGAAAGCTGATGACGTCGATGTTCACCAGCGGGCAGCTGTCGCCCTGGCAGCCGGGCTTGAGGTGTTCCCAGGCATCGCGCTTGACGGCCAGGCCCTTGTCGCCGGGCGTCAGCGCCTGGCAGGCGCCGAGGAGGAGGGCGCAGCCGAGGAGGAGCAGTTTCTTGTGCATCGGGATTGAATTCGTCATCGGGTGGGGAGTCGTTATGGATTGCGTGCTTCGACTGCCGGTGGCGGTTCGAGTTCGCTCGCAGGAGCGCATGATCCCAGCCGCAAATCCATCTGCAAAGAGGCTGCGCGAGGCGAATCGCCAGAGTAGGATGCGCGAAACGCGGGACCATCAGATCGAGTGAGGCGTAGATGATAGATACCTTCAAACCCGGGCCGGACGCGGTCGAGATCATCGAGCGCGAGGAGTGCTTCCGTGGCTTCTACCGCCTGGATCGCCTGCACCTGCGTCATCGCCAGTTCTCCGGGGAGATGGGGCCGACGCTCAGCCGCGAGCTGTTCGTGCGCCATGATGCCGTGTGCGTGCTGCCCTACGATCCGCAACGCGACCAGGTCGTGCTGATCGAGCAGTTCCGCGTCGGCGCCATGCAGAAGAGCGCCAATCCCTGGATGCTGGAGCTGGTGGCCGGGCTGATCGACAAGGACGAGGAGCCGGACGAGGTGGCGCGCCGCGAGGCCGTCGAGGAGGCCGACCTGACGCTGACGTCGCTATGGCCGATCACCGCCTATTATCCTTCTCCAGGGGGATCGGACGAATACGTGCACCTGTACGTCGGTCGTTGCGACAGCAGCGGCGCCGGTGGCGTGCACGGTCTGGCCGAGGAGGGCGAGGACATCCGCGTCCACGTGCTGTCCTTCGCCGATGCGCTGGCTGCGTTGCGTGACGGACGCATCATCAACGCCGCGGCCATCATCGCCCTGCAATGGCTGGCACTGAACCGGGATGAAGTACGGGGGATGTGGACGTGAATCTGTTGCGCGATCGCTACCGGGTGGACCTCGTCGGGCTGCAAGCGGCCTGCGAGGCGAACTACGCCCGGCTGATGCGATTGCTGCCGCAGATGCGCGAGGTCCAGTCCTCGCGCCGCGTGGCCCTGAGCCAGGGCGAGCGGCTGGTGGGCGTGCTGGCGCTGGAGGTGGTCGAAGCCTGCCCGTACACCACCACCTTGAAGGTGCGGCAGGAGCTCAGCCTGCCCTGGCTGCCCTCGCCGCAGCTGGAGGTGCGCGTCTACCACGATGCGCGCATGGCCGAGGTGGTCGGGGCCGAGAATGCACGGCGGCTGCGCAGCTTCTACCCCTATCCGAACGCCGACATGCACCAGCCCGACGAGAAGAGCCAGCTCAATGTCTTCCTCGGCGAATGGCTGAGCCATTGCCTGGCCTGTGGCCACGAACTGGAGCCCGTGCTCTAGAAAATCCGCTCCCTGCCGATTTCCTGGCGCTCGCGAATGTGATCCAGTCCCGCTTCTCGGGTTTACCGTTTCACGCCTGAACCACCATAATTCATCTCATTCCGCCCAAGGAGACCGCCTTGTCGAGCGCGTCCACTCTCGCCTTTGATTCATCGGTGCTGCTGGTGCAGCTGTCCGATAGTCATCTATTTGCCGAAGAGGACGGACGACTCCTGGGCATGAACACGGCCGACAGCCTGCAGCGGGTGATCGAGCGGGTGCTGGAAGAGCAGCCGCATATCGACCTGGTACTGGCCACCGGGGACCTGTCCCAGGATGGCAGCGTCGAATCCTACGAGCGTTTCCGCGACCTCTGCGCGGTGATCCCCGCCGACAGCCGCTGGTTCCCGGGTAACCACGACGAAGTCCAGGTGATGGAGCAGGTCTGTGCCGGCACCGAGCTGCTCGACCCGATCATCGATTTCCCCGCCTGGCGCGTGGTGTTGCTGGACTCCACCATCGGTGGCGCCGTTCCCGGGCACCTGCCGCCGGAACAGCTGGCGCTGCTGGAGCGGGCGGTGAGCGAGGCGTCGGACAAGCACGTGCTGATCAGTTTCCACCACCATCCGGTGCCGATCGGCTGCCGCTGGATGGACCCCATCGGCGTGCGCAACCCGGACGCCCTGTTCACCGTGCTGGACCGTTTTCCGCAGGTGCGTGCCGTGCTCTGGGGCCATGTGCACCAGGAGTTCGACCAGATGCGCAATGGCGTGCGCCTGCTGGCCTCGCCTTCCACTTGCGTGCAGTTCGCGCCGGGCAGCGAGGAATTCCAGGTCGACACCGAGGCGCCGGGTTATCGCTGGCTGCGCCTGCAGGCCGATGGCGTGCTGGAAACCGGCGTATCGCGGGTCACCGGTATCGACTTCGAAGTGGATTACAGCGTCAAAGGTTATTGACCTTAGCGCTGCGGCACGGCAAGAAGTACAGCTTGCCCGCCAGACTTGCCAGGATGCCGCGTGTCGACCGAACAGCCCTCCCTTCTCTATATCCACGGTTTCAACAGCTCGCCCGAATCGCAGAAGGCGCGCCAGCTCGCCGCGCTCATGCAGCGCCTGGGCCTGGCCGGGCGACTGCGCGTCCCGGCGCTGCATCATCATCCGCGTGAGGCCATCGCCCAGCTCGAAGCGGCCCTCGCCGAGCTGGGGCGGCCGGTGCTGGTCGGCAGCTCACTGGGCGGCTACTATGCGACCCTCCTGGCCGAGCGGCACGGGCTCAGGGCCGTACTGATCAACCCTGCGGTGGCCCCGCACCGGTTGTTCGACGGCCAACTGGGACCGCAGAAGAACTATTACAGCGGCGAGACCTGGGAGCTGACGCAGGCGCACGTGGATGCCCTGGCCGAGCTGGAGGTTGCGCCCCCGCAGGACCCGGCCCGCTACCAGGTCTGGCTGCAGACGGCCGATGAAACCCTGGATTACCGCCACGCCGAGCGCTACTACCGTGCCTGTGCCCTGCGCATCGAGGCCGGTGGCGACCATGGTTTCCAGCATTTCCCTGCCCACCTGCCGGCCCTGCTGGCGTACGCCGGTTTTCCCGCCAGTCTGTGGCGGGATATCGACTTTTCCACCCTTTGACGAAGAGACCCCATGGCCCAGCAGAACGCTTACAACGCAGACGCCATCGAAGTCCTTTCCGGCCTCGACCCGGTGCGCAAGCGCCCGGGCATGTACACCGACACCAGCCGGCCCAACCACTTGGCCCAGGAAGTCATCGACAACAGCGTCGACGAAGCCCTGGCCGGCCATGCCAAGAGCGTGCAGGTGATCCTCCACGAGGACAATTCGCTGGAGGTGATCGACGATGGCCGCGGCATGCCGGTGGACATCCATCCCGAAGAGGGGGTGCCCGGCGTCGAGCTGATCCTCACCAAGCTGCACGCGGGCGGCAAGTTCTCCAACAAGAACTACCAGTTCTCCGGCGGCTTGCACGGCGTGGGCATCTCGGTGGTGAACGCCCTCTCGACCCTGGTCGAGGTGCGCGTCAAGCGCGATGGCAACGAATACCGCATGACCTTCGCCGACGGCTTCAAGTCCAGCGACCTGGAAGTGATCGGCACCGTCGGCAAGCGCAACACCGGCACCAGCGTGCATTTCTGGCCCGACGCCAAGTACTTCGACTCGCACAAGTTCTCCGTCAGCCGGCTCAAGCACGTGCTCAAGGCCAAGGCCGTGCTCTGCCCGGGGCTGCTGGTCAGCTTCGAGGACAAGGCCAGCGGCGAGCGCATCGAGTGGCACTACGAGGATGGCCTGCGTTCCTATCTGGTGGACGCGGTCAGCGAGTTCCAGCGCCTGCCGGACGAGCCCTTCGTCGGCAGCCTGGCCGGCAACAAGGAGGCCGTCGACTGGGCGCTGCTGTGGCTGCCCGAGGGCGGCGAGTCCCTGCAGGAAAGCTACGTCAACCTGATTCCCACCGCCCAGGGCGGCACCCACGTCAACGGCCTGCGCCAGGGCCTGCTGGATGCGATGCGCGAGTTCTGCGAGTTCCGCAACCTGCTGCCCCGTGGCGTCAAGCTGGCTCCGGAAGACGTCTGGGAACGCATCGCCTTCGTCCTCTCGATGAAGATGCAGGACCCGCAGTTCTCCGGACAGACCAAGGAGCGGCTGTCCTCCCGGGAGGCGGCCGCCTTCGTCGCCGGCGTCGCCAAGGACGCCTTCAGCCTCTGGCTCAACGCCCACCCCGACATGGGCCTGCAACTGGCCGAGCTGGCCATCAGCAACGCCGGCCGCCGCCTCAAGGCGGGCAAGAAGGTCGAGCGCAAGAAGATCACCCAGGGCCCGGCGCTGCCCGGCAAGCTGGCCGACTGCGCAGGCCAGGACCCGATGCGTTCCGAACTGTTCCTGGTGGAGGGTGACTCTGCCGGCGGCTCGGCCAAGCAGGCGCGTGACAAGGAGTTCCAGGCGATCATGCCGCTGCGCGGGAAGATACTGAACACCTGGGAAGTGGATGGCGGCGAAGTGCTCGCCAGCCAGGAAGTGCACGACATCGCCGTCGCCATCGGCGTCGACCCGGGCACCCCCGACGTGGCGCAACTGCGCTACGGCAAGATCTGCATCCTCGCCGACGCCGACTCCGACGGCCTGCACATCGCTACCCTGCTGTGCGCGTTGTTCGTCCGTCACTTCCGCCCGCTGGTGGAAGCCGGGCACGTCTACGTGGCCATGCCGCCGCTGTACCGCATCGACCTGGGCAAGGAGATCTACTACGCCCTCGACGACGCCGAGCGCGATGGCATCCTCGATCGCCTGGCGGCCGAGAAGAAGCGCGGCAAGCCGCAGGTCACCCGCTTCAAGGGCCTGGGCGAGATGAACCCGCTGCAACTGCGCGAAACCACCATGGACCCGAACACCCGGCGTCTGGTGCAGCTGACCCTGGAAGATGGCGAAGGCACCCACGAGATGATGGACATGCTGCTGGCGAAGAAACGCGCCGGCGACCGCAAGTCCTGGCTGGAGTCCAAGGGCAACCTGGCCGAGGTCCTGGTGTGAGGGCGAGCGTCCTTATCGCCCTGCTGCTGACCGCCTCGCCTCTGTTGGCCGCCCCGCCGGTCGAGGAACTCAAGCTCAGCGCCGAGTACCCGGTGGATGGTGTCGCCGAGGGCAACCTCTCCGGCATCGCCCTGTGTGGCAAGGAGCTGCTGGCGGTCTCCGACCGGGTCGATGACCGCCTGTTCCGCCTGGTGCCGTCGGAAGGCGTGCTCAAGGCCGAGGCCGAGCGCTTCGTCGCCCCGCCACCGCCACCCAGCGGCCTGCCGTGGGGCGTTCGAGTGCGCAACTGGGCGATGAGCAGGGTGCGCGGCAACGAACTGGACTTCGAAGGCATCACCTGCGACGCCGCTGGCAACCGCTACCTGGTGAGCGAAACCCATGCGGCGGTGCTGCAGGTACCGCACGCCGGCAGCGCCGACTGGTTGCGCCTGCCGGAGAGCCTGGTCCGCCAGGCCCGCGCCAGCGGCATGTTGCTGCACTTCAATGCCCTGCTGGAAGGCATCGCCGTCGAACCTTCCGGTGAACGCCTGTGGCTCGGCGCAGAGCGCGAACGGCGTGGCCTGATGGTGCTGCACCGCAAGCAGTCCACCTGGGGTTGCTCCGGTGGCTGCGTGCTCTTCAGCGAAGCCGGCGAGGATGTCCCGCCGCCCGGCCTGGGCAGCGGCGTGCCGATGTCCAGGGACTTCTCCGACCTGGCCTTCCACGACGGCAAGCTGTTCACGCTGGAGCGTCTTGCCCACCGCATCTGCCGCCGCGATCCGAGCAAGGGCAGCGTCGAGCGGTGCTGGTCCTTCGCCGCCGAGGCACTGGCCGAGCCGCGTCGCTACGACGCCGACTGGGGCATGGCCGAAGGCCTGTGGGTCGATGCCGAGGGCGCCTGGATCGTGCTCGACAACGGCGACAAGACCCGGGCCGACGGCGAACAGCGACCGATCGTCTGGCGCTTCGCCAAACCGAGCGGCGGCTGGGAACAGCCATGAGCGAGCAGGCGCCGGGCAAGCGTGCAGGCAGGGTCATGCTGATCCTCGCCTGGGGCATCGCCATGCTCCTGGCCACGCACTTCTTCGGTCGCTGGGAAGACGGCCAGCGCAACCCCAACCAGGTGCCGGAGTCCCTGCGCGGCGACGGCTACGTGGAGGTGCGCCTGGCCAGCAGCCGACAGGGGCACTACCTGATGAACGGGCGCATCGATGGTCGCCAGGTGACCTTCCTGCTGGACACCGGCGCCACCGCCGTGGCCGTTCCCGAGGCCCTGGCCGACGAGCTGGGCCTGGCCCCGGGCGAGCCCATCACCCTGAGCACCGCGAATGGCCGCAGCAATGGCCATCGCACCCGGCTGCGCGAGCTGCAGCTGGGGGAGATCGTCCTCGCCGACGTGCCCGCGATCATCGCGCCCGGCATGGATGGCGACGAGGTGCTGCTCGGCATGAGCGCCCTCAAACAACTCGAATTCACCCAGCGCGACGGCACCCTGGTGCTGCGCCAACACATGTCACCGTGAGGCACGCATGAGCGAATCCCTCGATCTCAGCCTGGAAGGCGTGGAGCGCCGCTCCCTCGCCGAGTTCACCGAACAGGCCTATCTCAACTATTCCATGTACGTGATCATGGACCGCGCCCTGCCGCACATCGGCGACGGCCTCAAGCCCGTGCAGCGGCGCATCGTCTACGCCATGAGCGAACTGGGCCTGGACGCCGACTCCAAGCACAAGAAGTCCGCGCGCACCGTGGGCGACGTGCTCGGCAAGTTCCACCCCCATGGCGATTCGGCGTGCTACGAAGCCATGGTGCTGATGGCCCAGCCCTTCAGCTACCGCTACACGCTGGTGGACGGCCAGGGCAACTGGGGCGCCCCGGACGATCCCAAGTCCTTCGCCGCCATGCGCTACACCGAGGCGCGCCTGTCGCGCTACTCCGAGGTGCTGCTCAGTGAACTGGGCCAGGGCACTGCGGACTGGGGGCCGAACTTCGACGGCACCCTGGAGGAGCCGCTGGTGCTGCCGGCGCGCCTGCCGAACATCCTGCTCAACGGCACCACCGGCATCGCCGTGGGCATGGCGACCGATGTGCCGCCGCACAACCTGCGTGAGGTCGCCAACGCCTGCGTGCGCCTGCTCGACGAGCCCAAGGCGACCGTCGAGCAGCTCTGCGAGCACATTCCGGGGCCGGACTATCCGACCGAGGCGGAGATCATCACGCCGCGCGCCGACCTGCTGAAGATCTACGAGACCGGCCGTGGGTCGGTGCGCATGCGTGCCGTGTACCACGTCGAGGACGGCGACATCGTCGTCACCGCGCTGCCGCACCAGGTCTCCGGTGCCAAGGTGCTGGAGCAGATCGCCGCGATGATGCAGGCCAAGCCTTCCAAGGCGCCGCAGATCGCCGACCTGCGCGACGAGTCGGACCACGAGAACCCCTGCCGCATCGTGATCATCCCCACCAGCAGTCGCGTCGACCACGCGGCGCTGATGCAGCACCTGTTCGCCAGCACCGACCTCGAGTCCACCTACCGGGTGAACATCAACATCATCGGCCTGGACGGCAAGCCCCAGGTCAAGGACCTGCGCACCCTGCTCACCGAGTGGCTGACCTTCCGCGTCGGCACCGTGCGCCGCCGCCTGCAGTTCCGCCTGGACAAGGTCGAGCACCGCCTGCACCTGCTGGAAGGCCGGCTGATCGCCTTCCTCAACCTCGACGAGGTGATCCGCATCATCCGCACCGAGGACCAGCCCAAGCCGGTGCTGATGGAGCGTTTCGGCCTCACCGAGGTCCAGGCCGAGTACATCCTCGAGACCCGCCTGCGCCAGTTGGCCCGCCTGGAAGAGATGCAGATCCGTGGCGAGCAGGAAGAGTTGGCCAAGGAGCGCGAGAAGCTGCTGGCGCTGCTGGGCAGCGAAGCCAAGCTGAAGAAGCTGGTGCGCAAGGAAATCCTCGAGGACGCCGAGAAATACGGCGATGACCGCCGCTCGCCGATCGTCGAGCGTGCCGAAGCCAAGGCACTGACCGAACACGACCTGCTGCCGAACGAGAAGGTCACGGTGGTGCTGTCGGAAAAGGGCTGGGTGCGTTCCGCCAAGGGCCACGAGATCGATGCCACCAGCCTTTCCTACAAGGCCGGCGACGAGTTCAAGGCCGCCGCGCCCGGCCGTTCGAACCAGTACGCCGTGTTCATCGACTCCACCGGACGCAGCTATTCGCTGGCGGCGCACACGCTGCCCTCGGCCCGTGGCCAGGGCGAGCCGCTGACCGGCCGCCTGGCCCCGCCGCCGGGGGCGACCTTCGAATGCGTGCTGCTGCCCGAGGACGACGCGCTCTATGTGATCGCCTCGGACGCCGGCTACGGTTTCGTGGTCAAGGGCGAGGACCTGCAGGCCAAGAACAAGGCCGGCAAGGCCCTGGTCAGCTTGCCCAATGGCGCCCGTGTCGTGCCGCCAAGGCCGCTGTCGAGCCTGGAGGAGGATTGGCTGGCAGCCGTCACCACCGAAGGGCGACTGCTGCTGTTCAAAGTGGCCGATCTGCCGCAACTGGCCAAGGGCAAGGGCAACAAGATCATCGGCATCCCCGGCGATCGCGTCGCCAGTCGCGAGGAGTACCTGGCGGACCTGGCCGTGTTGCCGGCCGGTGCCACCCTGGTGCTCCAGGCCGGCAAGCGCACCCTGTCGCTCAAGGCCGACGACCTGGAGCACTACAAGGGCGAGCGGGGCCGACGTGGCAACAAGCTGCCGCGCGGTTTCCAGCGCGTCGACGCGCTGCTGGTCGAAGTCCAGGGCTGAATCGGCGCTCGCCGCCCGTCGGTTGCCATTCGACGCCCGAGGCTGGAGTCATCCATCACATTGGCGGATGATATGTCCCCTCGGGCCGCGCGCGGTTGTGGCGAACGCCCCGAACATCAATGAATCCGACTGTGGGTCGCCGTATGGTGGCCCTGGGTGAGAAAGATGAAACGTCTTCCTTTGTTGGCGCTGTTCACCAGCCTTCTGGGCCTGGGTGGCTGCGTTCACAATGCACCGGTACCCATGTACCAGCTCGATAGCGGCACCGCCGAACTGCCGGACCAGTCCGCCGGCATGGCCGTCCTGCTCGGGCCGGTTTCGGTTGCCGACTACCTGCAGCGCGAAACCCTGCTGCAGCGCCAGCCCGATGGCAGCCTCACCGCCTCCACCGATGGTCGCTGGGCCGGCAGCCTGGCGGGTGATATCGATCAACTGCTGCTGCGCCAATTGTCCTGGCGCCTGGACAGCCAGCGTCTGGTGCTGGCGCCCTCCACCCCCGGCTTCACCCCCGAGATCCAGGTCCTGCTGACCATCAGCCGCCTCGACTCCGGCCCCCAGCGGCCTGCCGTGCTCGAGGCCCAGTGGCGCCTGCTGGACAAGGCCGGCCAGCTGCGTGACAGCCGCCTGGTGCGCCTGGAGCAGCCCCACAGCGGCAGCGCGGCCGACCAGGTCCGTGCCCAGAGCCAGCTGCTGCAGCAGTTGGCCGAACAACTGGCCGGTGCGGTCAAGCCGCTTGCGGGCCAGCCCACGGCCGCCGCCGAGGAGCCTCGCAAGGCCAATGCCGCCCCGGCGCGCTCGCGCGGGCCGACGCCTCCGAAGATCCCGCTGGCCGCACCGGTGCGTACCGATGTGGAAGTGTTCCGCTTCTGATCGCCGCCGATCGACGAAAAAGCCCGCTTAATGCGGGCTTTTTATTGGTTTCGCGTTGGATCGTCGAATGCCTGGGCGATGGCGCTTCAGGTGGCCGGGCGCCTGCCGAACAGGCGCCGTACGCCGAGGCCGCCGAGTGCCAGCAGCAGGCAGGGCAGGCCGACCCAGCGGGCTTCGGAGAGCAGCACGTCGATGCCGCGCTGGGTGAAGAAGCCGCCAATGAAGGGGGACACCTCGATGGGGCGCCAGGGCAGGAAATGGCGCTGCATGTCCCAGGGCCAGAACCAGGCCACGCCCAGGCCGCCGTCGGTCATGGCGTCGAGCAGGCTGTGGCTGAGGGTCGCGAGGCCGATGAACAGGCCCGCCTTCAGGGGGCCGCAGCGCAGCAGCGGATGGATCAGGGCGCCGAACAGGCCGCAGCAGGCGGCGAACAGCAGTGAATGGCTGAAACCCCGGTGGCCGAAGGCGTCGGCGTAGGCGATGCCGAGCTTGAAGGCGGCGACATCGGCGTCGGGCAGGCAGGCGAAGAACAGCCCCGCCAGCAGCAGCCACGGTGGGATGACGCGACTGCCAAGGGCGATGCCCACCGCGAGGACGGGCAGGGGATGGGTGATGAGGGTGGTCATGGCGCCTGTCCTTGGCTGCCGGGCTCAGTGGCGCCCGGCGTCGTGCATGTGGGCCAGCTGGCGTTCCAGCAGCGAGGGGTAGGGTTCCAGCAGGCGCTCGACGCAGCAGGCGCCTTCCGGGCTGGCGATGGGGCGTACGCGGGCGCGTTGGCGAACCAGCGCATCGTCGGCGATGGCGCGCTCCACCAGCAGCAGGTTGCGGCTGTGCTGGCTCAGCGCCAGTGCGCTCTGGGTGGTGTCGTCCAGCAGCAGGTCGCCCTGGCCCAGGCCGGCGAGGCTGTCGCCGAGGGTCAGGCCCAGTTGCAGCTGCAGGGTGATGCCGCTGTCGGCCACTTCGATCTGCAGGGCATGGCCGAGTGCGCGCAGCAGCTCGCCGCAGCACAGCGCATGGGTCAGGTGGTCCTCGCCGCTGTCGGCGCTGTGGAACAGCATCAGGCTGCTGCCGTCATTGAGCGTATGCAGCTCGCCCTGGTACAGCTCGGCGGCCTGCTCGAGGCAGTCGCGGTAGCGCTGCAGCAGGTCCAGCAGCCGGCTGCGGGGCAGGCGGCGCAGCTGGTCCTGGGCGCCGAGCTGCACGGCGAGCACGGCGCTGCGGTGCAGGTCGTCCTCGCTCTCCTCGGGTTCGAGCGCCGGGGCTGTGGCGGGTGGTTCTTCCTCGCGCGGGCGCAGGTCGGCGAAGGGGTCGTCCTCGTCCGGGGTGAACAGGCGGCTCGGGCTTTCCTCGGCGCTGTCGCCGTCGAAGCTGTCATCGCGCAGGTTGCGGATCTCGAAGCCCTCTTCCCCGTGTTCCTGGTCGTCTTCGAGGAAGCCTTCTTCCTCGTCCAGGTAAGCCTCCTCGATCTCGGGTTCGGGCTCAGGTTCGGGCTTCTCCGGCACCAGGCGCACCTGCAACTGGCGGGCGAGGTCGCCGATCTCGTCCTGGCGGCCGGCGCCGGGGGCGGGGTCGTCAGGATCGCGCAACCAAACCCGCAGTTGCAGCAGCGGGGTGGAGATGTGTCGGCCGAGGCGCAGGCTGAGGGACAGTGCCAGGGCGAGGAGGATCAGGCTGAGCAGGCCCATGCTCTGCAGGCTGATGGTCATGGGCTGCTGGAACTGCTGCATGTCCAGGCTCAGGCGCAAGTGCCCGGCGATCACCTCCTGGAAGGTGATGGGCGTGGAGTACAGGCCTTCGACTTCGCCCAGGAGGCCCTGCTTGGGACGCGAACCGGCTTCGGCGAGGATGCGGTTGTCCACGCTGTAGATGGCGGCATGGGCCACCAGGGGGTTCTTCACCAGGTTGTTGAGCAGCACGTTGAGGCTGAGGATGTCGTTGGACACCAGCAGCTCGGTGGCGGAAGCGGCGGTCTGCGCGGTCAGGCTCTGGCCCAGGGCGTCGGCCTGCTGTTGCATCGCCTGCTTGAACTGCATGCCCATCACCCAGGCGTAGATCACCAGGGCCAGGGCGACCAGCAGGAGGCTGTGGCTGGCGATGCGCAAGGCGATCGGCACACGGCGCTGGCGCAGGGCGTGGTAGATCAGCAGGAAGAAGTTGTCGGGTTTGACGGGCGTAGGCCGGTTCACAGAGCTCGGCTCTTCTCGGACGGAATTGTGGCGCAGTATAACGGCGCCCCCTAGCAGGGCAAAGCGCCCGGCATGCTCGTCAGACCGTGAAAGTGGGTAGAATGTGCGCCTTTTCCACTGCGGGAGGTGCGCCTTGCGCGAAATAGTCCTGATCAACATCACCGGGGAAGACCGTCCCGGCCTCACCGCCGCGATCACCGGTGTTCTCGCACAGGGCGGGGTGAACATCCTCGACATCGGCCAGGCGGTCATCCACGACACGCTGTCCTTCGGCATCCTGGTGGAGATACCGGACAACGAGCAGGCGTCGTCCGTGCTCAAGGACGTGCTGTTCACCGCCTACAAGCTGGACCAGCAGGTGCGCTTCACCCCGGTTTCCGAGAGCGACTACCAGGTCTGGGTCGGTGGCCAGGGCAAGCCCCGCCACATGGTGACCCTGCTGACCCGCAAGGTCACCGCCGAGCAGTTGCAGCGCGTCAGCGCCATCACCGCCAAGTACGGCCTGAACATCGATCACATCGACCGTCTCTCCGGGCGCATGCCGCTCGATATGCCGGCCAGCCAGGGCAAGGGCTGCATCGAGTTCTCCGTGCGCGGCGAGCCGGCCGACCCGGCGGCGCTGCGGGCCGAGTTCCTCAGCGTGGCCCAGGAGCTGAACGTCGACATCGCCTTCCAGCGTGATTCGGTGTTCCGCCGCAACCGCCGCCTGGCGGTGTTCGACATGGACTCCACGCTGATCGAGGCCGAGGTGATCGACGAGCTGGCCAAGGCTGCCGGCGTCGGCGAGCAGGTGGCCGAGATCACCGAGCGCGCCATGCGCGGGGAGCTGGACTTCCGCGCCAGCTTCAAGGAGCGCCTGGCGCTGCTTCGCGGCCTCTCCGAGGACGTGCTGGAGGAGATCGGTGCCTCCCTGCGCCTGACCGAGGGTGCCGAGACGCTGTTCGCCGAGCTCAAGCGCCTGGGTTACAAGACCGCGATCCTCTCCGGTGGCTTCAGCTACTTCGCCAAGCAGTTGCAGGCCAGGCTCGGCATCGATTACGTGTTCGCCAACGAGCTGCAGATCGAGGACGGCAAGCTGACCGGCGTCGCCGTCGAGCCGATCGTCGACGCCCAGCGCAAGGCCGACCTGCTGCGCGAGCTGGCGGAGAAGGAAGGGCTGCGCCTGGAGCAGACCATTGCCGTGGGGGATGGCGCCAACGATCTGCCGATGCTGGCACTGGCCGGGCTGGGCGTGGCCTTCCGCGCCAAGCCGCTGGTCAAGCAATCGGCCAAGCAGGCCATTTCCACGCTGGGCCTGGACGGCATCCTCTACCTGCTGGGCTTCCGCGACCGCGACGGCCAGGATTGATCGGCACCTCGGAAACGAGAAAGCCGCCCGAGGGCGGCTTTTTCTTTGGGGCGCCGTGAACGGCTTACTCGTCGCCTGACGAGAAGTCGTAGTCCATCGACTGGCTCGGGCCCTGCAGGTAGTAGCCCTGGATGTAGTTGACCCCGGCCTGCCAGAGGGTGGCCAGCACGCTGGCACTCTCGACGTAGGGCACGATGGTCAGCTTGGCCTGGGAGTGCAGGCTGGCCAGCAGGGTCTTCAGGGCTTCCTGGCTTTCGGCCTTGCTCAGGTCCTGGGTGAAGGAGCCGTCGACCTTCACGAAGTCGATGGTCAGGTGCTTGAGCGTGTTGAAGGGGTTGAGCGCGCAGCCGAACTGGCTCAGGGCGACCTGGCAGTGCAGCTCGGCGAGGCCCTGGGTCAACGCCTTGGCCTGCTTCAGGTAGGCGATGGCATCCGGTTCGCTGAACTGGAAGACCAGCGCGTCGGACGGCAGGCGAGCGGCCTTGAGGGCGACGCTGAGCCACGGCAGCAGGGTCTGGTCCTGCAGGCTGGCGCCGGACAGGTGCACGAACAGGCGCGTGCTGTGGCCCTTCGAGCGGTGTTCGGAGAGCAGTTTGATGGAGTTGAGGATCACCCAGCGGTCGATCTTCTCGGCCAGCCCGGCGTCCTTGGCGGCACCGAGGAAATCGGCCGGCGGCACTTCCTCGCCCTGGGGGCTGAGCAGGCGCAGGAGGACTTCGTAATGTTCGAAGTTGTCGCCGCGCAGGCTGATGATCGGCTGGAACAGCAGGCGGAAGCTGTTGTTCTCCAGGGCCTGCTGGACCATGGCCACCAGGCTGCCGCGGTTGGCGGCGGCGGCCAGTTCGCTGGCCGGGTTGTACAGCCGCACTTCGTTGCCATCGGTGATTTCGTCCGCGCAGCGATGGGCGCGGTCGATCACTTCCTGGGCCTTGGGCGTGGTCTCGTTGAGGCCGGCGACGCCGATGGACAGGCTCATCTGTACGGTGCGGCCACTGACGTCGAACAGGTGGCCTTCGACCTTCTTCAGCAGGGTGTTCAGGCCTTCGCGGGCCTGCTCCGGCGTCTGGCCGGGTTGCAGCACGCTGAACACGTCGTCGCCGAAGCGAGCCAACTGGGCATCGGCCGGGAAGTGGGCGCGCAGGAGGTTGGCCAGGTCGGTGAGCAGCAGGTCGCTGCCGGCGATGCCGACATCCGCCTGCAGGCCTGAATAGCGGTCGACGCGGATGTAGGCGAGGGAGGCGGGCTGGCCGGCATTCACCGCGCGGTCGGCGGCGGCGTCCATCAGTTCGCTGAAGTGGTTGCGGTTGTACAGGCCGGTGACCAGGTCCTGGCTGCTGATCTCGCGCAGCTTTTCTTCCAGTTCGGCGCTGGCGGTTTCCGCGCGGATCACCACCTGGATGCAGGGCTCGCCGTCGTAGGTGGCGGGCGAGAAACTCATGCGGGCCTGGAAGCTCTGGCCGTCGACCTTGGCGCCGGAGCAGGTCAGTTCGGCGCTGCCGTCGCCACTGCGGTAGTTCTTGAGGAAGTCCTTGAACGCGCTCTGGTCGCTGCCGGCGATCAGGTCGATCATCGGCATGCCTTCCAGTTCTTCCGCGTCCTCGTAGCCGAACATCTCGACATAGGCGCGGTTGGCATAGATGTGCATGCCGTCGTGGACGTAGGTGATGGCGTCCACGGAGCTGTCCAGCAGCAACTGGCAGCGCTTCTCGGCCTCGCGCAGGCTAACTTCGGCAGCGCGACGGGAGCGGCGCTCCTCGAGGTTGGCCAGCTCGCGGTTGGCCACCAGCACCAGGCGCTCGTCCTCGCCCTGGGGCAGGGCATCCTGGGCGCCGAGGGCGAGGGCTTCGGTGATCAGGTCGGAATCGTTCTCCGCTACCAGCTGGATGAACGGAATGTCCTTGGCCTGGCGGCGGATGGCGTTGAGGGCTTCGCCGGGGGAGAGGTTGTCACTCTCGGGGGCGGCGATGAGCAGATCCCAGCTCTGCTGGAGGACCTCGGCGAGGTCGTCACTGGAGACGAGGCGGTGAACGCGGGTCGCGCGACCGGAGTTGCGAAACAGGCTGACCAGGCGCTCGGCTTCGTTCTGCGAGTCTTCCAGGATCAGCAGACGGATGGTTTTCTTTTCGATTGCCATGGCGTGTGCTTAGACCGCGCCGAACGGGCGCTAATAGGCGACAAATGGTGATGGCACGGGAATCTACAGCGACTTCCAGAGGGAGTCAAAATCTTCCTCCCCAGCCGGGCTCTGCTCGCTGGAAGCTGTGACGGGCTTCCCGGGATTCTCGTTTTCCTGCTCGAACGCGCGATATTCGAACTGGCTGAAACTGCCGGTGGTGGTCTGGCGGCTGGTGAGCACGGCACGACGCTCCTTGCCGTGGATATTGATCTGCACCTTGTTGCCCTCCTGGAAAGGCAGGCGCGGCGTGATCAGGGTGGCGGGGCGCGAGATGGCGCTGATTTCGGGTAGCAGCAAGGCGCGCAGGTAGTGGCTGTGCTGGTCGGCCTTGCGCAGCAGTTGCAGGCCGCAGGCCTGGGCGTGGGGTGCGATCAGCTCGATGCCCATCTGCGTGCCGCCACCACGTACCTGGCGGATCCAGCGCACCACGGCGACGCTCCAGCCCTGGCCGGGGCCGTCCTGGATGCCCAGCAGTTCACCAGCCTGCAGCTGGCTCGGGACTTCCTTGGGCCAGCTCAGGCAGTAGCCGCCGGGGCTGTGGTTGACAATCGACAGGGCGAAGGTCGGGTAGCTTTCCGCACTGGGGGCGGCGGGCGCGTGCTGCGGCGAGGTGTCGCCGCTGACCACGGGCTTGCTGTACTGGATTTCCTCGTAGGGCAGGCCGGCTTCCCAGTTCTGGTTGGGCTGGGCGTCGAAGGCATTGCCCCAGACATCGCCCTCGTCCTTGTTGATCGGCTTGAACACGGCCTGGCCGATCTCGACCGGCAGCTTGAGGACCTCGCTGAACGGCTTGCTGCCGGAAATGAAGAAGTGCAGGGCGCTCATGCCGATGCACAGCGTGAGATTGCCGCGGCCCGGGTTGCGCTGGAAGGTGCGCTCGGAGATATCGCCCCAGGCTGAACTCAGGTGCTGAAGCAGGTCGAGGCTGATGCCTTCCGGCAGCAGCAGGCGGGCTTTTTCGCGATTCTCGCTGGGCAGCAGCAGGTATTCCTTGATCGCATCCACCAGCGGCAGCGGGTCGATGCCCAGCAGGTTGTGCAGCTCGTTGTCCTGGAACAGCGACTTGTAGCGCGGCGGGCCATCCACCTGGGTGGCGACGGCGAACAGCGTCGAGGGGGCGTCGCCGGGCTGCAGGCGCACCAGGCTGCTCCAGGGCTCGAGCACTTCGGCGAGGCGGGCGATGTTGTTCTGGCGCATCTGGTTGCAGCGCGCGCAGCCCAGCAGCAGCGCGACCAGGTAGGTCTGCTCGACGCTGAGGCCGTCGGTATGGCGGGCGAGGTTGTCACGGATGATGGCGCGCTGGGCCTGGCGGGATGCAGCGATCTGGTAGAGCTGGTGCAGCTCCAGCCACAGCCCCTCGGGCACCGGACAGTAGAGCTGGCTGGCGCGGATCAGCGCGCCATTGAGGCTGTGCATGGCCCGTTGCAGGGCGATGGTCAGCAGTTGCGCGCCCTCCTTCGACTGACGCGCCGACTCATGGGCGACGATCTGCTTGTAGCCGATGGCGAGGTGGTTCTGCAGGGCCTGGCAGAGGTTGGCGACCTTGCGCGGGCGCTCGTCGAGGACGATGGCCTGGTTGAGGAAGTGGCGCTCCAGGTGCTGGCAGACGTAGTACACCTCGGGGCGCAGCAGCTCGAGCAGTTGCAGGCGGTTGTCGCTGGCAGTGACGAGCTGGTTGAGTTCCACCAGGGCCTGGTAGAGCTGGCGTGCGGTCTCGCCGAGGTTGGCCTTGGGCAGGCCGGATATCCAACGCTTCAGGTCACGCGGGGTGGCGTCGCAGAAGGACAGGTTCTGCTTGTTCGGAGTAGGAACACGCAATAACAGGTGGGGACTCTGTTTGTCCATGTAGCTCGAATGCTCCAACTGCGCCGGGCGAGACGTACGGTAAATTCACTCGCACTCTAGCAGCATCCCTTGCCCATCGCAGCCCATCGCGGGGCTGGTGTGGCCAAGTGCTGCCAGTGGATGGGCGACGGGCCGGGATGGCTGCCCTGCACGGTTGGACATTCGGTCGCAGGCTTGCGTTCCACCCGGCCCGCCCGGTTCATCAGGCCTGTGCGGGCAGGGCGAGAAGCTCGCCCATGCTGACCGCGCTGCCGGCGGCGAGGCCTTCGGCCCAGCGGATCTGCTGAGGCCCGAAGAGCACGATGGCAGTGGAGCCCAGCTTGAATCGGCCCAGTTCCGCGCCTTTTTCCAGACTGATCGGTGCCCGTGCGGCCTCATCGTAGCGGAAGGTCTTCAGCTCGCGTTTGGGCGGCGTCACCAGGCCGGCCCAGACCGTCTCGATGGAGGCGACGATCATGGCGCCCACCAGCACCACGGCCATCGGGCCGCGCTCGGTGTCGAACAGGCAGACCACGCGCTCGTTGCGGGCGAACAGCTCGGGCACGTTTTCGGCGGTGCTCTGGTTCACCGAGAACAGGCGCCCCGGCACGTAGATCATCTCGCGCAGGGTGCCGCCGAGCGGCGCGTGCACGCGGTGGTAGTCGCGCGGCGACAGGTAGATGGTGGCGAAGTCACCGCCCATGAAGGGCGCCGCACGCTCGGCGTCGCCGCCCAGCAGTTCGAGGACGCTGAAGCTGTGGCCCTTGGCCTGGAAGATGCGACCGTGCTCGATGGGACCGAGCTGGCTGACCGCACCGTCGGCAGGGCAGAGGATGGCGCCAGGCGTCGGGTCGAGCGGGCGTGCGCCGTCTTTCAGGGCGCGGGTGAAGAAGGCGTTGAAGTGCTCGTAGGCGGTGAGGTCCTCGACCAGGGCCTCGCTCATGTTCACCTGGTAGCGTCGGGCGAACCAGGCAGTGAAGGCGTTCTTGAACCAGCGCACGCGGCATTCCGCCACGCAACCGGCCAGGCGCGAGAGCAGGTGATGGGGCAGCAGGTACTGGCTGATGATGAACAGGCGTTCTTTCATGGGTGTTCCTTGTTTACCGGAGGCTCAGGCCTCGACAGGGGTATCCGGGTGGTTGCCCCACTCCGACCAGGAGCCGGCGTAGCCCTTCACGCGGGGATAGCCCAGCGCCTTGGCCACCAGGTAGGTGAAGCCGGAGCGGTGGTGGGTCTGGCAGTGGGTGACGATTTCCTTGTCCGGTGTGATGCCGAGCGACTGCAGGATCTCGGCGATGTCCTCGCGGATGCGCAGGGCGCGCTGCGGGTCCATGCCGGCGGTCCATTCGAAGTTCACCGCGCCCGGGATGTGGCCACCCTTGGCCGCCAGGACCTTGGTGCCGGCGTATTCGCCGGGGCCACGGGCGTCCCAGATGGCGAGGTCAGCGGCGCCGAGACGGCCTTGCAGGTACTCGCGGGTGGCGGTGGGTTCGTCGTGGATCACCAGCGGCAGCGGGCCACCGTCCGCGTCCGGGACCTGGGTGGAGGTCTCGCGGCCATCGGCCAGCCAGGCGTGCAGGCCTCCGTTCAGGTAGTGGTATCGGCGGTGGCCGATCACATCCAGCAGCCAGATGAAGCGGCCGGCCCAGCCGCCGCCCTCGTCATCGTAGACGACGTAGGTGGCGTCGGTGCGCTGGCCCAGTTCACCGAACAGGGCTTCGAGGTCGGCCTTGGCGGGCAGCAGGCCGGGCGCGGGGGGCTGGCCGAGCTGGGTGCGCTTGGGATCGACGAAGCGGGCTCCGGGAATGTGGCCCTCCGCGTAGCGCGCGGCGCTGGTCAGGTCCACCAGTATCAGGTCGGGCGCATCGAGTCGCGCTGCCAGGTCGGCCGGTTCGATGACCAGCGGCAAGCCGGTAAAGGCGGACATTGAAGACTCCGGGGATGGGTGAAAAAAGGCGGATTGTAGCGGAAAGGTCAGCGGCCGCGCGTGGCAAAGCTGGTCAGGGCGCGCTCGATGCATTGCACCGTCTTTCCGAATGCCTGGAGGCTCACGTCGGCGAAGGGCTGGCCGCCCTGGTCGGCGATCACCAGCAGCGCGACCCGGCCATTGGCGGGGATGGAGCGCAGCAACAGGTGGTCGGCGGGGAACAAGGCCTTGAGGTTGCCGGGAAACAGCGCCGAGTACTGCGCGGCGTTCTCCGGCGTCAGGCGCAGTTGCCCGGGCTGCGCGAGCAGGCGGCGCAGCACCTGGCTCTGCGCGGGGTCCAGGGCCAGGCTGGCGGCCTCCTTGGGCAGGCCGGCGCTCTGTTGCACCGTCAGCCTGCTCTGGGTGCGGTCGGCGAGGAGGATCAGGCAGCGGCGCATGCCGCAGGCAGCCAGCGCATCGCGGGCGCAGGCGGTGAGCTGGACGAT
This sequence comes from Pseudomonas sp. No.21, assembly GCF_054558415.1. Classification (NCBI taxonomy): domain Bacteria; kingdom Pseudomonadati; phylum Pseudomonadota; class Gammaproteobacteria; order Pseudomonadales; family Pseudomonadaceae; genus Pseudomonas; species Pseudomonas sp. No.21. The sequence goes on from NZ_BAAJNO010000002.1 coordinate 393,889, forward strand.
GTTGGCGAAGGCGCTGGGCTCCTTGAGCAACTGGCCACAATGCTGGCGCCACTCGGTCAGTGCGGCGGCAGGAGGCGGCGTCGGTTTCACTTCCTCGGTCGGCCAGCGGCTGCAGTCCCAGGGCCAGATCAGCGCTTGTGCAGGGTGCCAGAGGTCGCTGCGGGCGTGCTTGCGGGCACTGTCCACGGCGTGCTGGTGGATGAGCTGCTGCAACTCGGTCAGCGGCAGCTGCATATAGAGGCCGGTCAGGCGTTGCCAGCGCAGGCTGTGGTCGCAGGCCCAGGAGTCGTGGGCGGAGACGGCCAGACCGTTGGCCAGCAGGACCGTGTTGCCGGGTTGGGTGAGCCAGCGGCGCAGGGCCGGATCGGCGTCGAGCAGTTGCTGCTGGTGCAACGGGTGTTCGTTGTCGCGGGCGATGTGCAAGGCCTTGACCAGCATGCGCCGGTCGGCGTTGAGCAGGCGGTAGCCGTAGGTGATCCAGTCCGGCAGCTTCCAGTGCTCGGCCAGGGCCTGGCACAGCTTGAGCAGCGGTACGCCGAGGAGTTCGACTTCCACCTTGAGCGCCGGCTCGCCGCGGACGATGACGCGGGTTTCCCAGGCGGCGAACAGGTGCGGGTGCAACGCCAGCAGCGGCCACAGCGGTGAGAGGAAGAGCAGGCTGTTCCAGTGGATTTCCTGCCACAGGCGTGCGAGGCGGGCGGCGAACAGGCCGCTGGCCTGCTGCGAGGCGTGCTGGCTGATGAGCTGCAACTGGCGCAGCGCCGGGGGAATGTTGGCTTCGTCGACGGCGGGCAGGCGCGCGAGCAGCTCTTCCGAGCGTTTCAGGCCAAGGCGGGTGAGGGCGACTTCGAGGCTTTCTGCCGGGCTGTCGAGGGAAGAACCGGAGCGGTTCGCCTCGCGCATGATGCTCAGGGCCAGGGCGGGACTATCCTGAATCAGGTCGGCGATCTCGCGCATGGAACGGCGGCTGTCGCCCAGCGCCCTTCGCACCCGTTCGTGACTCTCGGCCGGGATCGGTAGACGGACGCCATCCAGTTGTTTGATCCAGGCGTCGAGGGTGCGTGGTAGGGCCATCTGCGTCTTCATGCGGGTTGAGCCAAACTGGCTTTTCGCCTTAACTGGCTATAGTCTGGCGCATAAGTTCCGATAATTAGAAGGGTTGTTTTCATAACCCTATTACTGACCCTTCAAGTCTCACTTTATGGCAAAAATAATCGGCATCATCGTCGTATTCGCCACCGTTCTCGGCGGATATGTCCTTTCCCACGGCAAGATTGGTGCCCTGATACAGCCTTTCGAGGTGTTGATCATCGGTGGCGCTGCGCTCGGGGCCTTCCTCCAGGCCAACCCGGGCAGCACCTTCATGCATGTGCTGAAGAAGTCGCTGAAGATGTTCGGCTCGCGGTTTACCCACGCGTTCTACCTGGAAGTGTTGCGCCTGCTTTACGAAATCCTCAACAAGAGCCGCCGTGAAGGGATGATGGCCATCGAGGCCGACATCGAGGACCCGGCGGCCAGCCCGATCTTCAGCAAGTACCCGGCGATCCTCAAGGACGCGGGCATGGTCGCCTACATCAGCGACTACCTGCGCATCATGTCCTCCGGCAACATGGCGCCCCACGAACTGGAAGGCCTGTTCGACATGGAGCTGGGCAGCCTGAAGGAGGAGTTCGAGCATCCGGCCCATGCGGTCAACCGTATCGCCGACGGCCTGCCGGGCTTCGGCATCGTGGCGGCGGTACTGGGCATCGTGGTGACCATGGCGCTGCTCGGCCAGGTCGAGCAGTCGGCGCTGGGGCAGCACGTGGGCGCGGCCCTGGTGGGTACCTTCCTCGGTATTCTCGCGGCCTATGGTTTCTTCGGCCCCCTTGCCGTGTCCCTGGAGCACGACGCCAAGGAAGAACTCAACGTCTATGAAGCCATCAAGGCCTGCCTGGTGGCATCGGCTTCCGGCATGCCGCCCTCGCTGGCGGTGGAGTTCGGGCGCAAGGTCCTGTTCCCTGCGCACCGGCCGAGCTTCAGCGAGCTCGAGCAGGCCGTGCGCGGTAGCTGAAGACTGAGTCATGGACAACAACCAGCCGATCATCGTCAAACGCGTCAAGAAGTACGCGGCGGGGCACCACGGCGGTGCGTGGAAGATCGCGTTCGCCGACTTCGCCACGGCGATGATGGCGTTCTTCCTGGTGCTCTGGCTGATGTCCTCGGCGACGCCCGAGCAGAAGAAGGCCATTTCCGGCTACTTCCAGGACCCCATCGGCTTCACCGAAAGCGCCAGCCCCTATGTGATCGACCTCGGCGGCACGCCGACGCCGGCACCTGATCGCACGCTCAATCCGGAACTCAAGGACGCGCCCGACGCGCAGGAAGCGGCCATCGATTCGACCAACCAGCAGGTCGACGCCAAGCAGGTCGAGACCCTGGCCGACCAGATCGAGAAGGAGCGTCTCGAGATGCTGCTGCAGGAACTGCAGAACAAGGTCGACGAGAACCCGGAGCTGCGCAAGTTCAAGGACCAGATCCTCTTCGAGATCACCCAGGACGGCCTGCGCATCCAGATCATGGACGCTGCCAACCGCCCCATGTTCGACCTCGGCAGCGCGCGCCTGCAGCCCTATTTCGAGGACATCCTGCTGATCATGGCCGAGACCATCAAGGCCGTGCCGAACAAGATCAGCATCAGCGGTCACACCGATGCCAAACCGTTCGCGGGTACCGGGGATTTCGGCAACTGGGAGCTTTCCGCCGGCCGCGCCAATGCCGCGCGTCGCACCCTAGTGGCCGGCGGCTACCCGGACGATCAGGTGGCGCGGGTGGTCGGCTACGCCTCCTCGGCACTGTTCGATCGCGAGGACCCCTTCAATCCGGTGAACCGCCGCATCGACATCATCGTGCTGACCAAGAAGGCGCAGCGGGACATCGAAGGCTCCCATGGCGACCAGAATGCGCCTGCCGAAGTCGATGCCCCGCCATCCATGCCCGCCAGTGGCACCCAGCCGGCCCTGCCGGGCGCGGCGTCGGGCACCCAGGCTACGCCGCCCGCTGGCGCCGCACCGCTGCAGCCCCAGGAGTTGCAGCAGAAGTTGAATATCTTCGAAGACGGCGTGCTGAAGATGGAAGAGAACAAGCAGCCCTGATCGACCGCAGAGCCGCCCGGAATGAACGAGGCCACGCGATCGCGTGGCCTTTTCGTTGGTGCCTTGCCTGTCAGTAATCGGGTTCGGGCAGGCTTTCGAGGATGTGCCGGTAGCTCGACATGCGCTGTGGCTGCACGCGTCCGTCCTCCAGCGCCTTGAGCAGGGCACAGCCGGGCTCGCGGTCATGCTTGCAATCGCGGAAGCGGCAGGTGCCGAGCAGGTCGCGGAACTCGATGAAGCCCGCCTCCACGTCGTCACGGCTGACGTGGCCGAGGCCGAACTCGCGGATGCCGGGGGAGTCGATCAGCTCGCCGCCGCCGGGGAAGTGGAACAGGCGCGCGGTGGTGGTGGTGTGGGTGCCCTTGCCCGTCAGCTCCGAGAGCGGGCCGACACGGGTGTCGACGCCAGGCAGCAGGCTGTTGACCAGCGACGACTTGCCGACGCCTGACTGGCCGACGAAGACGCTGACATGGCCGTCGAGGCGCGTCTGCAGATCCTCCATGCCTCCGCCGCCGTGTGCCGAGACCTCCAGCAACGGGTAGCCGAGCTGGCGATAGACGCCCAGCAGGGCGTCGAGCATCGCGCTGTTGTCCTCGTCCACCAGGTCGGCCTTGTTGAGCAGCAGCAGCGGTTGGATGCCGGCGTGCTCGGCGGCCACCAGGTAGCGATCGATGAGATTGGCGTGCGGGTGGGGCAGGGGGGCGAAGACGATGACGATCAGGTCGACGTTGGCCGCCACCGGCTTGAGCACGCCGCGCATGTCCGGGCGGCACAGCTCGCTGGTGCGTGGCAGTTGGGCGACGATCACCCCGCTGCCCTGGTTGCCCGAGCGCCAGACCACGCGGTCGCCGGTGACCAGCGCCGGCAGGTTGGCGCGCAGGTGGCAGCGGAATACCTGGCCGGCGATCTCGCCTTCCAGCGCTTCGACCTCGACCTGTACACCGAAGTGGGCGATCACCAGGCCGGTCTGTTCGGGGCCGAGGTCGCCGCCTTCCAGCTCGTCGAGCGCACGCGATTCACGCTTTGCCGCACGGGCGGCGCGCTCTTCCTGGATCTTCTCGATGCGCCAGTTTTGCCGGCGACTGAGGTGGCGTTTGGCCATGGAACTTCCACTGGTTGAAAACGGCGGCGAGTTTAGCACGGGCGGCCCGGCGCGCCTGGCTCTAAGCTAGAATGCGCGCCTTGCCTTGGAGAGCGAACATGCAGAACGCACAGAACCTGATCTGGATCGACCTGGAAATGACCGGGCTTGACCCTGATAACGACGTCATCATCGAGATGGCCACCATCGTCACCGACAGCGACCTCAACGTGCTCGCCGAGGGCCCGACCATCGCCGTGCACCAGAGCGACGAGATTCTCGCCGGCATGGACGAGTGGAATACCCGCCAGCACGGGCAGAGCGGCCTGACCCAGCGCGTGCGGGAAAGCCGCATCAGCGCGGCCGAGGCCGAGGCGCAGACCCTGGCTTTCCTGGAGCAGTGGGTACCGAAGGGCAAGTCGCCGATCTGTGGCAACAGCATCTGCCAGGACCGTCGCTTCCTCTACCGCCACATGCCGAAGCTGGAGGGCTACTTCCACTACCGCAACCTCGACGTCTCCACCCTCAAGGAGCTGGCCGCGCGCTGGGCGCCCCATGTGCGTGACGGTGTGAAGAAGAGCAGCACCCACCTGGCCCTGGACGATATCCGCGACTCCATCGCCGAGCTGCGTCACTACCGCGAGCACTTCATCAAGGCCTGAGCCCGTCAGGCCGCCTGGTGCCGGGCGAGCGCCCACTCCACATGTTCGCGCACCAGCGCCGAGGGGTGCTCGCGCCGGGCGCGCAGGGCCTCCACCACGGGGATGGTCGAGGGCGCGTTGCCCAGTCCGACCGCCAGGTTCCGCAGCCAGCGCTCATAGCCCGCGCGACGTAGCGGCGAGCCCTCGGTGCGGGTGAGGAACTCCTCCTCGCTCCAGCCGAAGAGCTCTGCCAGAGCGGCGTTATCCAGGCCATGGCGCGGTTGGAAGTCGCCCTGGTCGGTGGGGCGGGCGAAGCGGTTCCAGGGACAGACCATCTGGCAGTCGTCGCAGCCGAACACCCGGTTGCCGATCATCGAGCGCAACTCTTCCGGGATCGAGCCCTTGAGCTCGATGGTCAGGTAGGAGATGCAGCGCCGTGCGTCCAGCTGGTAGGGCGCGACGAAGGCGGCGGTGGGGCAGATGTCCATGCACGCGGTGCAGCGGCCGCAGTGCTCCGTGCCGTGCGGGGCATCCACCGGCAACGGCATGTCGACGAACAGTTCGCCGAGGAAGAAATAGCTGCCTGCCTTGCGGTTGAGCACCAGGGTGTTCTTGCCGATCCAGCCGAGGCCCGCCTGCTCGGCTATGGCTTTCTCCAGCACCGGTGCGCTGTCGACGAAGGCGCGGTAGCCGAAGGGGCCGATGGCTTGCTGCACGCGTTCGGCCAACTGCTGCAGGCGCTTGCGGATCAGCTTGTGATAGTCGCGGCCCAGTGCGTAGCGCGAGACATAGGCCTTCTCCGGCTGGCCCAGCACCTGGGCCATGCGCGTGTCGCCGGGCAGGTAGTCCATGCGCAGCGACACCACCCGCAGCGTGCCGGGGACCAGTTCGTCCGGGTGGGAGCGCTTGCTGCCGTGGGCGGCCATGTAGTCCATCTCGCCCTGGTAGCCCGCCTCCAGCCAGCGTCGAAGGTGCGCCTCGTGCTCGCCCAGGTCCACCCCGGTGATGCCCACCTGCTGGAAGCCGAGTTCGCGGCCCCAGTCCTTGATGGACTGCGCGAGGGTGGCGAGTTGATCGGGGGAGAAGGACATGCTGGGAGGGAAACCGGAAACGAGGTGCGTATAATTCTGCCAGACCTAGCCCTGAACACCGAATCGCATGCCCGATCGAATCGATGACCTGCCACTCGCCCTTTATTCATCCGCCCAGGTGCGCGAGCTGGATGCGCGCCTGATCGCTGCCGGAACCCCGGGCTTCGAGCTGATGCAGCGTGCCGCCCACGCCGCGTGGCGCGCGCTGCGTCGCCGCTGGCCCAACGCGGGGGAAATCACGGTCCTGGCCGGTCGTGGCAACAACGCTGGCGATGGTTACCTGATCGCCGCCCTCGCGTTGCGTGCCGGATGGCGAGCCGGTGTATTGGCGGTCGGCGACAGTTCGGCCTTGCAGGGCGACGCCGCCCTAGCCCGCGATGAGGCGCACGCGGCAGGCGTGGCCATCCGGCCCTGGAGCGAGGACGCGGACCTGCGCGGCGTGGTGGTGGATGCGCTGCTGGGAACGGGCCTTGTCGGGGCGGTTCGCGAGCCATACGCGCAGGCCATTCGTTGCATCAACGCCAGTTGCCTGCCCCTGCTGGCGGTGGATATTCCGTCCGGCTTGAGCGCGGACAGTGGTGCTGTGCTGGGTGTCGCGGTGCGCGCCGACCTGACGGTGACCTTCATCGGCCTCAAGCTCGGCCTGTTCACGGGCGATGCGCCCGAGCAGGTGGGCGAACTGGCGTTCGACGGACTGCAGGCGGATCACGGGCTGGTCGCGGTCCATCCTGTTGCCGGCCGTCGCCTGGGCCTCGAGGGCATGGCGCTTCCAGGGCCGCGTCCGGCGACCGCGCACAAGGGGCGCTACGGGCGCCTGCTGGTCGTCGGCGGTGACCTCGGGACCGGCGGCGCGGCTCTGCTGAGTGCCGAAAGCGCCCTGCGCAGTGGCGCCGGCATGGTTTCGCTGGCGACCCGCGGCGAGCACGTCGCCGCGGCGTTGGCCCGGATGCCCGAGGTGATGAGCGTCGGCGTGGCGTCCGCCAATCAATTGCGTGGCTTGGCCGCCGCCTCCAGTGTGCTGGTGGTCGGCCCGGGGCTCGGGCAGAACGCCTGGGGGCGCAGCCTGCTGAGCGCGGTGGTGGCGCACGAAGTGCCCCAGGTGTGGGATGCCGATGCCCTGAACCTGCTGGCGGCCGGGCGGGTCGCACTGCCTGCCGGCTGCATCATCACCCCGCATCCTGGAGAAGCCGCCCGCCTGCTGGGGCTCGACATCGCTGCGGTCCAGGCGGATCGCCCCGCTGCGGCCCATGCGCTCGCCCATCGCTACAACGCCACCGTGGTGCTCAAGGGCGCCGGCAGTCTGGTGGCGAGTGCCGACGGCCGCCTGGCGCTCTGTGACCGAGGGCATCCGGCGATGGCGGGTGCCGGGCTGGGCGATGTCCTGGCCGGCGTCATCGGCGCCCTGTTGGCGCAGGGCATGGCGGCGTTCGATGCGGCCTGCCTCGCCGTCTGGCTGCACGCCAGTGCGGGTCAGCAGCTTGGCGCCCAGGGGCGCGGGCTGGCGGCCAGTGACCTGATTCCTACCATTCGTCAGCTGCTCGAGGAGTGTTCACCGTGCCGGAGTTGAGTCTTTTTGCCGAGGGGGAGGACGCGATGCTGGCGTTGGGCGCACGCCTGGCGCAGGCCACGGGAGGTTGCGGCATCATCTATCTGCATGGTGACCTGGGGGCGGGCAAGACCACGTTGTCGCGCGGGATCCTGCGCGGGCTGGGCCACGGCGGTGCGGTGAAGAGCCCGACCTTCACCCTGGTCGAGCCCTACGAGATCGGTGAACTGCGCGCTTTCCACTTCGATCTCTATCGCCTGGCCGACCCCGAAGAGCTGGAATTCCTGGGCATCCGTGACTATTTCGAGGGCGACGCCCTGTGCCTGATCGAGTGGCCGGAAAGGGGCAGCGGCATTTTGCCAAAGGCCGACATGGACATTACCATTAGCCCCCATGCAGGCGGCCGTACGCTGCATCTGTCGCCGCATTCCGAGCGCGGCGATTCCTGGTGCGCCGCCTTGGCCACGGGAGTATGAACAAGAGAATGGGGTGGGGTATGCGCTCGCGCGCGCTGTTAGCCGGGATTGGGGTTCTGCTTGCGGCGTTTGCCGCCGATGTCCTGGCCGCTGCGGAGGTCCGTGGCGTGAGGCTTTGGCGCGCCCCCGACAATACCCGGCTGGTGTTTGACCTCTCCGGCCCCGTGCAGCACAGTGTGTTCACCCTGGCCGCGCCCAACCGTATCGTCATCGACATCACCGGTGCCCAGCTGGCCACCAAGCTGGAGCAGCTGTCGCTCAGCAATACGCCCATCACCAGCGTGCGATCGGCCCAGCGCAGCCCGACCGAGCTGCGGGTGGTGATCGACGTTTCCGCCGCCGTCGTGCCCAAGAGTTTCTCCCTGGCGCCCAACCAGCAGTACGGCAACCGTCTGGTGGTCGACCTGTTCGACCAGGAAGCCGCCGCCAACGAAGCCTCCTCGCCTCAAGTGGCGGTAGCGCCGAGCACGCCGCAGCCGCCGGTCTCGCCGACCCAGCCTTCAACCAACAAGCTGCCGCCGGTGCCGGGCGGCAATCGCGACATCATCATTGCCATCGATGCCGGTCACGGCGGCGAGGACCCGGGCGCTCTTGGGCCCAAGGGCCAGCATGAGAAGGACGTGACCCTGGCGATCGCCAAGGAACTGCAGCGCCAGATCAATCAGGAGAAGGGCTTCCGGGCCGAACTGGTGCGTACCGGCGACTACTTCATCCCGCTGCGCAAGCGCACCGAGATCGCCCGCAAGAAGGGCGCCGACCTGTTCGTTTCCATCCATGCGGACGCCGCGCCCAGCCGCAGCGCATTCGGGGCCTCGGTGTTCGCCCTGTCGGACCGTGGCGCCACCTCGGAAACCGCGCGCTGGTTGGCGGACAACGAGAACCGCTCCGACCTGATCGGCGGTGTCGGCAGCGTCAGCCTGGACGACAAGGACCGCATGCTCGCCGGCGTGCTGCTGGACCTGTCGATGACCGCTTCGCTGTCCTCCAGCCTCAACGTCGGGCAGAAGGTGCTGACCAACATCAGCCGTGTCACGCCGCTGCACAAGCGCCGCGTGGAGCAGGCGGGCTTCATGGTGCTGAAGTCGCCGGACATCCCGTCGATCCTGGTCGAGACCGGTTTCATCTCCAACCACAACGAGTCGCAGAAGCTGGCCAGCGCGAGCCACCAGCAGGCGCTGGCACGCTCCATCCAGAGCGGCATCAAGCAGTTCTTCCAGCAGAACCCGCCACCCGGCACCTACATCGCCTCGCAGCGTGACCAGGGCAAGATCGCGGCTGGCCCGCGCGAGCATCTGGTCACCTCCGGCGAAAGCCTGGCGCTGATCGCACAGCGTTATCAGGTCAGCCTGGCCGCTTTGCGCAGCGCCAATGGCCTGAAGAACGACAACATCAAGGTCGGCCAGACCCTCGATATCCCGGCTACCGCCCTGGCAGCCCAGCCATGACCGAGTTGCGTCGCATCCAGCTGCTCAGCCCCCGGCTGGCGAACCAGATCGCCGCTGGCGAGGTGGTCGAACGCCCCGCATCGGTGATCAAGGAGCTGCTGGAGAACAGCCTCGACGCGGGCGCGCGGCGCATCGACGTCGAGGTCGAGCAGGGTGGTATCAAGCTGCTGCGGGTCCGTGACGACGGCGGCGGCATCCCGGCCGACGACCTGCCGCTCGCCCTGGCGCGCCACGCCACCAGCAAGATCCGTGACCTCGAGGACCTGGAGCGGGTGATGAGCCTGGGCTTCCGGGGCGAGGCGCTGGCGTCCATCAGTTCCGTCGCGCGCCTGACCATGACCTCGCGTACCCCTGATGCCGAGCAGGCCTGGCAGGTCGAGACCGAGGGGCGTGACATGGAGGCGCGGGTGCAGCCCGCCGCCCACCCCGTGGGCACCTCGGTGGAGGTCCGCGACCTGTTCTTCAATACGCCGGCGCGGCGCAAGTTCCTGCGTGCGGAGAAGACCGAATTCGACCACCTGCAGGAAGTGATCAAGCGCCTGGCCCTGGCCCGCTTCGATGTCGCCTTCCACCTGCGCCACAACAACAAGACGGTCTTCGCCCTGCACGAGGCGAAGGACGAGATATCACGTGCGCGGCGCGTGGCCAGCGTCTGCGGCCCGGCTTTCCTGGAGCAGGCCCTGCCCATCGAAGTGGAGCGCAACGGCCTGCACCTGTGGGGCTGGGTCGGGTTGCCGACCTTCTCCCGCAGCCAGGCGGACCTGCAGTATTTCTACGTTAACGGCCGCATGGTGCGTGACAAGCTGGTGGTGCACGCGGTGCGCCAGGCCTATCGCGACGTGCTCTACAACGGCCGGCACCCGACCTTCGTGCTGTTTCTGGAAGTGGACCCTGCTGTGGTGGACGTCAACGTTCACCCGACCAAGCACGAGGTGCGCTTCCGCGAAAGCCGCATGGTCCACGACTTCCTCTATGGCACCCTGCACCGCGCTCTTGGCGAAGTGCGGCCCGAGGACCAGCTCGCGGCCCCCGCCGCGGTCGGCGGCATGGTTCGCACCACAGGCATCGAGGCGGGTGAATTCGGACCCCAGGGTGAAATGAGCCTGGCGGCGACCGTGTTGGAACAGCCCGTCAGCCAGCCTGCCTGGTCGCCGTCCCATGGCGGTGCCGGTGCCGGATACCAGGCGCCGCGGTCATCTCCTGTGCTCGCCACCGCCGAGGCCCAGGGCGCCTACCGCGAATACTTCGCTCCGATGGCCAATCAGCCTGTGGCGGCGCTGCCGGACAGCCAGGGGGACATTCCGCCACTGGGCTACGCCCTAGCGCAGCTCAAGGGTATCTACATCCTCGCCGAGAACGCCCAGGGGCTGGTGCTGGTGGATATGCACGCGGCCCATGAGCGCATCACCTACGAGCGCCTGAAGGTCGCGATGGCCAGCGAGGGACTCAAGGGGCAGCCGCTGCTGGTGCCCGAGTCGGTGGCGGTCAGCCAGCGCGAGGCCGATTGCGCCGAAGAGCACGGCAGCTGGTTCCAGCGCCTGGGCTTCGAGCTGCAGCGGCTTGGTCCGGAAACCCTGGCCATCCGCCAGATCCCGGCATTGCTCAAGCAGGCCGAAGCGACTCAGCTGGTACGTGACGTGCTGGCCGACCTGCTGGAGTACGGCACCAGTGACCGTATCCAGGCTCATCTGAACGAGCTGCTCGGCACCATGGCCTGCCACGGCGCCGTGCGGGCCAATCGCCGGCTCACCCAGCCCGAAATGAACGGCTTGCTGCGCGATATGGAACACACCGAGCGCAGCGGCCAGTGCAACCATGGCCGTCCGACCTGGACGCAGCTGGGCATGGACGACCTGGACAAGCTGTTCCTGCGTGGCCGCTGACATGGGCGAACGCCTGCCACCGGCCATCTTCCTGATGGGGCCCACCGCTGCCGGCAAGACCGACCTCGCCCTGGAACTGGCGCGCCACCTGCCCTGCGATCTGATCAGCGTCGACTCGGCGCTGGTCTATCGTGGCATGGACATCGGCACCGCCAAACCGGACAAGTCCGTGCTCGAGGCCTTCCCGCATCGGTTGATCGACATCCGTGACCCGGCCCAGAGCTATTCCGCCGCTGAGTTTCGCGCCGATGCCCTGGAGGCCATGGCCGAGATCACCGCCCGGGGCCGCATCCCGCTGCTGGTCGGCGGCACCATGCTCTACTACAAGGCGCTGCTGGAGGGCCTGGCGGACATGCCCAGCGCCGACCCGGCCATACGCGCGGAGCTGGAGGCGCGGGCGCAGCGCGAGGGCTGGGACGTCCTGCACCGCGAGCTGGCGGAGGTGGATCCTGAGTCGGCCGCGCGCATCCATCCCAACGACCCCCAGCGGCTCACCCGCGCCCTCGAGGTGTACCGGGTGAGCGGTTTGACGATGACAGCACATCGTCAGCGACAGGCGTTGCAAAATCCCGACTCGGGGCCCTCTGGCCAGGGACATTTGCCTTATACTGTCGCCCACTTGGCGATCGCTCCGGCGCAACGCCAGGTTTTGCACGCGCGTATCGCGCAACGATTTCGTCTGATGCTGGAACAGGGCTTTGTCGAAGAGGTCGAAGCTCTGCGCGAAAGACGTGACTTGCACGCCGGACTGCCGTCTATAAGAGCTGTCGGTTATCGCCAGGTATGGGAATACCTGGACGGCGACCTGACGCGGGCCGAAATGGAAGAGCGAGGCATCATCGCCACGCGCCAATTGGCCAAGCGGCAATTCACCTGGTTACGGGGTTGGGCTGATTTACACTGGCTGGACAGCCTGGCTTGCGACAATCTGCCGCGTACCTTGAAATACCTGGAGTCGGTCTCCATATTGGGCTGAGACCTCACCAGTTACCGTCTATCCTTGGGGGTAGGGCGGCCTAACTTTCTCGTCATTTGACAACTAAAACGATTTATATCCCTACAGGAGTGCGGCATATGTCAAAAGGGCATTCGCTACAAGACCCTTACCTGAATACCTTGCGTAAGGAACGCGTACCGGTTTCCATCTATCTGGTCAACGGCATCAAGCTGCAGGGCCAGATCGAATCCTTCGACCAGTTCGTGATTTTGCTGAAGAACACTGTCAGCCAGATGGTCTACAAGCACGCAATCTCCACCGTGGTGCCGAGCCGCCCCGTGCGTCTGCCGAGTGCCACCGAGCAAGAAACCCCCGAGCCTGGTAACGCCTGATAGGAGTCTGCATTGTTTTTCGAACGCCCTGGTGGTGGTGAACGGGCCATCCTGGTTCATCTGGACGGCCACGATCCCGAGGCGCGAGAAGACCCGCAGGAATTCCAGGAACTGGCTCGGTCGGCTGGCGCCGACACGGCAGCTTTCATCTCCGTGTCGCGCCACCAGCCAACAGCGAGATATCTGATCGGTAGCGGCAAGGTCGAAGAGCTCCACGACCTCGTCAAGGCCGAACAGGCCGAACTGGTCATCTTCAATCACACCCTCACGCCCAGCCAGGAACGCAACCTCGAGCGAGCGCTCGAATGCCGCGTTCTCGATCGCACCGGGCTGATTCTCGACATCTTCGCCCAGCGCGCCCGTACCCATGAGGGCAAGTTGCAGGTGGAGCTCGCCCAGCTCGAGCACATGAGCACCCGGCTGGTCCGTGGCTGGACTCACCTCGAGCGGCAGAAGGGCGGTATCGGCCTGCGTGGGCCGGGTGAAACCCAGCTCGAGACAGACCGTCGCCTGCTGCGCGTGCGCATCCGCCAGATCAAGCAGCGCCTCGAGAAGGTGCGTAGCCAGCGCGAGCAGGCTCGACGTGGCCGCAAGCGCGCCGATATTCCCTCCGTTTCGCTGGTCGGCTACACCAACGCCGGTAAGTCCACGCTGTTCAATGCCGTGACTTCGTCCGAGGTCTATGCTGCGGACCAGTTGTTCGCCACGCTGGACCCGACCTTGCGCCGTCTCGAACTCAACGATCTGGGGCCTATCGTCCTGGCCGATACCGTGGGTTTCATCCGGCACCTGCCGCACAAGCTTGTCGAGGCCTTCCGGGCTACCCTTGAGGAGTCCAGCAACTCCGACCTGCTGCTGCATGTGATCGACGCCCATGAGCCTGAGCGCATGGCGCAGATAGAGCAGGTCATGGCGGTGCTGAACGAAATCGGCGCAGATGGCTTGCCGATGCTCGAGGTGTACAACAAGATCGACCTGCTCGAAGGCATGGAGCCACAGATCCAGCGCAACGAGCAGGGCAAGCCTGAGCGGGTTTGGCTTTCCGCCCGCGACGGCCTCGGACTCGACCTGCTCAAGCAGGCGATCGCCGAGCTGTTGGGGGATGATCTCTTCGTGGGAACCCTGAAGTTGCCACAGAAACTCGGCAGGCTGAGAGCGCAGTTCTTCGCCCTCGGTGCCGTGCAGAGCGAGACGCATGACGAGGCCGGGGAATTTCTCCTTGCCGTCCGATTGCCGCGTGTGGAACTCAACCGTCTGGTCAGTCGTGAAGGCTGGAAGCCGCAGGAGTTCCTGGAGCAACACACTTTGCAATAAAGCCCGCGGGTGCGCTTTTTGCCGCGGGTGGCGGGCTTTCGGTAGCATTGGCGGGCGTGCCGTGGGTGCGTCTTTGCTTTATCAGTATGGAGAGCGCTATGGCTTGGAATGAGCCGGGTGGCAACTCGAACAATCAGGACCCCTGGGGTGGACGCCGTGGTGGCGATCGCAAGGGGCCGCCGGATCTGGACGAAGCCTTCCGCAAACTGCAGGACAGTCTCAATGGGCTGTTCGGCGGCAAGAAACGTGGTGGTGGCGATGGCGGTGGCAAGGGCGGCGGCTTCGGCCTGGTCGGTATCGCCCTCTTCCTGCTCGCCATGGTCTGGCTCTACAGCGCCGTCTACGTGGTCGATGAGCAGGAGCAGGCCGTGGTGCTGCGCTTCGGCAAGTACTACGAAACCGTCGGCCCGGGCCTGAACATCTATTTCCCGCCCATCGATCGCAAGTACCAGGAAAACGTCACCCGCGAGCGTGCATACAGCAAGCAGGGTCAGATGCTCACCGAGGACGAGAACATCGTCGAGGTGCCGCTCACCGTCCAGTACAAGATCACCAACCTGCAGGACTTCGTGCTCAAGGTCGACCAGCCCGAGGTGAGCCTGCAGCACGCCACTGAAAGCGCCCTGCGCCATGTGGTCGGCTCCACCGAGATGGATCAGGTCCTGACCGAGGGCCGTGAGCTGATGGCCAGCGAGATCAAGGAGCGCCTGCAGCGTTTCCTCGATACCTACGGCACCGGCATCACCGTGACCCAGGTGAACGTGCAGAGCGCCGCCGCGCCGCGTGAAGTGCAGGAAGCCTTCGACGACGTGATCCGCGCCCGCGAGGACGAGCAGCGTGCCAAGAACCAGGCCGAGGCCTACGCCAACGGCGTGATTCCCGAGGCCCGTGGCCAGGCGCAGCGCATCATCGAGGACGCCAACGGTTATCGCGACGAAGTGATCTCCCGCGCCAAGGGTGAGGCGGATCGCTTCACCAAGCTGGTCGCCGAGTATCGCAAGGCCCCCGAGGTTACTCGCCAGCGCCTGTACCTGGACACCATGCAGGAAGTCTTCAGCAACACCAGCAAGGTGCTGCTGACCGGCGACAAGGGGCAGAACAACCTGCTCTACCTGCCGCTGGACAAGATGATCGACAACCGTGGCGGTAGCGGTGGTGCCGTGCCTGGCGCCGCCGCGAGCGGTGCGGCCGATCTCGGTTCGCGTGTCACCACCGATCTGCAGCAGCGCGATCTGCGTTCTAGGGAGAGTCGCTGATGGGTAACAAATCACTGATCGCCCTGATCGGGGCCGTCGTCCTCGCCCTGGTGGCCTGGAGCAGCTTCTACATAGTGGCGCAGACCGAGCGTGCGGTGCTGCTGCAGTTCGGTCGCATCGTCGAGGCCGACGTCAAGCCGGGCCTCCACGTGAAGATTCCGTACGTCAACCAGGTGCGCAAGTTCGACGCTCGCCTGCTGACCCTGGATTCGCCGACCCAGCGCTTCCTCACCCAGGAAAAGAAAGCGGTGATGGTGGACGCCTACGCCAAGTGGCGTGTGGCTGATGCCGAGCGCTTCTATACCGCGACTTCCGGCCTCAAGCAGATCGCCGACGAGCGCCTGTCCCGTCGCCTGGAAGCGGGCCTGCGTGACCAGTTCGGCAAGCGCACCCTGCATGAAGTGGTATCCGGTGAGCGTGACGGGCTCATGGCCGATATCACCCGCTCGCTGAACACCATGGCCAGCAAGGAGCTGGGTATCGAGGTCGTGGACGTCCGCGTCAAGGCCATCGACCTGCCCAAGGAAGTGAACCGCAGCGTGTTCGAGCGCATGAGCACCGAGCGTGAGCGCGAGGCCCGCGAGCACCGCGCCAAGGGTAGCGAGCTGGCCGAAGGCATTCGTGCCGATGCCGATCGCCAGCGCCGCGTGCTGCTGGCCGAGGCCTATCGCGAGGCGGAAGAGGCCCGTGGTGATGGCGACGCCCAGGCAGCCGCGATCTACTCCAAGGCCTATGGCCAGGACCAGGAGTTCTACGCCTTCTACCGCAGTCTCAAGGCCTACCGCGAGAGCTTCTCGAGCAAGGGCGACGTGATGGTTCTGGACCCGAGCAGCGAGTTCTTCCAGTTCCTCAACAAGGCCAAGTGATGGTTTTCCCCGGCGGACGGTCCTGTCCGTCGGGGTGACCCACCGGGAAAACGTGGTATCATGCGTCAGCCGGGAAATCCCGGCTTTTTTGCGTCCGCGAGAATCATGTGGCAGGAAATCGGCATAGCTTTCTGTTTCGTGCTGGTGCTGGAAGGCATCCTGCCCTTCCTCTATCCGCGCCGTTGGCGCGCCGCGGTGCACGGGCTGGCAGGGTTGAAGGACCGCCAGCTTCGCCTCATGGGCCTCGCCAGCATGTTGCTGGGGACCGGCCTCCTGTATCTGCTTCACTGAAGGCTTGCCGCCCGGCTGAGAGGGGAATGGCGTAATGGCAACGGTAGATCGCTGGCTGCTGCCAGATGGAATCGAAGAAGTACTGCCGCCCGAAGCGGCGCGCATCGAAGCAGCCCGCCGCCAGGTGCTGGACCTGTTCCAGCGCTGGGGCTACGACTTCGTGGTCACCCCGCACATCGAATATCTCGAGTCCCTGTTGACCGGTGCCGGCCAGGACCTGGACCTGCGCACCTTCAAGGTGACCGACCCGCAATCCGGCCGCCTGATGGGCTTCCGCGCCGATATCACGCCGCAGGTGGCGCGCATCGATGCTCACACGCTGCGTCGTGAGGGGCCGAACCGCCTGTGCTATGCCGGCAGCGTCCTGCATGCCAAGCCGCGTGCGCTTTCCACCTCGCGCAGCCCGATCCAGCTGGGCGCCGAGCTCTATGGCGACGCCAGCCCGGCGAGCGATGTGGAAGTCATCAGCCTGATGCTGGAGATGCTTGAGCTTGCCGATGTGCCCGACGTGCACATGGACCTCGGCCACGTCGGTATCTACCGTGGCCTCGCCCGTGCCGCAGAGCTGTCCGGCGAGGTCGAGCAGCAGCTGTTCGACGCCCTGCAGCGCAAGGCCGTCGACGAGGTCGCCGAACTGACCGAGTCCCTGCCTGGCGAGCTGGCTTCCATGCTGCGCGCGCTCGCCGAGCTCTGTGGCGACCGCCAGGTCCTGGAACTTGCCCAGGGTGTGCTGATGGATGCGCCGGACGAGGTGCACGTCGCGCTCGACGAGCTGATCGCCATCGCCGACGAGTTGGAACTCCGCTACCCCGAGCTGCCCCTGTATTTCGACCTGGGCGAGCTGCGTGGCTACCACTACCACACGGGCGTGGTGTTCGCTGCCTTCGTGCCGGGCGAGGGCCAGTCCATCGCCCAGGGTGGTCGCTATGACGACATCGGCGCCGATTTCGGTCGCGCCCGTCCGGCGACAGGGTTCTCCACCGACCTGAAGACCCTGGTCACCCTGGGGCGGATGGAGCTGGATGAAGTCCCGACCGGAATCTGGGCGCCCGACGTCCATGACGTCTACCTTTGGCAGGCCGTGAAGCGCCTGCGCGGCGAAGGCCAGCGCGTGGTCCAGGCATTGCCGGGGCAGGATGTGGACAGTGCGCAGGAGGTGGGTTGCGACCGCCAGCTGTGCCTGCGTGATGGGCGCTGGCAGGTTGCGCCCCTGGTTTCCTAAAGGTTTTCCCGCCGGCCGTTGCCGGCATCGAGCTTCCGAAGAGGACAAGTGTTATGGGTAAGAATGTCGTGGTCCTGGGCACCCAGTGGGGTGATGAGGGCAAAGGCAAGATCGTCGACCTGTTGACCGATCAGGCAGCCGCTGTCGTGCGCTACCAGGGCGGCCACAATGCCGGTCACACCCTGGTGATCGACGGCGAGAAGACCGTGCTCCACCTGATCCCGTCCGGCATCCTGCGCGAGAACGTGCAGTGCATGATCGGCAACGGCGTGGTCGTCGCGCCGGATGCGTTGATGCGCGAGATCACCAAACTCGAGGAAAAGGGCGTACCGGTGCGCGAGCGCCTGCGCATCAGCCCGTCCTGCACCCTGATCCTGCCGTACCACGTCGCCCTCGACCAGGCGCGTGAGAAGGCTCGTGGCGATGCCAAGATCGGCACCACCGGCCGCGGTATCGGCCCGGCCTATGAAGACAAGGTGGCTCGTCGCGGCCTGCGCATCGGCGACCTGTTCCACCGCGAGCGCTTCGCCGCCAAGCTCGGCGAGTTGCTGGACTACCACAACTTCGTCCTGCAGAACTATTACAAGGAGCCGGCCGTCGATTTCCAGAAGACCCTCGACGAGGCCCTGGGCTACGCCGACCTGCTGGAGCCGATGATCACCGACGTCGCCGCCCGACTCCACGAGCTGCGCAAGCAGGGCGCCTACATCATGTTCGAAGGTGCTCAGGGCTCGCTGCTGGACATCGACCACGGCACCTATCCCTATGTGACCAGCTCCAGCACCACTGCGGGCGGCACCGCCACCGGTTCCGGCTTCGGTCCGCTGTACCTGGACTACATCCTTGGTATCACCAAGGCCTACACCACTCGCGTGGGTTCGGGCCCGTTCCCCACCGAGCTGTTCGATGAGACTGGCGCCTTCCTGGCCAAGCGTGGCCACGAGTTCGGTTCCACGACCGGCCGGGCCCGTCGTTGCGGCTGGTTCGATGCCGTCATCCTGCGTCGTGCCATCGAGATCAACAGCATCTCCGGCCTGTGCCTGACCAAGCTGGACGTGCTCGATGGCCTCGAGACCATCCGCATCTGCGTTGGTTACAAGGACCAGAATGGTGATGTGATGGTTGATGCGCCGACCGACGCCGACAGCTACATCGGCCTGCAGCCGGTCTACGAAGACATGCCGGGCTGGAGCGAATCCACCGTTGGCGTGAAGTCGCTCGAAGAGCTTCCGGCGGCCGCCCGTGCCTACATCAAGCGTATCGAGGAGCTGGTCGGTGCCCCCATCGACATCATCTCCACCGGGCCGGATCGCAACGAGACCATTGTCCTGCGTCACCCGTACGCCTGAGTCATCGGACTCGAAAAGAAGGGCCGCCTCGTGCGGCCCTTTTTCATGCACGCAAGAAAATATTGCGGCACGTCCCTTGCTGGGCCTCTATAAATCCCTGAAGTCGCCGTTATAGAAGAACGGTCGTAGAGGAGCATCGTCGTGTCCGCCATCCTGTCCCTGCTCAGAAGCCGCCTGCTGCGGCCCGTCTTTCTCGCCCTCGGCATCTCCCTGCTGGTGCAAGTGGTGGTCGCCGTTGCCCTGACTCGGGGCACGGTCGACTCGCTGGTCGAGGACCTCGGTCGGCGCCTGGGTGATGACACCCGCCGCCTGTCGGGCGAACTGGAGCAGGCGGGGCGTGAAGTCTCCGGCAGCCTGACCAGCCTCTCCAGCAAGACCCGTGAGCGCCTGAGTGCTTCTCTCTCCGAGCGCCTCAAGGCCGAGCAGGGGCAGTTGCGTGCCACCCTGGAGGAGAACCTCAAGGCCTCCGCCACCGATCTCGCCCAATTGCTCGCTGCCGTCGCGCCGCGCGCCATGTGGGACAACGACATCCCCACGCTTTCCGAGTTCGCCCGCCGCGCCCAGCGCAATCCCAACGTGCTGTTCGTGGTCTATGACGATGCCCAGGGTCAGCACCTCACGCGCTACCTCAATCGCGAGAATGCCGCGATCAAGGCGCTGTTGGCCAAGGGGCAGGGCGAGCGCGCGCTGGACAAGGTGCTCAACGCCGCTGCCAGCGACCCGTCCGTGTACATGGTCGAAGCCTCGATCAGCCCCAACGGCGTGGAGATCGGCAAGGTGCGCCTGGGGGTGTCGACCGCCACCATCGAGGATCAGCTGAAGGCCCTGGACTCCCGCTTCAGTGCGCTGATCGCCAGCGGCGGCGAACTGGTGGGGCAGAGCCTTTCCGGTGCGGCGACCGACAGCACCGCAGTGCTGACCGCCCGCCTCAAGTCTGCCCAGGAGGCAGCCAATGGCATGAGCACCGGCACCCAGAAGACCGTCGAAGACGCTGCCCACGAACTGCGCTGGCGCATCGGGCTGGCCCTGGTGCTGGTAGGGCTCGGCGTGCTGCTGGTGCTCGCCGTGGTACTCGGTCATCGCGTGGTCAACCGCCTGCGCCTGCTGATCGCGGCCCTGAACGACCTGGCGGCCGGCGAGGGCGATCTCACCCGGCGCGTACGGCTTGACAGCACCGATGAGCTGGGCGAGATGGCCGCGGCGGTGAACCGCTTCATCGACAAGTTGCAGCCCATCGTGCGTGAGGCGGGTGATGTGGCGGTGCGCACCGGCAGCGAGATCCGCTCGCTGTCCGAGCGCAGCCTGGCGGCCGAGGCAGCTGCCGATCGCCAGCGTAACGAGGTGGCCGGCAGTCTCGATGCCCTGGCGCAGATGACCGCCGAGGCCCAGGCCGAGAGCCAGGCCATGCAGACGGCGCTGCAGCAGGTCGGCGAGATTCGCCAGGCGACCCAGGACAACGCCGCCATCGCCCGCAAGGTCGGCGGCCTGATCGAGACCCTGGAGGAGCGCGTGCAGAACGGTGCCGAGGTGATCGAGCGCCTGGCGCGGCAGAGCGAGCAGATCGAGGTGGTGCTTTCGGTCATTCATGGCATCGCCGAGCAGACCAACCTGCTGGCCCTCAATGCTGCGATCGAGGCGGCGCGGGCGGGAGAGAGTGGTCGCGGTTTCGCGGTGGTGGCCGACGAGGTGCGTGCGCTGGCCAGCAAGACCCAGCAGTCCACCGGCGATATCCAGGCGCATATCGGCGCGTTGCAGAAGGGGGCGAAGGAGGCGGTCGCGGCGATTTCCCAGGCGCGCGCCCGTGCCTCTGAAGGCATCGACGCCTTGCGTGACAGCGAGCGCCTGCAGCAGAGCGTGCAGCAGGCGGTGGAAGGGGTTCACGAAGCGGTTCGTGCGGCCGCGCGTGCAGCCGAGCACCAGGCCGAAGGGGCGCATGCCGTGCGTGGTCGGGTCGATGTGATCCATGCCGAGGCGCGACTGGCTGCGGAGGCCGTGGCGGCCACCGCCAGCAGCGGGCGCGTGCTCGATGGCCTGGCGGCGCAGCTGAAATCCAGCCTCGGTCAGTTCAAGGCTTGATGCCTGGATGCCAGAAAGCACAAAGCCGAGCAGAGCTCGGCTTTGTGTTCAATAGTGGTGCCCAGGAGAAGACTCGAACTTCCACGGTGTTGCCACCGCTAGGACCTGAACCTAGTGCGTCTACCAATTCCGCCACCTGGGCACATTGCGATGATCGCTCATCGACTTCTTTGCTGCACTTGGTCGACTCTGTCGACAGGGTGTGCTGCTACCCTCTAAGCGAGAAAACGAGCAAAAGACTCGCTTTCTTGAATAATGGTGCCCAGGAGAAGACTCGAACTTCCACGGTGTTGCCACCGCTAGGACCTGAACCTAGTGCGTCTACCAATTCCGCCACCTGGGCACTCACAGCGTCTCAGCAACGCTGTGGGCGCGAACTATACGGTTCGACTTTTTGCTTGTAAACCCCTGACAGTGAAAAAATTATTCTTGGATGAAAGCTGACCGCTGAACGGATTTCGCGCTTCAATAGACAGATGGCAAACATAACTATGAATGAAAAGGTGAATCCCCTCTGATGGCCGATTGGCAAAACCTCGATCCCGAGGCCGCCCGCGAGGCGGAAAAGTACGAGAACCCCATCCCCAGCCGTGAACTCATCCTGCAGCGACTCGATGAGCGCGGCGCCCCGGCCAGCCGCGAGCAGCTGGTCGAAGAGTTCGGTCTGACCACCGAGGATCAGTTGGAGGCGTTGCGTCGGCGCCTGCGCGCCATGGAACGCGATGGCCAGCTTATCTATACCCGTCGTGGTACCTATGCACCGGTCGACAAGCTCGACCTGATCCGTGGCCGCATCAGCGGTCATCGCGATGGCTTCGGCTTCCTCATCCCCGATGACGGCAGCGACGACCTGTTCCTCAGCCCCGCGCAGATGCGCCTGGTGTTCGACGGCGACCGCGCCCTGGCGCGTGTCTCCGGCCTCGATCGTCGTGGCCGCCGCGAAGGCGCCCTGGTCGAGGTGATCGAGCGCGCCCACGAGACATTGGTCGGCCGCTTCTTCGAAGAGAGCGGCATCGCCCGCGTGGTCGCCGACAACCCGAAGATCCAGCAGGAAGTCCTGGTGCCCCAGGGCAAGCAGGGCGCCGCCAAGCACGGGCAGTTCGTGCAGGTGAAGATCGAGCAGTGGCCGAGCAATTTCCGCGTCGCCCAGGGCGAGGTGGTCGAGGTGCTGGGCGACTACATGGCGCCCGGCATGGAGATCGAAGTCGCCCTGCGCAGCTACGACATCCCCCATGAATGGCCGGAGGGCGTGATCAAGGAAGCCGCCAAGCTCAAGCCGGAAGTGGCCGAGAAGGACAAGGAGAAGCGCATCGACCTGCGCCACCTGCCCCTCGTCACCATCGACGGCGAAGATGCCCGCGACTTCGACGATGCCGTCTACGCCGAGGCCCGCAAGGGCGGTGGCTGGCGTCTGTTCGTCGCCATCGCCGACGTCTCCCACTATGTAAAGGTGGGCTCGGCGCTGGATGAGGAAGCGGCCAGGCGCGGCAACTCGGTGTACTTCCCCGAGAAAGTCATCCCGATGCTGCCGGAGGTGCTTTCCAATGGCCTCTGCTCGCTGAACCCGCTGGTCGACCGTCTCGCCATGGTCTGCGAGATGACCCTCTCCCGCGCCGGCAAGATGACCGGCTACGAGTTCTACGAAGCGGTCATCCACTCCCATGCACGCCTGACCTACAACAAGGTCAGCCAACTGCTGGAGACGCCCGACTCGGTCGAAGGCCAGCAGCTCGCCCAGCAGCTTCCACAACTGGTTCCGCACCTGCAGCAGCTCTACAAGCTCTACAAGGTGCTGCTGGCGGCGCGCCAGGTGCGCGGTGCCATCGATTTCGAGACCCAGGAAACTCGGATCGTCTTCGGTGCCGACCGCAAGATCTCCGAGATCCGTCCGACCCAGCGCAACGACGCCCACAAGCTGATCGAGGAGTGCATGCTCTGCGCGAACGTGGCCACCGCCCGTTTCATGCAGGACCACGACATCCCCTCGCTCTACCGTGTGCACGACGGCCCGCCGGCCGAGCGCCTGGACAAGCTGCGCCTGTTCCTCGGCGAGCTGGGCCTGACCCTCAATCGCGGCAAGGGCGAACCGACCCCCAGCGACTACCAGGCCCTGCTGGAAACCATCCGTGGGCGCCCGGATTACCACCTGATCCAGACGGTGATGCTGCGCTCCCTGAGCCAGGCGGTTTACAGCGCCGACAACCAGGGGCACTTCGGCCTCAACTACGACGCCTACACCCACTTCACGTCGCCCATCCGTCGCTATCCGGACCTGCTGGTGCACCGTGCGATCCGCAGCGTGATCCGCTCCAAGCGCGAAACCGCGCACGTCAAGCGGGCCGGCGCTGCAGCCATGCCCAAGGCGCGCATCTATCCGTACGACGAGGCCGCCCTGGAGAAACTGGGCGAGCAGTGCTCGATGACCGAGCGCCGCGCCGACGAAGCCACCCGCGACGTCACCAACTGGCTGAAGTGCGAGTACATGCGCGAGCGCGTGGGCGAGACCTTCCCCGGGGTGATCTCCGCAGTGACCGGTTTCGGCCTGTTCGTCGAGCTGACCGACATCTATGTGGAAGGCCTGGTGCACGTCACCGCGCTGCCGGGCGACTATTACCATTTCGACCCGATCCACCATCGCCTTTCCGGTGAGCGCACGGGCCGCAGCTTCCGTCTCGGTGACCCGATCGAAGTGCTGATCGCCCGCGTCGACCTGGACGAGCGCAAGATCGACTTCGAGCTGGCCGAGAATGCACTCAGCGCGCCGGTCGGCCGCAAGAAACGGGGCGCCGAGAAGTCGGCACCCGCGCCCGAGGTCAAGCCCGCCAAGGGGCCGAAGACCCGCAGCCGGGGTAGCAAGCCTGCTGCGCTGGCGAAGAAAGCTGCGCGCAACCCCGAGCCCGAACAGGTGGCTCCGGGCGTCGCCGTGGCGCCGCGCCGCAGCAAGGCCGGCAAGGTCCAGGCGTTGCCCCCGGTATCGCCGGAGATACTGGCCCAGGCCGAAGAGATGCTCGGCAATACCGATGTCAGCCGCAGTCGTGCGCTGAAGCAGGCGCTGCTCAGCGAGGCCCGCCAGGGCGGCGAGAAGCCGCGCGGCAGCAAGGGGCAAGCTGGCAAGGGCCAGTCCCGCCCCGCCAAGGGCGCGCCCTTCGGTGCCGGTGGCCAGGACTCGGCCGCCAAGGCCCCCGACGGCAAGCCGAGCAGTGGCAAACCGAAGAAGGCCAAGCCGGCGAACAAGCCCGGCAAGCCGAGCAAACACCGCAAGGGGCCGCCCAAGCCGAAAGCCGCCGGCGACAGTAAAGCCAAGGTCAAACCATGAGTGAGTTGGAAAAGGTCTACGGCGTGCATGCCGTGGAAGCGCTGTTGCGTCACCATCCCAAGCGGGTCAAGCAGCTGTGGCTGGCGGAAAGCCGGCATGACCCGCGCGTCCAGGCGCTGCTCGACCTGGCCGGGCAGTTCCGCGTGCCCGTCGGGCAGAAGGATCGGCGCGAGCTGGATGAATGGGCCGAAGGCGTCCATCAGGGCGTGGTCGCCGAGGTCAGCCCCAGCCAGGTCTGGGGCGAGAACATGCTCGACGAGTTGCTCGAGCGCGCCGAAGGGCCTCCGCTGCTGCTGGTGCTCGACGGCGTGACCGACCCGCACAACCTCGGTGCCTGCCTGCGTACCGCCGATGCTGCCGGTGCCCTGGCGGTGATCGTGCCCAAGGACAAGTCCGCTACCCTCAACGCCACCGTGCGCAAGGTGGCCTGCGGCGCCGCCGAAGTGATCCCCCTGGTCGCCGTGACCAACCTCGCGCGCACCCTGGAGAAACTGCAGAAGAAGGGCCTGTGGACCGTCGGCACCGCTGGCGAGGCCGAGCAGGAGCTCTACCAGCAGGACCTCACCGGCCCCACCGTGCTGATCATGGGCGCGGAAGGCAAGGGCATGCGCCGGCTGACCCGCGAGCACTGCGACTACCTGGTGAAGCTGCCGATGTCCGGCAGCGTCAGCAGCCTCAACGTCTCGGTCGCCACGGGCGTCTGCCTGTTCGAGGCGGTGCGCCAGCGGGGCAGCGCCAAGCGCCAAGCCGCAAGTGACAAGTAAGGGCGGTATCGGGCGGGTAGGCGCCGCCATCCTCGCTTGCAGCCTGTAAGTAGGGTGGGTAGAGCGGAGCGAAACCCACGCGGAGCGGTGTTCGGCGTGACTCCGAAAAGGTGGACCGGTGAAGCGTGGTCCCCCCTACGCCCGGGCTGCGGAAACAAATAAGCCCAGGTGTTGACGCTCTCCACCGATCCCCCAGGCTCTTGCAGCTTGCAGCTTGCAGCTTGCAGCTTGCAGCTTGCAGCTTGCAGCTTGCAGCTTGCAGCTTGCAGCTTGCAGCTTGCAGCTTGCAGCTTGCAGCTGCTGTTCAAATATTCACCAGTTCTTCTTGCGCGGCCCTGGGCGCTTCTCTAGAATGTCGCCCCTTGCCGCTACGGCAGGCGCTCGCGCGCCTTCCTCGCCGGCAAGCCAAAACGAAACATTCACTCCTTGCCTGACCACATTGTTGGCAGGCTACAACCCGTAAGGAGCATTTATGCGTCATTACGAAATCATCTTCCTGGTTCACCCGGACCAGAGCGAGCAGGTTGGTGGCATGGTCGAGCGCTACACCAAGCTGATCGAAGAAGACGGTGGCAAGATTCATCGCCTGGAAGATTGGGGCCGTCGTCAACTGGCCTATGCAATCAACAACGTTCACAAGGCTCACTACGTGATGCTGAACGTCGAGTGCAGCGGCAAGGCCCTGGCCGAGCTGGAAGACAACTTCCGCTACAACGATGCCGTCCTGCGCAACCTGGTCATCCGTCGCGACGAAGCCGTTACCGGCCAGTCCGAGATGCTCAAGGCCGAGGAAAACCGCAACGAGCGCCGCGAGCGCCGTGAGCGCGTTGAAACTGACTCCGCCGTTGATGGCGATGACAGCGACAACGACAGCGACAACGCTGACGAGTAATCCACGGATCTATTGAGGAGCCAAGTTCATGGCACGTTTCTTCCGTCGTCGTAAGTTCTGCCGTTTCACCGCTGAAGGCGTGAAAGAGATCGACTTCAAGGATCTCAACACCCTGAAGGCGTACATCTCCGAAACCGGCAAGATCGTTCCTAGCCGTATCACCGGTACCAAAGCCAAGTATCAGCGTCAGCTGGCTACCGCTATCAAGCGCGCCCGCTACCTGGCCCTGCTGCCCTACACCGACAGCCACGGCCGTTGAGACCGGGTAGTCGACGCTTCAAGGGATAGATCGCATGCGCGCACTGGCTGAATTCACCATGCGAGGCCGCATGCAGGCAACGCTGGCCGTGGCCGGCGCTGCATTGGTTCCGCTGTTGTTCTGGCTGAGTGCCTCCGCAGGCAGCCTGGTGCTGTTGCGAAGGGGATTCAGTGATGCCGCCGGCATCCTGGCCTGGGCGGTACTGCCGGCTGCGTGCTGGTGGTACCTGGGCGATCCGAGCATCCTGCTGGCCCTGCTCGGGACCCTGTTGCTGGCGCAGATCCTGCGCGTCAGCGAGTCCTGGAGCCATGTGCTGATCGGCAGCGTCGCATTGGGCCTGGTGTTCGCACTGGTGCTCGGCAACGCCTACTCCGAGATGATCGGGGTGCTGGCGACCGAGGTCACCAAGGTGCTGGCCCAGGTCCGCGGCGATGCCCAGCTGTCGGGCGAGGAGCTCGACAGGTTGCAGGCCGCGATGGTGCCGACTCTGACCGGGGTCATGGCGTCCTCGCTGCAGGCCACCTGTCTTCTCTGCCTGGTGCTGGCGCGCTATTGGCAAGCGGCGTTGTACAACCCGGGCGGCTTCGGTCGCGAATTCCGGAGTCTGCGCCTGAGGCCCGCGGTTGCCGTGGCCCTGCTGCTGGGATGCATTCTGATCCCGGCGCTGGATGCACGAGCCGCGTTGCTCGGGCCGCTGTGCAGCGTGCCGCTGCTGTTCGCAGGTGCTGCCCTCGGGCACGGGCTGATCGCCCTCAAGCGCCTCTCGGGTGGCTGGCTGATAGTGCTGTACCTGGCCGTGCTGCTGATCGGGAACTTGATCTGTCTTTTGGCTGTGATCGACAGCCTGTTTGATTTTCGTGGACGCCTGGCTCGCAAGAACGGCGCCGGCCCCGCGAACGGTGAAGGTTAATAGTTAAGAGGATTCCCAAATGGAAATCATTCTGCTGGAAAAAATCGCCAACCTGGGCAACCTGGGCGACAAGGTGAACGTCAAGGCTGGTTACGGTCGTAACTACCTGCTGCCGCAAGGCAAGGCCACCGCTGCTACCGCCGAGAACGTCGCTGCGTTCGAAGCTCGCCGCGCTGAGCTGGAAAAACTGGCTGCCGAGAAGAAAGCTTCGGCTGAAACTCGCGCTGCCCAACTGGCTGAGCTGGAAGTGACCATCACTGCCACCGCCGGTGACGAAGGCAAGCTGTTCGGTTCCATCGGTACCCACGACATCGCTGACGCCCTGACCGCCTCCGGCGTCGAGGTTGCCAAGTCCGAAGTTCGTCTGCCGAACGGCACCATCCGTCAGGTTGGCGAGTACGACGTAGCTGTGCACCTGCACACCGACGTTGAAGCGACCGTCAAGCTGATCGTCATCGCTGCCTAAGTCGGCGCGTCCGGGCAACCGGACGGAGCATGCTTGCACTCAGGTGCGGGCACGCTAACAATCGGGCACGTCATTGCGAGAGCGGTGACGTGCCCGTTGTCTTTCTACCGCATGCATTCCCGAGCCCATGAACGAAATCAGCCTTCCCGAACAGTTCGACCTGGAAACCTCCGCCCTCAAGGTGCCACCGCACTCCATCGAGGCCGAGCAGGCGGTGCTGGGGGGCCTGATGCTCGACAACAACGCCTGGGAGCGGGTACTCGACCAGGTGTCCGATGGCGACTTCTACCGTCATGACCATCGCCTGATCTTCCGTGCCATCTTCAAGCTCGCCGAGCGCAACGCACCCTTCGACGTGGTGACCCTGTCCGAGCAGCTGGACAAGGAAGGGCAGCTGTCCCAGGTGGGCGGCCTGGCCTACCTGGGCGAGCTGGCGAAGAACACCCCCTCGGTCGCCAACATCAAGGCCTATGCGCAGATCATTCGCGAGCGCGCGACCCTGCGCCAACTGATCGGCATCAGCACCGAGATCGCCGACAGCGCCTACGCGCCACAGGGCCGCACCGGCGAGGAGATCCTCGATGAAGCCGAGCGCCTGATCTTCCAGATCGCCGAGGCGCGTCCGAAGACCGGTGGTCCTGTGGGGATCAACGACATCCTGGTCAAGGCCATCGACCGCATCGACGAGCTGTTCAACAACGGCGATGCCATCACCGGCCTGTCCACAGGCTTCGACGAGCTGGACAACCTCACCAGCGGCCTGCAGCCGGCCGACATGATCATCGTCGCCGGCCGCCCGTCCATGGGTAAGACCACCTTCGCCATGAACCTGGTGGAGAACGCGCTGATGCGCAGCGACAAGTCGATCCTCGTCTACTCGCTGGAAATGCCCTCGGAGTCCATCGTCATCCGTATGCTCGCGTCCCTCGGCCGCATCGACCAGACCAAGGTCCGCGCCGGCCGCCTGGACGATGACGACTGGCCGCGCCTGACTTCCGCGGTCAACCTGCTCAACGACCGCAAGCTGTTCATCGACGACACCGCCGGCATCTCGCCGTCGGAGATGCGCGCACGCACCCGCCGCCTGGCCCGCGAGCACGGCGAGATCGGCCTGATCATGGTCGACTACCTGCAGCTGATGCAGATCCCGGGTTCCAGCGGCGACAGCCGGGTGAACGAGATCTCCGAGATCTCCCGCTCGCTCAAGGCCCTGGCCAAGGAATTCAACTGCCCGGTGATCGCCCTGTCCCAGCTCAACCGTGGCCTGGAACAGCGCCCCAACAAACGCCCGATCAACTCCGACCTTCGCGAATCCGGGGCCATCGAGCAGGACGCCGACATCATCCTCTTCGTCTACCGCGACGAGGTCTACCACCCCGAGACCGAGTACAAGGGCGTCGCCGAGATCATCATCGGCAAGCAGCGTAACGGCCCCCTCGGCACCGCGCGCCTGGCCTTCCTCGGCAAGTACTCGCGCTTCGAGAACCTGGCGCCCGGCAGCTACAACTTCGAGGATGAGTAAGGCTTGAGCCTGAAGCCTGAAGCCTGAAGCCTGAAGCCTGAAGCCTGAAGCTGGATGCGCGCGCGTAGGGTGGGCTTCAGCCCACCGGTTACATCGTGGTCAGGCTTAACTTACTTGTTCCCCAAGCTTTGATGCGGCGCTGTCCCGGGCTGAAGCCCGGGCTACGTGCGGGGTGCGGAAATAAATAAGTCCAGGCGTTGACGGTATCCGCCAATCCCCCAGGTTCTTCCAGCTTCCAGCTCCAATCCCGCCATGGATCAATGAAGATGGGCGCCGTGCCGTTATCATGGGCGCCCGTTTTCGTTCATGAGCCCCTTCCATGCGTCCGCTGATCGCCGCCGTCGACCTTTCCGCCATCCGCCACAACCATGCCGTCGCCAAGCGCTGTGCCCCGGGGCGCCAGGTGTTCGCGGTGGTCAAGGCCAATGCCTATGGGCACGGCGTGCGGGAGGTGGTCAGCGTCCTGCACGACGTCGCCGACGGCTATGCGGTGGCATGCCTGGAAGAGGCGGCGGAAGTCCGCGCCATGGATGACCGCGCGCGCATCCTGCTGCTGGAAGGCTGCTTCGAGCCCCGCGAGTACCTGATCGCCGCCCAGCTCGGGCTGGATGTCGTGATGCAGGGCGAGCGCCAGGCCGAGGCCCTGCTCGTGGCCGAGACCAGCCGCCCGCTGAATGTCTGGCTGAAGCTGGATTCCGGCATGCACCGACTGGGCTTCGATGCCGACGCCCTGCGCCAGTGGCACGGGCTGCTGCATGGCGCCGGCAAGGTGGCCGAGCTCAACCTGATCAGCCACTTCGCCTGCGCCGACGAGCGTGGCCACGCACTTACCGAGCAGCAGGTGGAATGCTTCCTCGGCCTGCTGGACCTGGATTTCGACCAGCGCAGCCTGGCCAACTCCGCCGCCATCCTCACCATTCCCGCCGCCCACATGGACTGGGTGCGCCCCGGCATCATGCTCTACGGCGCCACGCCCTTTACCGACCTCACCGCCCGCGAACTGGGGCTCAAGCCGGCCATGAGCCTGACCGCCGAGCTGATCGCCGTGCGTGATGTCGCGGTGGGTGAGAGCGTTGGCTACGGCGCCTCCTGGGTCGCCGAGCGTCCTTCGCGCATCGGCATCGTCAGCTGCGGCTACGCCGACGGCTACCCGCGCAACGCGCCCAGCGGTACGCCGGTGGTGATCCGTGGCCAGCGTGCGCCGCTGGCGGGGAGGGTATCGATGGACATGCTGGCGGTGGATCTCACCGACCTGCCCGAGGCCGCCGAAGGCGACGCGGTGGAGCTGTGGGGGAAGCAACTGCCGGTTGACGAGCTGGCCGCCGCCTGCGGCACCATCGGCTACGAGCTGCTCACCAAGGTCACCGCACGGGTGCCGCGGCGTTACCTGAGCTGAGGCTCAGACCAGGCCGCTCGGCACCTTCAGCACGTCCAGCTCCAGGCGTGCCTCGCTGGACAGCTCGCCGTCCGCGCCGAAGATCGCGAAGCCCGAGCGGCCCTTCTCCTTGACCTTGTACATCGCCTGGTCGGCGGTCTTGTAGAGGCCGGCGAACTGGCGCGCGTGCTGGGGATAGAGCGCCACGCCGATGCTGATGGTCACCGTCAGCTTCTGGGCGCCGTAGTGCACCGGCTCCGCCAGCTCGGCCAGCAGGCGCTCGGCGATCTCCCGGGCGTGGGGCTCGGCGTCCGGCCCGCAGATCAGCACCGCGAACTCGTCCCCGCCCAGGCGCGCCACGCTGTCGCCGCCCCGCACGTGCTCGCGCAGGCGCTGGCCGATGCTGCGCAGCATCGCGTCGCCGGCATCGTGCCCGTACTTGTCGTTGATCGGCTTGAAGTGGTCCAGGTCGATCAGCATCAGCGCCACCGTCTCGCCGCGCCGGCCGGCGTTGGCCAGGGCGGTCTCGGCACGCTCGATCAGGTAGCGGCGGTTGGGCAGGTCGGTCAGGGCATCATGGAAGGCCGCGTGCTCCAGCTCCTGCTCGCGCTCGCACAGGCGCTGGTTGGCGGCCGCCAGTTCGGCGGTGCGGTTGGCCACCGCAGCCTGCAGCTCGTCGGCGCTGGCCTGCATCTGCGCCAGGCGCGCGGTCTTCTCGCGGTCCACCTGTTCCAGTGCGGCGGCCTTCTCCTGCTTGAGCATCTGGATGCGGTAGGCGAGGGCGAAGGAGAACAGGATCGACTCCGCCGCCACGGCGATGGGGAACATGTAGGCAGTGAAGTTGGTGGGCTGGATGATCCCCGCCGCGCGCATCACCAGCACTGCGGTGCTAACCAGCACGGTGCCGTAGCCGACCAGGTAGAAGCGCGCCGGGATGAAGCCCTGGTACCAGCGCACGCCGGCGCTGACCAGCGCGGTGGGCACGGTGACGATGGGCGTGATGGCGATCAGCAGGGCACCCTCGGCGCGGTAGCCGAAGGCGTTGATCAGGATGGCGATGGCGTAGAGCACGCAACTGACGTTGAAGGCGCGGTCGGCCCAGACCAGCCCGCGTCGCGTGTACAGCAGCTCCTGGGTGAAGCGCATGACGAAGATGCCCCAGAGCGACGGCAGGCTGATGCGGTCGAGCCAGAAGGGCACCGGCGAGCCGCCCCAGAAGTACTGGAAGCCGTGGCCGGTCATGCTGAGGATGAACACCAGGGCGCAACCGGTGGCCAGCACGTACCAGAGGTAGGCCTTGTCACGCAGGGCCACGAGGATGAACAGGTTGTAGAGGAACAGCGCCAGGATCACCCCGTAGATCAGGCCGAAGCCCATGTCCTCAGTGGCGCGCAGGTCCTGCAGGTCATCCAGCTGCCAGACCTTGAGCGGGAAGGAGTTGCCCGCCGGGTCGTAGCTGCGGAAGTAGAAGGTCAGCGGCTCCGTGCCGAGCTCCGGGAGGCGGAACACCATGCGCCGGTAGTCGAAGTCGCGGCCTTCGGCGAAGGGCACCGACTCGCTGGTCTCGCGCTCGCTCCAGCCGCCCCGGCCATCGGGCAGGTAGAGGCGCACGCGGTAGACGGTGATGCCCGAGTTCTCCAGCCACCACTGTGCGGGCGCATCGGCGCTGCGGCTGAGTTGCACCTTTACCCACCAGGCACTGCGGCTCTGCCCCACGGAGGCGCGTCCATCCGCCGGAACGAAGCGCGACTGCACGGCCGGATCGGCCATGTCGGCGATGCCGAGTGTCCCGCTGGCGTCTTCCAGCAGCTCTATGTGGGCGTTCAAGGGGGTGCCGCTGCTGTCGGCCTGCAACTGGAAGGGAGCTGCGCTGGTCTGGCCGCAGAAGCCGAGGATGCCCAGCAGAATCATTGTCAGATGGATTAGGCGAAGCACCGCACGCTCCTTGTGCCCGTAACCACTGGGGGCGGGCGGTATTGTTATCGGCAGGAGTATAGCCATTAGGTATCAAAGTGATGACAGCTATATGTCGCCGGCTGGAAAAAGGCATCGGAAAACCTACTGCCAAAGTCGGACTTGTTCATTTTTTGTGCTATATTTCGCGCCCGCTTTTTCACCTGAGATCCGACGGTCCCTGCCATGCAAGCCGCCAAGCCGCTGTTCGACTATCCGAAGTACTGGGCCGAATGTTTCGGTCCTGCACCTTTCCTGCCAATGAGCCGGGCGGAGATGGACCAACTTGGCTGGGATTCCTGCGACATCATCATCGTCACCGGCGATGCCTACGTCGATCATCCTTCGTTCGGCATGGCGATCATCGGCCGCCTGCTGGAGGCCCAGGGCTTCCGCGTCGGCATCATCGCCCAGCCGGACTGGCGCTCGAAGGACGACTTCATGAAGCTCGGCGAGCCCAACCTGTTCTTCGGCGTCGCCGCCGGCAACATGGACTCGATGATCAACCGCTACACCGCCGACAAGAAGATCCGCTCCGATGACGCCTACACCCCGGGCGGTGTCGCCGGCCGTCGACCGGACCGCGCCAGCCTGGTGTACAGCCAGCGCTGCAAGGAAGCCTACACCCACGTGCCCATCGTGCTGGGTGGCATCGAAGCCTCGCTGCGCCGCATCGCCCACTACGACTACTGGCAGGACAAGGTCCGCCACTCGATCCTGATCGATGCCTGCGCCGACATCCTCCTCTACGGCAACGCCGAACGCGCCGTGGTGGAGATCGCCCAGCGCATGGCCCATGGCGAGACGATCGACTCGATCACCGACATCCGCGGCACCGCCTTCATCCGTCGCGACACCCCGGAGGACTGGTTCGAGATCGACTCCACCCGCATCGACCGCCCGGGCAAGGTCGACAAGATCATCAACCCCTACGTCAACACCCAGGACACCGCTGCCTGCGCCATCGAGCAGGAGAAGGGCCCGGTCGAGGACCCGAACGAGGCCAAGGTGGTGCAGTTGCTGCCCAACCCGCGCCTGACCCGCGAGAAGACCGTGATCCGCCTGCCGTCCTTCGAGAAGGTGC
Organism: Pseudomonas sp. No.21; assembly: GCF_054558415.1. Taxonomy (NCBI): domain Bacteria; kingdom Pseudomonadati; phylum Pseudomonadota; class Gammaproteobacteria; order Pseudomonadales; family Pseudomonadaceae; genus Pseudomonas; species Pseudomonas sp. No.21. The sequence goes on from NZ_BAAJNO010000002.1 coordinate 427,430, forward strand.
GCAACGACCCGGTGCTCTACGCCCACGCCAACCGCGTGCTGCACCTGGAGACCAACCCGGGCAACGCCCGAGCCCTGGTGCAGCGCCACGGCGAGACCGACGTGTGGTTCAACCCGCCGCCCATCCCCATGACCACCGAGGAGATGGACTACGTCTTCGGCATGCCCTACGCGCGGGTGCCGCACCCGGCCTACGGCAAGGAAAAGATCCCCGCCTACGAGATGATCCGCTTCTCGGTGAACATCATGCGTGGCTGCTTCGGCGGCTGTACCTTCTGCTCCATCACCGAGCACGAAGGCCGCATCATCCAGAACCGCTCCCACGACTCGATCCTGCGCGAGATCGAGGAGATGCGTGACAAGGTGCCCGGCTTCACCGGCGTCGTGTCCGACCTCGGCGGGCCGACCGCCAACATGTACCGCATCGCCTGCAAGGACCCGGAGATCGAGCGTCACTGCCGCAAGCCGTCCTGCGTGTTCCCCGGCATCTGCGAGAACCTCAACACCGACCACAGCTCGCTCATCGAGCTGTACCGCAAGGCCCGCGCCCTGCCCGGTGTGAAGAAGATCCTCATCGCCTCGGGCCTGCGCTACGACCTGGCCGTGGAGTCGCCCGAGTACGTCAAGGAACTGGTCACCCACCACGTCGGCGGCTACCTGAAGATCGCCCCGGAGCACACCGAGCGCGGCCCGCTGGACAAGATGATGAAGCCCGGCATCGGCAGCTACGACCGCTTCAAGCAGATGTTCGAGAAGTACTCCAGGGAGGCGGGCAAGGAGCAGTACCTGATCCCGTACTTCATCGCCGCCCACCCCGGCACCACAGACGAGGACATGATGAACCTCGCCCTGTGGCTCAAGCGCAACGGCTTCCGCGCCGACCAGGTGCAGGCCTTCTACCCCTCGCCCATGGCCAGCGCCACCGCCATGTACCACTCGGGCAAGAACCCCCTGCGCAAGGTCACCTACAAGAGCGAAGGGGTGAAGATCGTCAAGAGCGAGGAGCAGCGCCGCCTGCACAAGGCCTTCCTGCGCTACCACGATCCCAAGGGCTGGCCGATGCTGCGTGCCGCACTGGAGCGCATGGGCCGCGCCGACCTCATCGGCAACGGCAAGCACCAGCTGATCCCCACCCACCAGCCGGAAACCGACGGCTACCAGAGCGCCCGCCGCAAGAACTCCACCCCGGCCGGCAGCAAGAAGGTCGGCAAGGCCATGCTCACCCAGCACACCGGCCTGCCGCCCCGTGCCAGCGACGGCAGCAAGCCCTGGGACAAGCGCGAGGAAGCCAAGGCCGCAGCCCAGGCCCGGCGCCAGGCGGAGAAGAGCGGCGCCGGCAAGGGGGCCAAGAAGCCCGGCAAGCGCCCCCCGGTACCGCGCTGATCCGCCGTGCCGTTAAATGAAGACGCCAGCCCCGTGCTGGCGTCTTCGTTTCCAGCCACCGTCCACGGGGTGTAGGGCGACATCAGTCGCCCGCCTTCTCGCCCCGGATGGTTACTCGAAGGGACTGGTTACAAAATGTTTTTGGCACTATAGTTCCAATCTCATAAGAACAACGACGGAGCCCGCCATGCGTATCGCCTCCCTTTCCCTTCTCGCGCTCTCGGTGCTGCTGGCCGGCTGCGGCGAGCAGGACAAGACGCCCACCACCCACGTGGATTTCCAGAAGGAGCTGCAGGCCAAGCTGATCAAGGCCAAGCCGGGCACCGTCATCGAGATACCCGCCGGCACCTACCAGCTCGACCGCAGCCTCAGCCTCAAGGCCAGTGGCGTGACCATCAAGGGGGCCGGGATGGACAAGACCATCCTCAACTTCAAGGGCCAGAAGGCCGGAGCCGAGGGGCTGCTGGTGGACGCCTCCGACTTCACCATCGAGGACCTGGCCCTGGAAGACACCAAGGGCGACGCGCTCAAGGTGGTGGGCGGCAAGAACATCGTCATCCGCAACGTGCGCACCGAATGGACCAACGGCCCGGCCACCGAGAACGGCGCCTACGGCATCTACCCGGTGCAGACCGAGAACACCCTGATCGAAGGCGCGGTGGCCATCGGCGCCTCCGACGCCGGCATCTACGTCGGCCAGTCGCGCAACGTCGTGGTGCGCAACAGCCGCGCCGAACGCAACGTCGCCGGCATCGAGATCGAGAACACCATCGGCGCCGACGTCTACGACAACCTCGCCACCGGCAACACCGGCGGCATCCTCGTGTTCAACATGCCCAACCTGCAGCAGCCGGGGCACGGCACCCGCGTCTACCGCAACCAGGTCAAGGACAACGACCACGACAACTTCGGCCACAAGGGCACCCCCGTGGCCAGCGTGCCGGCGGGCTCCGGCGTGGTGATCAACTCCAACGACGATGTGGAGATCTTCGACAACGACATCAGCGGCCACCGCACCGCCAACGTCATCGTCAGCAGCTACTTCAGTACCGGCTACACCAACCTCTCCACCTCGGAGAACTTCGACCCCTACCCCGAGCGCATCGCCATCCACGGCAACCGCTTCGGCCCCGGTGGCGACAGCCCCGACAACCTCGAACTCAAGGCTCTCAAGGTGGCCAAGTTCGGCCTCGGCGGGCGCCTGCCCGACATCCTTTGGGACGGCTACGTCAACCCGGACAAGCTGGTGGACGGCAAGCTCCCGGCGGAGCTGGGCATCTGCGTCGACAACGGCGACGCCACGCTGATCAACGTCGACGGCCCCAACGGCTACAAGAACATCACCACCGACATGTCCGCCCACCGCTGCAAGCTGCCGGCGCTGCCGGAAATCGTCCTCGGCTCGGCCAAGGAGGCCCCCGGCGCATGAAGCGCGGTTTGCTGTTGATCGCCCTCCTGCTGCTCGCCGCCTGCGGCCGGCAGCCGGAGCCGCGCTTCATGCCCGAAGGCGATGCCTACCCCGAGAAACTCAGCGAGTGGGGCATGCTGCGCCTGGCCGACGGCCACCTGCAGCCGGTTGCCGCCGTGCTGCCCTATGACCTCAACACACCACTGTTCACCGACTACGCGCACAAGATGCGCACCCTGTGGATGCCCGAAGGCCAGGCCGCCAAGTACGGCGAGGACCACTTCGACTACCCCGTCGGCACCGTCCTGACCAAGACCTTCTACTACCCCCGCGATGCGCAGGGCCGCCTGCTGAAGAACGCCGATGACGACCGCGACCCGGCTGCCGGCCTGGCGCTGGATCGCGTGCGCCTGGTGGAGACGCGCATCCTGTTGCGGCAGAAGGACGGCTGGGTGGCGCTGCCCTACGTCTGGGACGAGGCGCAGAAGGAGGCCACCCTGGAATGGGCCGGGGCCAGCTTCGACCTGGAGCTGCTGGACGCGAAGGGCGAGCGCCTCGCCGTCGACTACCAGGTGCCCGACGCCAACCAGTGCGCCGGCTGCCACGAGGAGCGCCACGGCGAGGGCGTGCGCCCCCTCGGCCCCAAGGCGCGGCACCTGAACAAGGACCTGGTCTATGCCGACGGGCCCGACAACCAACTCGTCCACTGGCACAAGCGCGGCTTCCTCAGCGGCCTGCCGGCAGCGGTGGCCAGCGTCCCGCGCAACGCCCTGTTTGGCCAGCCGCGCGATGGCGAGAGCCTGGAGCTGCAGGCCCGCAGCTACCTCGACGCCAACTGCGGCCACTGCCACAACCCCAAGGGCCCGGCACGCACCTCCGGCCTGTTCCTCGACGCCGCCGCGCCGATGGGCATCAACTTCGGCCTGTGCAAGCAGCCCGTGGCCGCCGGCAAGGGCTCCGGCGACCGCCTGGTGGACATCCACCCGGGCAAGCCCGAGGAGTCGGTCCTCACCTACCGCGTCGAAAGCACCGACCCCAGCGTGATGATGCCCGAGCTCGGCCGCTCCGCCGTCCACCGCGAGGGCCTCGACCTGCTGGAGCGCTGGATCGCCGGCCTGCCCGGCACCTGCCGCAGCTAGCGGCAGGCACCGGGGCCTCTGTGGGAGCGGTTTCAACCGCGATGGGCGTGCACGGCGCTGATCGCGAATGAATTCGCTCCCACAGGGCACCATCCCCGTCATCTTCCCTGTCTATGCTCACTCGCACTTCATGGTCGTCGGCACGCGACACGAACCATTTTCGTGCACGCCGTTCGAAGCAGTGCGTCCCGAGCCCCGTTCCAGTGCCGGCGCGGGGCGCACCCATCGACAAAACAGCACCTTGCGCGCTGGCATGAGACTTGCGCAGCAAGGCCATCGCTCAGGCTCGCAGGAGGCACGCCGTGTCGATCCACGTCGCACTGCACCACGTCACCCATTACCGCTACGACCGCGAGGTCGCCCTCGGTCCGCAGATCGTCCGCCTGCGCCCGGCGCCCCACAGCCGCACGCGCGTCCTCGGCTATTCGCTGAAGGTCGAGCCGGGCAAGCACTTCATCAACTGGCAGCAGGACCCGCAAGGCAACTACCTGGCGCGCCTGGTGTTCCCGGACAAGACCCGTGAGCTCAAGGTCGAGGTCGACCTGGTCGTCGAGATGGCGGTGTTCAACCCCTTCGACTTCTTCCTCGAGCCCTACGCCGAGCAGGCGCCCTTCGCCTACACCGCCGAGGAGCAACGCGAGCTGGCGCCCTACCTCAGCCGCCAGCCGGCCACGCCGCTGTTCGCCAGGTACCTCGCCGCCATCGACCTCACCCCGCGCGCCAGCGTCGACTTCCTGGTGGAACTCAACCAGCGCGTCTCCCGCGACATCCGCTACCTGATCCGCATGGAGCCCGGCGTGCAGACGCCCGAGCAGAGCCTGGAGCTGGGCTCCGGCTCCTGCCGCGACTCCGCCTGGCTGCTGGTGCAGCTGCTGCGCCATATCGGCCTGGCGGCGCGCTTCGTCTCCGGCTACCTGATCCAGCTCACCGCCGACCAGAAGGCCCTCGACGGCCCCAGCGGCACCGAGGTGGACTTCACCGACCTGCATGCCTGGTGCGAGGTGTACCTGCCCGGCGCCGGCTGGATCGGCCTCGATCCCACCTCCGGCCTGTTCGCCGGCGAAGGCCACGTACCGCTCGCCTGCAGCCCCGAGCCATCGTCGGCAGCGCCCATCAGCGGCGCGGTGGACGAGTGCGAGTGCGAGTTCTCCCACGACATGCGCATCGAGCGCATCTGGGAGGCGCCCCGGGTCACACGGCCCTACAGCGACGAGCAATGGGCGGCGATCCTCGACCTCGGCCGGCGCATCGACCGCGACCTGCTGGCCCGCGACGTACGCCTGACCATGGGCGGCGAGCCCACCTTCGTCGCCATCGATTACCCCGACGACCCGGAGTGGAACACCGCCGCCCTCGGTCCCAACAAGCGCCGCCTAGCCGCCGAACTGTTCCACCGCCTGCGCGACCACTACGCCCCCAACGGCCTGGTGCACTTCGGCCAGGGCAAGTGGTACCCCGGCGAGCAACTGCCGCGCTGGTCGCTGAACTGCTTCTGGCGCCGCGATGGCGAGCCGATCTGGAACGACCCGGCCCTGCTGGCCGACGAGGGCCGTGGCTACGACGCCAGCGCCGAGCTGGCCGGGCGCTTCCTCGCGCAACTGGCCGGCCGCCTGGGCCTGGCCGCCGACGGCATCTTCCCGGCCTACGAGGACTGGTACTACTACCTCTGGCGCGAGCGCCGGCTGCCGGTCAACGTCACCCCCGAGGACGCCCGCCTCGCCGACCCGCTGGAGCGCGAGCGCCTGCGTAAGGTCTTCGAGCAGGGCCTGGGCGAGATCGTCGGCCAGGTACTGCCCCTGGGGCGCAGCGCCAGTGGCGACGGCTGGCAGACCGGTTCCTGGTTCCTGCGCGACGAGCACTGCCGCCTGCTGCCCGGCGATTCGGCGATGGGCTACCGCCTGCCGCTGGATTCGCAGCCCTGGGTCAGCGAGGCCGACTACCCCTACATCCACGCCGCCGACCCCAGCCAGGTCTTCCCGCCGCTGCGTCGTGCCGCGCAGATCCGCACCCAGCTGCGCCAGGGCGCGCCGGGCAAGGGCCAGGCCGAGGCCGTGCCCGGCCTCCACCAGTCGGCTGCCGGCGTGGTCCGCACCGCCCTGTGCGCCGAACCCCGCGACGGGCGCCTGTACCTGTTCATGCCGCCACTGGCGGAACTCGAACCCTGGCTGGAACTGGTCGCCGCCATCGAGGCCACGGCGCGCGAGCTGGAATGCCCGGTACTGCTGGAGGGCTACGAGCCACCCGGCGACCCGCGCCTGAACGTATTCCGCGTCACCCCGGACCCGGGCGTCATCGAGGTGAACATCCACCCTTCCAGCAGTTGGGAGGAGTTGGTCGAACGCACCGAGTTCCTCTACGAGGCCGCGCGGCAGACGCGCCTGGCCAGCGAGAAGTTCATGGTCGACGGCCGTCATGTCGGCACCGGTGGCGGCAACCATTTCGTCCTCGGTGGCGCCACACCGGCGGACTCGCCGTTCCTGCGCCGACCCGACCTGCTGCGCAGCCTGATCAGCTACTGGCACAACCACCCCTCGCTGTCGTACCTGTTCTCCGGCCTGTTCATCGGCCCCACCTCCCAGGCCCCCCGGGTGGACGAGGCGCGCAACGACGCCCTCTACGAGCTGGAGGTGGCCTTCGCGCAGATGCCCGAACCCGGTGCCGACTGCCCGCCCTGGCTGGTGGATCGCCTGCTGCGCAACCTTCTGGTGGATGTCAGCGGCAACACCCACCGCGCCGAATTCTGCATCGACAAGCTCTACTCGCCCGACAGCAGCAGCGGCCGCCTCGGCCTCCTGGAGTTGCGCGCCTTCGAGATGCCGCCCCACGCTCGCATGAGCCTGGCCCAGCAACTGCTGCTGCGAGGCCTGGTGGCGCGCTTCTGGGAGCAGCCCTACGCGCCGCCGAAGCTGGCGCGCTGGGGCACCGAGCTGCACGACCGTTTCCTCCTGCCGCACTTCGTCCAGCAGGACTTCGACGACGTGCTGCACGAGCTCAACGAGGCGGGCTACCCGGTGCGCGGCGAGTGGTTCGCGCCGCACTTCGAATTCCGCTTCCCCAAGTACGGCGACTTCATGGTCAAGGGCATCGAGCTGGAACTGCGCCAGGCCCTGGAACCCTGGCACGTGCTGGGCGAGGAGGGCGCCGGCGGCGGCACCGTGCGCTACGTCGATTCGTCCCTGGAGCGGGTGCAGCTCAAGCTCGGCGGCCTGGCCCCGGACCGCTACGTGCTCACCTGCAACGGCGAGCCGGTGCCCCTGCAGAGCACCGGCCGGGTCGGCGAATTCGTCGGCGCCGTGCGCTACCGCGCCTGGCAGCCGGCCTCCTGCCTGCAACCCACCATCGGCGTCCACGCGCCCTTGGTGTTCGACCTGGTGGACACCTGGATGCAGCGCTCCCTCGGCGGCTGCCAGTACCACGTCGCGCACCCCGGCGGGCGCAGCTACGACAGCTTCCCGGTCAACGCCTATGAGGCCGAAAGCCGGCGCCTGGCGCGCTTCTTCCGCCTCGGCCACAGCCCCGGCAAGCTGCAGGTGCAACAGCCGCAAAGGAACGACGAGCTGCCAATGACCCTGGACCTGCGTCGCCATTAAGCTGTGCGCCGCCGCAGCCTGGCGTCCGGCCGGCTGCGGCGGCACCCAGGATTACAATTGAGAACGGGCGCATCCATTCGCGAGTACCAGATGTCCGACCTGCTTGCCCATTACCCCCTGACCGACACGGCCTACCACGAGCTGCTCGACGCCACCGGCGAGGTGCGTCCGCACTGGCTGCGCCTGTACCTCCAGCTGCAGCGCAGCAGTGCCGCCCAGTTGCGCCAGCGCCAGGAACTGCTGGCGCGGCAGATCCAGGAAAACGGCGTCACCTACAACGTCTACGCCGATCCCAAGGGCACCGACCGCCCCTGGGAGCTGGACCTGCTGCCCAACCTGATTTCCGCCGAGCAATGGCAGCCCATCGCCCAGGGCGTGGCCCAGCGCGCGCGCCTGCTCAACGCCGTGCTGGCCGACGTCTACGGCGAGCAGAAACTCATCGCCGAAGGCCTGCTGCCCAGCGAGCTGGTATTCGGCCACACCAGCTTCCTCTGGCCCTGCCAGGGCGTACAGGCCATCGGCGGCACCTACCTGCACAGCTACGCCGTTGACCTGGCGCGCGATGCCGACGGCCAGTGGCACGTGCTCGCCGACCGCACCCAGGCGCCCTCCGGTGCCGGCTATGCGTTGGAGAACCGGCAGATCGTCTCGCGCGCCTTCCCGGAGCTGTACCGCGACCTGCGCGTGCAGTACCTGGCCGGCTACTTCCGCGCGCTGCAGGAGACGCTGATCCGCCAGGCCCCCAGCGACGGCGAGACGCCCCTGGTGGTGCTGCTCACGCCGGGACGTTTCAACGAAACCTACTTCGAGCACCTCTACCTCGCGCGCCAGCTGGGCTTCCCCCTGGTGGAGGGCCACGACCTGACCGTGCGCGACGCCACCCTCTACCTCAAGACCCTGGGCGGCCTGAAGCGCGTGCACGCCGTGCTGCGCCGGCTGGACGACGATTTCTGCGACCCCCTCGAGCTGCGCACCGACTCGGCCCTCGGCGTGCCCGGCCTGCTCGACGCCGTGCGCCGTGGCCGCGTGCTGGTGGCCAATGCCCTGGGCAGCGGCGTACTGGAGTCCCCCGGCCTGCTGGGCTTCCTGCCCGCCGTCAACCGCCGTCTGTTCGGCGAGGAACTCCTGCTGCCCACCGTCGGCACCCGCTGGTGCGGCACCCCCGGCGTGCTGCAGGAAACCCTCGGCGCCCTGGAGGGCCTGGTGATCAAGCCGGCTTTCCCCTCGCAGAGCTTCGAGCCGGTGTTCGGCCACAACCTGGCGCCGCACGCGCTGGATGCGCTGCGCAAGCGCCTGCAGGCACGCCCCCACGCCTATGTCGCCCAACGCCAGGCGCAGTTGTCCCTGGCACCGGTGTGGCAGGCCGAAGGCGAGCGCGGCGCCCTGCATTCGCGGGCCATCGGCATGCGCGTGTTCGCCGTGGCCACCGCCGACGGCGGCTACTGGGTGATGCCCGGCGGCCTCACGCGCGTGGCCTCCGAGGCGGATGCCGAAGTGGTGTCCATGCAGCGCGGCGGTGCCAGCAAGGACACCTGGGTGCTCGCCGACCGGCCGGTGACCGGAGAGCCCCTGCGCCCGCGCACCCTCGGTGTGCGCGACCTGATCCGCCAGGACCCCTACCTGCCTTCGCGGGTGGTGGAGAACCTGTTCTGGTTCGGCCGCTATGCCGAACGTTGCGATGACGCCGCGCGGTTGCTGCGCGTGGTGCTCTCGCGCTACGTCGACGCAGACGGTGACGAGCGGGCCCGGCAGGCCGCGCTGGAGCTGGCCGAGGCCCTGGGCCAGCTGCCGCCCGGCGACGAGCCCCTGGACCGACGGCTGCTCCAGGCGCTGCTCAGTGACGACTGGGCCTTCAGCCTCAGCGCCAACCTGCGTCGCCTGCACTGGGCGGCGGCCCAGGTGCGCGGCCGCCTGTCGCGGGAGAACTGGCACGCGGTGCTGGAACTCCAGCAGGAAGCCCAGGGGCTGGACCCGGCACGCATGGACCTGGGCGACGCCCTGGACTTCCTCAGCCGCCTGCTGATGTCACTGGCGGCGCTCTCCGGCTTCGCCCTCGACGACATGACCCGCGACGACGGCTGGCGCTTCCTGATGATCGGCCGGCGCATCGAGCGGGTGGGCTTCTTCGCCGAGAGCATCGCCGGCTTCCTGCGCGGCGGTGCGGCCTGGGACCCGGGTGCCCTGGAGTGGCTGCTGGAGCTGGGCAACAGCACCATCACCTACCGCTCGCGCTACCTGGCCTCGCCGCAGCTGATCCCAGTGCTGGACCTGCTCCTGCTGCACGAGCAGAACCCCCATGCACTGCGCTTCCAGCTGCAGGCCCTGGAGCGGTCGCTGGGCCGGCTGCACGAGGAATTCGGCGCACCCCAGGAGCTGATGCTGAGCGGCCTGATCGGCCGCCTGCTGGCCTTCGACCTGGGCACCCTGGAAAACCCGCTGTTCGGCAGCGACAGCCTCGACGAGGTGCTGGAGGGGCTGGCGCAACTGCTCGGCGAAATCGGCCAGATGGTCGGCCAGGTCTCGGATCGCCTCGCGTTGCGCTATTTTGCTCATGTCGACGACGTCAGCCAGCAAACGGTATCCACCTGATGCACTCCCAAGCCGCCTCCGTCGCCCCCCAGGGCGCGCGCTACCAGGTGTTCCACGACACCCACTACCGCTACGCCGCACCGGTGTCGCTGGCCCAGCAGCTGGTGCACCTGTGGCCGCGCGAATGCCCCTGGCAGCTGTGCAGCGGGCAGGACCTGGAGATCAACCCGGCGCCGTCCTCGCGCAGCGAAGGGCTCGACGTGTTCGGCAACCCGCTGTGCCGCCTGGCCTTCGAGCGGCCCCATGACGAATTGCAGGTCAACGCGCGGCTGCTGGTGGACGTGCTGCCCCGCGGCCCCCATGCGCTGGACAGCTCGCCCCCCTGGGAGCTGGCCCTGGCCGGGCAGGCCTTCACCGGGCGTCCGCTGGGGGCCGAGGTGCTGGAGGCCTGCCGCTACCGGGTCGAGTCGCCCTACGTGCGCATCAAGCGCCAGTTCGCCGACTTCGCCGAGGACTGCTTCCCCCTCGGCCGGCCGCTGTTGCTCTGCGCTGCCGCGCTGATGGAGAAAATCTTCACCGGCTTCGACTTCGACGCCGAGGCCACCCAGGTGGCGACCCCGCTGACCGAGGTGCTGGAGCGCCGTCGCGGCGTGTGCCAGGACTTCGCCCACCTGATGCTCGCCTGCCTGCGCTCCAGGGGCCTGGCCGCACGCTACGTCAGTGGCTACCTGCTGACCCAGCCGCCGCCCGGGCAGCCCCGGCTCATCGGTGCCGACGCCTCCCACGCCTGGGTGTCGGTGTACTGCCCGCGCAATGGTTGGGTGGACTTCGACCCCACCAACAACATCCTCCCGGACCTGGAGCACATCACCCTGGGCTGGGGTCGCGACTTCTCCGACGTATCGCCCCTGCGCGGGGTGATCCTCGGTGGGGGCAGCCATGACCCGGAGGTGCGGGTGACGGTGATGCCATTGTGGGAGATGGCGATCTGACCGGGTTCGCCCGCGCTTCTGTCTCATGGTTGAAACACGGGGCCCGGCGGCGGCACCGGCGGGGCGATATTTTGCGCGCCTGCCGTTGCGCTTGGGCCGGGCGTTGCTAGCGTCAAACGAGCCATCTCCCACGGAGCGCTCGCCATGGACGAAACAACGATAGTGACGGTCGGGACCGAGAAGGTCAGCGCCTTCATGAACACCGTCATGCAATACGCCACCAGCTTCGGCGTGAAGATCCTCGTCGCCATCGTCTTCTGGGTGGTGGGGCGCTGGCTGATCGGCTTCGCGGTCGGCCTGGTGCAGAAATCCCTGGAGCGCCAGCGGGTCGACCCGACCGTGCTGCGCTACGTCGGCTCGTTCATCACCGTGACCCTGAACATCCTCCTGGTGGTGGGCATCCTCGGCTACTTCGGCGTGCAGACCACCAGCCTCGCGGCACTGATCGCAGCGGTCGGCCTGGCCATCGGCATGGCCTGGTCGGGGCTCCTGGCCAACCTCGCGGCGGGCGGCTTCATCATCGTGCTGCGGCCGTTCAAGGTCGGCGACTTCATCAGCGCCGGCGGCGTCGTCGGCACGGTGAAGGAGATCGGCCTGTTCGCCACCGCCATCAACACGCCGGACAACGTGCTGACCCTGGTGGGCAACAACAAGATATTCACCGACAACATCCAGAACTTCACCCACAACGCCTACCGCCGCGTCGACCTCAAGGCGCAGCTCTCCGGCTCGGCGGACCATGCTGCCGCGGTGGCGTTGCTCAAGGCGCGGGTGGCGGCCATCGCCAACGTGCTGGCCGAGCCGGCGGTGGAAGTTGAGATCCTCGAATTCAACCTGGTGGGCCCGGTGCTGGCGGTGCGCCCCTACTGCCACAACGACCACTACTGGCAGGTGTACTTCGACACCAACCGCACCATCAAGGACGCCCTGGGCGCCGACTTCCCCGCACCCATGCCGGCGCAGACGGTGATCGTGCAGCAGGGCTAGGCCGGGCGAATGAAGTGATCGGCGCGGAGTCTTGCTTTTGTAGGGGGGATGGCGCTCTTTTCATCCACCAGCGGTGCTCCCGCCGGGCTCCGTTCGCGACGAACGCAGCAGCGTAGCCCGGGCTTCAGCCCGGGAGCGTCTGGCGGGCCTGAACCCTGCACCGTTGGGCGCTCGCTGCGCTCTGCGCCAACCTACGAAACGCTGCTGCTCCCGACGCTACGACCCTTTCAAACGCAGGTGCAGGATGGGAAACGGCTTGCCCGAGCCATCCAGCTCCGAGCGGCTGGCCACCTCGAAGCCCATGCGCAGGTAGAAGCCCACCGCCTGGGGGTTCTGCTCGTTCACGTCCACCGCCGTGGCGCCTTCGTGGTCGATGGCGTGCCGCAGCAGTTCGCGGCCGATGCCCTGGCCATGCCGCATCGGGTCGACGAAGAGCATCTCCACCGTGCCTTCGGCGGTGCCGATGAAGCCCTGGATGTACCCGTCGGCGTCGCGGCTGCAGGCCAGCTTCACCGAATCCAGGTAGGCGTCGCGCACCAGCGGCTTGAAGAACTGGATGTCGTCCTCGCCGAGGAAGTGGTGGGTGGCGCGCACGGCGGCTTCCCAGACCTCCACCAGGCGCTGGCGGTCGTTGGCGTCGATGCGTTCGAGTATGTCCATGTTCACCAGTGTCGTTTCGATCGGTTCCAGAGATAGAGCAGTCGGGCGAAGGCCTTGTAGCCCAGCTGCGCCAGCCCGTGGATCAGCGGCAGTGAGAGCAGGCGGGCCTTCCAGCGCTCCCTGGGGGAGTGGCGCCAGAGCACGATGAAGGCGTCCACGCCCATGCGCTTCACGCCCTGCTCGTCCACCAGGTGCAGGCGCTCGCGGACGTACTCCAGCGCCTCGCCGATTTCCTCCACCGCCTGGTTGTCGGCATGCACGTCGGCCCACTCGATCTCGCAGGCGGTGGTCTTGCCCTTCTGCCCTTCGATGCCCGCCCGGCACACGGGGCAGGCGCTGTTGTAGTAGACCTTGATGCGCCCTTCGTCCTCGCTCATCGCCCGCTCCCTATTGGTAGGTCCTGCCGTTGTGCTTCAGCCAGCCACCCGGGTGGCGGCCGCGTGGGTCGTGGTGGGTCCAGTGGATCACCCCGCCCTTGTCGTTCCATTCGTATTCGCCGGCGAACTCGATCGTGTCGCCTTCGCGCAGGCCCTCGACCCGTGGCGCCAGGTCGATGTTGTGCGCCACCAGCAGGCTCAGGCCGTCGTCGGTACGCATCAGGAAGCGCTGGTGGCGACTGCCCTTGAGATCGTCGCGCAACACGCGGGTGACCACGGCACGACCCTCGACCTGCAGGTCGCTGCGGCGATCCTCAAAGGCCTGGCGCAGCTGGGCGCTGGTGCTGGATGCGGTGGTGGCGGGGGCGCCGGCAAGGCCCTGGAGCCAGCCTGGGTGGCGCTGCTGCACGCCATAGAGTGCAAGGCCCAGGAGCAGGGCGATGAAAAGCTTCTTCATGGGGCGGGCCACGTCCGTTCGGCGGGCCGGGTCAGCCCAGGCGGCATGCTGGGGCACGGCCGTCAGGGCTGTCCAGAGGGATCAGTGGGGTTTGCGGTCGACCCACTTGGGCGCCACGGTGGGGCGCCAGGCTTCCAGGCGTTCCAGCAGGATGTCCGGGGTGCCGCCGACCTGCAGCATGCCGCGGTGCTGGTCGCGCACGAAGCGCTCTTCCACCAGGTGGTCGAGGAATTCGGTGAGCTTGCCGTAGAAGCTGTTCACCTCCAGCAGGCCCAGGGGCTTGCTGTGGTAGCCGAGCTGGCCCCAGGTCCATACCTCGAAGAGTTCCTCCAGGGTGCCCAGGCCGCCGGGCAGGGCGATGAAGGCGTCGGCCAGCTCGGCCATGCGGGCCTTGCGGGCGTGCATGCCGTCCACCACTTCCAGGCGGGTCAGGCCCTTGTGGCCGATCTCGGCCTCCTTGAGGCTCTGCGGGATGATGCCGATCACCTCGCCTCCGGCCGCCAGGGCGGCGTCGGCCACGGTGCCCATCAGGCCGACCGCGCCACCGCCGTAGACCAGCGTCAGGCCGCGTTCGGCCAGGGTGCGACCCAGGTCGCTGGCGGCACGTTGGTAGATGGGGTTGGCGCCGGGGCTGGCACCGCAGAATACGCACACGGAGCGCAAGGTCATGGTCGACTCCCGAAAAAAGTCGGCAAGGTTAACGGCTCGCGTGGCGTCCCGGAAGCGGCGCGTGGACGCAGCTTCCGAACGGTAGGGGCAAGGCGGGTGTGCGGGATCAGTCGTCGCAGCTGCCGCTGGCTCCGGCGGCGTAGGCGGCGAGCAGGCTTTGCAGGAAGTTCATGGTGGCGCTCCTCGGTATGCGATGCCGGCATTCTCCGCGCCGCGCTGGCGGGGCGCCGTTTGATTGTCTCGATGGCCGTGATAGCCCCTGCGCAGGGCGCGGGATTCCTGCGGTTTGTTGACGCAGGTTATGGGAACTCCACGCCGACTCAGGCAGTCTCCCCTCTGGGCTGATCCGGCCCTACCTGCCAAGGAGACTCCAATGATTCGCAAGCTCGTCGTTGCATCCGTGCTGGCCCTGGCCAGTGCCCCTCTGCTGGCTGCTGAATGTTCGGTGGACGTGGAAGGCACTGATCAGATGACCTTCAACACGAAGGAAATCAAGGTCAGCAAAAGCTGCAAGACCTTCACCGTGAACCTCAAGCACGTCGGCAAGCTGCCCAAGAACGTGATGGGCCACAACTGGGTCCTGAGCAAGACCGCCGACGCCCAGGCCATCGCCACCGAAGGCATGACCGCCGGTGTCGACAAGGACTACCTCAAGGCCGACGACGCCCGCATCATCGCCCACACCAAGCTGATCGGCGGCGGCGAGACCGCGACCACCACTATCGACGTCTCCAAGCTGGCCGCTGGCGAGAGCTACGAGTTCTTCTGCTCCTTCCCCGGCCACGTCTCGATGATGAAGGGCACCCTGGCCCTGGTCGACTGACCCGACAGGCAATGACAAGAGGCCGCTCCGTGAAGCGGCCTTTTTCATGCCCGGCGAAAGCCGCTCACGCCAGCACAAGGGTGGTAGCTGGGTAGGGTGGATGACGCTTTTTTCATCCACCGGGCGGAGCTTCGTCTCATGTACTCCTCGCCGGCGAGCACCTTGCAGGGTCGGGTGGGCGTAGGGTGGGCTTCAGCCCACCGCTCTTTTCTGCGCCCGGTCCTGGATGAATGCGCGCAATGACGCTCTTCGAGTGTGGGGATACTCCATCGCGAATGAATTCGCACACAGTCTGTGTCCGGGGCGAGTCCGCTTGGTGGAGGTGAAGCGACTCCACCCTGCGTGGGCTGGGAGGCCCTGCTAGGCCCCCGCCGTCATCTTGAAGATGCCTTGGGCGTTGCTGCTGTCGAAGGCGAGGTCGATGCGGCCATCGGCCTCGTCGGCCTTGCGCTGGATGAACTCGACGAAGGAGCCGGGCACCTGGCGCCGCACCGTGGAGCCGGCCGCGTCGATGAAATCGCGTTCGACCTGCACCGCGCGGTAGGCGGTCTGCATCACGCGGCCGGAGGCGGAGACTTCGATGCTGGCCTTCATCGGCCGGCCCTTGGCGTTCTGGGCGGCGACCACGCTTTGCAGGTCGGCGACGCGGTCGGTGAGGTGGTTGAACATGTTGCCCTCGGTGGCGATCCAGGCCATCTCGGCGCTTTCCTCGCGCAGCTGCTCGTAGTCGCTTTCCAGGGGCGCGCCGTGCTGGCAGCCGAAGGCGTCGAACAGCGCGGGCAGCAGGTCGAGGGCCTGCTCGCGGCTGCAATGGCGGGTGCGCCAGAGTTCATCGAGCGTCGCCAGGTGGCGGGGTTGCAGCGGGTCGCGGCTGGCGCCCACCACGCGGCTGACCGCGAGCTGGAAGGCCTCGCTGAAGCGTCCCGGGTGCAGCTCGGAGACGAAGAACTGGGCGATGTCCTCGGGCAGGTCCATCTGCCGGTAGGCGTAGCCGGTCATGTTCAGGCGGGTCAGCGGGTAGGTGCGCACGTCGGTGAAGCCCAGGGGCTCGAGGATGCGCACGAAGGCCTGGCGGCCACGGGGCAGGGCGCCGTTGTCGGGCCAGTCGACGGTGCGGATGGCGCCGTGGTCGAACAGCACCTGGCGGCCGTCCGCCCGTTGTTCCTCGACGTAGGTGCGGCCGATGGGCACCGCCTCCACCAGCTTGTGGAACAGGCACAGGTTGAGCGCCTCGGCCAGCCAGGCGCGATGGATGCGCCCCGTCTCGAACGCGAAACCGTCCAGGGCGGCGGGCACCTCGACATGGGCATCGACCCAGCGGGCGGCGGGCTCGCCGATCACATGGGCGACCAGGGGCAGGAGGCGTTCGCGGGCGTTCATCGGCAGGGGCTCGGCTGTGGCTGTACGGGCCTGCTATCCAAGCAGCCGCGCGGGCGCCGGGCAAACGAAAAAAACCGGCGGGTTCATTCCGTTTTTTCCTGATGCGACGCCGGCCCCCGGGCGCCGTTCTCCAGCTGCTCCAGCATCCAGCGCACGAAGTCGCGCACCTTGGGCACTTCGGCGGCGTGCTCGGGGTAGGCCAGGTAGTAGGCGTTGCGGCTGGGCATGGCGTGGTTCCAGGGGATCACCAGCTTGCCCTCGGCCAGCTCCTCCTCCACCAGGAAGCGCGGCAGCAGGGCCACGCCGCAGCCGGCCTGGGCCGCGCGGATGCACATGTAGGAGGTGTCGAAGCGCGGCCCGTGATAGCTGTGCTCGGTGTGCCGGTCCTGGCTCTGGAACCACTCGTGCCAGGCCTCCGGGCGGGTGGCGTTCTGCAGCAGTACCAGGGTGGTGAGCTGGGCGGGGTCGGTGAAGGGCTCGGCGGGCATGCTCGATGGCGCGCAGACCGGCACCACTTCCTCGCTGAACAGGCGGATGCATTCGGCGCCCGGCAGCGCGCCCTGGCCGAAGAACAGCGCCACGTCGGCGCGGCCCTGGAGCAGGGCATCCGGCTCCAGCTCGTTGCGCACGTCCAGGTGCACGTTGGGATGGCGATGGCGCCAGCCCTTGAGGCGGGGAATCAGCCAGCGCGCGCCGAAGGTCGGCGGGGTGGCCACGCGCAGCACCTCGGTCTCGCCGCCGTAGGACAGCATGTAGTGGGTGGACATCTCCACCTGGGTGAGGATCTTGCGCACCTCGGAGAGGTACAGCGAGCCCGCCGGGGTCAGTTGCAGGCGTCGGCGCACACGGCGGAACAGCAGGTGCTGGAGCATCTCCTCCAGCTGCGCCACCTGCTTGCTGACCGCGCTCTGGGTCAGGGCCAGCTCCTCGGAGGCGCGGGTGAAGCTGAGGTGGCGCGCCACGGCTTCGAAGCACTGCAGGGCGGTGAGTGAGGGCATGTGGCGCTTGAGCATGTTCGGGTCCGCGGGTTCATGAGCAAAAGGAATGATATGTGGAGCAAAGGTCGTTTGTTGGCAAGCCCCCGGTGCGGCTAATACTGGCGCCGACCTTTTTCCGAAGCGCTTTCCAGGAGTTCCAATGGTTGCTGCATTGCTAGACCGCCTAGGCGTCGACCCGAAGCTCTACCAGCAGGGCGAGCACGCCGTGCACACCCCCATCGACGGCAGCCGCATCGCCCGCGTGCAACTGGAAGGCCGCGCCGAGGTCGAGGGCAAGATCGCCCTCGCCGCCGAGGCCTTCCAGGCCTGGCGCAAGGTGCCGGCGCCGCGTCGGGGCGAGCTGGTGCGCCAGTTCGGCGAGCTGCTGCGCCAGCACAAGGCCGACCTCGGCGAGCTGGTGTCCTGGGAGGCCGGCAAGATCACCCAGGAAGGCCTGGGCGAAGTGCAGGAGATGATCGACATCTGCGACTTCGCCGTCGGCCTGTCGCGCCAGCTCTACGGCCTGACCATCGCCTCCGAGCGCCCCGGCCACCACATGCGCGAAACCTGGCAGCCCCTGGGCGTGGTCGGCATCATCAGCGCCTTCAACTTCCCGGTGGCGGTCTGGTCGTGGAACGCCGCGCTGGCGCTGGTCTGCGGCAACCCCGTGCTGTGGAAGCCCTCGGAGAAGACCCCGCTCACCGCCCTGGCCTGCCAGGCGCTGTTCGAGCGCGTGGCGAAGCAGTTCGACGGTGCCCCGGCGCACCTCAGCCAGGTGCTGATCGGTGATCGCGAGGCCGGCGAGGCGCTGGTGGACGACCCCCGCGTCGCCCTGGTCAGCGCCACCGGCAGCACCCGCATGGGCCGTGAAGTGGCGCCACGCGTGGCGGCCCGCTTCGCCCGCAGCATCCTGGAGCTGGGCGGCAACAACGCCATGATCCTGGCCCCCAGCGCCGACCTCGACCTGGCGGTGCGCGCCATCCTCTTCAGCGCCGTCGGCACCGCCGGCCAGCGCTGCACCACCCTGCGCCGGCTGATCGCCCATGAGTCGGTGCGCGAGGAAATCGTCCGCCGCCTGCAGGCCGCCTACGCCAAGGTGCGCATCGGTCATCCGCTGCAGGGCAACCTGGTCGGCCCGCTGATCGACAAGGCCGGCTTCGACGCCATGCAGCGCGCGCTCGAACAGGCCCGCGCCGAGGGTGGCGTGGTGTTCGGCGGTGAGCGCCAGCTGGCCGGCGAATTCCCGGACGCCTACTACGTCTCGCCGGCCATCGTGCAGATGCCCGGGCAGAGCGCGGTGGTGCGCCACGAGACCTTCGCGCCGATCCTCTACGTCATCGGCTACCGCGACTTCGACGAGGCTGTGGCGCTGAACAACGCCGTGCCCCAGGGGCTGTCGTCCTGCCTGTTCACCACCGACGTGCGCGAGGCCGAGCTGTTCACCTCGGCGGTGGGCAGCGACTGCGGCATCGCCAACGTCAATATCGGCCCCAGCGGCGCGGAGATCGGCGGCGCCTTCGGCGGCGAGAAGGAGACCGGTGGCGGGCGCGAGTCCGGCTCGGATGCCTGGAAGGCCTACATGCGCCGGCAGACCGCCACGGTGAACTATTCCCACGAACTGCCGCTGGCCCAGGGCATCACCTTCGACTGACCGGGCCATCGCCCTAAGGAATGCCGTCCATGCCCCTGCGCCAGGAGTGCCTCTGGGAGTATCTGACGCCGGCGCTGCCGAAGGCCGAGACGCTGAACGGCGAGGTCCGCGCCGATGTCTGCGTCATCGGCGGTGGCATCACCGGGCTCAACGCGGCCATCCGCCTGCTGGAGCAGGGCCGGCGGGTCTGCGTGCTGGAGGCCCATGAGGTGGGCCACGGCGGCTCGGGGCGCAACGTCGGGCTGGTCAATGCCGGGCTGTGGATTGCGCCGGACGAGATCGAGGCGGGCCTGGGCGAGCAGGTCGGCGCCCAGCTCAACCGCACCCTGGGCGGCGCGCCGGCCCAGGTGTTCGCGGTGATCGAGAAGTACGGCATCGACTGCCAGCTGCGCCGCGAAGGCACCCTGCACATGGCCCACAACGCCCGGGGCCAGGCCGACCTGGCCAGCCGCTGCGAGCAGTGGCAGCGCCGTGGCGCACCGGTGGAGCTGCTCACCGGCCAGGCCTGCCGCGAGGCCACCGGCACCGAGCGCATCGCCGCCGCGTTGCTCGACCGTCGCGCCGGCACCCTCAACCCCATGGCCTACACCCGCGGCCTGGCCCAGGCGGTGCGCTACCTGGGCGGCTCGCTGTTCCAGCACAGCGCGGTCACCCGCCTGGAGCGCCAGGGCGATGCCTGGTGCGTGCTCACCGAACACGGCAGCGTGATCGCCCCGCAGGTGGTGATCGCCTCCAACGCCTACACCGAAGGCGAGTGGACCGAGCTGCGCCGCAACTTCTTCCCCGGCTACTACTACCAGGTCGCTTCCGAGCCCCTGCACGGCGAGGCGGCGGCGCGCATCCTGCCGGGCGGGCAGGGCTCCTGGGACACGCGCCAGGTGCTCAGCAGCATCCGCCGCGACGCCGATGGCCGGCTGCTGCTGGGCAGCCTGGGCAACGGCGCGCGCAAGCCGCTGTGGTTCCTCAAGGCCTGGGCCGATCGCATCCAGGGCCACTACTTCCCCTACCTGGGCAAGGTGCAGTGGGAATCCACCTGGACCGGCTGCATCGCCTTCACCCCGGACCACCTGATGCGCCTGTTCGAACCGGCGCCGGGGCTGGTGGCCGTCACCGGCTACAACGGCCGGGGCGTGACCACCGGAACCGTGGTGGGTCGGGCCTTCGCCGACTTCCTCATGAGCGGTTCGGCCGAATCGCTGCCCATGCCCTTGCAGAGCATGCGCGGTGTCGGCGCACCTGCGCTGCGCAGCGGGCTCTACGAGCTGGGCTTCTCCCTGTACCACGCGGGCCAGTGCCTGCGCGTGGTCATCTGAGGCTGGTTTTGTTCATGCTGCATCGACGCGGAGCGGCTGCCTCGGCCGCCATGCACTAGCCTGTATTGGTGCGTCAGCGCGCTTGCCGCGCACCAGTGGTGTGCACTTCGGTGACAGTGACGGTTACGGCAGGTTGCGCTTTTCGCGCCGTGGGTTGCTATTCCCTTGAGAAGGCCATTCGGCGATTGGTTGCAAAGGGTTGCACCTATTGGTTCGGCAGGGTTGCACGTGCGCGCCGTCTCGCATTCCAGGGCGGACGCGCGGGTGGCCCCGGGTTTTTTCCTACAACAAAAAACGAGTGGCACGACGCTTGCTCACGTTAGGTCGAGTTATCGCGCCAATCACATAACCCCTCAGGAGCAAAACTCCCATGCCTCACAAGACTTTCAAGAAAGGTATTTTGGCTGTTGCGGTTACCAGTGTTCTGAGCTTGACCAACCTTGCTTTCGCTGACGTGGTTATAGGTGTTGCCGGGCCTCATACCGGCGCCAACGCTTCCTTCGGCGAGCAGTACTGGCGTGGCGCGAGCCAGGCCGCCGAGGACATCAACGCCGCCGGTGGCGTCAACGGCGAGAAGATCAAGCTGGTCAAGGCGGACGACGCCTGCGAGCCCAAGCAGGCCGTGGCCGTGGCCAACCGCCTGGTCGACCAGGACAAGGCGATCGGCGTGGTCGGCCACTTCTGCTCGTCCTCCACCATCCCGGCATCCGAGATCTACGACGAGGCCGGCATCATCGCCATCACCCCCGGCTCCACCAACCCGCAGGTGACCGAGCGCGGCCTGACCGGCATGTTCCGCATGTGCGGCCGTGACGACCAGCAGGGCATCGTCGCCGGCGACTACATCGTCGACGTGCTCAAGGCCAAGAAGGTCGCGATCATCCACGACAAGGACACCTACGGGCAGGGCCTGGCCGACGCCACCAAGGCGCAGCTGGCCAAGCGCGGCGTGAAGGAAGTGCTGTACGAAGGCCTGACCCGTGGCGAGAAGGACTTCAACGCCCTGGTGACCAAGATCCGCGCCACCGGCGCCGAGGTCGTCTACTTCGGTGGCCTGCACCCCGAGGCCGGCCCGCTGGTCCGGCAGATGCGCGAGCAGGGCCTGACCGCCAAGTTCCTCTCCGGCGACGGCATCGTGACCGACGAGCTGGTCACCACCGCCGGCGGCCCGCAGTACACCAAGGGCGTGCTCATGACCTTCGGCGCCGACCCGCGCAAGATCGCCGACGGCAAGGCCGTGATCGAGAAGTTCCGCGCCGGCGGCTTCGAGCCGGAAGGCTACACCCTCTACGCCTACGCCTCCCTGCAGGCCCTGGCCGCCGCATTCAATGGCGCCGGTGCCAACGAAGGCGCCAAGGCCAGCGAGTGGCTGAAGGCGCACCCGGTGCAGACCGTGATGGGCAAGAAGGAGTGGGACGGCAAGGGCGACCTGAAGGTCTCCGACTACGTGATCTACGAGTGGGATGAGCAAGGCAAGTACCACCAGCAGTAAGCGCGGGGCTGGCTGCGCGTCGGCCGGGGCCGCTCGGCTCCGGCTCGCTCAGCCCCGGCTCTTCGTTTGCTGTACTGGCTCGGCCGGCTGACCAGGCGCCACACGCGCTCGGCCAGCCGGTGTATTCCGGGTGGCTGCTGAAACCTCTCCCTGCTTGTGCCGCGCAGATGACTGCCGACGTAATCCAGTGGTCCAGTTCAGTGGTACCCGTCTGATTCCACTCGCGGAGGCTGGCCGAACCCCAGGCCGGTCCCCCAGAAGACGAGACTGAATGATGGACGGTATCTTCCTGCAACAGCTGATCAACGGCCTGACCCTCGGGTCGGTCTACGGCCTGATCGCCATCGGCTACACCATGGTTTACGGCATCATCGGCATGATCAACTTCGCCCACGGCGAGGTGTACATGATCTCCGCCTACCTCTCTGCCATCACCCTCGCGCTGCTGGCGTTCTTCGGCCTCGAGTCCTTCCCGCTGCTGATCCTCGGCACCCTGCTGTTCACCATCGCGGTGACGGGCGTGTACGGCTTCGTGATCGAGCGCATCGCCTACCGGCCGCTGCGCAACTCCACGCGCCTGGCGCCGCTGATCTCCGCCATCGGCATGTCGCTGATCCTGCAGAACTACGTGCAGCTGTCCCAGGGCGCCCGCCAGCAAGGCGTACCGACGCTGCTCGACGGCGCGCTGAAGTTCCACGTCGGCGAGGGCTTCGTCCAGCTCACCTACACCAAGGTGTTCATCCTGGTGGCCGCCTTCATCGGCATGGGCGTGCTGACCTACGTGATCCAGTGCACCAAGCTCGGGCGCATGTGCCGCGCCACCCAGCAGGATCGCAAGATGGCCTCGATCCTCGGCATCAACACCGACCGGGTGATCTCCTACGTGTTCGTCATCGGTGCCGCCATGGCCGCGCTGGCCGGCGTGCTGATCACCATGAACTACGGCACCTTCGACTTCTATGCGGGCTTCATCATCGGCATCAAGGCCTTCACTGCGGCGGTGCTCGGCGGCATCGGCTCGCTGCCCGGCGCGATGCTCGGCGGGATCATCCTCGGCGTCGCCGAGGCGCAGTTCTCGGGCATGGTCAACACCGACTACAAGGACGTCTTCAGCTTCTCCCTGCTGGTGCTGATCCTGATCTTCCGTCCCCAAGGCCTGCTTGGCCGCCCGCATGTCGCCAAGGTGTAAGCATGTCCTCTGCCATTTCTGGAAAACCCATCGATATCAAGAAGAGCCTCCTCGATGCGGTGCTCGCCGGGCTGCTGGCGCTCATCGTCTTCGGCCCCATCGTCGGCGTGGTGCTCGACGGCTACAGCTTCAACCTGGAGTTCGGCCGCGTCGGCTGGATGATCGGCATCGTCATGCTCGGGCGCTTCCTGCTCAGCCTGTACCTGCAGAGCGCCCGTGGTTCCGTGCTGCTGGAGCGCTTCGAAAGCAGCGGCTCGGGCGTGCACGTGCGCGCGCCGGACTTCAAGAGCAGCCTGCGCTGGGTGCTGCCGCTGATTCTCGTGGCGGCGGTGATCTTCCCGTTCTTCGCCAGCAAGTACCTGCTCACCGTGGTCATCCTCGGGCTGATCTACGTGCTGCTGGGCCTGGGCCTGAACATCGTGGTCGGCCTCGCCGGCCTGCTCGACCTCGGCTACGTGGCCTTCTACGCCATCGGCGCCTACGGCCTCGCGCTCGGCTACCAGCACCTGGGGCTGGGCTTCTGGTCGGTGCTGCCGCTGTCGGCGCTGGCCGCGGCGCTGGCGGGTTGCCTGCTGGGCTTCCCGGTGCTGCGCATGCACGGCGACTACCTGGCCATCGTCACCCTGGGCTTCGGCGAGATCATCCGCCTGGTGCTCAACAACTGGCTGAGCTTCACCGGCGGCCCCAATGGC
The DNA here is from genome assembly GCF_054558415.1 of Pseudomonas sp. No.21. Taxonomy (NCBI): domain Bacteria; kingdom Pseudomonadati; phylum Pseudomonadota; class Gammaproteobacteria; order Pseudomonadales; family Pseudomonadaceae; genus Pseudomonas; species Pseudomonas sp. No.21. The sequence goes on from NZ_BAAJNO010000002.1 coordinate 451,137, forward strand.
ATGCCGGTGCCGTCGCCGACCTTCTTCGGCCTCGAGTTCGGCCGTCGCGCCAAGGACGGGGGCGTGCCGTTCCACGAGTTCTTCGGCATCGCCTACAACCCCAACCTGAAGTTCCTGTTCATCTACGTGGTGCTGTTCCTGGTGGTGATGCTGGTGCTCTACATCAAGCACCGCCTGACCCGCATGCCCGTCGGCCGCGCCTGGGAAGCGCTGCGCGAGGACGAGATCGCCTGCCGTTCCCTGGGCCTCAACCACGTGCTGGTGAAGCTCTCCGCCTTCACCCTGGGCGCCTCCACCGCCGGCCTCGCCGGGGTGTTCTTCGCCAGCTACCAGGGCTTCGTCAACCCGTCCTCCTTCACCTTCTTCGAGTCGGCGCTGATCCTCGCCATCGTGGTGCTGGGCGGCATGGGATCGACGGTGGGCGTGGTCATCGCGGCCTTCGTCCTCACCGTCGCCCCGGAGCTGCTGCGCAGCTTCGCCGACTACCGCGTGCTGCTGTTCGGCATCCTCATGGTGCTGATGATGATCTGGCGGCCGCGCGGGCTGATCCGTATCAGCCGCAGCGGCTTCACCCCGCGTAAAGGAGTAGCGCCATGAGCGACGACAACATCCTCAGCGTCGAACGCCTGATGATGCACTTCGGCGGCATCAAGGCGCTCAACGACGTCAGCCTGGAGATCAAGCGCCACTCGATCTCCGCGCTGATCGGCCCCAACGGCGCCGGCAAGACCACCGTGTTCAACTGCCTCACCGGCTTCTACAAGGCCACCGGCGGCAGCATCCGCCTCAACGCCCGGGGCACCTGCACCGACGTGATCAAGGTGCTGGGCGAGCCCTTCCAGGCCACCGACTTCGTCAACCCGGCGCAGTTCGGCAGCCGGCTCTGGTTCAAGATGTTCGGCGGCACCCACCTGGTGAACCGCGCCGGGCTGGCACGCACCTTCCAGAACATCCGCCTGTTCCGGGAGATGTCGGTGGTGGAGAACCTGCTGGTGGCCCAGCACATGTGGGTCAACCGCAACCTGCTGGCCGGCATCCTCAACACCCCCGGCTTCCGCCGCGCCGAGGAGGACGCCCTGAACCACGCCTTCTACTGGCTGGAGGTGGTGGACCTGGTGGACTGCGCCAACCGGCTGGCCGGTGAACTCTCCTACGGCTAGCAGCGCCGCCTGGAGATCGCCCGCGCCATGTGCACGCGGCCGCAACTGATCTGCCTGGACGAACCCGCCGCCGGCCTCAACCCGGCGGAGACCGAGGCGCTCAGCCGGATCATCCGCAAGCTGCGCGACGAACACGAACTGACCGTACTGCTGATCGAGCACGACATGGGCATGGTGATGAGCATTTCCGACCACATCGTGGTGCTGGACCACGGCGTAGTGATCGCCCAGGGCGGCCCCGAGGCGATCCGCAACGACCCGAAGGTGATCGCCGCCTACCTGGGCGCCGACGAGGAGGAAGTGGCATGACGGCACCCCTCCTGGCATTCAAGGACGTCGACGTCTTCTACGGCCCCATCCAGGCGCTGAAGAAGGTCAGCCTGCACATCAACGAGGGCGAGACGGTGAGCCTCATCGGCTCCAACGGCGCGGGCAAGTCCACGCTGCTGATGTCGATCTTCGGCCAGCCCCGCGCCAGCGCCGGGGAGATCCTCTACGGCGGTGTGGATATCTCGCGCAAGTCCCCGCACTACGTGGCCTCCAACGGCATCGCGCAGTCGCCGGAGGGGCGCCGGGTATTCCCCGACATGAGCGTGGAGGAGAACCTGCTGATGGGTACCATCCCCATCGGCGCCCAGCATGCGGACGAAGACATGCAGCGCATGTTCGACCTCTTCCCGCGGCTCAAGGAGCGGCGCAACCAGCGCGCCATGACCATGTCCGGCGGCGAGCAGCAGATGCTCGCCATCGCCCGCGCGCTGATGAGCCGTCCCCGCCTGCTGCTGCTCGACGAACCCTCCCTGGGCCTCGCGCCCATCGTGGTCAAGCAGATCTTCCAGACCCTGCGCGAGCTGGCGAAGAGCGGCATGACCATCTTCCTGGTGGAGCAGAACGCCAACCACGCCCTGCGCCTCTCCGACCGCGCCTACGTGATGGTCACCGGGGAGATCCGCATGAGCGGCACGGGTGAGGAACTGCTCGGCAACCAGGACGTGCGCAACGCGTATCTGGGGGGGCACTAAAGCAGCTGGAAGCTGGAAGCTGGAAGCCGGAAGCCGGAAGCTGGAGGTGGTGTCGCTCGCTTCCGGCTTCGAGCTTCTGGCTTCCAGCCCATTCGGAGAATGCCATGTCCTATCTGCGTTTCTTCACCAACGCCGATGTCGCCGCTGCGCTCGGCTACCCCGCCCTGATCGAAGCGCTGCGGGTCGGGCTCGCCGAGCCCTGTGCGGCGCCTGTGCGGGGCTGCCATGAGCTGCCGGATGGCGCGTCCCTGCTGACCATGCCGGTGTGGCAGGCGGGGCAGGGCATCGGCGTCAAGCTGGTGACCGTGTTCCCCGGCAACGGTGCGCGCGGGCTGCCGTCGGTGGCGGCGCTGTTCACCCTGTTCGACGACGACACCGGCCGTCCGCTGGCCATGCTCGAGGCCTCGGAGCTCACCGCGCGCCGCACCGCCTGCACCTCGGCCCTGGCGGCCGCTCACCTGGTGCGCGAAGACGCCGAGCGTTTGCTGGTGGTGGGCAACGGCACCCTGGCAACGCACATGGTCCGCGCTCATTGCCAGGTGCGTGATTACCGGCGTGTGGATATCTGGGGGCGTGACGCCGACAAGTCCGCCCGGCTGGTGGCGGCCCTGCGTGAAGAGGGGTATCCGGTGCAGGTCGGCGGCGACCTGCAAGGCCTGGTGCAGCAGGCCGACTGCATCAGCTGCGTCACCACCTCGCGCTCGCCGCTGGTGCTGGGCGACTGGCTGCGCCCCGGCACCCACCTCGACCTGGTGGGCGCCTTCCTGCCGAGCATGCGCGAGACCGACTCCGCCGCCGTGGCCCGTGCGCGCATCGTCGTCGACACCCGCGAGGGAGCCCTGGAGGAGGCCGGCGACCTGCTGTTCGCCATCGCCGACGGCCTGCTCGACGAGGACGCGATCGGCACCGAGTTGCGCGAGCTCCTGCACGGCCGTGGCCACCGGCGGAATGCCGAGGAAATCACCCTGTTCAAGTCGGTCGGCTACGCCCTGGAAGACCTGGTGGCAGCGCGCCTGCTGCTGGCCAGCGCCTGATCTAGGGGCTTTGTAGGGTGGATGACGCTCTTTTCATCCACCAAACGGAGTTCGATTCCACCACTCACCCCACACCGGGACGCGCCCTGTAGGAGCGAGCTCTGCTCGCGAAGCCTCTGGGCGGCGCCTTGTGCTGCCTGGGTGAATGCATTGGTTCTGTCTGCGTTAGCTGTTGTGGTTTTAATGCAAGCGCTCAAGCATGGCCCTTTTCGGGCGCCCAAGGGTTCGTGCCACCGCCACCGCATGGGTTTCGCTTCGCTCTACGCCATCCTACGAACGTGCGCTGGGTTACTGCGCACATCAATGTATGGATTTGAGCGAAGAAAGTTGGAGCAGCCGCCAACGCCCCTCCAGGAGGCCGAACGCAGTCGTTGCGCCGGGGAACGAGCGGCATGGATGCCGCGAGCGGCGCGCCAGGCCATGGATGGTCCATCGCGCCGGCCCCCGATAGCGACGATGGAGTGAGGGCACCGCGGCGAAGCCGGGGCCGGATGATGGGGCAAGCCCTTTTGGTTCCTTTTCTGGTGATTGAGAAAAGGGACTCGCCCGGGGGGCGAAACCAGAAACATCACCAGAGCTCGGCAATCAGCTGGACTCAAATCCTCCAGCAACACTTAACGCAGACCGAGCCAATGCATTTGCCCCTACAGGTGCCGGGCGATGCGTTGGATTCGGAGCTGGCATGGTGCCGTTGGGCCTTGCTGCGCTCGGCACCAGCCTACGGGTTTGGTGGCGCAAGGTAGGTCGGCCATCACGCCTTGGACCGAGCCGGGCCACCCACAAAATCTGTGGAGCGAACTGTGGAAAAGATGTGGGCAGGTGGCTGTCGGGCCGGATGGGCGGTCGTCCGGGCGGTCTGGTCGAGATTCGTACAGTCATGCTTTTTTCAAGCGGAACAGTTACTTGCCAATGCCCCTTGAAGTGCCCTCGCAGTTATCCCCGCACGCTGTGGATAACTCTGTGGGCAAGCTCTGGAGCCCTGGCCAGGCGCCAGTACCGCCAGGGGCTGGCGCTGGCTGGTCGAAAATCAGCCATTGCCATCTGCTGCGCGGGCCTGCAAGCGCCGCAGCTGCTGGGTTTGAGAAAAACGGGAACATTCTGCGCAGGCGTCCGCACCATGCCCGGGCTTGTCCCCGAAAACTGTGGACCAAGCTGTTATCGAGCTGTGGATAAGCTGGGTATGGATGGCCCGGAAGCAGGCCTGGCAAGGGCTCTGCCGAACGGTGCGGCACGCGTCCGGCAAGCGGCGCCCGGGCTAGGAGAGAGCGGCCGGTTTCTGGCACTGTGGACGCCTTCCTGCCCAACCGGCGGGCGACGCCTGAAGTGCGTGCCGCTGCCATCGATTCGAGGAGATTCCCATGACGTCCACCCTGTTCATCACCGGTGCCACTTCCGGCTTTGGCGAGGCCTGTGCCCGGCGTTTCGCCGAGGCGGGCTGGTCGCTGGTGATCACCGGCCGCCGCGAGGAGCGGCTGAAGGCGCTGGCCGAGGAGCTTGGCGAGAAGGTCGAGGTGCTGCCGCTGGTGGTCGACGTGCGTGACCGCGCGGCGATGGAGGCGGCCATCGGTGGCCTGCCGGAGCGCTTCGGCACCTTGCGCGGCCTGATCAACAACGCCGGCCTGGCCCTGGGCACCGACCCGGCGCCCAGATGCAGCCTGGATGACTGGGACACCATGGTCGACACCAACATCAAGGGCCTGCTCTACACCACGCGCCTGCTGCTGCCGAAGCTGATCGCCCACGGGCGCGGCGCCGGCATCGTCAACCTGGGGTCCATCGCCGGCAGCTACCCCTATCCGGGCAGCCACGTGTACGGCGGAACCAAGGCCTTCGTCCGGCAGTTCTCGCTGAACCTGCGCAACGACCTGGTCGGCACCGGCGTGCGCGTCACCGACATCGAGCCGGGGCTGTGCGAGAGCGAGTTCTCCCTGGTGCGCTTCGGTGGCGACCAGGCCAAGTACGACGCCACCTACGCCGGCGCCGAGCCGATCCAGCCGCAGGACATCGCCGAGACCATCTTCTGGGTGCTGAACCAGCCGGCGCACATCAACATCAACACCCTGGAGCTGATGCCCGTGAGCCAGACCTGGGCCGGCTTCGCTATTGATCGTTCAGCGAAGTGATGCGGGTGGATCGCCCCAGCAGTTGCAGGGCGCGATCCGGGTAGTCGGTGATCAGGCCGTGCGCGCCCATGTCCAGCAGGTGGCGCATGGCCGGTTGCTCGTTGATGGTCCACATCTGCACGTTGAGGCCACGGTCGATGGCGGTGGCCAGCAGGCTCGGCGTGGCCACTTCCAGGCCGCTGCTGCGCTCGGGAATCTGCAGCGCCTGGTAGGAGGGTGACAGCAGGCGCCCGAGGCCCAGCCAGTTCAGCGCCACCAGCAGTTTCACCGAGCCCGGGCTGGCCGAGGTGGCCACGTCCGGGCACTGTTCGCGGAAGCGTTTCAGGCTGCGCTCGTAGAAGCTGCCGACTATCACCTTGTCGCGTTGCTTCGCCTCCGTCAGCGCCTCGCAGAGGCGATCCTCCAGGCCCACGTCGGGCACCTTGATCTCGATGACCTTGGCCTGTTCCGGGAAGGCCTGCAGCACCGCGTCCAGGGTCGGGATGCGGATGCCCTGGCCGCGATACGGGTGGTTCTCGTCGCCGTCGGCGGTCCAGTGGTAACCGGCATCCAGCGCCTGGGCGCGTTCCAGGGTCAGCCCGGCGATGGGGCCGCTGCCGTCGGTGGTGCGGTCCACGTCGGCGTCATGCAGCACGACCACCTTGCCGTCGGCGGTCAGGCGGATGTCCATCTCCAGCATGTCCACGCCCAGGGCACTGGCGCGCTCGAAGGCGAACAGCGTGTTTTCCGGCCACAACCCGCGGCCGCCCCGGTGGGCGATCACCAGCGGCTTGTCGCCCAGCGCCTGGATCACCGCCGGTGGCGACGCCGGTTTGCTGGTGAGGACGAGGACCGCCAGGGCGATGGCGATCAGCAGCAGGGGGACGAGCAGGAAACGGGCGAAGCGCATGGCGATATTCCGAGGAAGAGGGACGGGCGTGCCGAATCAGACGCGAGGACTATGACAAAAGCGTGACGCCAAGGCGATGCCCGCCGCTGCGCTTTCGCGTGGGGGCGTCTTCGAGGGGGGCGCGGTGGGCGACCGGCCGGGGGAGGATGGGGGAGCCCCCGGCCGGCCGGTGCAACGCGGTGGTTCAGCCCGCCAGCAGCCAGGCGCCGGCCACGGCGGAGGCGCCGCCGGCAACGCGTACCAGGGGGGCGGCGGCTTGCGGCAGCACGCGCACCAGGCCGTAGCCGGCGGCGTGCAGGGCGGCGGTGGCGGCGACGAAGCCGGTGGCGTAGCCCCAGGGGCTGGACAGCTCGGGCAGTTCCAGGCCGTGGGCGACGCCGTGGGCCAGGGCGAACAGGGCGGTCAGGCCCACGGCGACGAACATCGGCGGGCGCACGGCCACGGCCACCAGCAGGCCGAGGGCGAGTACCGAGGCGGCGATGCCGGTTTCCATGAAGGGCAGTTCCAGGCCTTCGAAGCCCAGCAGGCCACCGAGCAGCATGGTGCCGACGAAGGCCACCGGCAGTGCCCAGCGCGCGGCGCCTTGCTGCTGCGCGGCCCAGAGGCCCACGGCGAGCATCGCCAGCAGGTGGTCGAGGCCGGTGATGGGGTGGGCGACGCCGGCCATGAGGCCGGAGGAATCATGCCCGGGGTGGGCGAAGGCCAGTGCCGGGGTGAGGAACAGGGCGAGGGCGTAGAGGGCTTTGCGAAGGGTCATGTGAAGCTCCTTGTTGTGCGGGTCAGGCAGCGCCGAGCAGGCCCTGCTTCTCGATGAAGGCGATGATCTCGTCGAGACCCTGGCCGACCTTCTGGTTGCTGAAGACGAAGGGCTTGTCGCCGCGCATCTTGCGGGCGTCGCGGTCCATCACCTCGAGGGAGGCGCCGACCATGGGCGCCAGGTCGACCTTGTTGATCACCAGCAGGTCGGATTTGCAGATGCCCGGGCCGCCCTTGCGCGGCAGCTTGTCGCCGGCGGAGACGTCGATCACGTAGAGGGTCAGGTCCGACAGCTCCGGGCTGAAGGTGGCGGAGAGGTTGTCGCCGCCTGACTCGACGATGATCAGCTCCAGGCCGGGGAAGCGGCGGTTGAGCTGGTCGACGGCCTCGAGGTTGATCGAGGCGTCCTCGCGGATGGCGGTGTGCGGGCAGCCGCCGGTCTCCACGCCGATGATGCGCTCGGGGTCCAGGGCCTCGTTGCGCACCAGGAACTGGGCGTCTTCCTGGGTGTAGATGTCGTTGGTCACCACGGCCAGGTTGTAGCGGTCGCGCAGGGCGCGGCAGAGGGCCAGGGTGAGGGCGGTCTTGCCGGAACCGACGGGGCCGCCGATACCGACGCGCAGGGGTTGGCTGTGCATGTTGCTCTCCTAGGAACGGAACAGACGGCTGTACTGGCGCTCGTGCGCCATGCTCGCCAGGGCCAGGCCGAAGGCGGCGCTGCCCCACTGGTTTTCGGGAGTCTCGCTGGCCGTGTCCTGCGCCTTCTGCAGGGCCGGCAACAACGCGGAGGTCAGGCGCTGGGCGGCTTGCTGGCCCAGCGGCAGGGTCTTCATCAAAACGGCCAGCTGATTCTCCAGCCAGCCCCAGAGCCAGGCGGCGAGGGCGTCCTGCGGGGCGATGCGCCAGGTGCGCGCGGCCAGGGCCCAGGCGCAGCCGAGCACGGGCTCGTGCAGGGCGGCAAGGGCGCTGCGGGCCGGGGCATCCAGCTCCGGCAGGCCTTCGAGCAACTGCTGCAGGGAGTAGCCCATCTGCCGGTTCTCCAGCTGCAGTTCGCGGGTTTCGCGGCTGGCACGCTGGCACTCGCCGAGGTCGCTGAAGCGGGTCCAGTCCGCGTCGGCGGCGGCCTCGCACAGGGCCAGCAGCAGTGGCGCCTCGAAGCGCGCGAGGTTGAGCAGCAACTGGTCGGTGATCCAGCGTTCGGCGCTCTGCGGGTCGTCCACCAGGCCCTGGTCCACCGCCAGCTCCAGGGCTTGCGAGTAGCTGTAGCCGCCGATGGGCAGCTGGGGGCTGGCCAGGCGCAGCAGTTGCCAGGCCGGGTTCACGTGCGCACTCCGAACTGGTGCAGGCGCGGCGCGTAGTTGAAGTCGGCGTCGCCGTGGTGGGAGTGGTGGTGGCCGCCGCCATAGGCGCCGTGCTCGGGCTGGAAGCCGGCCTCGATGCGCTCGACCCGTGCGCCGAGCTGTTCGAGCATCGCCAACAGCACGTAGTCGTCCAGGAGGCGCAGCCAGCCCTCGCCGATCTGCAGGGCGACGTGGCGGTTGCCCAGGTGGTAGGCGGCGCGCGTCAGTTCGAAGGCGTTGGCGCAGGTGACGTGGAGCAGCGCCTCGGGGCGGGCGGTGACGCGCACCACGCGGCCGTCCTGGGCCAGCAGGCAGTCGCCGTCGCGCAGGGGCGGCTGGCCGCGATCGAGGAACAGGCCGACGTCTTCGCCGGCGACGCTGAAGCAGCGCAGGCGGCTCTTGCTGCGCGCCTCATAGGTGAGCAGCAGTTCGGCGTCCCAGCTTTCGCGGGGTTCGATTCTTTCCTGGATGACCAGCATGGGAGGTCCCGGCAGTGTGCAATGCCGGTGCTAGAGCAAGGTGCTTGCCAAGAGGGTGCGAGGCCTTGTGTTGCGGGGCATGGGGCGCGGGCTGACAGTTCCTGGGGCGCCGGAATGCTTCGTCGTGGTGCGCGATGGATCGTTTTGGTGCGCGCTGACGGGTCGGTCAGCTTCTGGCGCTGCCGAGGCCCTGCCAGTGCTTGCCGCCGATCATGATGAAGCGCAGTTGCTGGATCATCTTGGCCGCCGGGGTGAGGTGCGGGGCCAGGCCCTTGGCGGGCGGGTCGATGAGCTCGGGCAGGGTGGCGAATACCGTCTTGACCACCAGGTCGGAGACCACGTCCAGCGCCGGGTCGTCCAGGTGCGGCATGCGGTTGATCAGCTTGAGGTCGGCGGCGAGGTCGTCGGTGATGCGCTCGCGCAGGGCGGCGATGGCTTGGCGCACCGGTTGCGAGCCGCCGTACTGCTCGCGGGCGAGGAAGAGGAACTGGCCGCGATTGGCCTTCACCGCGTCGAGGAAGATGCGCACCGAGGCGTCGATGATCCCGCCCATCTCGAATTCGTTGTGGCGGACCACGCGGATGGTGTCGCGGAAGGTTTCGCCCACCTCGCTGACCAGGGCCAGGCCGAGCTGGTCCATGTCGGCGAAGTGGCGGTAGAAGCCGGTGGGCACGATGCCGGCGGTGCGGGCGACTTCGCGCAGGCTCAGGCTGCCGAACCCGCGGCCGCTGTCCATCAGCAGGCGCGCTGCATCCATCAGGGCCTGGCGGGTCTGCTGTTTCTGTTCCGAGCGTGGGGTCATGGAGCCGGTTCGCGGGGTGTGGATGCGCCGCACTCTAGCAAATGCCCCCTGCCGGTGCGAACCGCATTCAGTGAACGGTTGTTGACTGAAAGCGGGGTGCTCATGCAGGCTAGTGAACAAGTGTTCACTGGTGTTGCCGATGCCCCTCATTCCCCTGTCCCTCGCCCGCCACCTGGCGCCCGCCCTGAAGCCCTTGCGGGCGCTCGCCGAGCGCGCCTGGCTGCGCGAAGCCGAGGTCGATTTCTTCCTGGCCCGCGTGCACCCGTTGCTGCGTCTCAACCGGGTCTTCGCCCGCCTGGAGGCGCGCCACTGGGTCGCGGACGACATGCTCGCGCTGACTTTTCGCGTCAACGGCAATGCCAGGGGCTGGCGCCCCGGTCAGCATGTGCAACTGCACCAGAGCCTCGATGGCGTACGCCTGGGGCGCAGCTACAGCCTGACCGCGGTGCATGCCGACGGCCGCGTGGAGCTGGCGATCAAGCGCCAGCCGGGTGGGCGCCTGTCCAACCGCCTGCTGGACTTCCTCGAGATCGGCTCGCAGGTGGAGATGGGCCAGGCCGAGGGCGAGCTGCGCTGGCCGCAGGGGGCCGATGGCGTGCTGCTGCTGGCAGCCGGCAGCGGACTCACACCGCTGCTGGGCTTGCTGCGCGAGGCCCTGGCGCAAGGCTTCGCGGCGCCGGTGACGCTGCTGCACTACGTGCGCCGGCGCGGCCAGCGGGCCTTCGCCGAGGAGCTGCAGGCCCTGGCGCGGCGCCATCCGAATTTCAGCGTGCGCTGGGCGATCAGCGGCGAGCCGCCGGCAGCCGACGAGTTGGCCGGACGGTTCCAGGCGGGCGCTGTGCAGCACATCGACGCCAGCGACCTGCTGGCCTGCGGGCCCCACGGCTTCGTCTCGACGGTGCGCCAGTGGTGGCAGGCCGAGCCCCGGCGGGGCGCTCTGCAACTGGAAGCCTTCAGCGCGCCGGCGCTGAACCCGGACGAGCCCGCGCGCCAGGTGCGCCTGGGCTTCGCCCGCTCGCGCAGCGAGATGCAGGGCGACAGCCGCTACAACCTGCTGGAGCAGGCCGAGGCCCATGGCTTGCGCCCGGCCCACGGCTGCCGCCAGGGCGTCTGCACCCGCTGCACCTGCAAGCTGGTCAGCGGCACGGTGCGCGACCTGCGAACCGGCGCGCTGGCCGCCGAACCGGGCCAGCCCATCCGCCTGTGCGTCAGCGCTCCCATGGGCGACCTGGTGCTCGACCTCTGAACCGGCGTCATGCCGACAACGCCTCGATGAGCGAGAACGACATGCGTATCGACCGAGAACTGGGCCCCGAGGAACTGCGGGCCTTCGCCGCCGAGCTGGACGCCCTGCGCCAGCGCACCCTGGACGACCTGGGCGAGGCGGACGCCCGCTACATCCGCCGCATCCGTGGCGTGACCCGATTGTGCTGCTGGGCCGGCCGGCTTCTGCTGCTGCTCGGCTGGTTCCCGCCCACCTGGCTCCTGGGCAGCGCCTTGCTGGGGCTGGGCAAGATCCTCGAGAACATGGAGCTGGGCCACAACGTGATGCACGGCCAGTACGACTGGATGAACGACCCGGAATTCTCCGGGCAGCGCTATGAGTGGGACATCGTCGGTCCCGCCGACTTCTGGCGGCACACCCACAACCATGTCCACCACACCTACACCAACGTGCTCGGCCGCGATGACGATGTCGGCTACGGGCTGGTGCGGCTGTTCCCCGAGCAGCGCTGGAAGCCCTTCTACCGCTGGCAACCGCTGTGGGTGACCTTGCAGGCGCTGCTGTTCCAGTTTTCCGTGGCCGTGCAGCACCTGCGCCTGGACCAGTACTTCAAGGGCCGCATGAGCCGCGAGGAGCTGCGCCCGCGCCTGCGCCAGTTCAACGCCAAGGTGCTGCGCCAGCTGGTCAAGGACTACCTGTTCTTCCCCCTCGTCGCACTGGCCCTGGGTGCCAACGCCTGGGCGGTGGTGGCGGGCAATGCCCTGGCCAACCTGATCCGCAACCTGTGGACCTTCACCGTGATCTTCTGCGGCCACTTCACCGAGCAGGCGGTGGTCTTCCCCCCCGAAGTGCTGGAGGGCGAAACCCGCGGCCAGTGGTACCTGCGCCAGCTGCGCGGTTCCAGCAATCTCGCCGGGGGGCCGCTGCTGCACATCCTCACCGGCAACCTCAGCCACCAGATCGAGCACCACCTGTTCCCCGACCTGCCGGCCCGTCGCTACGCCGCGTTGGCGGTGGAGGTGAAGGAGATCGCCCGGCGCTACGGCCAGGTCTACAACAGCGGCAGGCTGTCCGTGCAGTTCGCCACCGTGCTCAAGCGCATCTGGATCTACCGTTCGCCACCGGCCGCCGTCCCGGTGTGACCCCAGAAATGCGAAAGCCCGGCGTGTGCCGGGCTTTCAGTCTGTGGAGGGACGCCGTGTGGGCGGCGCATCTGTTCTCGCCTCAGTGAGCGAACCCACTTCAGACGGCGCGGAAGCCAGGAGTACGGTCGGCACCATCTTCGGCGACGCGGAAGCCCGGAGTGCGGTCGGCACCGTCTTCGGCAATGCGGAAGCCAGGGGTGCGGTCGGCACCGTCTTCGGCGACGCGGAAGCCAGGAGTACGGTCGGCACCGTCTTCGGCGACGCGGAAGCCAGGGGTGCGGTCGGCACCGTCTTCGGCGACGCGGAAGCCCGGGGTGCGGTCGGCGCCACCTTCGGCAACGCGGTTCAGGGTGCGTTCGGCACCGCCTTCAGCGACACGCAGGCCGGGGGTGCGATCGGAGCCGTTTTCGGCAACCGGCTCGACGACCTGGATGAAGCCGCTGTTGTCGCGGGATTCGCCCAGAACCGGTTGCGGCTCGGAGGGCAGGGCAAAGGCGGTGGCGGAAAGGCTGGTCAGGAACAGGGCGGCAATGGCATGGGCTTTCATGATCTGTGGCTCCTCGTGGGGGGCTGGTAAGTGACTACGGAGCCCATGTTACGGAGCCCCCGGAAAGCCCAGAAGTGAAGGCGGCCAATAGTAAGCATCGATCTCTTTAATGGTTGATTTTTCCATTTCAGATCAATGGGTCGAGGGTGCCTTTGGCGCTTCTTCGCAGGCTTTGCACAGGCTTTGCGGGCTACTCATCGATGGCGGTGATGCGGGCGTGGCAGACGGTGAGCGACGGACGCGCGTGCCGGGTGGCACCCGACCTGCAGGTTCCGGTTACCGATGCGGGGCCTGGGCAGCCCCTAGGGCGGGTGAAACCCGCGAGTGTGTGGGTGCCGGGGGGGGGGGCGGGTTGTCGGAGTGAGGTTGAGCGGCGGGCAATAAAAAGCCCGGCCGGTGCCGGGCTTTGACTACTGGGTGAAGCCGGTGTGGATTCAGACCACGCCGTGGGCTTGCAGCAAACGGTCGGAGCCACCTTCGGCGACACGGAAGCCCGGGGTGCGGTCGGCACCGCCTTCGGCGACGCGGAAGCCCGGGGTGCGGTCGGCACCGCCTTCGGCGACGCGGAAGCCCGGGGTGCGGTCGGCACCGCCTTCGGCGACACGGAAAGCCGGGGTGCGTTCAGCGCCGCCCTCAGCGACACGGAAGCCCGGGGTGCGGTCGGCACCGCCTTCGGCGACGCGGAAGCCAGGGGTGCGATCGGCACCGCCTTCGGCGACACGGAAGCCCGGGGTACGTTCGGCGCCACCCTCGGCAACGCGGTTCAGGGTGCGCTCTGCACCGCCCTCGGCGACGCGGTCGATGACCATATAGGCGCCTTCGCCTTCGGCGACCAGCGGATAGGAAACGGCGGATTGGACGACCGGGATGGCGAACAGGCCGGTGAGGAACAGGGTGGCGAGGGCTTGGGTTTTCATGTCGGTATCTCCTGGGGTGTGGGGGGTAGCAAGTGGCTACGGGGCCCATGTTACGGACGGCCAGGCGATTAAAAAGTGATCACTCGCGATAGTCGGCATCGACGCCGGTGATGATTGGAAAAGCGCTTTCGAATCAATTGTTTGCTTGTTTTCATGGCGCTTCCTGAGGGGGCCGCGGGCGGTTTAAGCTGCGCGCCCCGGTGAATTTCCGTCTGTATTTACCGGAGTCATCCGCCGCGTTTGCCAGTCGATAGATCAACAAGCCTCGTGTATCGAGCCTGCATTCCGGGGTCGATGCCGCCATAAGAAGGAGACGTGCATGTCGCGTGGACGCAGGATCCTCGCCTGGACCACCGCCAGCCTGGTGCTGCTGTTGGTCGCCCTGGTGGTGTTCGTCGCCACGTTCGACTGGAACCGCATCAAGCCGACGCTTAATGCCCGGGTTTCGGAAACCCTGGGCCGCCCCTTCGCCATCAAGGGCGATCTCAGCGTGCGCTGGCAGCGCGAGCCCTCCGAGCCCGGGCTGCGTGCCTGGGTGCCTTGGCCCCATGTGACGGCCGAGGACCTGACCCTGGGCAACCCCGAATGGGCCAGGGAGCAGCAGTTCGTCACCCTCGCGCGCGTGGAGGCGAGCCTGTCGCCGCTGCCGTTGCTGTGGAAGACCGTGACCATCCCGCGCATCGACCTGACCGAGCCCCGCGCCGACCTCAAGCGCCGCGCCGACGGCCGCGACAACTGGACCTTCGAAAAGCTCGCCAGCACCCCCGAGCAGGCCGACGAGAAACCCTCCGCCTGGACCCTGGACATCGGCGCCATCGGCTTCGACAAGGGCCAGGTGAAGATCGACGATCAGCCCTCGCAGACGCGCCTGGAGCTGCTGGTCGACCCGCTGGGCAAGCCGATTCCGTTCAGCGACATCGTCGGCGAGAAGGCCGCCGGCAAGGTGGCGGAGCAGGGCGATGCGCCCCAGGATTACGCTTTCGGCTGGACGGCCAAGGGCAGCTACAAGGGCCAGGCGCTGGACGGCAGCGGCAAGATCGGCGGGCTGTTGGCCCTGAAGGATGCACGCAAGCCATTTCCCCTGCAGGCCGACCTGCGCATCGGCGCCACGCGCATCGCCCTGGCCGGCACCCTCACCGACCCGACTCACCTGGGCGCCCTGGACCTGCGCCTGAAGCTGGCCGGCAACAGCCTGGGCAACCTCTATCCGCTGACCGGCGTGACCCTGCCCGATACGCCGGCCTATTCCACCGACGGCCGCCTGGTGGCGCAGCTGCAGGACCCCGCGGGCCCGCAGTTCCACTACGAAGGCTTCAACGGCGCCATCGGCGACAGCGATATCCATGGTGACCTGCACTACGTCGCCCGCCAGCCCCGGCCCAAGCTCTCCGGTGCGCTGACCTCCAACCAGCTGCGTTTCGCCGACCTGGCGCCGCTGATCGGCGCCGACTCCAACGCCGAGAAGAAGGCGCGCGGCGTGGCCGGCAAGCAGCCGGCGGACAAGGTGCTGCCAGTGGAGGAATTCCGCACCGAGCGCTGGCGGCAGATGGATGCCGACGTGCGCTTCACCGGCAAGCGCATCGTCCATAGCGACAAGCTGCCCTTCAACGACCTCGACACCCACGTGGTACTCGACGACGGCAAGCTGAGCCTGGAGCCCCTGCGCTTCGGCATGGCCGGCGGCACCTTGGACTCCAGCCTCCACCTGGACGGCAGCAGCGTGCCCCTGCAGGGCCGCGCCCGCCTCAGCGCGCGGCACTTCAAGCTCAAGCAGCTGTTTCCCACCTTCGAGCCGATGCGCACCAGCTTCGGCGAGCTCAACGGCGACGCCGACCTGGCCGGCACCGGCAACTCGGTGGCGGCTCTGCTGGGCACGGCCAACGGCAACCTCAGGCTGCTGGTCAACGACGGCGCGGTGAGCCGCGGGCTGATGGAGATCGCCGGGCTCAACGTCGGCAACTACCTGGTGGGCAAGCTGTTCGGCGACGACGAGGTGAGGATCAACTGCGCCGCTGCCGACCTGGAGCTGGCCAAGGGCCTGGTGACGCCACGGGTGTTCATCTTCGATACCGAGAACGCGCTGATCCAGGTCGACGGTTCGGCCAACCTCGCCAGCGAGCGCCTGGACCTGACCATCACCCCGGAGTCCAAGGGGGTGCGGATCTTCTCCCTGCGTTCGCCGCTCTATGTGCGCGGCACCTTCAAGAAGCCGGACGCCGGGGTCAAGGCGGTGCCGCTGATCGCCCGGGGGGCCGGCATGGTGGTGCTGGGCGCCGTGGTGGCCCCCGCTGCCGGGCTGCTGGCGCTGGTCGCGCCGAGCGGCGGCGACGATGTCACCAACACCTGCACACCGCTGCTGGAGAAGATGCGCAAGGCCAATTGAAGCCGCGTTCCGGGGCGGGTTGGGAATTTACGTAGGTTGGCGCCGGGCGTAGCGAGGCCAACGAGGTGATGCTCGGCGTCGCTGCGTTGGGTTTCGTGCCTCTACCGCAACCTGCGGAAGGCGCGTGCGCGGGATAGCGGGGGGCCGTGACCCGGGCCGGAGCCCGGGCTACGAGGCGGGGGAGGGGTTACTTCAGGTCGGCGAGGATATCGGCCATGTCGTCGGCGTGTTCTTCCTCCTGCTCGAGGATTTCCTCGAACAGGCGGCGGGTGGTCGGGTCCTTGTCGCCGAGGTACTGGATGATCTCGCGGTAGCTGTCGACGGCGATGCGCTCGGCGATCAGGTCTTCGGTGACCATCTCGCGCAGGTTTTCTCCGGCGACGTATTGGGCATGGGAGCGGGCTTCCAGGCCGGCGGGGTTGAAGTCCGGCTCGCCCCCCAGTTGCACGATGCGTTCGGCCAGGCGGTCGGCATGCTGCTGTTCCTGCTGCGCGTGTTCGAGGAACTCGCTGGCGGCGATGCTCGCCTTCAGGCCAGTGGCCATGTAGTAGTGGCGCTTGTAGCGCAGGTAGCAGACCAGCTCGGTGGCCAGCGCCTCGTTGAGCAGGCGCAGCACGGTGGGGCGGTCTGCGTGGTAGCCCTCGGTCACAGCGCCGTCCAGCACGTTTTGCCGGGCGCGCTGGCGCAGGGTGTTCACATCGGTAAGTTGTACGTCACTCATCACGTTTCTCCTTGGCTAATCGGGCCTGGTGCCTGGCTCTGGCGGCCATTGGCGTTGCGGCCCTACCTGGAATGTGAGTGATACGAAGCGGGAAAGTTTAGGAAATCTGTGGCCGGCAGGGCGTTCAGTCGAGGCGTTGGCGCTCGACGTCCTCGCGCTGGCGGCAGGTCATGAAGCCGCTGTGCTGGACACGGCCGGCGGCGCCGAAGCTGACGTGATACGCCTGCTGGTGCCCCTCGTGGTTGAGGATGTAGTTGTTGCAGGAACCGGGGTGGACGCTGCGCTGGACGATGGAGGAGGGGCGCCCGCCGATGGCCTGGACCTGCTCCTTGGTCATGCCCTCTTCCACCTGCCGCACCACGGGTTCGTTGCGGTAGGTGATGTAGTCGGTCGGGTTCTCGATCTTGGTGGCGCAGCCGGACATCGAGCCCAGAGCGGCCGCGAGCAGGAGCGCGCGCATGAACATGCTGAAGGTCCTTGATGATCCGCTGTAAATAACAGCGCTTGGACATCAGCGAGGCGCGCCGGTTCGCTATTTATTCGCTTCGGGGCTGTGCGCTCGTTGGCAATTCTGGCATTTGGCCACTGCGGCGCCCGGCAGCCCGGGCGCCGCGAAG
Source organism: Pseudomonas sp. No.21 (assembly GCF_054558415.1). NCBI lineage: Bacteria > Pseudomonadati > Pseudomonadota > Gammaproteobacteria > Pseudomonadales > Pseudomonadaceae > Pseudomonas > Pseudomonas sp. No.21. The sequence goes on from NZ_BAAJNO010000002.1 coordinate 468,297, forward strand.
CATCAGATCTTCGCCGCCTCGGCTTCGTGCTTCTGCCATTGCTCGCAGGTCATGAAGCCCTTGCTGTCGACCCGGCCCGCGTCGTTGAAGCTGACGTAGTAGGCCTGCTGGTGGCCTTCCTTGTTCAGCACGTAGTTGTTGCAGGTGCCGGGGTGCACGGTGCGCTGGATCTCGGTGGACGGCGGGCCGCCGATGGTCAGCACCTCGTCCTTGCTCATGCCGTCCTGCACCTTCTCGACCAGGGGTTCGTGGCGGTAGGTGACGTAGTCGGTGGGGTTCTCGAACTTGGTGCTGCAACCTGCTACCGATGCCAGCACGAACACTGCGGCGAGCGTTTCCTTGTACATGGTGGGTTCCTCGTGTGAGCTGATCTTCAACGGCCTGATTGGCTTCACGAGTTTCGAGTGGCGAGGGGCCAGGCGAGTTCGAAGAATTTGCCGTCGCGCTACTGGCCCGCCTTCTCGGCGTCCTGCAGGCGCTGCTGGTTGACGGCGTTGGCCTGGTCGATCTGCTGCTTGAGCTGGTCCATCTGCTGCTGGGCCTGCTGGGCCTGCTCGGCTTGCAGCTTGGCCTGGGCCGCACCGGTGGCGGCGGTCTCGCCGAGGCCGCAGCCGGCGAGAAGGAGGAAGGGAAGGCAGGTGAGCAGGCGTTTCATGGAAAGGACCTCGGGTGGGCGATGCCGGTGACGTTAATCCACCGGCAAGGGGGGCGCCAGGAGCGTCGCACGAACGTCGCGGGGCGCCCGACGCCCGGTTCAGCCGTAGCGCTTCTTCGCCTCGATGGCCAGGCCGCTGCCGATGCTGCCGAAGGTGTTGCCTTCGACGTGGCGGGCGTTGGGCAGCAGCGCGGCAACGCTGCCACGCAGGGCGGGGATGCCGCTGGAACCGCCGGTGAAGAACACGGTGTCGACCTGCTCGACACCCACTCCGGCGTCGGCCAGCAACTGGGTGACGCTGTCGCGGATGCGTTGCAGCAACGGCTCGATGGCGTCCTCGAACAGGTGGCGGGTCAGTTCCACGCGCAGGCCCGGCTCGATGCGCTCGAGGTCGATCACCCGGTGGCGCGCCTCGGTCAGCTCGATCTTGCTGTCCTCCACCTGCATCGCCAGCCAGTGCCCGGCGCGCTGTTCGATCAGGCGGAACAGGCGGTCGATGCCGCGCGTGTCGACGATGTCGTAGCGCATGTTCTTCAAAGACAGCTGCGACTTCTGTGCGTAGACGGCGTTGATGGTGTGCCAGGTGGCCAGGTTGAGGTGGTAGCTGGTGGGCATGAAGGCGTCGCTCTTCATGCGGCTGCCATAGCCGAATTCGGGCATGACGCCGGCCAGCGAGAGCTGCTTGTCGAAGTCGGTGCCGCCCACGTGCACGCCGCCGGTGGCGAGGATGTCGGCCTGGCGGTCGGCCAGGTCGCGGCGCTCGGGGGACAGGCGCACGAGGGAGAAGTCGGAGGTGCCGCCGCCGATGTCGACGATCAGCACCAGTTCCTCGCGCGCGATGCCGCGTTCGTAGTCGAAGGCGGCGGCGATGGGTTCGTACTGGAACGAGACGTCCTTGAAGCCGAGCTTGTTGGCGACCGCCACCAGGGTCGCCTGGGCTTCCTGGTCGGCGGCCGGGTCGTCGTCGACGAAGAACACCGGGCGGCCCAGCACCACCTGCTCGAATTCATGGCCGGCGGTGGCTTCGGCGCGCTTCTTCAGCTCGCCGATGAACAGGCCCAGCAGGTCCTTGAACGGCAGCGCGCTGCCCAGCACCGTGGTCTCGCTCTTGAGCAGGGTCGAGCCCAGCAGGCTCTTGAGCGAGCGCATCAGGCGGCCTTCGTAGCCTTCCAGGTATTCGTGCAGGGCCAGGCGGCCGTAGACGGGGCGACGCTCCTCGATGTTGAAGAAGATCACCGAGGGCAGGGTGATCTTGCCGTCCTCCAGCGCGATCAGCGGCTCCACGTCCGGGCGCCACCAGCCGACGGTGGAGTTGGAGGTGCCGAAGTCGATGCCCAGGGCACGGGCTGCGGTGAGGTTGCTCATGGCGCGAGAGGTCCGGTGGAAAAAACGGCCGCGCAGTGTACGCGAGCCGGGCGCGCTTTGCTCAGGCGGCGAGGCGCAGTTCGTCGCAGTGGCTAGACTCCAGGCGACGCCCCCGTCACCCCCACACGGACACCCCGGGAGACCGCCCCATGAAGTCGATCCGCCTGCCCTTGCTCCTGCTCGCGATGCTGGCCGCCAGCCAGGGTTTCGCCGCCACCCAGCAGGAAAAGATGAAGAGCTGCAACGCCGAGGCCACCGCCCAGGAACTCAAGGGCGATGCACGCAAGACCTTCATGAGCAACTGCCTCAAGGCGACCCAGCAGGAGAAGATGATCAGCTGCAACAAGACCGCCAGCGAGAAGGCGCTCAAGGGCGACGAGCGCAAGGCCTTCCTCAGCGAGTGCCTGAAGAAGAAATAGCCTCAGGCCAGGCCCAGGGTCAGCGCCGCGACCGCGAGGTAGCGGCCGGCCTTGGCCAGGGTCACCAGCAGCAGGAACACCCAGGGCGACTCGCGCATCAGCCCGGCCACCAGGGTCAGCGGGTCGCCGATCACCGGCAGCCATGACAGCAGCAGGGTCCAGCGCCCGTAGCGGCGGTAGGTCGTCTGCGCCCGTTCGATGGCGGATTCGGACACGGGAAACCACTTCCTGTGGCGGAAGTCCGCCAGGAACCGCCCCAGCACCCAGTTCACCAGCGAGCCCAGCACGTTGCCGAGGGTCGCCACCAGCAGCAATGCCCAGGCTGGCTGTCCACCGGCCAGCAGCAGGCCGGCCAGCACCGCTTCCGACTGCAGCGGCAGCAGGGTGGCGGCGCCGAAGGCGACGAGGAAGAGGCTCAGGTAGGGGATCAGGTCCGGCATCGGGCGGGGTTCCGGAGCGGTCGGGGCGAGGGCCGGGCGGCCCTCGCACAGGGCTTAGTGGCTGCCGTTCAGCTTGACCACGTCACCGGAAACGGTGGTGGTGTAGCCGGTCAGGACCCAGGCCCAGAACCAGTCTTCCTGGACCTGGGTGTTGATCATCGCATCGCCGCCCTTGGCCTTGATCGCGGCGTTCTGGGCACGCACGAAGCGGCTGTTCTGGCGGACCGGAATGAAGCCGGCGACCAGCAGCCCGGTGGCGCTGGCCTCGCTGTGGCCGATCACGGTGTACTGGCTGCTGTCGAGGTTCCGGGTCTTCATCGGGGTGCCGGTGCAACCGGCGATGGCCAGTGCGGCCAGCAGGCCGGCGATCATCTTGATGCTGTGTTTCATGTCGTTCTCCCGGGGTATTCCATCCGGCGATTCGTTCGCCGGGGCGCGCAATGTAGTCGGGGCGCCGGAAAAGTTGAACCCGGTGTGGCAACGCGTCACTTGGGCAAGGGCGTGTGCCTACGACCGGTGCAAGGCCCGGTCGGCTAAAGGCAGGTGAAAGCCCCGGGGGCTAGAATCTGTAATCCCGCTGCCATCGTTGTCGGACAATGTGACCGGGGGTGCGATACTTGCATCCCCGTTTCAACTATCCGCACCTGTCGTTTGGAACCTCTATGCGAAGAGCCTCTCACCACGAGTTGCGCACGGCCTTTCGTGCGCTGTTGAACTCGAAGACCTGCTATCACACCGCATCCGTCTTCGACCCCATGTCCGCCCGCATCGCCGCCGACCTCGGCTTCGAAGTCGGCATCCTCGGCGGCTCGGTCGCCTCGCTGCAGGTCCTGGCCGCCCCCGACTTCGCGCTGATCACCCTCAGCGAGTTCGTCGAGCAGGCCGTGCGCATCGGCCGCGTCAGCCGCCTGCCGGTGATCGCCGATGCCGACCACGGCTACGGCAACGCCCTCAACGTCATGCGTACGGTGGTGGAGCTGGAGCGTGCCGGCATCGCCGCGCTGACCATCGAGGACACGTTGCTGCCGGCCCAGTTCGGGCGCAAGTCCACCGACCTGATCAGCGTCGAGGAGGGCGTCGGCAAGATCCGTGCAGCCCTGGAAGCGCGTGTCGACCCGGACCTGTCGATCATCGCCCGCACCCATGCCGGCGTGCTCTCCACCGAGGAGGTGATCGCCCGCACCAAGGCCTACCAGGCTGCCGGGGCCGACGGTATCTGCATGGTCGGCGTCGCCGATTTCGAGCACCTGGAAGCCATCGCCGCGCACCTCAGCGTGCCGCTGATGCTGGTCACCTACGGCAACCCGCAACTGCGTGACAACCAGCGCCTGGCCGACCTGGGCGTGCGCATCGTGGTCAACGGCCACGCCGCCTACTTCGCCGCCATCAAGGCCACCTACGACTGCCTGCGCGAGCAGCGCCAGATCGACACCGCCGCCTCCGAACTGAGCGCCACCGAGCTGACCCACAAGTACACCCTGCCCGAGGACTACATCATCTGGGCGCGGGAATACATGGACGTGAAGGAATAGCCCGGAACGACCTCCGCTTGTCGCCCACCGGCCCCGGGTGTTGCAAAAGGCCGAGCGCCGCCCCCATAACTGATCGGGTCAATCCTCGACAGCATGGGAGGCCGGCATGGCCAGTGGTTGGGCGGGAGATGGCGCAGTCCAGGAACAGATCGACAGCACCATCGAAGACGCCGTGCAACGGGCACGCAGCCAGTTACCGAAGGGCGAGAGCCTGACGCATTGCGAAGAATGCGATGCACCCATTCCCCAGGCGCGCCGCGAGGCGGTGCCGGGCGTGCGGCTGTGCGTGAAATGCCAGGCCGAGCACGACCGCGAGAACGCCGCCTACGCCGGCTACAACCGGCGCGGCAGCAAGGACAGCCAGTTGCGCTGACGGCTCAGAACAGCGCGCCGAGGTAGACGGCGCCGCCGGCACCGGCCTGGATGCCGACATTGGCGCCCCCCATCAGCAGGGCGCCGCGCGCCGACTGCATCAGCTGGCGGGTCAGCATCGGCGAGACGGTGAGGCTGGTCACCGGGCTCGCGTTCATCAGCATCACCGCGGCCAAGAGCTTGGGGTCCAGGCCGAACAGCATCGCCGTGCCCGACACGCCGACGGCGACGCCCGCGCCGACTTCCACGTACATGCAGGGGCCGGTGATGTCGTCACGGGTCAGGTCGCGCTCCACCAGATCGTCCGCGACGAAGACCGCGCCGTCGCTGGGGAAGGCTTCCGCTGCGCCGGCACCGCCGATGCTCTTGCCCTTGATCTTGATGTCCACCTTGCCGAAGCGCGGCAGCTTGGCACCGATGCCCACGCCGGCACCGAGGCCGCCGTAGCGCAGGTTGACGTTCTCGCCGGCGGGCGAGCGCAGGGTGATGGAACCGCCGCCACCGGCGACGAAGGCGATGGTCAGGCCGCCGCCACTGGCGGTGACATAGCCCCAGCGGCTCGGATTGACGGGCAGGGGAATGGGCATCTTCGGCATTGCTGCTTCCTTGTGCGGTGCGGTTCAGGCGATGTCGTGACGGGGGCGCCTGAAGAGGGTCATCAGTCCGGTGACCGTGAAGACGGAGCCCAGCAGGCCGAGGAAGGCCGGGGTGCCCCAGAGTGCGCCGAAATCGTCGATCACGGCCGAGGTGGCCGGCGCGTCGGCCTGGTAGTGAACCTTCACCTGCATGCCGACCTGGTAGCCGTAGATCCAGCCCCCCTGGGGGTAGGAGATGCGCGTACCGGTGCCATCGGTGAAGGCGATTTCGGGGTGGGAGCCGCCTGCATTGAGCGCGACGACGCTGCCATCTGCCTCCAGGGCCGATTGCAGGAATCCCACGCGGGAAGAGGTCTGGATCGCCATCGCAGCGAGCAGCGCGAGGCCGATCAGGGCAAAGAGGCCGCCCTTGAAACGGGGGAGGGGGGTATCGGACATCCTGTGGCGTTCCTGGTCATCCATGGGCATGGCCGGGGGAACTCCCGGCCACTGCGCTGGGACAGGCGTCTGTCCCGTAGGTTCCCGCCAGGGCGACGGGAACCCGCCATCAGGCCTTGGGGTTGGGACCGTAGGCGTTGGTCTCCGGCACGCTGTCCTGGACCAGCAGGAACAGCAGGAACAGGCTGCCGAGGATCGGAACCAGGGCGATCAGCATCCACCAGCCGCTCTTGCCGATGTCGTGCAGGCGACGCGCGGTCACGCCCAGGGCCGGCAGCAGCACCGCGAGGCTGTACAGGTTGGCCAGCAGGGCCAGGTTTTCGCTGATCAGGCCGAGGATCACGAAAAGCGCGATGGAGATCACGACGTTCACCAGGGTGAACATCCAGTACTCCTTGCGACGCGCGCGACCGTTAAAGTCGAAGTAATGCTGCTTGATGCACTTCAAATACCATTCCATAGAAAACTCCCTTTTTAGGCCGCGCTTGGCGGCATTTTTCGTGTACCTGGCAAGGCCTCGGCCTACACCGTCCGGTGTAGTTGCCTGACTATAGCGTTTCGTAACAAGGCATTGCGTGGGGGAGTTCACGGCACGGCAAATTGCCATCGAGTCAATTCTGGCGCGGCGCTCAGCCCCGGAAAATGGGCTTTTGCCGGTAATGCCGGCAAGAAATCACCGGATGCCGTCGGTTTCGACGCGAAAGGCCAGGCTGTAGGGAAATTGTCGGAACAGGGCACGTCGGACTTCGCCGTGTACGAGAGGGTGGGCCTTTGGATAAAGCAGGACCCCTTCCAGGCAGGTATCGAGCGCCCCGAGGAATTCGCGGCCGAGGCCGGGGCGCAGGCGGCATACCAGTCGCGGGCCTGTATCAGCTCGAGTTCGGCTTCCGGGCGGAACCTGACCTTCACGCCTGGCCGGACCAGAGCCGTTTGCGCACGTCTTCCCAGTCGATGGCGGTTTCCGGGGCGGTGTCGTGGGCGGCCAGGCGCCGGTCGATTTCGCGACGTTCCTCGTCGGTCAACGGCGGGAGGTTTTCGGGGTGGGCGGCGACGCTGTCCCAGAGGTCTTCGGCCAACTGGATGCGTTCAGCGGGCGGGAGCTTGAGCAACGCGTCGGGGAGGGCGGGGCGGGGCTGGGGCATGACGGGCTCCCGGTGCGGGGAAATGGCGAAACCTAGCACAGGGTGTTCATCCCCCGCCGTGGCGACAGGGGGATGGGCGCAAGCCTTCAGAACAGGAAATACCGCTGCGCCATCGGCAGCACCTCGGCGGGTTCGCACCAGAGCAACTGGCCGTCGGCCTTGACCTGGTAGGTCTGCGGGTCCACGTCGATGTCCGGGGTGTAGTCGTTGTGGATCAGGTCCTGCTTCTGCACGCTGCGGCAGCCCTTGACCACGGCGATGCGTTTCTTCAGGCCGAGTTGTTCGGGCACGCCGGCCTCCAGCGCGGCCTGGCTGATGAAGGTGATGCTGGTGGCATGGCGGCTGCCGGCGAAGCTTCCGAACATCGGCCGGTAGTGCACCGGTTGCGGGGTGGGGATGGAGGCGTTGGCGTCGCCCATCAGGCTCGCGGCGATGGCCCCGCCCTTGAGGATCAGCGTCGGCTTCACGCCGAAGAAGGCCGGGCGCCAGAGCACCAGGTCGGCCCACTTGCCCACCTCGATGGAGCCCACTTCATGGCTGATGCCATGGGTGATGGCCGGGTTGATGGTGTACTTGGCGATGTAGCGCTTGACCCGGAAGTTGCTGTTGCCGGCGCCGTCGCCTTCCAGCGGGCCGCGCTGCCTGTGCATCTTGTCGGCGGTCTGCCAGGTGCGGGTTATCACCTCGCCCACGCGGCCCATGGCCTGGCTGTCGGAGCTGATCATGCTGAAGGCGCCGAGGTCGTGGAGGATGTCCTCGGCGGCGATGGTCTCGCGGCGGATGCGGCTCTCGGCGAAGGCCACGTCCTCGGCGATGCTCGGGTCCAGGTGGTGGCAGACCATGAGCATGTCCAGGTGCTCGTCGATGGTGTTGCGGGTGAAGGGCCGGGTCGGGTTGGTGGAGCTGGGCAGCACGTTGGAGAAGCCGCAGGCCTTGATGATGTCCGGGGCGTGGCCGCCGCCCGCGCCTTCGATGTGGTAGGTGTGGATGGTGCGGCCCTTGAAGGCGCCGAGGGTGGTCTCGACGAAGCCCGACTCGTTGAGGGTGTCGGTGTGGATGGCCACCTGCACGTCGTACAGGTCGGCGACGCTCAGGCAGTTGTCGATGGCCGCCGGGGTGGTGCCCCAGTCCTCGTGCAGCTTGAGGCCGATGGCGCCGGCCTTCACCTGCTCGATCAAGGGTTCGGGCAGCGAGGCGTTGCCCTTGCCGGTGAAACCGATGTTCATCGGGAAGGCGTCGGCGGCCTGGAGCATGCGCGCCATGTGCCAGGGGCCGGAGGTGCAGGTGGTGGCGTTGGTGCCGGTGGCCGGCCCGGTGCCGCCGCCGATCATGGTGGTGACGCCGCTCATGAGCGCCTCTTCGATCTGCTGCGGGCAGATGAAGTGGATGTGGGTGTCGATGCCGCCGGCGGTGAGGATCATGCCCTCGCCGGCGATCACCTCGGTGCTGGCGCCGATGGCGATGGTGACGTCGGGCTGGATGTCCGGGTTGCCGGCCTTGCCGATCGCCGCGATACGCCCGTCCTTCAGGCCCACGTCGGCCTTGACGATGCCCCAGTGGTCGATGATCAGCGCATTGGTGATCAGCGTGTCGACCACCTCGGCGGCCAGCAGCTGGCCCTGGCCCATGCCGTCGCGGATCACCTTGCCGCCGCCGAACTTCACTTCCTCGCCGTAGGTGGTGAAGTCCTTCTCGACCTCGATCCACAGCTCGGTGTCGGCCAGGCGCACCTTGTCGCCGACGGTGGGGCCGAACATGTCGGAATATGCCTTTCTGCTGATTTTCATATCTCGGTTCCCGAATAGCTGGAAGCTTGAAGCCAGAAGCTGGAAGCATCAGCCGGCGCGGTCTGCTTCCAGCTTCGAGCTTCCGGCTTTCAGCGCTCTATCAAAGATCGCCCATTACCCTTCCGGCAAAGCCGAACACCCGGCGCGCGCCGGCGAGGTCCACCAGTTCCACCTCGCGGCTCTGGCCCGGTTCGAAGCGCACGGCGGTGCCGGCGGGGATGTTCAGGCGCATGCCGCGCGCGGCGGCGCGGTCGAAGGCCAGGGCGTCGTTGGTCTCGAAGAAGTGGTAGTGCGAGCCGACCTGGATCGGCCGGTCGCCGCTGTTGGCCACGGAGAGCCTCAGGGTGCGGCGGCCGGCATTGAGTTCGATCTCGCCGTCCTGGATCTGGTATTCGCCGGGAATCATGGGAGTCACTCCAGGATGAGTTGCATGAAGGTGAGGTCCAGCCAGCGGCCGAACTTGCGGCCGACCTGGGGCATCTGGCCGGTGGTGGTGAAGCCGAGGCGCTGGTGCAAGCGGATGGAGGCGGCATTCTCGGACTCGATGGCCCCCACCATCACATGCAGTCCGGCCGACCGGGCCCGTTCGATCAGTGCCTGCATCAGCTGCGGGCCGAGGCCCTTGCCGCGCTGGTCGGCGCGCACGTACACCGAGTGCTCGACGGTGTGCTTGTAGCCGTCATGGGGTCGCCAGGCGCCGTAGCTGGCGTAGCCGACCACCTCGCCGGCAGCGTCATGCGCCGCCAGCACCGGGAACCCCGCTGCCGTGCGCTCGGCCAGCCAGGCGCGGCGGTTGGCCAGGTCCACCAGGGTCTCGTTCCAGATCGCCGTGGTGTGCTCCACGGCGTCGTTGTAGATGGCCAGGATGCCGGGCAGGTCGGCTTCGCTGGCGTCACGGATGATCATTTCGGGTCTCCAGGAGGTCGCTCAAGGCCGTAGCGAGCGCAGCATGGGCAAGCGCAGTAGGCATGGGACGACGTCCTCAGGCGATGGGTTGGTGGACGGTCACCAGCTTGGTGCCGTCGGGGAAGGTGGCTTCGATCTGGATCTCCGGGATCATCTCCGGCACGCCTTCCATCACCTGGTCGCGGCTCAGCAGCGTGGTGCCGACGTGCATCAGCTCGGCCACGGTGCGACCGTCGCGGGCGCCTTCGAGCAGGGCGGCGGAGATGAACGCCATCGCTTCCGGGTAGTTGAGCTTCACGCCACGGGCCAGGCGCCGCTCGGCGACCAGGCCGGCGGTGAAGATCAGCAGCTTGTCTTTCTCTCTCGGGGTGAGGTCCATCAGGTACTCCAGATTCGCGGTGGCACGGCTTCGCGGCCGAGCAGGGCAGGGCGCAACAGGCGCCAGAGGTCGATCAGCCAGGCGCGCGCATGCAGGGCTTCGCCGGCCAGGCAGCGGGCCACCAGCAGGCCGGGCAGTTGGGTCAGGTCGCCGCGCACGGAAGAGGACAGTTCGCGGCAGCGTTCCAGCCGCTCCGGGTCGAGCTGGCCGGTGGCGATCAGGGTGGCGAACACCGGTTGCCCGGCGAGGCCGATGGGCGAGTCGAGCAGGCCGTCGTCGCCGCTGATGCGCTGGCGTTCGTGCCACAGGGCACGGCCATCGCGGCGGATATCCAGCTGGGCCTGGAAGTGGCCGCCGGCGAAGCGCTCGCCGGCGGCGGGGCGGCCGAGGGCGACCACGTCCCAGTAGAACAGGCGGGCGTCGGCGGCCAGGTCGATGCGGGTGGACAGCTCGGCCTGGGCGCCGGAGAAGACGATGGTTTCCTGGGGCAGCCATTCCAGGGTGGCGCCGGCTTCGACGCGCAGGGCGAGCGTCTGGAAGGCCGGGCTGCGGGCGCGGTACCACTTGGCCGCGCCGGGGCTGGTGAGCTGGGCCCAGGCGCCGTCGCCTACCTGGGCGGTGATGTCCAGGCGATCACCCCCGGCGATGCCGCCGGGCGGGTGCACGATGATGTGCTGGCACACCTCGGGGCCCTCGGCATGGAGGTGCTTTTGCACCCTCAGGGGGCCGAGGTGGCGGCGCAGCACCGGAATGGTGCGTTCGTCCCGTCGGGCGTAACCCAGCTCCAGCTCGGCGTGCCAGCTCGGCGTGAACAGGGCTGCGGGCAGGTTCATGGCTGTGGGGGCATCCGCGAAATAGTTGACCGACCGGGCAAAGCAAGAGGCGTGCCCTGAACCCATCCGGTGCACGCGCCCGCGGTCAGATCGTCACCAGACCGCGCACGCCCTCGGCCTCCATGTGTTTCCCGCGCCCCTGCTGGATGATTTCGCCACGGCTCATCACCAGGTACTGGTCGGCCAGCTCGGCGGCGAAGTCGTAGAACTGCTCCACCAGCAGGATGGCCATGTCGCCACGTTCGGCCAGCTTGCGGATCACCGCGCCGATCTCCTTGATTACCGAGGGCTGGATGCCTTCGGTGGGCTCGTCGAGGATCAGCAGGCGCGGCCGGCTGGCCAAGGCGCGGCCGATGGCCAGTTGTTGCTGCTGGCCGCCGGAGAGGTCGCCGCCGCGGCGGTGCTTCATCTCCCGCAGCACCGGGAACAGCTCGTAGATGAACTCGGGCACCGCCTTGGCTTGCTGGGCGCTGAAGCGGGACAGGCCCATCAGCAGGTTCTCCTCCACCGTCAGGCGCGGGAAGATCTCGCGGCCCTGGGGCACGTAGGCGATGCCGGCGTGCACGCGCTGGTGCGGCTTGGAAGCGGTGATCGGCTTGCCCTCCCAGTTCACCGCGCCTTCCTTGGCCGGGATCAGGCCCATGAGGCATTTCAGCAGGGTGGTCTTGCCCACCCCGTTGCGCCCGAGCAGGCAGGTGACCTCGCCGACCTTCACCTCGAACGACAGGCCGCGGAGGATGTGGCTGCCGCCGTAGTATTGATGCAGCTGATGGACTTGAAGCACGGTTGAATTCCTCAGTGGCTGCAGCCTCAAGCGCCAAGCTTCAAGCCACAAGAAAAAGCGGGTCAGCATCGTTTTGCAGCTTGCAGCTTGCAGCTTGCAGCTTGCAGCTGGCGCGTCAGCGCCCCAGATAAACCTCGATCACCTGTTCATTCGCCTGCACGTCCGCCAGCGACCCTTCCGCCAGCACATGCCCCTGGTGCAGCACGGTGACGTGGTCGGCGATGCTGCCGACGAAGCCCATGTCGTGCTCCACCACCATCAGCGAGTGCTTGCCGGCCAGGCCCTTGAACAGCTCGGCGGTGAATTCGGTCTCGGCGTCGGTCATGCCCGCCACCGGTTCGTCGAGCAGCAGCAGTTGCGGGTCCTGCATCAGCAGCATGCCGATCTCCAGGAACTGCTTCTGGCCGTGGGACAGGAGGCCCGCCGGGCGGCGTCGCGAGTCCTGCAGGCGGATGGTGGCGAGCACCTCGTCGATGCGGTCCTTCTGCTCGCCGGTGAGCGTGGCGCGCAGGCTGGCCCACACCGACTTGTCGGTCTTCTGCGCCAGCTCCAGGTTCTCGAACACGCTGAGCGCCTCGAACACCGTGGGCTTCTGGAACTTGCGGCCGATGCCGGCCTGGGCGATCTCGACCTCGCTCATGCGGGTCAGGTCCAGGGTCTCGCCGAACCAGGCGCTGCCGGTGGTGGGGCGGGTCTTGCCGGTGATCACGTCCATCAGCGTGGTCTTGCCCGCGCCGTTGGGGCCGATGATGCAGCGCAGCTCGCCGACGCCGATGTACAGGTTGAGGTCGTTGAGCGCCTTGAAGCCATCGAAGCTGACGCTGATGTCCTCCAGCGTGAGGATGGTGCCGTGGCGGGTGTTCAGGCCCTTGCCGGCGCTCTGGCCGAGGCCGAGGGCGTCACGGCCGGTGCCGGCGTCGCTGTTGGGGTCGTAGGCGGGTTCGAGCATGAGTTCGGGTACCGGGGTCGCTCTCATTGATCCTTCTCCTTGCGCAGCAGGCCGAACAGGCCCTTGGGCAGGAACAGGGTGACGACGATGAACAGGGCGCCGAGGAAGAACAGCCAGTATTCCGGGAAGGCCACGGTGAACCAGCTCTTCATGCCGTTGACCAGGCCGGCGCCCAGCAGCGGGCCGATGAGCGAGCCGCGCCCGCCCAGGGCCACCCAGACGGCGGCCTCGATGGAGTTGGTCGGCGACATCTCGCTGGGGTTGATGATGCCCACCTGGGGCACGTACAGCGCGCCGGCCAGGCCGCAGAGCACGGCCGACAGCACCCAGATGAACAGCTTGTAGCCGCGCGGGTCGTAGCCGCAGAACATCAGGCGGTTCTCGGCATCGCGCAGGGCGGTGAGCACGCGGCCGAACTTGCTCTTCGACAGGCGCCAGCCGAGCAGCAGGGCGCACACCAGCAGCGCCACCGTGGCCAGGAACAGCACGGCGCGGGTGCCCGGCGCGGTGATGTCGAAGCCGAGGATGCGCTTGAAGTCGGTGAAGCCGTTGTTGCCGCCGAAGCCGGTCTCGTTGCGGAAGAACAGCAGCATGCCGGCGAAGGTCAGGGCCTGGGTCATGATCGAGAAGTACACGCCCTTGATCCGCGAGCGGAAGGCGAAGAAGCCGAACACCAGGGCCAGCAGGCCGGGGGCGAGCACCACCAGGCACAGGGCCCAGAGGAAGCTGGAGGTGCCGGCCCAGTACCAGGGCAACTCGCTCCAGGCGAGGAAGCTCATGAAGGCCGGCAGGCCGTCGCCGGCGCTCTGGCGCATCAGGTACATGCCCATGGCGTAGCCGCCCAGGGCGAAGAACAGCCCATGGCCCAGGGACAGCAGCCCGGCATAGCCCCAGACCAGGTCCAGGGCCAGGGCGACGATGGCGTAGCAGAGGATCTTGCCCACCAGGGTGAGGGTGTAGGCGGAGACCTGCAGCGGGCTGTCGGCCGGCAGCAGGTGCAGCAGCGGCAGGGCGATCAGCACGGCGAGCACCAGGGCGCCGACGCCCAGGGTGACTTTCGGGCCGGCCTTCTGCGCGGCGGTGAGGGTCAGGGGCTGGTTCATCAGTCGATCACCCGTCCTTTCAGTGCGAAGAGGCCCTGCGGGCGTTTCTGGATGAAGAGAATGATCAGCGCGAGGATCAGGATCTTGCCCAGCACGGCGCCGATCGAAGGCTCCAGGATCTTGTTCGCCACGCCCAGGCCGAAGGCCGCCAGCACGCTGCCGGCCAGCTGGCCGACGCCGCCGAGCACCACCACCAGGAAGGAATCGATGATGTAGCTCTGGCCGAGGTCGGGGCCGACGTTGCCGATCTGCGAGAGGGCCACGCCGCCGAGCCCGGCGATGCCGGAGCCGAGGCCGAAGGCGAGCATGTCGACGCGGCCGGTGGGCACGCCGCAGCAGGCGGCCATGTTGCGGTTCTGGGTGACGGCGCGGACGTTGAGGCCCAGGCGCGTGCGGTTGAGCAGCAGCCAGGTCAGCGCCACCACGAACAGGGCGAAGCCGATGATGACGATGCGGTTGTACGGCAGCACCAGGTTGGGCAACACCTGGATGCCGCCGGAGAGCCAGGCCGGGTTGGCCACTTCGACGTTCTGCGCGCCGAACACCACGCGCACCAACTGGATCAGCATCAGGCTGATGCCCCAGGTGGCCAGCAGGGTTTCCAGCGGGCGGCCGTAGAGGTGGCGGATCACCGTGCGCTCCAGGGCCATGCCGATGGCGGCGGTGACGCAGAAGGCCACCGGCAGCGCCACCAGCGGGTAGAGGGCCAGCAGGTCCGGTGCCAGGCGCTGGAACATCAGCTGCACGATGTAGGTGGAGTAGGCGCCGAGCATCAGCATCTCGCCGTGGGCCATGTTGATCACCCCGAGCAGGCCGAAGGTGATGGCCAGGCCCAGGGCGGCCAGCAGCAGGATGGAGCCCAGGGACAGGCCGCTGAAGGCCTGGCCGAGCACCTCGCCCAGCGCCAGCCGGCGCTTGACCTGGGCCAGGCTGGTCTCGGCGGCGGTGCGCACGGTGGCGTCGGTTTCCACCGACGGGTCGAGCAGCGCCTCGAGGCGGGTACGGGCCAGCGGGTCGCCGGTCTCGCCCAGCAGGCGCACGGCGTTGAGGCGGATGGCCGGGTCGGGGTCGACCAGTTGCAGGTTGGCCAGGGCCAGGCTGAGGGCATCGCGCACGGCGGAGTCGTCCTCGGCGACCATGCGCTGGTTGAGCAGCGGCAGTTGCGCGGGCTTGGCGCTCTTCTGCAACTGGCGGGCGGCCTCCAGGCGTGCGGCGGGTTCGGCGGCGAGCAGCTGGTGGCTGGCCTGGGTGATGATCAACAGGCCGCGCAGGCGGTTGTTCAGGCGCAGCTTCTTCGGCGTGGCGGCGGGGGCGGCGTCGCCCTCGGCGGCCTGCCAGGTGCCGTCCTGTTCGAAGTAGGCCAGCTTGGCGTCGATGGCGAAGCGATTCTGTTGCAGCGCATCGAGCAGCGGTTGGCGCGCGGCGTCGGGCTGGGCGGCCCAGCGTTCCAGCAGCTTGGCCTGCTGGCTCGGATTGGCGGCAGCGAAGTCGTTGGCGTCACCGGCCCGGGCCGCCAGGGGCAGCAACAGGGCCAGGGACAGGAAGATCCGGAGAAGGCAGGTGGGCATGGAGAGGGAGGCTCCGTTATCGGCGGGGACCGGAAGCTGGAAGCTGGAAGCTGGAAGCTAGAGGCTGGAAGCTAGAAGCTAGAAGCTAGAAGCTGGAAGTGAGGTACTTCAGGCTTCCGGCTTCCGGCTTCAGGTTCAGGCTTCCGGCTAAGACTTCCGGCTTAGTTCTTCACCGCATAGTCCGGCTTCTTGTCGTTGCCGGGGATGAAGGGGCTCCAGGGCTGGGCGCGCAGCGGGCCTTCGGTCTGCCACACCACGGAGAACTGACCGTCTTCCTGGACCTCGCCGATCATCACCGGCTTGTGCAGGTGGTGGTTGGTCTTGTCCATGGTCAGGGTGTAGCCGGACGGCGCGGCGAAGGTCTGGCCGGCCATGGCTTCGCGGACCTTGTCGACATCGGTGGTGCCGGCCTTCTCGACCGCCTGGGCCCACATGTGGATGCCGACGTAGGTGGCTTCCATGGGGTCGTTGGTGACGGCGGTCTGGTAGTTGGGCAGGTTCTTGGCCTTGGCGTAGGCCTTCCAGTCGGTGACGAACTTGCTGTTCACCGGGTTATCCACGGATTCGAAGTAGTTCCAGGCGGCCAGCTGGCCCACCAGCGGCTTGGTGTCGATGCCGCGCAGTTCTTCCTCGCCCACGGAGAAGGCCACCACCGGGATGTCGGTTGCCTCGATGCCCTGGTTGGCCAGCTCCTTGTAGAAGGGCACGTTGGAGTCGCCGTTGACGGTGGAGATCACCGCGGTCTTGCCGCCGGCGGAGAACTTCTTGATGTTGGCGACGATGGTCTGGTAGTCGCTGTGGCCGAAGGGGGTGTAGACCTCTTCGATGTCCTTGTCCGCCACGCCCTTGCTGTGCAGGAAGCTGCGCAGGATCTTGTTGGTGGTGCGCGGGTAGACGTAGTCGGTGCCCAGCAGGAAGTAGCGCTTGGCGCCGCCGCCGTCTTCGCTCATCAGGTATTCCACCGCCGGGATGGCCTGCTGGTTCGGTGCGGCGCCGGTGTAGAAGACGTTGGGCGAGAGCTCTTCACCCTCGTACTGCACCGGGTAGAAGAGCAGGCCGTTGAGCTCCTCGAACACCGGCAGCACGGATTTGCGCGACACCGAGGTCCAGCAGCCGAAGACCACGTCCACCTTGTCCTTGGTCAGCAGCTGGCGGGCCTTCTCGGCGAACAGCGGCCAGTTGGACGCGGGGTCGACCACCACCGGTTCCAGCTTCTTGCCGTTGATGCCGCCCTTGGCGTTGATCTCGTCGATGGTCATCAGCGCCATGTCCTTAAGCGAGGTCTCGGAGATGGCCATGGTGCCGGACAGCGAATGCAGGATGCCGACCTTGATGGTCTCGGCGGCCTGCAGGGAGAAGGGGAACAGGCCGGTCAGCACCAGGGCGCTGGCGGCGAGGGTCGATTTCAGGAAGGGACGGCGTTTCATGTAGAGCCTCCTTGGCTGTCCATGCAATGACAGTGGGATGGGACCGAAATGGGGTCATCAGTACGGTCATCTGTACTGCTGTCAGTGCATTGGCAGCATCCGTGCCAAGGGCGCTAAAGGCTTGATTCAGAGGGCTTCGCGGGTTTTTTCGGCGAATTCGTCGGAATTCGCCGCGCTCCATTGCGGTGCGCGGCGGCAAGCTGAACGGTCGGTCAGGTAGCGGGGTGCACGCTTTCAGGGCGCCAGGTAGTTCTTCACCCCGGTGAAGATGATCTGCGCGGCGAGGGCGCAGACGAACAGGCCCATCAGGCGGCTGACGATCTGCAGGCCCTGCTCGCCGAGGATGCGTTCGATGCGGTTGGAGAGGTAGAGCACCACGCCGACGGTGGCGCTGGCGAAGGCGATGGCGACGAGGGCGGTGAACTTGTCGTTCCAGTGCACGTGGCCGGCGCCCATCACCAGCATGGCGCCGATGGTGCCGGGGCCGACGGTGAGGGGGATGGTCAGCGGCACGATGGTGACGTCCTGCTGGACGTTGTCGGCCTGCACCGCCGGCTTGCCCTGGGCCATGCCGAGGGCGGAGATGAACAGCACGGCGCCGGCACCGATGCGGAAGGCGTCGATGGTGATGCCGAAGACGTTGAAGATGGCCTGGCCGAACAGGTACAGCAGGGCGCTGGCCACCAGGGTGCCGAGGGCGACCTTCCAGGCGAGCTTCTTGCGCTCCTTGACCGTGTAGCCTCGGGTCAGGCCGATGAAGCAGGAAAGGACGAAGAAGGGGCTGTAGAGCACCAGCATCTTCAGGTACAGGCTGAACATCATGGAGAGCATCGGGCGGGCTCGTGAGGGGTGAGTGCTGTGATTGTAGGAGGTGCCGAGGGTTGCGCCCGTTGATCCGGGTCGCCCTGGCGAGGGGCAATCATACGCCGGCACGCCGCCAGATGTGGGGTGCGTCGTGTCAGCGCGAGGGCGTGGTGTAGAGCGGGCGTAGAGCGGGCGTAGGGTGGGCGTAGGGTGGGCTTCAGCCCACCGCTCTCCCAGGCTCATCGGCATGCCAGGCCCGACCCCGCCTGGTGGATGAAAAGAGCGTCATCCACCCTACGCAGCGGTCATGTCCGGCGCGCGGGCGTGAGGCCTTTGTAGGGGCGACTTCGGTCGCCAAGCGGTGCGCAGCGCCGCCGCTCTCGTAGGAGCGAATTCATTCGCGGGCGGAGCCCCGGGCTGAAGCCCGGGCTACGGGGGATCAGGAGTGCAGCGCGCTGTCGGGCTCGTGCTGGCGGCGCATTTCCTTTTCGGCGACCCAGTGTTCGATCAGCTCGCGCAGTTGCGACAGTTCGACCGGCTTGGCCATGTGGCCGTCCATGCCGGCCTGGCGGGCGCGTTCCTTGTGTTCGGTGAGGATGTGCGCGGTGAGGGCGACCACCGGGGTGCGCGGGCGCTGTTCCTCGCTTTCCCAGTTGCGCAGCATCTCGGTGGCGGAGAAGCCGTCCAGCACCGGCATCTCGCAGTCCATCAGCACCAGGTCGTACTGCTGGTTCTTCATCGCGCTGAGGGCTTCCTCGCCATTGCTGGCGGTGTCCGGCTGCAGGTTGAGCTTGCTGAGCATGCCGCGGATGACCTTGGTGGAGATGCTGTTGTCCTCGGCCACCAGGATGCGGAAGTCGTTGGGCACGTTGAGCGGGGTGCTGACCTGGGAGCCGGGCAGGGCCGCCGCGCCGCCGGCGGCGCGCTGGTTGAGCTCGTCGGCGAGGGTGGTCTTGAGGGTGTAGCCGGCCACCGGCTTGGCGAGGATGCGCTTGATGCCGGCATTGCGGGCGATGATCTTGCTCGGCGCGTTGCTGATGCCGGTGAGCATGATGATCAGGATGTCGTGGTTGAGGCTCGGGTCTTCCTTGATCTTGGCGGCCAGCTGCATGCCGGTCATGCCGGGCATGTCCTGGTCCAGCAGCACCACGTCGAAGTACTCGCGCAGGTGGGCCTTGGTGCGCAGCAGGGCCAGGGCCTCCTTGCCGGAGGGCACGGCGCTGACGTGCAGGCCCCAGGCGCTGCACTGCTGCATCAACACCTTGCGGCAGGTGTCGTTGTCGTCCACCACCAGCAGCCGTGCGCCCTGCAGCGGGCCGTCGAAGTCGGAGGCGGGTTGTTCCAGGCGCTCGCTGTCCAGCGGCAGGGTCAGCCACAGGGTGCTGCCCTGGTTGCCGCCGGTCTGCACGCCGAACTCGCCGTCCATCAGGCGCACCAGCTGGCGGGCGATGATCAGGCCCAGGCGGCCGCCGAGCTTGGTGGCGGAGAGGAAGTCCTTGCTGTGCAGCTCGGCGTTGAGCAGGGCGTCGCGCTCGCTGGCTTCGAGCGGGCGGCCGCTGTCCTGCACGGCGATGCGCAGGCGCGGTTCGTTGCCGCTGGTGTCCAGGGCCACCACGAGGAGGATCTCGCCCTCGTCGGTCTGCTTGAAGGCGTTGTCCAGCAGGCTCAGCAGGGCCTGGCGCAGGCGCGTCGGGTCGCCGCTGATGACGCGCGGCACCTGGGGCTGCATGAAGCTGATCAGTTCGACCTTCTGCTGCTCGGCCTTGGCGCGGAAGATGTCCAGGCAGTCGTCGATCAGGGCGTTGAGGTCGAATTGCACGTCGTCCAGCTCGATCTGCCCGGATTCGAGCTTGGAGATGTCGAGGATCTCGTTGATCAGGGTGAGCAGCTCGTTGCCGGAGCTGTGGATGGTCTGCACGTAGTCGCGCTGCTTGGCCGACAGCGGGGTGCCGAGCAGCAGCTCGGTCATGCCCAGCACGCCGTTCATGGGGGTGCGGATCTCGTGGCTGATCTTGGCCAGGAACTCGCCCTTGGCCTTGAGCTCGGCGGAGCTGGCGGCGGCTTCGCGGCTGACGCTGAAATCGTCGAGGAGGATGCGCCGCTGGCGCTCGCTCATGGCGATGCTCATCAGCACGCCGCTGATGGCGGTCACGCCCAGCAGGGCGAAGGCCAGCCAGTCGGACTGCACCGACCAGTAGCCGAACAGGGCCGGCAGGGCGCCGATGAAGGCGATGCAGTAGACCAGCAGCGCCACGGTGAACATGCGTGCCGGGCGGTAGCCGCGACGCCAGTGGTGCGTGGAGACGACGAGGATGCTCAGGCCGGTGAGCGCCGCCATGGCGTAGACCAGCTGGTTGAACATCAGGTCGGTGGCGATCATCAGCAGCATGCCGATGACCCCGATGAGCACCATCTCGCCGATGAGGATGCCGTTGAGCGGTGTACTGGGGCGCACCTTGCGGAAGAAGCTGCCGGTGAAGGCGAGGGCACACAGCATCGCCAGCAGCATCGACAGGTTGGCGATCTGCGGCTGCGCGCTCTGCCAGCCGCGCAGCCAGGGGGCGCTGATGCCCAGCAGGCTGAGCGCTGTGCCCACCAGGCACAGCTGGGTGGCGGCCAGCCACAGGCCGCTGGTGGCACGGGCATAGCCGAAGCGCAGGAGGTTGTGCACCACGAGCATCAGCAGGCTGCCGATGAGCAGGCCGAAGAGCAGCGGGCGGCTGTCATCGGCGGCCATTTCCACGGCCGATTGCAGGGCGATGGTCGGGCGCAGGGCGTGCTCGGAGGCGAGCCGCAGGTACAGGTCCAGGGGCTCGCTGCGCATGGGCAGCGGCAGGAGGAAGTCACGGCTGGGCAGCGGGCGGTCGCTGTAGGGCAGGCGGCTGCCGGTGCGGGTGTGGTCGATGATCTCGTTGCCACGGACGACGTACAGGTCGAGCAGGGACAGGTAGGGCGCGAAGACCCGCAGCAACTGCTCGTGATCGCCCGGTTGCAGACGGTGGTGCAGCCAGAGGGCGCTGGTGCCGCCGGGTGTGTAGAGGCGCTGAAGGTCGACGGGGGTGAACTGCGAGGCGGATTGCTGGGCGCGGATGTCTTCGAGCTGCAGGCTGGCCGTGGGGTCGAGAAGCATGCTCCAGTGCGCGCGCTCCCCGGCTTGCACCGAGGGCAGGCAGAGCAGGGTCAGCAGCAGGCTGACGCTAAGACCGATGGCAATCCTGAGCCGGCGCACGGGCGAAGTCCCTTCGTGGGTGAGTGGCGGGATTATAGCCAAGCACCGGCCTGCGGAATATGACAAAGGCGGCCATATGGCCGCCTCTTCCGCAGGTTTACCGGTTATTTACCTTCAATCCTCGCCGCGTTCGCGGGCGATGGCGCGGTAGCCGATGTCCGTGCGATGGAAACTGCCATTCCAGCTGATCTTCTCGGCCAGGCGGTAGGCCTGCTGCTGGGCTTCGGAGACGGTCGGGCCGATCGCCGTGGCGCAGAGCACGCGGCCACCGGCGGTGACCACCTGGCCGTCCTTGAGGGCGGTGCCGGCGTGGAACACCTTGCCGTCCAGCGCGGCGGCGTCGGCCAGGCCTTCGATGACGTCACCCTTGGCGTAGTCGCCCGGGTAGCCGCCCGCAGCGATGACCACGCCGACGGTGGGACGCGGGTCCCAGGTGGCTTCGACCTTGTCCAGGGCCTTGGCCAGGGCGGCCTCGACCAGCAGGACCAGGGAGCTTTCCAGGCGCACCATGATGGGCTGGGTCTCCGGGTCGCCGAAGCGGCAGTTGAACTCGATGACCTTGGGCGCGCCGCTCTTGTCGATCATCAGGCCGGCATAGAGGAAGCCGGTGTAGACGTTGCCTTCCTCGGCCATGCCGCGGACGGTGGGGTAGATCACCTCGTCCATCACGCGCTGGTGCACGGCGGGGGTGACCACCGGGGCGGGGGAGTAGGCGCCCATGCCGCCGGTGTTGGGGCCGGTGTCGGCGTCGCCGACGCGCTTGTGGTCCTGGCTGGTGGCCATGGGCAGCACGTTCTGGCCGTCGACCATGACGATGAAGCTGGCTTCCTCGCCGTCGAGGAACTCCTCGATCACCACGCGGGCACCGGCGTCGCCGAAGGCGTTGCCGGAGAGCATGTCACGCACGGCGTCCTCGGCATCGCTCAGGGTCATGGCGACGATCACGCCCTTGCCGGCGGCCAGGCCGTCGGCCTTGACCACGATGGGGGCACCCTTCTCGCGCAGATAGGCCAGGGCCGGCTCGACTTCGGTGAAGTTCTGGTAGTCGGCGGTGGGAATCTTGTGGCGGGCGAGGAAATCCTTGGTGAAGGCCTTGGAGCCTTCCAGCTGGGCGGCGCCGGCGGTGGGGCCGAAGATGGCCAGGCCACGGGCGCGGAACAGGTCGACCACGCCTTTGACCAGCGGGGCCTCGGGGCCGACGATGGTCAGCTGCACGTTGGCAGCGGCGAAGTCGGCCAGTTGCTCGATGGCCAGCACGTCGATGGCGACGTTCTCGCACTTGGCTTCGGTGGCGGTGCCGGCGTTGCCCGGGGCGACGAAGACCTTGGCGACGCGCGGGTCCTGGGCCACTTTCCAGGCCAGGGCGTGTTCACGACCGCCGCTGCCGATGATCAGTACGTTCATGGAGCTCTCCTGCGGAGAGAGCGGCAAGCTTCAAGCTACAAGCTACAAGTCAAAGCGGGCAGGATCCTGCTTCTCTTGCAGCCTGAAGCTTGTGGCTTGCAGCTCGCTGTTAGTGTCTGAAATGGCGCATGCCGGTGAATACCATCGCAATGCCGGCCTCGTCGGCGGCGGCGATGACTTCGTTGTCACGCATGGAGCCACCCGGCTGGATCACGGCGGTGATGCCGGCCTTGGCGGCGTTGTCGATGCCGTCGCGGAAGGGGAAGAAGGCGTCGGAGGCCATGACCGCGCCCTTGACCTCGAGACCGGCATGCTCGGCCTTGATGGCGGCGATGCGGGCGGAGTTGACGCGGCTCATCTGGCCGGCGCCGACGCCGACGGTCTGGCGGTTCCTGGCGTAGACGATGGCGTTGGATTTGACGAACTTGGCCACTTTCCAGGCGAAGATCAGGTCGTGGATCTCCTGCTCGCTCGGGGCGCGCTGGGTGACGATCTTCAGGTCGCTTGCCGCGATCATGCCGATGTCGCGGCTCTGCACCAGCAGGCCGCCGTTGACGCGCTTGAAGTCCCAGCCCGGGGCGCGCTCGGCCGGCCACTCGCCGCATTCCAGCAGGCGCACGTTGGCCTTGGCGGCCACCACTTCACGGGCGGCGGCGGAGATTTTCGGGGCGATGATCACTTCGACGAACTGGCGCTCGACGATGGCCTTGGCGGTCTCGCCATCCAGCTCGCGGTTGAAGGCGATGATGCCGCCGAAGGCGGACTCGGTGTCGGTGGCGTAGGCCAGGTCGTAGGCCTTGCGGATGCCGCCTTCGTCCTCCGGAACCACGGCAACGCCGCAGGGGTTGGCGTGCTTGACGATGACGCAGGCCGGCTTGACGAAGCTCTTCACGCATTCCAGGGCGGCGTCGGTGTCGGCCACGTTGTTGAAGGACAGTTCCTTGCCCTGCAGCTGGACGGCGGTGGAGACGCTGGCTTCGCCCTTCTTCGCTTCCACGTAGAACGCCGCGCTCTGGTGCGGGTTCTCGCCGTAGCGCATTTCCTGGGCCTTGACGAACTGGCTGTTGAAGGTGCGCGGGAAGGCGCCGCGTGCCTCGGTGGACAGGGTGTCGCGGGCCTGGTCGATGGTGCCCAGGTAGTTGGCGATCATGCCGTCGTAGGCCGAGGTGTGCTCGAAGGCCTTGAGGGCCAGGTCGAAGCGCTGGGCGTAGGTCAGGCCGCCGTCCTTGAGGGACTCGACGATGCCGGCGTAGTCGCTGGCGTTGACCACGATGGCGACGTCCTTGTGGTTCTTGGCGGCGCTGCGGACCATGGTCGGGCCGCCGATGTCGATGTTCTCGATGGCGTCGGCCAGGTCGCAGTCAGGCTTGGCGACGGTGGCTTCGAAGGGATACAGGTTGACCGCCACCAGGTCGATCGGCTTGATGCCGTGCTGGTCCATGACCGCACCGTCCAGCGCGCGGCGACCGAGGATGCCGCCGTGGATCTTCGGGTGCAGGGTCTTCACGCGGCCGTCCATCATTTCCGGGAAGCCGGTGTAGTCGGCGACTTCCACGGCGGCGATGCCGTTGTCCCGCAGCAGCTTGTAGGTGCCGCCGGTGGAGAGGATCTCAACGTTGAGGGCAACGAGCTCGCGGGCGAAGTCGAGGATGCCGGTCTTGTCGGAGACGCTGATCAGCGCGCGGCGAACGGGGAGGCGGGTGGTCTGGTCGGTCATCTGAAGGCCATCGTGCAGGGGGATGTCGGTGGTGAAGCCGGAAGCCTGAAGCTCAGCGCTTGAAGTCAAACGCCCGAAGCCACGTGCATCCAGCTTCAGGCCTTCAGCTTCCAGCTGTTCTTAAAGGAGGTCGTACTGCTTGAGCTTCTTGCGCAAGGTGCCGCGGTTCAGGCCGAGCATCTCGGACGCCTTGGTCTGGTTGCCCTTCACGTAGTTCATCACGGACTCCAGCAGCGGGGCTTCCACTTCGGAGAGCACCAGGTTGTAGACATCCGTGACCGCGGCGCCCTCGAGATGGGCGAAATAGTTGTGCAGGGCCTTCTCGACGCTGCCGCGCAAGGTCTGGCCTTCGGCGGTCGGTGTCGTCAGGTGCTGTTTAAGGTTGGCGTTGTCGCTCACGGGTGTTGCCCCATCAAAAAAATTCTCGGTCATCGTCGTCATGCGGCCTGTTCTCCGTCGTTGTGACGTTCGATGAAAAACTCTCGAACGTTGGCGCACTGCGCGTCCGTGGACTCCAAACGATTGAACTGGGCGCGAAACTCCCTGGCGCCCGGCAGGGTTGCGAGATACCAGCCGACATGCTTGCGGGCGATGCGTACGCCCATCAGGTCGCCATAGAAGGCGTGCAATGCGGCCAGGTGCTCCAGCAGGATCTGTTCAATTTCCTTCAAGCCCGGCGCCGGCAGCAGTTCGCCGGTTTCCAGGTAATGCGCGATCTCGCGGAATATCCAGGGTCGCCCCTGGGCCGCTCGACCGATCAGCAGGGCATCGGCGCCGGTGGCGTCGAGGACCTCTCTGGCCTTCTGTGGCGAAGTGATGTCGCCGTTGGCGAAGACCGGGATCGACACCGCCTGCTTGATCGCGGCGATGGTGTCGTACTCGGCCTCGCCGGTGTACAGGTCGGCACGGGTGCGGCCATGCACGGCCAGCGCCTGTATCCCCGACTGTTCGGCGATCCTTGCCACGGCGATGCCGTTCTTGTTGTCCCGGTCCCAGCCGGTGCGGATCTTCAGGGTCACCGGCACGTCCACGGCGCCGACCACCGCTTCGAGGATCGCGGCCACCAGGGCCTCGTCCTTCATCAGCGCGGAACCGGCGGCCTTGTTGCAGACCTTCTTCGCCGGGCAACCCATGTTGATGTCGATGATCTGCGCACCGAGCGCCACATTGGCGACGGCGGCCTCGGCCAGCATCTGCGGGTCGCCACCGGCGATCTGCACCGAGCGCGGCTCCGGGTCGCCTTCGTGCAGCAGGCGCAGTTTCGACTTGCGGCTATTCCACAGGCGCACATCGCTGGTGACCATTTCGGAGACTACCAAGCCGGCGCCGAGGCGGCGGCAAAGCAGACGAAACGGACGATCGGTCACGCCCGCCATGGGGGCGAGTATCACCTGATTGGGTAGTGCGTATGGGCCGATGCGTACCGCCGACATGGGTCTTCCCTGCCTGTGGGGCCGGATCTTGGTCTTCGAAAAAGGGTGGGCATGATACCCGCTCTCGATGACCGGATAAAGGTCGTTTTGAACAAATTCTGAACAGTGGGGAGCTTATCGCCGGCGGTTCTGGCGGCGGTGCCGGCGACGTCGAGGCGTCGCCGGCGGGTCACTCGGGAGAGTGGAAGCTGAGACTGTAGTTCACGGCCTTGGTGCCCGGATCGAGAATGTCCAGGGAGATGTGGATGGGCGTCTGCGGTGGCATTTCGGACTGCCCGGCGAGCTCGCCGGCGAGGTACTCGCCCGGCTTGAAGCGACGACTGGCAAGCAGTTGGCCGCTGATATCGGCGAAGCGCAATTCCAGGAGCGGGAACGGCTGGGAGAAGGGCGCGCGGTTGTAGAGGATGGCATCCACCACCAGTGCGCCGGTGAAGTCCGGGTGGCTGCGTACCACCAGGTTGCTGCTCTTGATCAGCGCGATGTCGACCTTGGACGGCAGCTGGCAGCCGAGTTCCGGGCACAGCTGTTCGAACCAGGGGCGGTACTGGTCGGAGCGCGCCAGTTCGTCGAAGTGGTACCAGACGTACTGGCCGGCCAGGGCGACGGCGCCCAGCAGGTTTAGCAGGCCCCAGCCGATCCAGCGGCCCCAGGGCTTCTTCGGCTGCTGCCAGTCGAGTTGCAGCGGCTCGTCGTCGATGTCCAGCAGGTTGCTGCCGCGCAGGCCGGGCTCGTTGCGCGGAGCGCTGCGGGCCGGCGGGGCGACGGGCGTATCGAGGTCTTCGTCTTCATCGTCCGCAGCGGAGAGGGCTGCGTGCGGCGGCGGGGTTTGCTCGGGGGCTTCCCGGTCGGCGGCGAGGCCGAGGCTCGGCACCGGTTCATCGTCCGCTTCGTCGTCGAGCGACAGCGCGGGCTCCCTGCGTGGCGCAGCCACAGGCTCGCTGGGGCGCGGGCTTTCACCGACGGGCGGTTGCGTGGGGCGTGGTGCGGGGGAGGGCGCGCGGGGCGCATCCTCGCGCAGCAGCGCTTCGGCCCAGCGCTCGTCATGCCGGTCGGTCACCTCGTCGCGCTGGCCGTACAGCTGCTCGCCCGGCTTGGGGGCGGCCTGCAGGGCGAGGAATTCCTGGGACAGCTTGAGTTCTTCCTGCTCCAGCTTGGCCAGTTCCTCGTCCAGGTCGAGGCTGTCGAGGTCCAGGTCGTCGTGGATCCACAGGGTGTTCTTGTCGGCGGTCTTGCCCGGCGGTGCGGCGGTTGGGGGCGGCGGCGTCTTGAGCAGGGCGGCGACGCTGGGCACCGGGCTGGCCGGCTGCGCCGTGGGCGCAGGTGCTGCCGGGGCCCCGGGGGTGGCGGGTTTCGCGGGGGGCGGCGCGGCAGGGCGTGGCGCCTGTGGGGCGGGCGTGGTGGGCTTCGGCTCGCTGGGCGGCATCGCGCCGAGCAGCTGCTTGGCGGCGTTGAACACGTGCAGGCAAGCCCCGCAGCGCACGGCGCCCTGGGCTGCGCCCAGCTGGGCGCGGCTCACACGGAAGCTGGTCTGGCAATGGGGGCACTGGGTGACGAAGCTTTCGGTCATGCGGCGGTCCGTGCGAAACAAGGCGCCAGTCTACCAACTCGGCAACGCGCTGGCGCGGGTCTGCTCATGCTCTGCTCAGCGACGTACGCCGCTGATGCGCACCCAGCCGTCCTTGTCGGCGGTGGGATCGAGGGCGAAGGCGTCGGCGTAGGCGGCGCGGACTTCCTCGGCCTGCTCGGCGAGGATGCCCGACAGCGCCAGGCGGCCGCCGGCCTTGACCAGTGCGGTGATCTGCGGCGCCAGGGACACCAGCGGGCCGGCGAGGATGTTGGCCACCACCACGTCTGCCTGCTGCTGCGGCATGTCGGCGGGCAGG
Organism: Pseudomonas sp. No.21; assembly: GCF_054558415.1. Lineage (NCBI taxonomy): Bacteria > Pseudomonadati > Pseudomonadota > Gammaproteobacteria > Pseudomonadales > Pseudomonadaceae > Pseudomonas > Pseudomonas sp. No.21. The sequence goes on from NZ_BAAJNO010000002.1 coordinate 495,462, forward strand.
TAGACGGGGAACAGGGCCGGGTCGATGCCGTTGCGCGAGGCGTTGTCGCGGGAGGCCTCCAGGGCTTGCGGGTCGATATCGGTGCCCACCGCCTGGCGCGCGCCGAGCAGCAGGCCGGCGATGGCGAGGATGCCGGAGCCGCAGCCGAAGTCGATCAGGTCGCAGCCGTCCAGCTCCTGGCCGTCCAGCCATTCCAGGCACAGTGCGGTGGTCGGGTGGGTGCCGGTGCCGAAGGCCAGGCCCGGGTCCAGCAGCAGGTTCACCGCGTCCGGCTCCGGGGCTTCGTGCCAGCTGGGCACGATCCACAGGCGGCGGCCGAAGCGCATGGGCTGGAAGTTGTCCATCCAGCTGCGTTCCCAGTCCTGGTCTTCGATGCGCTCGATCTGGTGCTCGGGCAGCGCGCCGCCGGTGAGCAGCTCCAGATGGGCGACCAGGTTGGTTTCGTCGGTATCGGCTTCGAACAGGGCCAGCAGGTGGGTGTTGGACCAGAGCGGGGTGGTGCCGAGGTCGGGCTCGAAGATCGGCTGGTCTTCGGCATCCATGAAGGTCACGGAGACGGCGCCGACTTCCAGCAGCGCGTCTTCATAGGTTTCCGCCTGATCCGGGGTGATGGCGAGACGGACTTGTAACCAGGGCATGGCGGAACCTCGATGCGGTGAAAATATGGCCCTTATGGGCGCCTGTAAAAACGTCGGCGAGGCCGGCAGCGCAAGGCAAGAACAGGCGAAAAAGCGCAGTTTACGGGGTGCAACTGAGCATTTTTAGCCTGTGTTTAACGCGGCGATGGCAGCGCAGGTGGTTTTTGAGATGGCTTCATGGGGCGGGCAAGCTTACTTGAGGCTCCGATGCCGCGCCAGCCGGGCGCTCCGGGCGGTCGAGGCCGCGATAGGCGAGGTGGCAGGCGCCGCCGCCGAGCAGGGCGGGCAGCAACAGGTTGAGCACCGGCACCATCGCCAGCAGCAGGATGAGCAGGCCGAAGGCGATCATCGCCCCGCGCTGGCGGCGCACCGCCTGCATCTGCTCGGCGCCGCTGGCGAGGCCCGACAGCGCGGCGGGCACCAGGAAGCGCACGTTGAGGTAGCCCAGGAGAATGATCAGCAGCACGCCGTTTATAACCGGTATCGCCAGGCACAGCAGTGGGCCCAGGCCGATGCCCAGCCAGGGGCCCAGGTGGTAGCGACCGGCGCGCAGCAGGTCGCTGGCCGCCGGGCTGCGCGAGGCCAGGCCCGGGTAGGGCTTGAGGGCGCGCTCGCGCAGGCTGCCCATCAGCACCCAGCGCAGGGCCAGGCGGATGCTGATGACGACGGCCGCGACGAACAGCACGCCGACCATGGCCAGTGCCAGGAGAGCGGAATACACCAGCATCAGCCCCACTGCCGGGGCGATGCCGGCCATGCCGCTGACGGTGGCCGGGCCGCCGGTGAGGCTGGGCATCAGGCCGAACATGGCGGCGCCGGAGATGACGAAGAACGACAGCAGTCCGGCGGCCTTGAGGATGATTTCGGCATGGGCGTAGAAGACCCAGCTCCAGAAAACCAGAGTCAGCAGGCAGAGCCCGGAGGAGCGCAGGAGGATGCCGGGGCGCAGGCTGGAACGCAGGGCCAGGCCGAGGCAGATGAAGGCTTCGCCGAAGGCCGGGCCGATGGCAAGGATGCGGGACTTCAGGGACATGGCGATCCTTCGCGTGAAATGAAGAAGGGCCGCATTATGCGGCCCTTCCAGGGTTGCCGGGCTTACTTCTTGCCCAGTTTGTGCTCGAGGTAGTGAATGTTCACGCCCCCCTTGCGGAAACCCTTGTCGCGAGTCAGGTCGCGGTGCAGCGGGATGTTGGTCTTGATGCCGTCCACCACCAGCTCGTCGAGGGCGTTGCGCATGCGCGCCATGGCCTCGTCGCGGTCCTTGCCGTAGGTGATCAGCTTGCCGATCAGCGAATCGTAGTTCGGCGGAACCGCATAGCCGCTGTACAGGTGCGAGTCGACGCGCACGCCATTGCCGCCGGGTGCGTGGTAGTACTGCACCTTGCCGGGGCTGGGCATGAAGTTGTCCGGGTCCTCGGCGTTGATCCGGCATTCCAGGGCGTGACCACGGATGACCACGTCCTCCTGCTTGATCGACAGCTTGTTGCCCGCGGCGATGCTGAGCATCTCCTTGACGATGTCGATGCCGGTGACCATCTCGGTGACCGGGTGCTCCACTTGGACGCGGGTGTTCATCTCGATGAAGTAGAAGCTGCCGTTCTCGTAGAGGAACTCGAAGGTACCGGCACCGCGATAGCCGATCTCGACGCAGGCCTGGACGCAGCGGGCCAGCACTTCGGCGCGGGCCTTCTCGTCGATGCCGGGAGCGGGGGCCTCTTCCAGCACCTTCTGGTGGCGGCGCTGCAGGGAGCAGTCGCGGTCACCCAGGTGGATGGCGTTGCCCTGGCCGTCGGAGAGGACCTGCACTTCGACGTGGCGCGGGTTGGTGAGGAACTTCTCCAGGTAGACCATGGAGTTGCCGAACGCCGCGCCGGCCTCGGTGCGGGTCAGCTTGGCCGACTTGATCAGCTCGTCGGCGCTGTGCACCACGCGCATGCCGCGACCACCACCGCCACCGGCGGCCTTGATGATCACCGGGTAGCCGACTTCCTCGGCGATGGCCAGGGCGGTCGCTTCGTCTTCCGGCAGCGGGCCGTCGGAGCCCGGGACGGTCGGTACGCCGGCCTTCTTCATGGCGTCCTTGGCCGACACCTTGTCGCCCATCAGGCGGATGGTGTCGGCTTTCGGGCCGATGAAGGCGAAGCCGGAGTTCTCCACCTGTTCGGCGAAGTCGGCGTTCTCGGCGAGGAAGCCGTAGCCCGGGTGGATCGCCGTGGCGCCGGTCACTTCGGCGGCGCTGATGATCGCCGGGATATTGAGGTAGGACTGCGCAGCCGGGGCCGGGCCGATGCATACGGTCTCATCGGCCAGGGACAGGTGCATCAGTTCGCGGTCGGCCGTGGAGTGCACCGCCACCGTCTTGATGCCCAGCTCCTTGCAGGCGCGCAGGATGCGCAGGGCGATCTCGCCACGGTTGGCGATCAGGACTTTTTCCAGCATCTCAGCTCTCCGCGGTTCAGACGATGGTGAACAGCGGTTGGTCGTACTCAACCGGCTGGCCGTTCTCCACGAGGATGGATTCGATCACGCCGCTGGCTTCGGCCTCGATGTGGTTCATCATCTTCATCGCTTCGACGATGCACAGGATGTCGCCCTTCTTAACGGTCTGGCCGACTTCGGCGAAGTTCGCCGAGGTGGGCGAGGCGGCGCGGTAGAAGGTGCCGACCATCGGCGAGCGCACCACGGTGCCGTTGAGCTTCTTGGCGGCCGGAGCGGCTTCGACCGCCGGGGCGGCGGGGGCGGCTACCGGGGCCGGTGCCGGGGCGGCCATCGGGGCGGCGGCGTAGATCGGCTGGGCCATGGCGGCCTGCTTGCTGTGGCGGCTGATGCGCACGGACTCTTCGCCCTCGCGGATCTCCAGCTCGTCGATACCGGACTCTTCCAGCAGCTCGATCAGTTTTTTGACTTTACGGATATCCATTAATTATCAACTCCCAAGGGTGAGGTCAGGGGCGTTCAAGGTGTTCAAGCGCCGCGTCCAGGGCCAGGCGGTAGCCGGTGGCGCCAAGACCGCAAATCACTCCCACTGCAACGTCCGAGAAGTAGGAGTGATGGCGGAAAGGTTCTCGCTTGTGCACGTTGGAGAGGTGCACTTCGATGAATGGGATGCTCACCGCGAGCAACGCGTCACGTAGGGCGACACTCGTATGCGTGAAAGCGGCGGGATTGATCAGGATGAAGTCCACGCCCTCGTTGCGTGCGGCATGGATGCGATCGATCAGTTCGTACTCGGCGTTGCTCTGCAGGTAGAGCAGGTGGTGGCCCGCCTCGCGGGCCCTGCGCTCCAGGTCCTGGTTGATCTCGGCCAGGGTGGTGGCGCCGTACTTGTCGGGTTCGCGGGTGCCCAGCAGATTGAGGTTGGGGCCGTGCAGGACGAGCAGGGTGGCCATGCGGTGTCTTCCTTATTGGGGGCCAGGCGGGACTATGCAGGAAAGCCCGAGAGGCTGTCCATATGCCGGTAGTAGCCGACACGATGCCCGTAGTTTGCGGCAGATTTGTGAAAATCCGGCTCAGAGCCGCTGGGCAGCGCCCTGCAGCCTGGCGGCGAAGTCCGCCGCGTTGATCTCACCTACGACACGCGATTCCGACCATTCGTCACCATCGGGGGCGAAGAACAGGATCGCGGGCGGGCCGAACAGCTTGTAGCGGTCCAGCAGGGCGCGCTGTTCGGGCGTGCTGGCGGTCATGTCGAAGCGCACCAGGCGGTAGGCGCCCAGTTGGCTGGCCACCTCGGGGGCGGTCAGCACCTCGCGCTCGATCACCTTGCAGCTGATGCACCAGTCGGCGTACCAGTCCAGCAGCAGCGGCTTGCCGGCGGCCTTGGCTTCGACCTGGGCGGCGGCCAGCTCGGCCGGGGTGGTAATGGTCTGCCAGGCACCGGCGGTGCTGGTGGTGACGGCTGCAGCACCCGGACGGCCGAGGGGGCGCAGCGGGTCCGACTCGCCCTTGAGGGCGCCGGTCCAGGCAGCCACCGCGTAGACCAGCAGCACCAGGCCGGCCAGTTGCGCCAGGCGCTGGCGGGCGGTTTTCGGGGTGAATTCCAGGGCACCGAGGAACAGCGCCACGCCGCCGGCCAGCAGGCCCCACAGGGCCAGGGACAGCGGGCCGGGCAGCACGCGCTCCAGCAGCCACACCGAGACGGCCAGCAGCAGCACGCCGAAGGCGTTGCGCACCGCGACCATCCAGTTGCCGGACTTCGGCAGCAGCGTGCCGCCGCCCACGGCGAACAGCACCAGGGGCGCCCCCATGCCGAGGCCGAGCACGAACAGCTTGAGGCCGCCGCCGAGGGCATCGCCGCTGGCGCTTATATAGAGAAGGGCACCGGCCAGCGGGGCCGACACGCAGGGCGAGACCAGCAGGCTGGAGAACACCCCCAGTGCCGCCGCGCCCCAGATCGAGCCGCCCCGGGTGTTGCCGGCCAGGCGATCCAGCGGGCCGCTGATGAACTGTGGCAGGCGCAGTTCGTAGAGGCCGAACATGGCCAGGGCGAACACCGCGAAGAAGGCGGCGAAGGGCACCAGCACCCAGGCCGATTGCAGGCGCGCCTGCAGGTTCAGTTCGGCACCGAACACGCCCATCAGCGCGCCTAGCACGGCGAAGCAGGCCGCCATCGGCAGTACGTAGGCCAGCGACAGCACCAGGCCGCGGCTGCCGCCCACCTGGCCGCGCAGCACCACGCCGGAGAGGATCGGCAGCATCGGCAGCACACAGGGGGTGAAGGTCAGGCCGAGGCCGGCGAGGAAGAACAGCGCCAGCTCGTGCCAGCTCCAGCCCTTGCCCTCGGATGGGATCGCGCCCTCCAGCGCCGCCGGGGCGTCGCCGATCTGCAGGGTTTCGGTCTCCGGCGGGTAGCACAGGCCCTTGTCGGCGCAGCCCTGGTAGGTCACCAGCAGCTTGAAGGGACGATTGGACGGGTTGTTCAGCGGCAGGTCGACGTCGAGGACTTCGTAGTACACCTCCACGTCGCCGAAGTATTCGTCGGTCTTGTGCTTGCCGGCCGGCAGCTGCGCATCGCCCAGGGCGATGTCCGCCGGTTCGGTGCGGAACTGGAAGCGGTGCTTGTAGAGGTAGTAGCCCTCGGCGTTGGTGAAGCGCAGCTTGATCGAGGTCGGCGAGCTGTCCACCAGGCTGAGGCGGAAGGCCTCGCGCACGGGGAGGAAGTCCTTGCTGTTGTTCAGCGCGGCTCCGAGGGTGGAGCTGGGGCGGTTATCCAGCAGCCCGGCGCTGGCGGGCAGGGCGACCAGCAGCAGGATCAGGGTCAGCAGACGGCGCATGGAAGTCTCGGCAGGCGAAGGTGCCGGGCATGATAGCGGAGCCGGCCGCCGCCATGCAGCGCCGATCCTGTAAGCGGTTTTCTCGACCGTCCCGATGGTCATGGCGCGGTGGCGTCGGGCGGGCCGGCGGCAGCGGGCTTCACCGCCGCCACCCGCGACACGTCGCCGCAGGGGTCAGACGCGGAAGGCCTGCACCGCGCGGGTCAGGTCGCCGCCCAGCTGCAGCAGCTGCTCGGCCTGGTCGCGGCTGCTTCCGATGCGTTGCAGGTTGTCGTCGCCGAGCTGGTGGATCTCCTCGCTGTAGCCGCGGATCTCGGTGACCGCGCCGCTCTGGTTGGCGGTGGCCTCGGCGATCTGCCCGGCGGTGTCGGCGATGGTGCGGATGGCCGCGACTATCTCGTCCAGCGCGCCATCGGCGGCGGCAGCGCGGGCGGCGGTGGCCTCGGCGTGCTCGACCTGTGCGCGCATGCCCTGTACCGATTGGTGGGCGGCGGTCTGCAGCCGGCCGATGAGTTCCTGGATCTCGCCAGTGGCGCCGGCGGTGCGCTGCGCCAGGGTGCGCACTTCGTCGGCGACCACGGCGAAGCCGCGGCCCTGCTCGCCGGCACGGGCCGCTTCGATGGCGGCGTTGAGCGCCAGCAGGTTGGTCTGCTCGGCGATGCCGCGGATCACCACCAGCACGCTCTCGATGGTGGCGGACTCCTGGGCCAGCCGTTCGATGGCCACGGCGTTGCCCTGCACCTCGCCGACCAGGCTGTGCATGCCTTCCAGGCTCTGGCCGATGATGCGCTGGCCCTGCTCCACGGCGCGTCCCGCGTCGTGGCTGGCGGCGGCGGCCTGGCGTGCATCGCCGGCCACCTGCTGGATGGTCGCCTCCAGTTCGCCCAGGGCGTCGCGGATCTGCGCGGTGCCGCCGGCCTGGCGCTCGGCGCCGGCGTGCAGGCCGCCGTTGAGCTCGGCCAGGGTATGGCTGCTGCCGGCCACCTGTTCGGCGTGGTGGCGGATGGTGCCCACCAGCTCGCCCAGGTAGGCACGCAGGCGGCCCAGGGACTGTTCGATGCCGCGCAGGTCGTCGATCTTCGAATCCAGGGCGATGGCCTGGCTGAAATCACCGGCGGCCCAGGCGGAGAGGGACTGCACCAGGCGCCCGAGCACGCGGGTGAGGTTGCGCTGGATACGGTCCACGGCCAGGGCGATGAGCAGGATCAGGCCGATCATCAGCCCCTGGATCACCCGCACTTCGCCCTGGATGCGACCGTGCTCGGAGCGCACCAGCGGCTCCAGGGCGGCCAGGGCCTGGCGCAGGGCGTCGAGGCGGGCGCGGGTGGTGCCGGCGAGTTCGGCGCGGCTGGTGATCAGCTGGCGGGTGCGTTGCAGCTCGGCCGGGTAGCGTGTGAGCAGGCTGCCCAGGTCGCGCTTGAGGGCGATGCCCCTGTCTTCGGCCTGCTTTTCCTGGGTGTCGGCGGCCAGGCCCATCATCGCGGCGAAATCATCGGAAGCGGAACTGGAGGCGTCGGCCACGCCCAGCAGCGGCAGGGCGTCGAGGCGCGCGGACTCCTGGGCCAGGGCGGCCAGCTCGCGCTCGACATCGGCGGCCAGCTCGTCACGGCCGCTTTCCACCAGCTTGGCCCGGGCGTGGGCCAGGCGGGTCAGGTGCTGCGCGGCGGCGAGCAGCGGCTTGCGGTAGTCGGTGGCCTGGGCGGCGTCGCCCTCGTCGGCGTAGCGGGCCAGCTGCTCCAGGGCGCCATCGATCTCCCGTTCGGCCTGCAGCAGCAGGCCTTGCGGGTCGCCGGCCAGCTTGCCGGCGGCCAGCAGCTGGTCGCCGCTGAAGGCGCGCAGGTCGTCGATGCTGGCGCGCAGGGTGGTCGCCAGCTGCGGTGGCAGCTGGGCCATGCGCTGGTCGAGTTCGTCCAGGCTCTGGATCGCGGCGCTGTGGCGCAGGGCGTCACCGCTGGCGAGGTAGGCCTCGATGTTGGCACTGACATCGCGCTGGAAGCGCTGGGCCAGGTCCATGTACTGCTCCATCACCTGGTAGGGGCGTTCCAGGGCGCGCTGGGACCACCAGAGGGTGACGCCGAGCGCCAGGCAGACGGTGACCAGGAGCAGGGTGTTGAGGTTGGTGAGCTGTTTCAGGCGCATCGGGGCCTCGACCGACTACAGAACGGACAGGCCCTGAAAGATATTGCGGTTCGGTTTCAGCCTGATGACAGCGTGAACTGCGTCACGCCCTTTGGTCGGCTTGTCAGGTGAACAGTTCGACGCGGTTGCGACCGCCGTGCTTGGCGCGGTAGAGCGCTTCGTCGGCCTGCTTGGAAAGAAGGTTGCCGTCGGCACCGTCGCGCAGTTCGGCGATGCCGCAGCTGAAGGTGCACGACAGGTCGTGGGGCTGCGCCGGGTAGTGGATCTCGGCGAAGCGCCGACGGATCTCGTCCAGCACGCGGTGGGCGGCCTGCAGGTCGGTGTCGGGCAGGACGATGGCGAACTCCTCGCCGCCATAGCGACCGATGTGGTCGGTCTTGCGCAGGCGCTGCTTGAGGAACAGCGCCAGGCTCTTGATCACCCGGTCGCCCATGGGGTGGCCGTAGGTGTCGTTGACCTTCTTGAAGTGGTCGATGTCGATCATCGCGAAGGTCAGCGGGGTGCCGTCGCGACGCGCGCGCGAGCGGGCGTCCTCCAGCAGCTGCAGCGTGTGGGTGTGGTTGAACAGGCCGGTAAGGCTGTCACGCACCATCCGCGCCTTCAGGCTGCGGGCGCGCTTGGCGCGGGTGCGCACCGTGGCGATCAGGTGGCGCGGCTTGATCGGCTTGGTGAGGAAGTCGTCGCCGCCTTCGCTCATCGCATCCAGCTGCTTGTCCAGGTCGTCCTCGGCCGAGAGGTAGATGATCGGCACGCTGACGTAGCGCTCGTGCTGGCGGATCACCTTGGCCAGCTCGGTGCCCAGGCACTCGGGCATGTACATGTCGAGGATGATCAGGTCGGGCTGGAACTCGGCCAGCGCACCCATGGCCAGGGCCGGCTCGGTGATGGCCTGGGTGACGATGCCGGCGCTGTTGAGCACCATCTCGGTGTGCATCGCCTGGGCCTTGGAGTCGTCGACGATGAGCACCCGGTAGGGCTCATAGTGGGCGGTGCGGGTCAGGGTCTCGATCTTCTCCAGCAGGCTGGAGGCGTCCAGGGCACCGGTGAAGTACTCCTGGCCACCGGCGCGCACGGCGGCCAGGCGGGTCGGCGTATCGGTTTCCTCATGGCTGAAGAACAGCACCGGCAGCTTGGGCTCCAGGCCTTTCTGCGCCTCCAGGGCGAGCTCAAGGCCGAGGCCGCGCCCGGCGAAATCCACTTCCATGACGATGGCGGCGGGATGGCGCTCGGCCATGGCGGCGCGGAAGGCGTTGGCGCTGTCGCAGGTCTGCACGAAGAGGCCGAAGAAGTCCATCTGCTGGGCCAGGCGCTGGGCCCGCTCCTGGTCCTGCAGGGCCAGGTAGACCGGCTTGCGCAGGGGCGGCAGGAAGGTCTGCTCCAGCTGGTCGCCATGGCGCAGGCCGGTGCGCGAAAGGCGCTGCATCAACTGGCTCAGCTCGGTGATCAGGTCGCTGGAGAGGCGGCCGCGGTTGGCCTGGATGGCGCGCAGGCAGCCCGCGATGCCGTGGGCCAGCTGGGTGTGTTCGGTTTGCTCGAAGCGTTCCGCATAGCGCAGCAGGTAGGCGTTGGCCTCGGTCAGCTCGGTGAGGTCGGCGCTGGTCCACTCGGCGCGCTGCAGGCGCTGCCAGACTTCCAGAAGATGCCGTGCCTGGTGGATCACCCGCTGTGCGAAGTGATTCTTGAGGCGATCGCGACTGGGATCTTCTTGCTCGGTCATGGCACTGCTTCTAATGCTCGACCGCAGTACGTTGAGACAGCGGTCAGAATGGTGGCGCTATGCTAGCACCTGATAGTGCGTACGCTAGTACCGCCGATCTACTGGCGCCAGTATTTTTTCAACGGGAACCATTGGGTCACAGTTGCCCTGTGCGCCCCGTCTCAGCTTGCCGCCCACTCTTGGTTTGGCCATTTGCCGCTGGCAAGGTCCGGCGCTTCACTTATAGTGCATGACCCGGATGGCACCCTCGCCGCAGGTTGCTGTCGAATTCGCCGAGTTGATGAGTTTAAGGACATTGCCATGCTGGACTGGAAGAAGCGTGCGGGCCAGGCACGAGATCGCGTCGATGATTCGGTGGACGATGTCCGCAGCTACCTGGGCGGCATCTGGCTGAGCCGCGCCCTGGGCTCGCTGCTGGTGGTCTACCTGCTGGCAGCCTTGCTGGTGGGTTGGTACTGGAGCCAGGAGCCCGGCCTGTTCCCGGTGCAGCAGAATGCCCAGGCCGCCGCCGAGCGCGCCCAGCGCAAGCTGGTGACCGGCTACACCACGGTGGAAACCCTCAAGCAGGTCGGCCAGACGCTGCTCGACAAGCCCGGTGGCTACCTCTCCAACGACCTCGCCCCGCCCGGCCTCTGGCTGGACAACATGCCCAGCTGGGAATACGGCGTGCTGGTGCAGGTCCGCGACCTGTCCCGCGCCCTGCGCAAGGACTTCGCCCGCTCGCAGTCGCAATCCACCGAGGACGCCGACCTCGCCCGAGCCGAGCCGCGCTTCAACTTCGACAACAAGAGCTGGGCCCTGCCGGCTTCCGAGACCGAGTACCAGGAAGGCATCCGCGCCCTGGACCGCTACCTCGCCCGTCTTTCCGACCCGAACCAGTCCTCCGCGCAGTTCTATACCCGCGCCGACAACCTCAACAACTGGCTGGGTGACGTCGCCACCCGCCTGGGCTCGCTGTCCCAGCGCCTGTCCGCCAGCGTCGGCCGGGTGCGCCTGAACACCGACGTGAAGGCCCAGGAAGTCCAGGAAGGCGTGGTGCCTAAGGTCAGCGAGGAGATCGTCGAGACGCCCTGGCTGCAGATCGACAACGTCTTCTACGAGGCCCGTGGCCAGGCCTGGGCGCTCTCGCACCTCCTGCGTGCCATCGAAGTGGACTTCGCCGACGTGCTGGCGAAGAAGAACGCCACCATCAGCGTGCGCCAGATCATCCGCGAGCTGGAGGCCGCCCAGGAGCCGCTGTGGAGCCCCATGGTGCTCAACGGCAGCGGCTTCGGCGTACTGGCCAACCACTCGCTGGTGATGGCCAACTACATCTCCCGCGCCAACGCCGCGATCATCGACCTGCGCCAGCTGCTCGAGCAGGGCTGATGGCCATCAGCGAACGCGAGGCGGCGCACCGCGCCGCCTCCGATGCCGAGCGCATCGCCTGGGTCGACGAACAGGACCGCCTCCTCGGCGAACTGCCCCGCGCCGAGCTGCGCGAACGTGGCCTGATCGGGCGGGGCACCTTCATCCTCCTCTTCGATTCCGCCGGGCGCCTCTGCGTGCACCGACGCGCCCTGAGCAAGGCCGTGTACCCCGGATACTGGGATCTTGCCGCCGGCGGCATGGTCGCGGCCGGGGAGGGCTACGCCGAGTCGGCCGAGCGCGAACTGGCGGAGGAACTGGGCATCGCCGGCGTGCCGCTGGTCGAGCACGGGCGCTTCTTCTTCGACGAGCCGGGCAACCGCCTCTGGTGCGCGGTGTTCTCCGCCGTCTCCGATGCACCGTTGCGGCTGCAGCCTGAAGAGGTGCTCGAGGCGCGTTTCGTCGACCTGGCGGAAGCCGCTGCCATGCAGCCCTGCTGCCCCGACTCCCAGCGCGCCCTGCAGCTTTACCTCGGTGCCTGACCCAGCTACGACGGCATGCCTTGAGTAGGGTGGATGACGCTCTTCTCATCCACCGATCGGCGCCCCTGGTTACGATGTGCCATCGCTGGCCGTAGGGTGGGCTTCAGCCCACCGCTCTCGCTCGACGCCAACCTGTGGGCACCCCATTTTCCCCTGCCGAACCCGCGCCAGGCGCGGGTTTGTGCAATATCCCGGACCCTTTCGTGCGGGATGCTGCACAGCGAAGCGCGAAGGTCGCGATTCTGTCGACCAATGGCGCAATTTCGTACTTAGCATTCGCGCCGAATGCTGCTAAATTTCGCCGCCTTTCAAGCCCGGCTTCCCCGCCGGGTCTGCGCTGCCCCTGCCAGAGTGGGGCTTCGCGGTCGGCTCCCGCCGACCAGTCGCTATCCTGACCCCTACGAGGAAAGCCGGTGGTCAAGAAAGCTTCGTCCTTCGCCGCCCTGGGCGGCCTGGTGTACTCCACCGACAGCGGCCGGCATTGCCCGGACTGCACCCAGCCCATCGACGCGTGCACCTGCAAGCGAGCCACCGTGCCCGCTGGCGACGGCATTGCCCGCGTGCGCCGTGAAACCAAGGGCCGCGGTGGCAAGACCGTCACCAGCGTCAGCGGGGTGCCGCTCGACGAGGACGCCCTCAAGGAGCTGGCCAGCGCGCTCAAGCGACGCTGCGGCACCGGTGGCGCCCTGAAGGACGGTGTGATCGAGATCCAGGGCGATCACGTGGACCTGCTGCTCGAAGAGCTCGCCAAGCGCGGCTTCAAGGCCAAGAAATCCGGCGGCTGAGTGCCGGCTTTCTAAACTGACTGCACCGGTTGCGGTCAACACCCCAACGTCATACGACCGAATTAACCTGCTCAGGCCCGCCCGGCATGACCGGCGGGCCTGGCACTTTTCTATCCCACAGGGGGACTCCGATGTCTGCACGACGTACGCGCAAGGACGATGGCAGCAGCTGGACAGTAGCGGACAGCCGCAGCGTCTATGGCATCCGCCATTGGGGCGCCGGCTATTTCGCGATCAATGACGCCGGGCGCGTGGAAGTGCGCCCGGGCGGCGCCGCCAGCGAGCCGATCGACCTTTTCGAGCAGGTCGACCACCTGCGCGAGGCAGGCCTGTCCCTGCCGTTGCTGGTGCGCTTCCCCGGCATCCTGCAGGACCGCGTGCGCCAGCTGACCGGCGCCTTCGACGCCAACATCGCGCGCCTGGAATACCAGAACCGCTACACCGCGCTGTACCCGATCAAGGTCAACCAGCAGGAAGCGGTGGTCGAGAACATCATCGCCACCCAGGACGTCTCCATCGGCCTGGAAGCCGGCTCCAAGCCCGAGCTGCTGGCCGTGCTGGCCCTGGCGCCCAAGGGCGGCACCATCGTCTGCAACGGCTACAAGGACCGCGAGTTCATCAAACTGGCGCTGATGGGCCAGAAGCTCGGCCACAACGTCTTCATCGTGATCGAGAAGGAATCCGAGGTTCAGTACGTGATCGAGGAGGCGGCCGAACTCAAGGTCGCGCCCCAGGTCGGCCTGCGCGTGCGCCTGTCGTCCCTGGCCTCGTCCAAGTGGGCCGACACCGGCGGCGAGAAATCCAAGTTCGGCCTCTCCGCCGCCCAGCTGCTGTCGGTGGTCGAGCGCTTCCGCAAGGCCGGCATCGAGCAAGGCGTGCGCCTGCTGCACTTCCACATGGGCTCGCAGATCGCCAACCTGGCCGACTACCAGCACGGCTTCAAGGAAGCCATCCGCTTCTACGCCGAGCTGCGCAGCCTCGGCCTGCCGGTCGACCACATCGACGTCGGCGGCGGCCTGGGCGTCGACTACGACGGCACCCACTCGCGCAACGCCAGCTCCATCAACTACGACATGGACGACTACGCCGGCGTCGTTGTGGGCATGCTCAAGGAGTTCTGCGACGCGCAGGGCCTGCCGCATCCGCACATCTTCTCCGAGAGCGGCCGCGCCATGACCGCGCACCACGCCGTGCTGGTGATGCAGGTGACCGACGTCGAGCGCCACAACGACGAAGTGCCGAAGATCGCCAACCTCGAGGAGCAGCCGGAGATCGTCCGCTGGCTCGCCGACCTGCTGGGCCCGACCGATGCCGAGATGGTCACCGAGACCTACTGGCGCGCGACCCACTACATCAGCGACGCCGCCACCCAGTACGCCGAAGGCAAGCTGACCCTGGCGCAGAAGGCCCTGGCCGAGCAGACCTACTTCGCCATCTGCCGCCGCCTGCACAACCAGCTCAAGGCCCGCCAGCGTTCCCACCGCCAGGTGCTGGACGAGCTGAACGACAAGCTGGCCGAGAAGTACATCTGCAACTTCTCCGTGTTCCAGAGCCTGCCGGACACCTGGGCCATCGGCCAGGTGCTGCCGATCCTGCCGCTGCACCGCCTCGACGAGGAACCGGTGCGCCGCGCGGTGCTGCAGGACCTGACCTGCGACTCCGACGGCAAGATCAAGCAGTACGTCGATGAGCAGAGCATCGAGACCAGCCTGCCGGTGCACGAAGTGCGCGACGGCGAGGACTACCTGCTGGGCGTGTTCCTGGTCGGTGCCTACCAGGAGATCCTCGGCGACATGCACAACCTGTTCGGCGACACCGACTCGGTGAACGTCTACCAGCGCGAGGATGGCAGCGTGTACCACGGCGGCATCGAGACCCACGACACCATCGAGGACATGCTGCGCTACGTGCACCTGTCCCCCGAGGAGCTGATGGCGCTCTACCGCGACAAGGTCTCCGGCGCCAAGCTCAGCGCCCGCGAGCGCACCCAGTACGTCGACGCCCTGCGTCTCGGCCTGACCCGCTCGTCCTACCTGTCGTCCTGATCCACCGCTCCACGAACGAGCCCGGCCCAGCGCCGGGCTTTTTCATGGGGCTGTTCTGTGGAACCCCGCGTTCGCGGGGATGACGGGGGGAGGAGCCACCGTGCCCAGCCCCGCCCGACCCTCTGCTTCATCGCTGCGGCTGGCGGCTTTCGTAGGAGGGTGTAGAGCGAAGCGAAACCCATGCGGTGGGTGTGCCATGAGTCCAGAAAAGCCCTAGAAACACCGTTTTGAGCCTTTGCGTTGAGTCCACAACGACCAGCACAGCCAATTCATTCGCTTGGCTGCCCACAACCCTCCAACACCTCCCGCAACCTTCCTGCCAACCCCCTTGCCTCTTCCGCCGTGGCGACATTGGTGAAGCCCAGCAAGAGCCCCGGCGCGCCGCCGTCGCCCAGGTACCAGGGCGACAGCGCGATCACGGCGAGCCCCGCCGCCTGGGCACGCCCGGCGATGTGGCGATCGTCGCTACCCGCAGCGAGGCGGGCCAGCAGGTGCATGCCGCCGGCCTGCAGGTCGATCTCCAGGTGCTCCCCGCACTGCGCCAGCAGCGCCTCGCAGGTATGGGCGCGGCGGCGCGCGTAGAGGCTGCGCATCTTCTTCAGGTGGCGGGCGAAATGGCCCTGGTCGATGAAGTCCGCCGTCGTGGCCTGCAACAGCTCGCTGCAGCCGCCGCCGAACTGCGCGGCGACCTCGCGGAAGCGCTCCACCTCCCGGTCCGGCACCACCAGGTAGGCCAGGCGCAGGCCAGGGTAGAGCACCTTGCTGAAGGTCCCGGCATAGAGCACCCGGCCTTCGCGGTCCAGGCTCTTGAGCGCCGGCAGCGGGCGGCCCTGGTAGCGGTACTCGCTGTCGTAGTCGTCCTCCAGCACCCAGCCGCCCACCCGCTGCGCCCGTTCCAGCAACGCCAGGCGCCGGTGCAGCGAGAGGGCGACCCCGGTGGGGCTCTGGTGTGTCGGCGTGACCAGGGCGAAGCGCGCATCGGGCGCCAGGCGCTGGCCCGCGTCCACCACCAGCCCCTCGCCATCCACCGGGACCGGCACGCAGCGCACGCCGAGGCCCTGCAGCAACTGGCGGGCGTGCAGGTAGCCCGGGTCCTCCAGCCAGATGGCATCGCCCGGCGTCATCAGGGCGCGCTGCACCAGCGCCAGGCTGGCGCTGTGGCCGGCGGTGATGAACACCTGCTCCGGCCGGCAGTGGATGCCCCGGGAGATGCCGAGGTAGCCGGCCAGGCTCGCCCGCAGCGGGCCATGGCCGGCCGGGTCCGGCACCATCAGCGCGCTGCCGCCCATCTCGCGCAGGCGCCGGGCCGCCAGGCGCGCCCAGAGCTTGCGCGGGAAGGCGTCGAGCGCCGGCAGGCCGAGCTGGAAGGGCTGCGGTGCCGCTTCCGTTCCGACCGGTGTCTCGGTGCGCGCTGGACTGATGTTGCGCGAGGGCGGCCGGGGCGCCGTGGCGAGGCGGGGCGACACGCAGGTCCCGGCCGGGCCGCGTGCCAGCAGGTAGCCTTCGCCGATGAGCATCTGGTAGGCCGCCTCCACCGTGCCCCGCGCCAGGTTCAGCTCGCTGGCCAGGCTGCGCAGCGAGGGCACGCGGGCGCCGGGTGGCAAGCGGCCCTGGTCGATGGCTTCGCGGAAGCGTTGGTACAGCTGCAGGTAGACCGGCGTGTCGAGGCCGCGGTCGAGGTGCAGGGGCAGGGGGTGGCCTGGCATGCTCATGTCCCAGTCGTTTTGGTGATTCTTGGACCTGTTGGCTGGTCCATGGCCTGCCTAGAGTAGCGGCTCCGCCAGAAGAGGAAAGTGGCCATGCCCGATCCACAGCCCCCCATCGAACTGCTCCACCTGGACGACGACGCCCAGTTGCGTGCCGCCTTCCCGGTCATGCGCGAGTTGCGCCCGCAGTTGCCCGATGCCGCGACCTTCGTCGCCCGCGTACGCCGCCAGGCCCGCCAGGGCTACCGCCTGCTCGGCGCCTGCTGCGACGGCCAGGTGCTGGCCCTGGCCGGCTACCGCGAGCTGGAGAACCTGATCCACGGGCGCTTCATCTACGTCGACGACCTGGTGGCCGACCCGCAGCGTCGCAGCCAGGGCCTGGGCGCCCGCCTGCTGGACGAACTGGCGCTGATCGGTGGCGGGCTCGGCTGCCAGCGCCTGGTGCTGGATACGGCACTGGCCAATTCCCTGGCGCAGCGCTTTTATTTCCGCCAGGGCCTGCTGTCCACCGGCCTGCACTTCAGCCGGCCGCTGCCCGTCGCCGCCACGCACCCCTCCCAGGAGAACTGACCATGCCCCGTGTCCTGCTGATCGAATGCAGCCCCAATGAAGACGCGTCCCCCGGCGGCCGACTGGCCCGGGAGATGGCCGAGCGCATCCACGCCAACGCGCAGGTCACCGTGCGCAACCTGGTGCGCGAGCCCCTGCCGCCCCTGTCCGGCGACTACGCCCGCGCCGTCACCGGCCGCGCCCATCGCGACGACCCGGCCCTGGCGCTGTCCGAGCAACTGATCGACGAGCTGGAGCAGGCCCATTACCTGCTGATCTCCACGCCCATGCACAACTACATGGTGCCGGCGGCGCTGAAGCTCTGGCTCGACTACGTGGTGCGCATCCAGCGCAGCTTCACCCTGGTCGATGGCAACAAGGAAGGCCTGCTGGAAGACCGCCCGACCTTCGTGGTGGTCAGCTCGGGTGGCAACTACCTGGGCGCCAGGGCCAGCCAGGCGGACTTCCTCTCGCCCTACCTGCGCCACATCCTCGGCGTGATCGGCCTGCACCATGTCGAGTTCGTCCACCTGCAGGGCCTGGCCCAGGGCCCGGACGCCGTGGCCGAGACCCTGCAGCAGGCGCGCACGCGCCTGGCCAACAACCCCTATTTCGCCGCCGCCCCCTTCCCCGGAGTCCCCGCATGAGCACGCTGCGCCTGCCCTACTACCAACTCTCCCCCGAGGCCTACCAGGGCCTGGCCGCCACCAAGAAGGCCCTCGAAGCCAGCAGCCTCGGCGCGGGCCTCATCGAACTGGTCTACCTGCGCATCTCGCAGATCAACGGCTGCGCCTTCTGCCTGGAGATGCACAGCAAGGCCCTGCGTGCCCGTGGCGAGGAGCAGGCGCGGCTCGACGCCCTGGCCGGCTGGCGGGTCAGTGGTCTGTACAGCGAGAAGGAGAGGGCGGCGCTGGAGTGGGCCGAGTCGCTCACCCGCCTGGAGGCGAGCGGTGCGCCGGACTCGGCCTTCGAGCCCCTGCGGTCGCATTTCAGCGAGCCCCAGATCGCCGACCTGAGCTTCGCCGTGGCCTTGATGAACGCCTTCAACCGCCTGGCGGTGGGCATGCGCCAGTGAGGGGCCTCAGGAGATGACGCCGAAGCCGCGCGCCATCAGTGCGGCCAGCAGCGGGATGACCAGCACCGCCAGCAGCTCCAGGCGGATCGCCATGATCACCAGCCTGGCGGTCTTCGGGCTGACCTCGGGTACCTGCCCGGCCTTCAGCGCGTTGCGCCAGTTGAGGAAGACGAAGGTCGGAAGCGCAGACAGCAGCGCCACCAGGATGAACAGCCCGATCTTGGCGTGGAACACGCTGTTCTTCAGGTAGTACTCGGTGCCCTTGCCATACCACAGCACCCGCGCCAGGCCGGTGGCCAGCACCAGGCCGGCGCTCAGGCCATAGGCGATGTCCACCCGGATCAGGCTGCGCGCGCGCTCCAGGTCCAGGGGCAGCTTGAACAGGCGATGCTCCAGGACCAGCAGCGAGAAGAGGATGAAGATCGACAGGTAGTGCAGGTACGCGGCGATGGCTTGAGCCATGTGAACTCCTTTGCGGTCATCAGGGGGTGTTCTTATAGGGGAGCGGCTGCCTTTAGTTGGCGCTCTCCACGCGGTTGCGGCCGTTCTGCTTGGCCCGGTACAGGGCGCGGTCGGCCAGGTCCAGGGCTTCGTTCTGCGTTTGCTCGGGGCTCACCAGCAGGGTGCCGGCACTGAGGGTCTGGGCCAGCTCCTGGCCGGCGGCGCGCACCGGCTTATCGGCGATGCAGCGGCGCAGGCGCTCGGCGATGTGCTGCAGCTCCTCGTCGTCATGCACCGCCACCAGGGCGACGAACTCCTCGCCGCCGATGCGCACCAGCAGGTCGTCCGGGCGCAGCGCCGCGGTCATGCGCCGCGAACTCTCCCACAGCACCTGGTCGCCGGCGGCGTGGCCATGCTGGTCATTGACGCGCTTGAAGTGATCGAGGTCGGCATAGATCACCCCCAGGCGCAGGCCGGCCTTGGTGACGCGGGCCATTTCCTTGGGGAAGAACTGCGCCAGGGCGCCCCGGTTCCACAGTTGGGTCAGCGGGTCGATCAGCGCCTTGCGCTGCTCGCGGTCCACCGCGCGGCGCAGGTTCTGCGTCTGCTGGGCCATGCCGCGCAGCTGCAGGTAGCCCTCGGCCAGGGTCGCCAGGTCGCGCAGGCGGAACAGCTCCTCCTGGTCCAGGGTGCGTGGCCTGGGGTCGAGCATGCACAGGGTGCCGATGGGCATGCCGTTGCCGGAGAGCAGCGGCTGGCCGGCATAGAAGCGGACGAAGGGGGCGCCGACCACCAGCGGGTTGTCGCTGAAGCGGGCGTCGGCGAGCGCATCGGGGATCAGCAGCGGGCCGTTGCCGAGGATGGCGTGGCCGCAGAAGGAGATGTCGCGTGGGGTCTCCGAGGTCTCCAGGCCGATGCGCGCCTTGAACCACTGGCGATTGCGGTCCACCAGGCTGATCAGCACGGTTTCCACCCGGAACAGTTCACGGGTCAGGCGCACTAGGGTGTCGAGGTAGAGCTCGGCGGGGGTGTCGAGAATGTCCTGTTCGTCCAGGGCCTTCTGGCGACGGTCTTCATCGGGGTGGCACGGTGCGGCGAGCATGGGATTTCTCCAGTCAGTTCGCATGCGTGAACCAGGCGTCTCGTCGGGACAGGCGCCAGGCGAGGGCGCCGAGACTCAGGCCGCGCAACAGCATAAAACATAGGAACGCCAACCACAGGCCATGGTTTCCGAATGGTTGCAGCAGCAGGCCGACGGGCAGGCCGAGGAGCACCGCCAGGAG
This sequence comes from Pseudomonas sp. No.21, assembly GCF_054558415.1. Taxonomy (NCBI): domain Bacteria; kingdom Pseudomonadati; phylum Pseudomonadota; class Gammaproteobacteria; order Pseudomonadales; family Pseudomonadaceae; genus Pseudomonas; species Pseudomonas sp. No.21. Next base: position 515,002 of record NZ_BAAJNO010000002.1, read on the forward strand.
CATGGCATCGCGCATTTCCCGAGCCCGGGTCGCGCCGATGAACAGGCCGTCCAGCAGGTAGCTCCACACCGCCACCAACGGCAACACCGCCAGATAAGGAAGATAGACGTGGGCGACCGCGCGCACCTCCCCGATGTCGCTCTGCATGTCGATGAACGGCCCTCCGGCGACGGCGAACAACAGCGCGAAGGCCAGGCTCGCCAGCAACGACCAGGCGCCGGCCACCAGCAGCGAGCGGCGCAGCTCGAGGCGGTTGCGCGCACCGATGGCGTGGCCGCACAGGGCCTCCACCGCATGGGCCAGGCCGTCCAGCGCGTAGGCGGTGACCAGCAGGCCATTGAGCAGCAGCGCGTTGGCCGCCACGGTGGCGTCGCCCATGCGCGTGCCCTGCACCGTCAGCAGGAAGAACACCAGCTGCAGCGCCAGCGAGCGGATGAAGATGTCGCGGTTCACCGCCAGCAGCGGGCGCCAGGCACTCCACAGGCGCAGTGCCGGCCAGTCGATGCGGCCCGGGTGGCGACGCAAAGCGCCACGGGTCAGTGCCAGGCCGATCAGCGCACCGCTCCATTCGGCGACCACCGCCGCCTGTGCGGCACCGGCCACGCCCAGGTCGAGCCCGAGGACGAACCACAGCGCCAGGGCGATGTTGGTCAGGTTGGTGCCCAAAAGGATGGCCAGCGGTGCGCGTGCGTTCTGGGTGCCGAGGAACCAGCCCACCAGCGCGTAGTTGGCCAGCGCCGCCGGCAGCCCCAGCAGGCGCAGGTGGAAGAACTCGCGGGTCATGGCGTCCAGTTCGGCCGAGGGATTCATCAAGCCCAGGGCCAGGCCGCTGAAGGGCACCGCCAGCAGCCCCAGCAGCAGCGCCAGGCCGAATGCCAGGCCCAGCCCCTGCAGCAGCACCTGGCGCAGGGCCCCGCCATCGGCACGCCCGGCGGCCTGGGCGGCGAAGCCGGTGGTGCCCATGCGCAGGAAGCCCAGCACCCCGAGCAGCAGCATGTACAGGGTGCTGCCTACCGCCACGGCGCCCAACTGGTGGGCATGGGGCAGGTGGCCGACCACGGTGCTGTCCACCAGTGCCACCAGGGGCACGGAGATGTTGGAGAGGATCATCGGCGCGGCCAGTGCCCAGACCCGGCGATGGGTGGGGGCGTGCCGCCAGGCGTCGGCTAATGCGCTCATACGGGGCTCCGGAAGGGCTGCGCAGTATAGCCGTGCAAAAGTGCGAAGAAGGTGGCTTTACGGCTGCCGGGGCTCGTCTATAGTTGCCGCGCGCGCACCTGCGCGTCCCCTCCCCGGAGCTCCTCCATGTCGTACAAAGGATTGTTACTGGCCCTCTCGCTGGGGCTGCTTGCCGCCTGCGATTCCTCCACCCCCGAACATGCCGCCGAGAAACCCGCCGCCGCACCCACGGTCGCCGAGGCCAAGCGCGCACCGGCCGACGTCGCTGCGCTGGCCAAGCGCTACGCCGGTCGCGAACTCAAGGTCGTGGATGTTTCCGAAACCCAGGTCGATGGCGCCAGCACGCTGTCGGTGAGCCTCTCCGTGCCCCTGGACCCGGAGCAGCCGTTCGCCGAGCGCCTGCACCTGGTGGACAAGGAAACGGGCAAGGTCGACGGTGCCTGGGAGCTCGACGACAGCCTCATGGAACTGCGCCTGCGCCACCTGGAGCCCAATCGCCAGCTGGTCCTGACCATCGACCCCGGCCTGCGCGCGGTGAACGACTCGCGCCTGGCGCAGGAGAGCGTCACCCGCCTGGAGACTCGTGACCAGCAGCCCAGCGTCGGATTCGCCAGCCAGGGCTCGCTGCTTCCGACCCGGCTTGCCGAGGGGCTGCCGGTGATCACCCTCAACGTCGACGCGGTGGATGTGGACTTCTTCCGCGTGCGCCCCGACGCGCTGCCGAAGCTGCTGTCGCGCTGGGGCCGTCGCAGCAACCTGGACTACTGGGAGGCCGACACCATCCTGAAGATGGCCGACCTCGCCTACAGCGGTCGCTTCGACCTCAAGCCCGCGCGCAACACCCGCGAGAACCTGCTGCTGCCCATCGCCGGCATCGAGCCGCTGAAGCAGCCCGGCGTCTACATCGCGTTGATGCGCCGCGCCGGCAGCTTCAACTACACCAACCCGGCGACGCTGTTCAGCCTCAGCGACATCGGCCTCTCCGCCCACCGCTTCCGCGATCGCCTCGACGTCTTCGCCCAGGCCCTGGACGGCGGCAAGGCACAGGGCGAGATCGGCCTGGAACTGCTCGACGAGAACGGCCAGTCGCTGGCCCAGGGCAAGACCGACGGCCAGGGCCACGCCCAGCTGCCGCTGACCAACAAGGCCCGCGTGCTGGTGGCGCGCCAGGGGCAACAGACCAGCCTGCTGCGCCTCGATGCCCCGGCGCTGGACCTCTCCGAGTTCGAGGTCACCGGCGCGACCGCCGAGCCGCTGCAGTTCTTCGTCTTCGGCCCGCGCGACCTCTACCGCCCCGGCGAGACCGTGCTGGTCAACGCCCTGCTGCGCGATGCCGATGGCCGCGCCGTTCCCGCCCAGCCGGTGAACGTGGAGGTGCGCCGCCCGGACGAGCAGGTCAGCCGCCGCTTCGTCTGGAACCCCGACGAGGGCGGTCTCTACCAGTACCAGCTGGCGCTTTCCGGCGATTCCCCCACCGGCCACTGGCAACTGCTGATCGACCTCGGCAACGGCCAGAAACAGCTCTATGAATTTTTGGTCGAGGACTTCCTCCCCGAGCGCATGGCCCTGGAGCTCAAGGGCAGCGACGAGCCGCTGGCCCCCGGCGATGCCGCCCGCTTCCAGGTCGAAGGCCGCTACCTCTATGGCGCGCCGGCCGCCGGCAACCGCATGACCGGCCAGCTCTACGTGCGCCCGCTGCGCGAGGCGGTGAAGTCGCTGCCCGGCTACCAGTTCGGCTCGGTGACCGAGGAGGACCTGAGCCAGGACATCGAACTGGACGAAACCAAGCTCGACGAAGAGGGCAAGGGCGCCCTGGAGATCGAAAGCCGCTGGGCCAACGCACGCTCGCCGCTGGAGCTGACCCTGCAGGCCAGCCTGCAGGAATCCGGTGGCCGGCCCGTCACCCGGCGCCTGGAGCAGCCGATGTGGCCGGCGCCACGCCTGCCCGGCCTGCGTGGCCTGTTCGACGGCGACGAGATCGACAGCAACGGCACCGCCGAAGTGGAGCTGCTGGTGGCCGACCCCGCCGGCAACAAGCTGGAAGCCAAGGGACTCAAGGTCCGCCTGGTTCGCGAGCGCCGTGACTACTACTGGAGCTACTCCGACGGCTCGGGCTGGAGCTACCACTACAACGAGAAGTACCTGAACGTCGACGAACAGCAGGTCGACGTCGCCGCCAACGCCACCGCCCGGGTCAGCTTCCCCGTGCAATGGGGCCCCTACCGCGTCGAAGTCGAGGACCCGCAGAGCGGCGTCACCAGCAGCCTGCGCTTCTGGGCCGGCTACCGCTGGCAGGACAACGCCGCCGGCGGTGCCGTGCGCCCGGACCAGGTCAAGCTGGCGCTGGACAAGCCCGCCTACGCCGAAGGCGAGGTGGCCAGGGTCACCGTCACCCCGCCCGCCGCAGGCAGCGGCTACCTGCTGGTGGAATCGGCCGACGGCCCGCTCTGGTGGCAGAGCATCGAGGTGCCGGCCGAGGGCAAGACCTTCGACATCCCCGTGGCTCGCGAGTGGACGCGCCACGACCTGTACGTCAGCGCGCTGGTGGTGCGTCCCGGCGAGCGCAAGGAGCGGGTCACACCCAAGCGCGCCGTGGGCCTGCTGCACCTGCCCCTGGAGCGGGCCCAGCGCAAGCTGGCGCTGACCCTGAGCGCCCCCGAGAAGATGCGCCCCAGCCAGCCCCTGGCGGTGCACGTGCAGGCGAAGAATGCCGACGGCAGCCCGGCGCGCCAGGTGCGCGTGCTGGTCGCCGCCGTGGATGCCGGCATCCTCAGCATCACCGACTACGCCACCCCCGATCCCTTCGCCACGCTGTTCGGGCGCAAGGCCTATGGCGCCGACCAGCTCGACGTCTACGGCCAGCTCATCGAAGCGGGGCAGGGGCGCCTGGCCTCCATCGCCTTCGGCGGTGACGCCGGTCTCGCGGCCGGCGGCAAGCGGCCCAACACCGAAGTGCGCCTGGTGGCGCTGCAGAGCGTGCCCGTGGCCCTGGACGACAAGGGCGAGGGCGAGATCAGCCTCGACATCCCCGACTTCAACGGCGAGCTGCGCCTCATGGCCCAGGCCTGGAGCGAGGACCGCTACGGCATGGCCGAAGCCAGGACGGTGGTGGCCGCGCCCCTGGTGGCCGAACTTTCCGCGCCGCGATTCCTCGCCGGAGGTGACGAAAGCACCGTCGCGCTGGACCTGACCAACCTCTCCGGCAAGCCCCAGGCGCTGGACGTGCGCCTGGAAGCCGAAGGCCAACTGCGCCTCGCCGACAGCCCCGGCAGCCAGACTGCGCCGCTGCAACTGGCCGACGGCCAGCGGACCACCCTGCGCATCCCGGTACGTGCCCTTGGCGGCTACGGCCAGGGGCGGATCAAGGTCCTGGTGAATGGCCTGGAGCTGCCCGGCGAAACCCTGGCGCCCTTCGCCCGCGACTGGACCCTGGGCATCCGCCCAGCCTGGCCGGCGCTGGTGAAGAACTTCCGCGCGGTGCTCAAGGGCGACAGCTGGAGCCTGCCCGCCGGCACCCTGGACGCCTTCCAGCCGACCGGCCGCGAAGCGCTGCTGGCGGTCTCCGCGCGCCCGCCGCTGAACATCGGCGAACACATCCGCGCGCTGCGCGCCTATCCCTATGGGTGCGCCGAGCAGACCACCAGCGGCCTCTACCCCTCGCTCTACGCCGACGCCGCGACCCTCTCGCGGCTGGGCATCGCGGGCGAGTCGGACGAGCAGCGGCGCAAGGCCATGGAGGTGGGCATCGAGCGCCTGCTGGGCATGCAGCGCTACAACGGTGGCTTCGGCTTGTGGAGCGCGGAGAGCGAGGAAGAGTTCTGGCTCACCGCCTATGTCACCGACTTCCTCCTGCGGGCCCGTGACCAGGGCTACGCGGTGCCGGCCGAGCCGCTGGCCAAGGCCAGCGAGCGGCTGCTGCGCTACCTGCAGGACCGCGACCTGATCGAAGTGAGCTACAGCCAGTACAGCGACCACAGCCGCTTCGCCGTGCAGGCCTATGCCGGCTACGTGCTCGCCCGCAGCCAGCAGGCACCCCTGGGCGCCCTGCGCAGCCTGTTCGAGCGCCGCGCCGAGTCCCGCTCCGGCCTGCCCCTGGTGCAACTGGCCGTGGCCCTCAGGGCCATGGGCGACCAGCCCCGCGCCGACCTGGCCCTGGAAGCCGGGCTGGCGGTGCAGCGCGACGACACCTTCTGGCTCGGCGACTACGGCAGCCGCCTGCGTGACCAGGCGATGATCCTCGCCCTGCTGGAAGAGAACGACCTCGCCGCCGACCGCCGCGAAGCACGCCTGTTCGACCTCGCCGATCTGCTGGGCTCGGACAACGGGCTGTCGACCCAGGAGCGCAACGCGCTGTTCCTCGCCGGGCGCGGCCTGCTGGGCAAGCCCGAAGCCGCCTGGCAGGCGAGCCTGGATGTCGGTGGGAAGGCGCGCGCCCTCGACCAGGACCACGGCGGCGTCAGGCTCGACGAGAGCCAGGTGGCCGAGCCCCTGACCCTGTCCAGCCAGACCAAGGCGCCGCTGTACCAGCGCCTGACCCTGTCCGGCTACCCGGCCGAGGCGCCGAAGGCGGGTGGCGAGAACTTCGTCATCCACCGCGAGTACCTGGGCATGGACGGCAAGCCGCTGGACATCCGCAACCTGGAAAGCGGCCAGCTGGTGCTGGTGCACCTGGGCGTGGAGGCCAAGGTACGTGCCCCCGACGCCCTGGTGATCGACCTGCTGCCCGCCGGCCTGGAGCCGGAGAACCAGAACCTGGCGCAGGGCGCCGCGAGCCTGGAGGATGCCGGCAGCCAGGTGAAGGAGTGGCAGGAAGCGATGCAGAACGCCGCGATCAAGCACCAGGAGTTCCGTGACGACCGCTACGTGGCCGCGGTGGACATCAACGAGTACGACCGCACCCACCTGCTCTACCTGGCCCGCGCCGTCACCCCCGGCCGCTACCGCGTGCCGCCGCCCCAGGTGGAGTCCATGTACCGCCCGCAATGGCAGGCGCTGGGCGATGCGCCGGAGGAGATGGTGATCAAGGCCCGCTGAAGCGCTTCCAGCAGGGCGGTGTTCGCGAGGGTGACGGTCAGGTGCCGTCATTCCCGCGAACGCGCCGCTTATTCGCAGGATGGGTAGCGCGAAGCGAAACCCATCACCAGGCCGCCTCGAAGCGACCTGTCGCACCGTCCCACTTCGGAGCCCTCATTCTTGTCGTTCCCCTCCACCTTGCACCGTGCCCGCCGCCTGCTGAAGCGCCGCTGGGTCGCGTTGCCGCTGCTGCTCCTGGTGCTGCTCGGGTGCGCCGACCGGCTGTTCCCGCTGCCCCTGCCGGCGGACGACCGGGCGCGGGTGGTGCTGGCGGAGGACGGCACGCCGCTGTGGCGCTTCGCCGATGCCGAGGGCGTGTGGCGCTACCCGATCACGCCGCGACAGGTCTCGCCCTACTACCTGGAGGCGCTGCTCACCTACGAGGATCGCTGGTTCTACCGCCATCCCGGGGTCAACCCGCTGGCCCTCGGCCGCGCCGCCTGGCAGAACCTCGCCGGTGGGCGCGTGCTGTCCGGCGGCAGCACCCTGTCGATGCAGGTGGCGCGCCTGCTCGACCCGCACCCGCGCACCCTCGGCGGCAAGCTGCGCCAGCTGTGGCGCACCCTGCAGCTGGAGTGGCACCTGTCCAAGGACGAGATCCTCACCCTCTACCTCGACCGCGCGCCCTTCGGCGGCACCCTGCAGGGCGTGGCGGCGGCGAGCTGGAGTTACCTGGGCAAGCCGCCCTCGACGCTGACTCGCGCCGAAGCGGCGCTTCTCGCGGTGTTGCCCCAGGCGCCGAGCCGGCTGCGCCCGGACCGCCACCCGCAACGCGCCACCGCCGCCCGGGACAAGGTGCTGCGCCGACTCGCCGAATACGGGGTATGGCCCCAGGCGGCGGTGGACGAGGCGCTGGAGGAGCCGGTGCTGCTGGCGCCGCGCCAGGAGCCGCGCCTTGCGCCCCTGCTGGCGCGCCGCCTCAACCGCCCCGGCAGCCCGCAGCTGATCCGCACCACCCTCGACGCCAACCTGCAGCGGCGCCTGGAAGACCTGCTGCTGGGCTGGCGCGTGCGCCTGCCGGAGCGCACCTCGGCGGCGATCCTGGTGGTGGAGCACTCGAGCATGGCGGTGCGTGCCTACCTCGGCTCCGTGGAGATGGACGACGCCCGTCGCTTCGGCCATGTCGACATGGTCGGTTCCCTGCGCTCGCCGGGCTCCACCCTCAAGCCCTTCCTCTATGGCATGGCCCTGGACGCCGGGCTGATCCACTCCGAATCCCTGCTGCAGGACGTGCCGCGTCGCTATGGCGACTACCGCCCCGGCAACTTCTCCACGGGCTTCAGCGGCCCGGTGGCGGCCAGCGAGGCGCTGGCCACCTCCCTCAACCTGCCCGCCGTGCAACTGCTGGAAGCCTACGGGCCGAAGCGCTTCGCCGGCGAACTGCGCAGTGCGGGCCTGCCGCTGGTGCTGCCGGTCGGCGCCGAGCCCAGCCTGGCGCTGATCCTCGGCGGCGCCGGTGCGCGGCTGGAGGACCTGGTGGGGGCCTACGCCGCCTTCGCCCGCCAGGGCCGCGCTGCGGCGCCGCGCCTGCAACCCGACGACGCCCTGCGTGAGAAGCGCCTGCTGTCCCCCGGCGCGGCCTGGATCGTGCGGCGCATCCTGTCCGGCCAGTCGCGCCCGGACCGCGACCCGCAGGCGCTGCCGCCGCTGCGCCCGGCGCTGGCGGTGAAGACCGGCACCAGCTACGGCTTCCGTGACGCCTGGGCCATAGGCGTGGGGCCGCGCTACCTGGTCGGCGTGTGGATCGGCCGCCCCGACGGCACGCCGGTGCCTGGCCAGTTCGGCCTGGCCTCGGCGGCGCCGCTGCTGGTGCAGGTGCACGACGTGCTGGTCAACCGCGACGCCCAGCGCGGCAGCGCCCAGCCACTGGACGACAAGCCCGACTCGGTGGGCATCGCCGCCATCTGCTGGCCCCTGGGCCAGTCGCTGCCTCGCGATGACGCCAATTGCCGTCGCCAGCGCCTGGCCTGGACCCTCGATGGCACCGTTCCGCCGACCCTGCAGGCGGCCGACCAGCCGCTGGGCCTCGGCCTGCGCCAGAGCGTGTGGCTGGATGCGCGCGGGTTGCGCACCGCCCCCGGCTGCCCGGGCGCCAGCGCCCATGAGCTGGCGTTGTGGCCGGCACCGCTGGAGCCCTGGCTGCCCCGTCGCGAGCGTCGGTCGGCGCGGCTGCCGGCGGTCGCGCCGGACTGCCCGCCACCCTTGCCGCCGGCGGCCGCTGCGCTGTCCATCGTCGGCCTGCGCGCCGGCGACCAGTTGCGCCGCCCCGCCGCCAGTGCCGGGCCGCTTCGGGTACGCCTCTCGGCGCTGGGCGGCAGCGGCCGGCGCTGGTGGTTCCTGGATGGCCGGCCCCTGGGCGAGACGGCGGCGGACGCGGCGTTCGACCAGGTGCTCGACGAGGTCGGCCGGCACCAGCTGAGCCTGCTTGACGAGGCGGGCGCTACCGCTCGTCTGGAGTTCAGCGTGATCGAATGAGTTTGGACTCAAGTAGGAATAGGCCTTGGGCGATAAGAGCTTGTACATTTCAACAAGATGAATTGTCCGCTTCTCTGTATACAATCTGCCGCCGCCTTCACCGAGCCCCTATAAAAATTCCAGGAGACAACTCCATGCGCCTCTGGCAACGCAGCATTCAGTGGCAGCTGATCCTCAGCATGGGCGCGGCCCTGCTGGCCAGCATCCTCATCGTGGTGGGGATCTACTCCGCCGTGGTCAACCGCCTCACCGACCGCTACCTGGTGGGGGAAGCGCTGCCCAAGAGCACGCTGGCGATCCGCAACGACCTCGAGCGGGTACTGGCCGAGCCGCTCACCGCCGCCCAGGGCATCGCCCGGAACAGCCTGGTTCACGACTGGCTGGGCGCCGGCGAGGACCCGGCCCGGCAACAGGACTTCGTCCGCTATCTGTCCGGCGTGCAAGCGCAGCAGAAGGCGCTGACCACCTTCCTGGTGGGGCTGGACTCGGGCAACTACTACACCGACAAGGGCCTCAACCGCACGCTCACCCGCGGGCCCCAGGAGAACAACTGGTTCTATGGCTTCGTCGACGGCAGCAAGGACCGCTCGCTGGACATCGACGTCGACGCCAGCACCCACCAGCCGACCCTGTTCATCAACCAGCGCGTCTCCGCCGGTGGCAAGACCCTGGGCGTCGCCGGGCTGGGCTACAGCCTCAGCGGCATGAGCGACCTGATCCGCAACTTCCGCTTCGGCGAGAACGGCCGCGTCTACCTGGCCAGCGCCGACGGCAAGGTGAAGATCCACCCGCAATCCGAGTTCAACGACACCCGCACGCTGCAGGAGCTGACCAGCGCCGACGCGGCCCGCCAGTTGCTGGCCGGCGAAGGCAAGGCCGTGACCTTCGAGCGTGACGGCGAGGTCTTCCTGGCCCTGGCCCAGCCGCTGCAGTCCATCGACTGGGTGCTGGTGAGCGAGGTGCCCGAGGCGGAAATCTACGGCGACGCGCGCCAGGCCCTGGTGATGACCAGCCTGGTGGGCATCGGCGTGGCGCTGCTGTTCCTGGTGCTGGTGGTGTTCCTCGCCCGGGGGCTGGTGCGGCCGATCCGCCAGGTGACCTCCGCGCTGGTGGAGATCGGCGGTGGCGGCGGCGACCTGACCCGCCGCCTGGACGACAACCGCGCCGACGAACTGGGCGACCTGGCCCGTGGCTTCAACCGTTTCCTCGAAGGCCAGCGCAGCCTGATCGGCGAGGTGCTGGCCACCAGCCAGAGCCTGCGCACCGCCGTCGGCCAGGTGACCACGGTGGTGGAGAACACCGCCGGGCGCGCCGGGCAGCAGCAGGAGATGACCGACATGGTCGCCACCGCCGTCCACGAGATGGGCCTGACGGTGCAGGAGATCGCCCGCAATGCCGGCAACGCCGCCCTCAGTTCGCAGCAGGCCCGCGACGAGGCCCTGCAGGCGCGCAAGGTGGTGGGCGAGTCCATCGGCCATATCGAGAAGATGTCCGGGGAGATCGGCGGCGCGGCGGGCGCCGTCACCGAGCTGGCCAACCAGGTGGCGTCCATCGACCAGGTGCTGGCGGTGATCCGCGGCATCTCCGAGCAGACCAACCTGCTGGCGCTGAACGCGGCGATCGAGGCGGCACGCGCCGGCGAGATGGGCCGTGGCTTCGCCGTGGTGGCGGACGAGGTGCGCACGCTCGCCAGCCGCACCCAGTCCTCCACCGACGAGATCCAGCAGATGATCCAGCGCCTGAAGTCGGGCGCCGAGACGGCGGTGACCTCCATGCACGCCGGGCAGTCGGCCACCGGCACCGGCGTCGAGGCCAGCCAGCGCACCGGCACGTCCCTGGCGGCGATCACCGAGCAGGTGGAGAAGATCAGCGACATGAACCACCAGGTGGCGGCCGCCACCGAGGAGCAGTCCTCGGTCACCGAGGAGATCAACCGCAACGTCCAGGGCATCGCCGACCTGGCCAGCGCCACCGCAGGCGAGGTACGCGCCTGCCGCGAGGATTGCCAGGTGCTCAGCCGCCTGGCCGACGACCTGGCCCGGCAGATGGGCAGCTTCCGTCTCTGACGGGCCGCCCGGTGGGGAGGGTCAGGCCGTTTCCAGGCGGTCGCGGCCCTTTTCCTTGGCCTGGTACAGCGCGTCGTCCACGCGCTTGAAGAAGGCTTCGGCATCGCCGTCGCGCTGCGCGTCGTAGCAGCCGACGCCGAGGCTGGCGGTGAGCGGCAAGCGCTCGCCCTTGAGCACCAGGCCCTTGGCCGCCAGGTCGCGGCGGAAATCCTCGGCCAGCTTGGACGCCTGCTTCAGCCCGGTGTCGGGCATCAGCACGCCGAACTCCTCGCCCCCCAGGCGCAGCAGCGCATCGCTGTCGCGGCGGAACACCTCGCGCATGCGCTCGGCGAACTGCTGCAGGCACTGGTCACCCATGGCGTGGCCGTGCTCGTCGTTGATGCGCTTGAAGAAGTCGATGTCCAGCAGCACCAGCGACAGCGGCGAGTCCTGGCGCGAGGCGGTGGCGACCATGGCCGGGAACAGGTTGTTGAACTGGTAGCGGTTGCCCAGCTGGGTGAGACCGTCGGTGCGGCTCAGGGCGTCCAGGCGCTGGCGCTGTTCCAGCAGTTGCAGCTCCAGCTTCACGGTGCCCAGGTATTCGCGGTGGCTGCGCGACAGCGCCAGCACCAGGTAGCTGAGGTAGAAGGCCAGGGTCACCAGCTCGGCCCGCTGCGGCTCGGGGTGGATGCCCAGGGCGATCAGGCCCGGCAGGTAGAGCAGCAGGATGGCGACCACGGCGCGGCGCCGGCGCATGGCGAAGTTGAAGGCCATGGCGGTGCTGAAGGCGATGGTGCTGAGGGTGGCGATGATCCGCGAGTCGGCGAAGTCGGGGGTCAGCAGCACCCAGGCGTGGGCCAGGCCCCAGGCCAGGCAGGTGGCGAGGATCAGCGTCCAGTGGCGGTTGAGCCAGCCCAGCAGCTCCAGCTCCGAGCCGTTCTTCGGCGGTACGTGGAGGACGCGCGCGGCCAGCATCAGGCCGAAGAACAGGGTGCCGGCGAGGCCGAGGCCGAGGTCGTGCAGGGGCGTCGCGCTGAACAGCCAGGCCAGCACCCAGGCCAGCAGGTAGTAGAGGCCACCGAGGCGCGTGCGGATGCGGGTGTCCTGGATCTCGCGCCAGAGGGCGAAACCCTCGGGGTGTTGCGGCAGCTCTGCGTCAGTCATGTGCTGTGATCACAAATACGGCTGGGTCGGCAGAGCTTATCGCGTTCCTCGGCCGATAGCAGCACATGGCTATCGCAGTTCGTCAGCCGCGGCGGATCATCCACACGCCGCCGATGATCAGCACCATCCCGGCGATCTTGCCGAGGCTGATGGGCGCCTCGCGGTAGCCGACCCAGCCGTAGTGATCGAGCACCAGGGCCATGCTCAGCTGGCCGGCGAGGACCAGGGCCATGAACAGCATGGCGCCGATGCGGGGGCCGGCGAAGGCGGCGGTGGCGATGAACACGGCGCCCAGCAGGCCACCGCTCCAGTGCCACCAGGTGAGCCCCTTCAGTGCCGCGAAGCTGGGCAGCTCGCGCTGCACCGTGGCCACGGCGAAGAGCGCCACCGTGCCCACCAGGAAGGAAATCAGCGCGGCGCTCATGACGCTGGACACCTGCTTCGACAGCAGGCCGTTGATACCGGCCTGCAACGGCAGGAAGGCACCGGCGATGAAGGGCAGGGCAAGCAGCCACCAGGCACTGGGCATGGGTATCTCCTGTTCTCGGGGGGCGCACAGTATGCCGCCCGCCCCCCGGGCTGTCGCCCGTCAGCGCATCAGGGCCACTGCATCTCGCCCTTGAGCACCTTGGCGCTGAGCTCCAGGTCGGCCTCGCCGGCCAGGCCCGGGTAGCGCTTCTTCATGGCGGTGATCAGCGCGGCGGCGTCCTTGGCCTTGGGCAGTTCCTGCTCCAGCGCCTTCAGGTAGTCGCGGGTGAAGTGCAGGTCGCCGAGACCGGCGGCGCGCTCGCCCAGGTAGTGGCCGGGGATCACCTGCTCGGGTTTGAGCGCTTCGATGCGATCCAGCGCGGCGACCCAGTTGCGGCGCGATTCGACGCTCTGCGAGTCGGCGGTCCACACGTGCATGTTGCCGCTCACCAGTACGCCGCCCAGCTGGGTGCGCAGCGAGGGCACCCACAGGCTGGTGTGGGCCGGGTCGGCGCTGTCCAGGCCGATCACTTCGATGCGCTGGCCTTCCAGCTCCAGGCTGTCGCCTTCCAGCGGCTTCGGCACCACCAGGGTCTTGGGCGCGCCGTCCTTGAGGATCGGGCCCCAGTAGGCGAGCTTCAGGTCCTTGGTGGCCTGGATGTGCTCGATGGTCGGCGCGGTGGCCAGCACCTCGGCCTCGGGGAAGGCGCGCACCAGGGTGTCCAGGCCGAAGTAGAAGTCCGGGTCGCCGTGGCTGATGAAGATGGTGGTCAGGCGCTTGCCGCTGGCCTGGATGCGGCGCACCAGTTCGTCGGCCTCGTGGCTGGAGAACTGCGCGTCCACCAGCAGGGCGTCGTGCTCGCCGAGGATCAGCGACGAGGTGACCGGGAACACGGCCTTGTCGCCGGGGTTGTAGACCTGCAGTTGCAGGGGCTGGGCCAGGGCGCTGCCGGTGGCGGCGATCAGGGCGGCGCCGGCCAGCAGGCGGCGCAGGGAAGCGAAGGGGGCCATTGCGAAATCCTCGATGGAAGAGGCGCTCAGGATAGTTGCTCGGAATGCAGCTAAAAACGCCATAATCCGCACTTGTTTGTTGCACATTCCGAGCGTTCCTATGGACCGGATAACCGCCATGCGGGTCTTCGTCGAGGTGGTGGAGCGGGGCAGCCAGACCGCCGCCGCCGAAGCCCTGGAAATGTCACGGGCGATGGTCTCGCGCCATCTCGCCGCACTCGAGGAGTGGGCCGGCGCGCGGCTCCTGCACCGCAGCACCCGGCGCCTCAGCCTGACCGGCACCGGCGAGCAGATGCTGCCGCAGTGTCGTGAGCTCTGTGCCCTGGCCGAGGCCATGCAGCACCTGGGCCGGGACAGCCGCGAGGCGCCGCGCGGTCGCTTGCGCGTCACCTGCAGCCAGTCCTTCGCGCAGGCCTGGCTGGTGCACGAGATCGGCCGCTTCCAGGTGCGCTGCCCGGGCGTGAGCGTCGACCTGCTGGTCAGCAGCCAGGCGGTGAACCTGATCGAGGAGCGCGTGGACCTGGCCCTGCGCATCACCAACCAGCTCGACCCCAACCTGGTGGCCCGTAAGCTCGCCACCTGCCGCTCGGTGGTCTGCGCCACCCCGGCCTACCTCGCCCGCCACGGCTTGCCGCGCAGCCCTGAGGACCTCGCCCGGCACAACTGCCTGACCTACTCCTTCTTCGGCCGCAGCCTCTGGGCCTTCTTCCGCGACGGCGAACCCTGCGCGGTGCCGGTGGACGGCAGCCTCAGCGCCAATGAGTCCATGGTGCTGCTGGAGGCTACCCTGGCCGACCAGGGCATCAGCCTGCAGCCGCGCTACTCGGTGGCCGCGCACCTGCGCTCCGGCGCCCTGGTGCCCCTGCTGCCGGGCTACGAGCCCCAGGAGCTGGGCATCTACGCCCTCTACGGCACCCGCCGGCAGATGCCCGCCGCCCTGCGTCTGCTGCTCGACCACCTGGCCGAACGCCTGCAGGACGACCCCGACTGGGATTTGTGAGCCCGTGCTACATGGCCATTGGCAGCGGGCTCTTGTGGGAGCGGATTCATCCGCGAAAGGCGTTGCCGGTTGCACTCGACCTGCATGCTGCTGATGGCGGCTCTCGTAGGATGGCGTAGAGCGAAGCGAAACCCATCGAGCGGAGTGGCAGGCTGCCCCTAGAGCCGCGCCGCCAACTCCGCGCCTTCGCGTATCGCCCGCTTGGCGTCCAGCTCGCCAGCGCGGCGGGCGCCGCCGATCAGGTGCAGGCGCAGGTGGTCGGAGCCCTGCACCGGTTGCAGCTCGCACAGCGGCTCCTGGCCGGCGCAGATCACCACGTTATCCACAGGCAGCACCTGTTCCCGGCCCTCGATCTCGATATGCAGGCCGTCATTGTCGATGCGCCGGTAGGCGACCCCGCCGAGCATGTGCACGCCGTTGCGCGCCAGGTGGGCGCGGTGCACCCAGCCGCTGGTCTTGCCCAGGCCGCTGCCGAGGGCGCCGGACGTGCGTTGCAGCAGCCAGATTTCCCGCTGTGGCGTGGCTGGCTCGGCGGCCACCAGGCCGCCCGGCGTGCTGCCGCCGAGGTCGATGCCCCACTCAGCGCGCCACTGTTCCGGGCTGGGGCTGCGCCCGTGAAGCAGGTAGGCGGCGAGGTCGAAGCCGATGCCACCCGCGCCGATCAGCGCCACCCGGTGGCCCACCGGGGCGCCCTGCAGCACCTGCAGGTAGCTCAGCACCTTGGCATGGTGGATGCCCTCGATGGCCGGCAGGCGTGGGCGCACGCCGGTGGCGACTATCACGTCGTCGTAGTGGCCGCTGAGCTCGCCGGGGGCGATGCGCCGGCCCAGCACCAGCTCCACGCCCAGGCGCTGCAGGCGGGTGCGGAAGTAGCGCAGGGTCTCGGCGAATTCCTCCTTGCCGGGAATGCGTCGGGCCAGGTCGAACTGCCCGCCGATGGTGTCGGCAGCCTCGAACAGGGTGACCCGGTGCCCGCGCTCGGCGGCCACGCAGGCGGCGGAGAGCCCCGCCGGGCCGGCACCGACCACGGCGATGCGCTTGTGCTGGCGGGCGCGGGAATAGCGCAGCTCGGTCTCGTGGGCGGCGCGCGGGTTGACCAGGCAGCTGGCGCGGCGATTGGCGAAGGCGTGGTCGAGGCAGGCCTGGTTGCAGGCGATGCAGGTGTTGATCTCCTCGCTCCTGCCGGCGGCGGCCTTGGCCACGAACTGCGGGTCGGCCAGCAGCGGGCGGGCCATGGACACCAGGTCCGCCTGGCCGCTTGCGACGATGGCCTCGGCCAGCTCCGGGGTGTTGATGCGGTTGCTGGCGATCAGCGGGATACGCAGCTCCTTGCGCAGCCGCGCGGTGACCTCGACGAAGGCGCCGCGGGGCACCGAGGTGACGATGGTCGGCACCCGCGATTCGTGCCAGCCGATGCCGGTGTTGAGCAGGGTGAGGCCGGCGTCCTGCAGGGCGAGGGCGATCGCGCGCACCTCCTCCCAGGTGTTGCCGCCTTCCACCAGGTCCAGCAGCGACAGGCGGTAGCCGAGGATGAAGCGCTCGCCGGCCATGCGGCGGATGCGCCGGACGATCTCCAGCGCCAGGCGCATGCGGTTCTCCAGGCTGCCGCCCCAGCGGTCGCGGCGCTGGTTGGTGCGCGGGCAGAGGAACTGGTTGAGCAGGTAGCCCTCGCTGCCCATCACCTCGACGCCGTCATAGGCCGCCGCCTTGGCCAAGCGTGCGCAGCGCACGAAGGCGCGGATGGTCTTCTCGATGCCGCGCTCGCTCAGCTCCCGCGGGGCGAACCAGCTGATGGGCGACTTGACCGGCGAGGCGGAGACCACCAGCGGGTGATAGCCGTAGCGCCCGGCATGGAGGATCTGCAGCAGGATGCGTCCACCTTCCGCGTGCACCGCCTGGGTCAGGCGCCGGTGCGCGGGCACTTCCATGCCGCCGGTGAGGCTGCTGCCCAGGGGCAGCAACCAGCCCTCGCGGTTGGGGGCGAAACCGCCGGTGATGATCAGCCCCACGCCGCCCCGGGCGCGCTCGCGGTAGTAGGCGGCGAGCTTGCCGAAGTCCCACAGGCGGTCTTCCAGCCCGGTGTGCATCGAGCCCATCACCACGCGGTTGCGCAGCTGGACGAAGCCGAGATCGAGGGGGGACAGCAGATGCGGGTAGGGCGATGGGCTGTGCATGGGGCGCCGTCGTGGAAGGGGAACGGACCCTCACCATAGAAAGATGCGCAGGCGCGGTGAACGGCCCGGCTGACGGCATCGCCGGGCATTTCGGTCAAGGGTGGCTATGCCCGGCGTCTTCACTCAGGTGGTAGCGGATGATCTCGTCGATGCCCCGATTGGCTCGCGCCCCTGATTGGATTGGGCTGGCGGAGGCCTCCGCACTCATCCGGCGAGGAGCCGGACAATGTTCCCCAGCCCGAACAGCAGGATGACCGCCACCCACAGGCATTTGCAGACGAACGGGAAGCGGCGTGGGCGGAGTTGCAGCAGGTGCCCCCTGACGAACATCGGGTCGAGTGCGATGGCGCTGAACAGGGCGATGATGGCCAGCCATTCACAGAGGCTGCGCGCCACCCTGGACGGGCTTTCGAGGGCGGCGATGGACGGCAGGGTGATCAGCGCGTAGGTCAGGGCGAAGCCGAGAAGGCAGAGCACCGAGACGCGCTGACTGAGGTTGAGGGAATTCCATTCCAGCATGGCCACGATCCTGAGAGGGCAGCGGATCATAGGTGATGTCGCGGCACCGATTCATTTTTTTCTGCGTCAGCACCTCACTTGGCTTTCGATCTCAGCCCCTCACCGGCCCACCTTCATCGCCACCCTGAATCCCGCCCGCTTCATGCATGGCCGCCGTGGCGCGGCCGAGGATGGCGCCGACCACCTCGTCCTTGCCGGCGGTGTAGGCGTCGCGGTCGGTGGGGTAGCGCTCGGCGAGCTGGCGTTTGACCCGGGCGTATTCGGCGGCGTCCTCGGGGTGGGAGCGCAGGTGGTCGCGGAACAGCAGGTGGCGCACGGCGTTGGCCTGGGTCATCACGTGCACGTGGTGGGTACGGCCTGTGCCCTTGAGTGGCATGCCCTTGACGAAGAACAGGCGGTCGGTGGCCGGGTTGTCGTGCCAGAACTGGTAGCCGAGGGCTTCCAGCGGGGCGACCAGGCGCTGCCAGTCATAGTCGGGCGGGGGCAGCAGGAGGATGTCGATCACCGGCTTGGCGGCCAGGCCGGGGACCGAGGTGCTGCCGAAGTGCTCCAGGCGCAGGCCCGGGATCGCCAGCGCTTCGCTGATGGCGGTGGCTTCCTCGCGGTAGCGGCGGGGCCAGTCGGGGTCCGGGTCGACCACCTCGATGCGGTCGCTGTCGGCATTGCTCCAGCGGGTGTCATCGAAGGTGGGCTCATCGGCTGGCGGGGTCATCCCTGTTCCTGGCATGGCGGTCAGTCGCTCGTGGTCAGTGCGCGGTCCATCAGTACCAGGGCGACGCGGCGGCCGTCCGGGTCCTGGCGTTCGGCGATGCCGTTGAGCTGGTAGCCCAGGCGGGCATAGAGCAGCAGCCCGGCGGCGTTGGCGTTGAAGCAGGAGATGCGCAGGCGGGTGGCGTGGTAGTGCTCGCGGGCGAGGTTCTCCATGACGCCGACCAGGTACTGGGCGACGCCATGGCCCCGCGCCCAGGGCGCGACCATGAGGTTGCCGAGGGCGCAGAAATCGTTGTGCTGCCACTGGTAGAAGTTGGCGAAGCCGGCCACGCGGCCCTCCAGCAGCACCACGGTGTTGTCGCGGCGCTCGGCCATCACGGCGGCGAGCTGGCCGACGGTGAGCGGCCAGATGCCCTTGGGGTAGCAGAAGAAGAGTTCGTCGCGGTCCTGGGGGAAGCCGACGACCTCGTCGAGATCGGCGGCCTGGGCGGGGCGGTGGCTGAGGGCGGGGCTGGGTGCTGTCATCGGGGGCCGTCAGTGGGGTGGGTATTGGGCGAGGACCTTGGCGACGGTCTCGCGGATCGCGGCTTCGCGTTCGGCCGGGGTCGGCGGATCGGTACGCATGATCTGCCCGGCGCTGCCACGCCAGACCAGCTTGCCGTCCTTGCCGTCATAGAGGTCGACCTGGATCGTGGCGACCTTGTAGTCGTAGGTGCGGGTCTCGGTCATCGCCGGGCCGCCCCAGTAGTTGCCCCAGTAACCCCCCCAGTAGCCGCCGTAGCCGGTGGTCACCTGCTGCTGGCGATCGTCGACGATCAGCCAGCTCTGCACCTTGAGGTCCCCGCTCGCGCCATGGGCGGCGGGACGCAGGCCGCGCTGGTCGAGCTGCTGGGCCACGGCCTCGCGGATGCGCTGCTCGGTCAGGTCGCTCTTGATGCGCGGGTCGTCGGGGCTGTATTGCAGCGCGGGCTCCTTCCAGCTCCAGCTGCGGTAGGCGGCGAAGTCGCGGTTGCGGTCGTAGTCGCGGTTGATCTCGTAGCTCTGGCAGGCGGCCAGGAGCAGGAGGGTGGAAGCGATGAACAGACGGCGGAACATGGTTGGATCTCCTCTGCCGGAATCACTATCCAAGCGCAAGCCAGAGCGGCCGGCAAGAAGATTTCGTGCAAGCCGGCAATGGCGTGCATGTGGATCGTGACGGCGTGCGGCGGTTCCGCTTTTCGGGCCGCGAAGCGGGGGGCGCGTCGCCGTGAGGGCTCAGCGCGGCGGGTAGTTTTCCAGGGCTTCCCTGATGGCTTCGCGCAGCGCGCTGGTGCGGTCGCTGCGGCTGCCGCTGGCGTCGCTCTCGGCGCTGCCGCTCCACACCGGCTGGTTGTCGCGGGCGTCGTAGAACTCCAGGTAGACCACCGCCACTTCCTGCTCGTAGGTGCGCACCAGGGGCACGGTGGCCCAGGCGCCGTACTGGTCGCGGTAGGGGCCGTTGCCGTAGTAGGCGCCGCTGGAGTCGTCGTACTGGCGCAGGCGCTTCTCGAAACGCAGGCTGGCCGCGACCTTGAGGTCGGCGGCGGCGGGCTCGCGGGATTGGCGCAGGCCGTGCTGGTCGAGCCCGGCGTTGACGATGTCGACCATCTGCTCCGGCGTCGCCCAGCTGTTGCCGGCGGGCAGGCGGCCATTGAGCCAGGTCCAGTTGCGGTAGCGGCCGAAGTCGCGCGGCGGTGCCGGGTAGGCGGAGCGGTCGAAGGTGGTGGCCGCTTCCGGCGGGGCCGGCGGCATCGGCCTGGATTCGGCCTTGTAGGGGTTGGGGCTCTGGCAGGCGGCGAGGGCCAGCAGGGCGAGGGCGGCAAGGGCGTTGCGGGCAGCAGGGGCAGTGCGTTTCATGGGGCCTCCGTCGAGGCGAGCCCGTGGGGGCTCTCTTATTGGGGTCTGCAGATCCAGTGCAGGTACCGTCCCAGCCCCATGAAGCTCGGGTGACGACGGTGGGCCAGCTCCATTTCCAGGAGGTCGACCAGCTCGGCCTTGGCCTGGAATTCACTCGGCATGTAGTCATGGAAGACCCGCACGCCGCTCCGGGTTTCGACCTGCCACAGGCCGTCGAGTTGCCCGGCCAGCTCCCGTGGGTCCAGCGGTTGCTGCGGGGTCAGGCTCTGGCCTTCGCCGGCGAAGCGGTTGCGCCGGAGCTTGCGGAAATGGCCCTTGAGCAGGTTGCGGTAGATCAGCGCATCCCGATTGTAGAACGCCAGGGACAACCAGCCGCCCGGCGCCGTCAGCTGGTGCAGCACGGGGAGGATGGCGTGGGGCTCGGCGAGCCATTCCAGCACGGCGTGGCAGAGCACCAGGTCGTAGGGCTCGGTGAGCTGGCCGAGCAGGTCCTGCCAGGGCGCCTGGATGAAGGTGGCCTCGACGCCGGCCTCGGCGAAGCGCGCGCGGGCGCCTTCGAGCATGGGCTCGGCGGGTTCGGCGAGGGTCACCTGGTGGCCGCGCTGGGCCAGCCACAGGCTCATGTGGCCGAGGCCGGCGCCCACATCCAGCACCCGCAGCGGGCGCTCGGGCAGGGCCTCGGCGAGGTCGGCCTGGAGCACCGCCAGGCGGATGGCGCCCTTGGCGCCGCCGTAGATCTTCTCGGCGAAGCGCGTGGCGAGTTCGTCGAAGTGGCGGTCGTCGGGGGTCGGTGCGCTCATCGGACGAAGCGCCTCTCGCTGTCGGCCAGCTTGGCGCGGACCGCCTGCTCCATGTCGATGCCCAGTTCGCTGCACATCAGCAGCAGGTAGAGGACGATGTCGCCCACTTCCTGGCCGGCGTGTTCGAGCGTGTCGGCGGGCAGCTGGCGGGACTGGTCCTCGCTCAGCCACTGGAAGATCTCCACCAGCTCGGCCATCTCGACGCTGGCGGCCATGGCCAGGTTCTTCGGGCTGTGGAATGGCCGCCAATCGTTGTGGTCACGGATGGCGTGCAGGCGTTGGGTCAGTTCTGCGAGGTTCATGCGGCTCTCCTGGAGCCGCATAGCTTGGTGCGGCGGCTGGCGCCGCGCAAGCGTCGGCCGTCAGCCCTGCAGCGGGCCCCAGCTGCCGGCCATGTGCGGCAGGTCGTCCTTGCCGCGCAGGGCGAACTGGCCCTCGGCGGCGGGCGCGCTGGCCAGCAGGCGCACCTCGGCGGGCAGCAGCACCGGCTTCTGGAAGCGCACCTCCACTTCGTAGCCGGCATCGGGCAGGCGCGGGGCGAGGGCGGCCAGGGTGCGCGCCTTGTTCCACAGGCCATGGGCGATGGCGCGGGGGAAGCCGAACAGCTTGGCGGTGGGCGCCGAGAGGTGGATCGGGTTGTAGTCGCCGGCGACCTTGGCATAGCGCCGGCCGATGTCCGCCGGGGCGCGCCAGTGGTCGATCTCCTCCAGCGCCAGCGCTTCGCTTTCCGCGCGCTCGGGGGCATTGCCGTCCAGGCGCATGCCACGGAAGAGGATGCGGCTGTCACCTTCCCAGAGCAGGCCGAGCTGGTCTTCCAGGCGGGTGATCAGGCTGAAGGTCACGCCCTTGTCATGGGGGCGCAGGCCCTCCACCGCGACGCTGACGCGGAAGGGCCCGAGGCCGCCGAGTGTGCGCAATACGCGGATACGATTCTCCAGGTGCACCAGGCCCAGCAGCGGGAAGGGGAAGCGCTTGTCGGTGAGCAGCTGCATCTGCAGCGGGAACGCGAGGATGTGCGGGTAGGTGGGCGGCAGCTGGCCGTTGTCCTTGAAGCCGCAGACCTGCCGGTAGCGCGCCAGGTGCCGGGCGTCCACGTCCACCTGGCTGCGCAGGCCGAGGTCCGGCAGGGTGCGGCCGGTGGTGCCTCGGCGCAGGGCCGCGCGGGCGAACAGGCCGGGCAGGGCGGGGGGGGCAGGCAGGTCGAGCCAGTCGGTGGCCATGGGCAGTCTCCTCGTTGCGGACCGGTGCAGCTTAGCCGCCCGCAGGCGGGGTGCATTGGCCGTGGGGCAGGGGGCGCTGGCAGGCGAGTCAATCCGTCTGCAATCGCTATCCGCGCCTTGAGCGGGGGGCCTGAAGATGCATAAGATGGCCCCCGCCCCGCATAACAAGAACATTCCGAAAATGATGCGTGATCTGACCGACGACGTGGCGCTGATGCGCCCGGTGATCGACGCCCTGCGAGCCAGCGGTGCCGACCCTGACAAGGTGCTGGTGCGTGTCGGCCTGCCGCCGGGCGGGCTGCCCGCCGGCCGCTTCCCCCATGCGGCGCAGACCCAGTTCTGGAAGGCCGCCGCCGAGGAATGCGCCGAGGAACACGTCGGCCTGCACCTGGCCGGGCACCTGCCGGCCTTCCACGGGCTGCTGCTCGAATACCTCTTCCTCTCCAGCGAGACCTTCGGCGAAGGCCTGCGCCACGCCCTGCGCTACGTGCGCCTGCTGTCCGACACCCTCAACGCGCGCCTGGAGGTCGAGGGCGAGCGCGCCGTGCTTTCCCTCGGCCAGGACGCCAGCATCAACCGCCATTTCCCGGAGATGCTCGCCGGCGCGGTGATCCGCCTGTTCGATGCCCTCACCGAGGGTGATTTCAAGGCCTGCGAAGTGCAGCTGATGCACACCGAGGGCGCGGCCGCCGAGCGCTACCTGGCGGTGTACGGCTGCCCCGCGCGCCTGGGCGCCGAGCGCTACGCGCTGGTGTTCGACGCCGCGGTGCTGGACAAACCCTCGCGCCACGCCGCCCCGGAACTGCTGCGCATGCACGAATCCCTGGCCCGCCGCCAACTGGCCGAAGTGGAGCGCCTGGACCTGGTGCGCAAGGTGCGCGAGCTGATCGGCGAACTGCTGGTGGACGGCGGCGCCACCCTGGAACAGGTCGCCGCGCGCCTGAACATGCCCGCCCGCCGCCTGCGCGAACGCCTGGCCATGGCCGGCGTGCGCTTCAACGACCTGGTCACCGACTACCGCTGCCGCCTGGCCAAGGAACTGTTGCTCAAGACCGACGAGCGCATCGAAGTGATAGTCGAGCGCACCGGCTTCTCCGAACCGAGCACCTTCTACCGTGCGTTCAAACGCTGGGTGGGGGAGACGCCGGTGGAATTCCGCAGGCGGGGGAAGCCAGCAGGAAACTAGCTGGAAGCTAGAAGCTAGAAGCTAGAAGCTAGAAGCCTGAAGCTGGAAGCAGGGTTCTGCGCGTAGGGTGGGCTTCAGCCCACCGGTTACATCGCTGGTGGGCTGAAGCCCACCCTACAAGTGACAACCCGCTCCCAGCCCCCAACGCTCTTTCTTCCAGCTTCCAGCTTCCAGCTTCCAGCTATCCGAGCCCTTCAAATGCACAGGCTGGGCCACCCACTCCCAGCCACTCCGAGCTCTTACTTGCCGCTTGCAACTTGAAGCTTGCAGCTGCCTTTAGGCCCCCAACAGACTTTGCCCACACACGCGCATCACCTGCCCGGTCAGCGACCCCGAGCTGGGCTGGGCGAACCAGGCCACGGCTTCGGCGACGTCCTGGGGCAGGCCGCCCTGGCTCATGGAGTTCATGCGGCGGCCGGCTTCGCGGATGGTCAGCGGGATGGCGGCGGTCATCTGGGTTTCGATGAAGCCCGGCGCCACGGCGTTGATGGTGATGCCGCGCTTGGCCAGGGCCGGGGCCCAGGCTTGTGCCAGGCCGATCACGCCGGCCTTGCTCACCGCGTAGTTGGTCTGGCCCATGTTGCCGGCGATGCCGCTGATGGAGGCGATCAGCACCACGCGGCCGTTGTCATGCAGCTTGCCGGCGTCGAGCAGGGCCTGGGTCAGCACCTGCGGGGCGTTGAGGTTGACGTTGATCACCGAGTCCCAGAAGGCGTCGCTCATCTTCGCCAGGGTCTTGTCGCGGGTGATGCCGGCGTTGTGCACCACGATGTCGAGGCCGTCCGGCAGCGCTTCAACCAGCTGCGCGGCGGCGTCGGCGGCGCAGATGTCCAGGGCGATGCCGCGCCCGCCCAGGCGTGCGGCCAGGGCGTCGAGGGATTCCCTGGCCTGGGGCACGTCCAGCAGCACCACCTCGGCGCCATCGCGGGCGAGGGTTTCGGCGATGGCCGCGCCGATGCCGCGGGAGGCGCCGGTGACCAGCGCCCTCAGGCCATTGAGCGGGCGGCTCCAGTCCTTGACCTGGGCGCTGCTGGCCGAGAGGCGCAGCACCTGGCCGGAAACGTAGGCGCTCTTGGGCGAGAGGAAGAAGCGCAGGGCGCCTTCGAGCTGGTCCTCGGCACCCTTGCCGACGTACACCAGCTGCACGTTGCCGCCGCGGCGGATCTCCTTGCCCAGGGAGCGGGTGAAGCCTTCCAGCGAGCGCTGCACGGCGGCGGCCACGGTGTCCTTCAGCGACTCCGGCGGGCGGCCCAGGACCACCACGCGCGGGCACTTGCCCAGGCCCTTGAAGGCCGGCTGGAAGAAGTTGCGCAGCTCGATCAGCTGCTCGAAACGGGTCAGGCCGCTGGCGTCGAACACCAGCGCCTTGAGTTTGGGGCCGTGCTCGGCGGTCCAGCGGGCCAGGCCGAAGCGGCCCTCCTCGGTGGCGAAGGACTGGTCGGTGAGCTTGTTCAGCACGGTGCTGGCGGCTTCGGCCAGGGCCCCTTCACCGCCCAGCAGCAGGGCGCCATCCACCGGCCGGGTGCGGCCCGCCATCCAGCGCTCCAGGCGCATCGGCGCGGGCAGCCCGAGGGCGCCGACCAGGCGTCGGCCGGCGTTGGAGTTGGCGAAGGCGAGATAACGGTCGGACATGGGGGCAGGCTCCTGCACGCATAAGGAAGTGGGGCTCACTCTACGCAGACAACACAATCGCGCAATTGACCGTGTTGACCACTCTGTTGGCAAGGCGGCCAATGCGACGGCCAGGCGGGCGGCTAGTCTTGTGGCCAACGTTGCGCACCGCAATCCATTCCCCAGGCAAGGAGTCACCCATGACCCAGCTGCGCCGGGTCGCCATCGTCGGCGGCAATCGCATTCCGTTCGCCCGTTCCAACACGGTGTACGCCACCGCCACCAACCAGCAGATGCTCACCAGCGCGCTGGAAGGCCTGGTGGAGCGCTACAACCTGCACGGCGAGCGCATCGGCGAGTTCGTCGCCGGTGCCGTGCTCAAGCATTCCCGCGACTTCAACCTGGCCCGCGAATGCGTGCTGGGCTCGCGCCTGGCGCCGGAGACCAGCGCCTACGACATCCAGCAGGCCTGCGGCACCGGCCTGGAGGCCGCCATCCTGGTGGCCAACAAGATCGCCCTCGGGCAGATCGACAGCGGCATCGCCGGCGGCGTCGACACCACCTCCGACGCGCCCATCGGCGTGCACGAGGAGCTGCGCAAGATCCTCCTGGAGGCCAACCGCGGCAAGACCACCGGCGACAAGATCAAGAGCCTGCTCAAGGTGCGCCCGCGCCACCTGGCGCCGCATATCCCGCGCAATGGCGAGCCGCGCACCGGGCTGTCCATGGGCGAGTCCTGCGAGCTGATGGCGCAGACCTGGTCCATTCCCCGTGACGAGCAGGACGCCCTGGCCGTGGCCAGCCACCAGAAGCTCGCCACGGCCTATGCCGAAAGCTGGCAGAACGACCTGCTGACCCCCTTCCTCGGCCTGACCCGCGACCAGAACCTGCGCGCGGACATCAACCCGGAGAAGCTCGCCACCCTCAAGCCGGTGTTCGACAAGGGCCCGCGCGGCACCCTGACCGCCGCCAACTCCACCCCGCTCACCGATGGCGCTTCCGTGGTGCTGCTGGCCAGCGAGGAGTGGGCCAAGGCGCGCGGGCTGCCGATCCTCGCCTACTTCAAGGACGGCGAAGCGGCGGCGGTGGATTTCGTCGGTGGCAAGGAAGGGCTGCTGATGGCGCCGGTCTACGCCGTGCCGCGCCTGCTGGCACGCAACGGCCTGACCCTGCAGGACTTCGACTACTACGAGATCCACGAGGCCTTCGCCGCCCAGGTGCTCTGCACCCTCAAGGCCTGGGAAGACGCCGACTACTGCAAGACCCGCCTCGGCCTCGACCAGCCGCTGGGCTCGATCGACCGCAGCAAGATGAACGTCAAGGGCAGCTCCCTGGCCGCCGGCCACCCCTTCGCGGCCACCGGCGGGCGCATCGTCGCCAACCTGGCGAAGCTGCTTTCGGTGGCGGAAAAGGGCCGCGGGCTGATCTCGATCTGCGCCGCAGGCGGCCAAGGTGTGACCGCGATCCTCGAAAAGTAATCCAATACCCGTGGCCGCAATTCATCGCTGGCCGCGCGATGTAAGCAACTCCGTGATTTAGGGCGGCCCACTGGTTGGGCCGCCCTTTTTTTCGCCCGTTTTTCGCGGGTGTGACGCGCGCTGCGGGGCGGCGCCGAGCGCCTCGCGGCGCGACCACCTGCATCAGGCGGCGCTTGCCTGCGCCCTGGCCAGCTCGTGGCCGCGGTTGGCGTAGCGCTCGGCCATCACCGAGCAGACGATCAGCTGCATCTGGTGGTAGAGCATGATCGGCAGCAGGATCAGGCCCAGCGCCGGGTTGGCGCCGAAGATGATCGCCGCCATGGGCGCGCCGGCCGCCAGGGATTTCTTGGTGGCACAGAACACCGCCGCGATCTCGTCCTCATGGTTGAAGCCCAGTGCCCGTGCCGAACGGGTGGTGGCCCAGAGCATCGCCGCCAGCAGCAGGGCGCTGCCGACGAAGGCGATGACCAGGGTTGCCGGCCCCTGCTGTTGCCAGATGCCGCCGGCCACCGAATCGCTGAACGAGGCGAACACCAGCAGCAGGATCACCAGTTTGTCGAACACTGCCGTGTAGCGTTTGTAGCGGGCGAAGAAGCGGCCCCACAGCGGGCGCAGCGCCTGGCCCAGCACCAGCGGCAGGAGCAGCAGCAGGCTCAGGTCGATCAGCGTCTCGCCCAGGTCGATGCCGCCGTTGGCGTCGGCTACCAGGCTGATCAGCCAGGGCGTGAGGAACACCCCCAGGAGGCTCGACAGGCTGGCGTTGAGGATCGCCGCCGGTACGTTGCCGCCCGCGCTGCCGGTCAGCGCCACCGAGGAGGAAATGGTCGAGGGCAGGGCGCAGAGGTAGAAGAAGCCCAGCATCAGCGCCGGCGGCAGGTGCGTGCCGAACAGCCTGTCCACCGCCAGCCATACCAGCGGGAACAGGGCGAAGGTGAACACCTGCACCATGATGTGCAGGCGCCAGTTGCTCAGGCCCTTGCGGATCTGCTCGGTGGACAGGTTGATGCCGTGCAGGAAGAACACCAGGAACACCCCGGCGTTGATCAGGCTCTCGGCGTGCAGCGTGCCGCCGTGGCGGCCGATGTCCGGGAACAGCCAGGCCAGCGCCACGGCCAGCAGCATGCCGCCGAGGAACCAGTCGGTGACCAGGCGCTTGAGGGGTTTGAGTGCCGACATGGAACCTCCGGGCGGCCGATGGGATTGAGGCGGCAGGTTAACGGGCGCACAATCCGGCCGTCTAACGACAGCGGATCAGAAGATGTCGCCAAACGGACAGCTCGACCTGCAGCGCAGCATCCCCAGCCTCGACGCGCTGCCCAGGCCCCTCTACGCCCGTGCGGAAAGCCTGCGCGCCGGCTCCTGGACGGCGCGCCACAGCCATGACTGGGTGCAGCTCTCCTACGCCATCAGCGGCGTGCTCGGGGTGCACACCGCCGCCGGCAGCTTCTTCGCCCCGCCGCACTGGGCGATCTGGGTGCCGGCGGGCCTGGAGCACGAGGTGGTCACCTCCATGCATGCCGAGATGCGCAGCCTCTATGTACGCCGCGACGCCTGCACCTGGGCGCCGGATCACTGCCGGGTGCTGGAGGTGACGCCACTGGCGCGTGAACTGATCAAGGGCTTCTGCGAACTGCCGGTGGAGTACCCCGAGGGCGACAGCCCCGAAGCCCGGCTGGTGGCGGTACTGCTGGACCAGCTGCGCGCCCTGCCGGAGGCGGGCTTCTCCCTGCCCATGCCCAGCGAGCCGCGCCTGCTGCGCCTGTGCAACGAACTGGTGGCCCAGCCCGACCTGGCCCGTCCCCTGAGCGAATGGGCCGGCCTGCTCGCCACCTCGGAAAAGACCCTGATGCGCGCCTTCCAGCGCGAGACCGGCCTCAGCTTCCGCCAATGGCGCCAGCGCTTGCGCCTGCTCGCCGCCCTGCAACCGCTGGAGCAGGGCGACAGCGTCACCCGGGTCGCCCTGGGCAGCGGCTACGACTCGCCCTCGGCCTTCATCGCCGCCTTCAAGGGCTTGTTCGGCGTGACGCCGGGGGAGCTGTTCCGCTGAGGCTCAACGCCTCCCCCCTGTTCGGGGCTCTCCGGCTGGCTGGTGGCTTGTAGGGTGGACCCCGCTTCACCGGACCACCCTGCGAAGTTGCAGGCGCACTCGGGCGCTCGACTCCATCGAACGCCGGGCCCCGCCTTTCCAACCGCCGGCCGCTGGCTAAGCTGAACGGCGGTGGACGAGCGCAAGGACCGACCCATGTTGCGTGCCTCTGTTTGGCTGGTGCTGATGCTGCTGGCGCCCCTGGTGCTGGGCGGGTCCGAGCGGCTCGACTTCGATGCGGGCGAGGCGGCCTGGCTGCAGGACCACCCGCGCGTGCGCGTCGGCGTGCCGCGCCATGGCTGGCCGCCGTTCGACCTGGTCGACGCCGATGGCAGCTACCAGGGCATCAGTGCCGATTTCCTGCGCCTGGTGGGGGAGCGCCTCGGCCTGGGCATCGAGCCGGTGCTCTTCGATGACTGGCAGCAGGCCCAGGATGCGCTGCGCGAGCGCCGGGTCGATGTCCTGCCGTCCATGGCCAAGGTGGCCTCGCGGGAATCCTGGGCGGCCTTCAGCGAGCCCTACCTGGTCAGTACCAGCCTGCTCTTCACCCGTCGCGAGAGTGCGTTGCAGGGGCTGGGCGACCTGGCCGGCAAGCGTGTCGCGGTGGAGCGTGGCTACGCGGTGCAGGGCAAGCTGCGCAAGCGTGCCCCGGGGCTGTTGCTGGTGGAGACGGCCGACACCGAGGCGGCGCTGCGCGCCGTGTCGTCCGGGCGCGCCGATGCCTACGTGGGCAACATGATCGTCGCCAGCTACCTGATCCGACAGTTCAACCTGAGCAACCTGGAGCTGCGTGGCGAGTCCGGCCTGGGCAGCAGCCAGCTGCACTTCGCGGTCCGCCGCGACTGGCAGCAACTGGCCGGGCTGATCGATCACGCCCTGGGCAGCATCGACCGCGAGGAACGCGAGGCGATCATGGATCGCTGGCTGCCGCCGCTCACCGAGTTCAACTGGCGCAAGGCCGCGGAGGTGGGCTGGCCCTATGCGCTGGGGGTGATCGCCCTGGTGGGCTTCGTGCTGCTGTGGAACCGCCGGCTGGCGGTGCAGGTGGAGGAGCGCCGCCGCGCCGAGGCCGAGGCGGAACGCCAGCGCAGCACCCTGCTGGCACTGGTCAACGCCATCCCCGATCCGATCTGGTTCAAGGACGCCGAGGGCCGCTACCTGGGCGCCAACCAGGCCTTCGCCGATCTCATCGGCCAGAGCCGCGAGGCGCTGCAGGGGCGTACCGACGCCGAACTGCTGCCCACCGAACGGGCGCGCATGCGGCTGATCCAGGACCAGGCGGCGCTGGCCCTGAGCCTGCCGTTCGAAAGCGAGGACTGGGTGGTGCAGCGCGATGGACGCAAGGTGCTGTTCGACACCCTCCGCGCCACCTTCCAGGACGACAAGGGCCAGTTGCTGGGCCTGGTCGGCGTCAGCCGCGACGTGACCGCGCGCAAGCACAGCGAGGAGGCCCTGGCCCAGGCCAAGGAACTGGCCGAGGAAGCGGCGCGGACGAAGGCCGACTTCCTCGCCAACATGAGCCACGAGATCCGCACCCCGATGAACGCCATCATCGGCATGACCCACCTGGCCCTGCGGGCGGGCCCCGAACCCCGGCAGCGCGAGTACCTGGGCAAGATCCAGCAGGCCAGCCAGCACCTGATGGGGGTGATCAACGACATCCTCGACTTCTCCCGCATCGAGGCCGGCAAGCTGAACATCGAGCGCATCGACTTCGACCTGCAGCTGGTGCTGGAGAACCTCTCCGGGCTGGTCAGCGAGAAGGCCGCCTGCAAGCACCTGGAACTGGTGTTCAACGTCGACCCGCAACTGCCCCTGCAACTGGTGGGCGACCCGCTGCGCATCGGCCAGATCCTCATCAACTACGCCAACAACGCGGTCAAGTTCACCGAGCAGGGCGAGGTGGAGGTCATCGTGCGGGGCGAGCCGCGCGGCGGGCGCGAGCTGGAGTTGTACCTGGCGGTGCGCGACACCGGCATCGGCCTCGACGCCGAGCAGCAGGGGCGCCTGTTCGAGTCCTTCCAGCAGGCGGACAACTCCACCACCCGGCGCTATGGCGGCTCCGGCCTGGGCCTGGCCATCTGCCGGCGCCTGGCCGAGGCCATGGGCGGCGAGGTCGGCGTCGACAGCCGGGTGGGCGTCGGCAGCCTGTTCTGGTGCCGGCTGCCGGTGCAGGTTTCCGCGCGCCAGCCCCACGAATTGCTGCTGCAGCCCGACCTGCTCGATCGCCGGGTGCTGGTGGTGGACGACAACGACGCCGCGCGCCAGGTGATCAACGACATGCTCGCCAGCCTGGCGTTGCGGGTCGATGCGGTGCCGTCCGGCGAGGAGGCGCTGCTGCGGGTCGCCGAGGCCGAGCGCGAGGGAGACCCGTTCGAGATCGTCTTCATCGATTGGCAGATGCCTGGGCTTGATGGTGTCGAGACCGCCCGCCGCCTGCGACTGCTGGGCCTGGCCAAGCCACCGCGCCTGCTGCTGGTCACCGCCCATGGCTTCGACGACCTGGGCGACACCGGCAAGGCCGGCATCGACGAGGTGCTGCACAAGCCCCTCAACCCGTCGGTGCTGCTGGAGGCCTCCCTCAGCAGCCTGGGTCGGCGGCGCAGCCCCGAGCCGACCGGCACCGCCGCGCTGCTGGAGGCCATGCCGCGCTTCGAGAACCAGCGCGTGCTGCTGGTCGAGGACCACGCGCTGAACCGCGAGGTGGCCACTGCGTTGCTGGAGGACAGCGGGCTGCGCATCGACCAGGCGGAGAACGGGCTGGATGCCATCGACCGCCTGCGCTGGCAGCCGCCGGACTACTACGCGCTGGTGCTGATGGACATGCAGATGCCGGAGATGGACGGCCTGGAAGCCACCCGCGAGCTGCGCCGCGACCCGCGCCTGCGCGACCTGCCGATCATCGCCATGACCGCCAACGCCCTGCCCGGTGACCGCGAGCGCTGCCTCCAGGCAGGCATGAACGACCACGTCGGCAAGCCTATCGAGCCCCTGGAGCTGTGGGCCACCCTGCGCCGCTGGCTGCGCAGCGAGGGGCCGCGGGGCGAGGTGAAGACGGCCGCCGCCGTCGGCCTGCCGGACTGGCGGCTGCCGGGCATCGACCTCGCCAATGGCCTGCGCCGGGTGCTGGGCAAGCAGCAGGCCTACCTGGGACTGCTGGGCAAGTTCGCCAAGGGCCAGCGGCAGTTCGCCGCCGAATTGCGCCAGGCCCTCGGCGATGGCGACCGCGAGCGCGCCGAGCGCCTGGCCCACAGCCTGCGTGGGCTGGCCGGCAACCTGGGGGCGGCGCAGTTGCAGGCCCAGGCCGAGGCGCTGGAGCGCGGCATCGGCCAGGGCGCGCGCCTGGCCCAGCTGGAGCGCCAGTTGCTGGAGCTGGAACCGCCGTTGCTGGCGCTGGTCGGAGCCATCGACGAGCTCCTGCGCGAGCAGCGCCCGGAGCCCGATGCCGCCCCCTGCGACCCGGCGCACCTGGCGCCCCTGTGCAAGCGCCTGGCGCAGCTCTTCGAGGACGACGATCCGCGCGCCGGAAAGCTCTTCGAAGAACAGGCGCAATTGCTGCGCAGCGCCTTCAATGAAGGCTATGGCCCCCTGGAGGCGGCGGTGCGGGGTTACGACTTCGAGACCGCCCTGGCGGTGCTGCGGGAGATGGCGGGGCAACGCGACATTTCACTCTGACGAGGTGCGCCACATGGTCGGCATGCTGGACAGACCGGATCGCGAGGTGATCCTGGTGGTGGACGACACCCCGGACAACCTCGAGCTCATGAGCGAGCTGCTGATGGACCGCTATCGGGTCAAGGTCGCCGGCAGTGGTGCCAAGGCGCTGAGGATCGCCGCCGGGAACATGCGCCCGGACCTGATCCTGCTGGATGTGATGATGCCGGAGATGGACGGCTACGAAGTCTGTGCGCGGCTCAAGGCCGATGCCGCCACCCGCGATATCCCGGTGATCTTCCTCACTGCCCGCAGCGAGATGGCGGACGAGCAGAAGGGCTTCGACCTGGGCGCGGTGGACTACATCACCAAGCCGATCAGCCCGCCCATCGTCCTGGCGCGGGTGCAGGCCCAGTTGCAGCTCAAGGCCACGGCCGACTTCCTGCGCGACAAGAGCGAGTACCTGGAACTGGAAGTGCGCCGCCGCACCCGCGAGATCCACCACCTGCACTACGCCACGATCGAAGCCCTGGCGGGCCTGGCCGACCTGCGCGACAACCCCGACGGCAATCACCTGCTGCGTGTCGAGCTGTACATGCGCCTGCTGGGCGGCGCGCTGGCGCGGCAGCAGCCGGGCATGGCGGACGAGCTGACCGAGGAGCGCATCGCGCTGATGGCCAAGTCGGCACTGCTGCACGACATCGGCAAGGTGGCGCTGCCCGATCGCGTGCTGCTCAACCCGGGGCAACTGGAGGGCGACGACCTGCGCCTCATGCAGAGCCATACCCGGCTCGGCCGCGAAGCGCTGGAGCGCGCCGAGGCGCGCCTGGGTGGGGTGGGGCAGAGCTTCCTCACCTATGCCAAGGAGATCCAGTACGGCCACCACGAGCGCTGGGACGGCTCGGGTTATCCACAGGGCCTGCGTGGCGACCAGATCCCGCTGTCCGCACGCCTGATGGCCCTGGTCGACTGCTACGACGAGCTCACCCGCTACCACCCCTACCGCAGCCGCCTGAGCGGCGACGAGGCGGTGATGCGCATCAGCGCCGGCAGCGGCAGCGAGTTCGACCCGCTGGTGGTGCTGGCCTTCCTCGAAGTGGCCGATGGCTTCGCCCGCATCGCGGAACGCCATGCCGACAGCCGCAGCGCCATCGAGGGCGAGCTGCAGCGCCTGGAGGATTCCATCGCCGAGAGCATCGAGCTGACGTTGCCGGAGTGAGCGCCTTGGCGCCGTTCAGCGCCAGTCGAGCTGCAGGGCTTCCTGCCAGGCGAAGCGTTCGAAGTGGCTGGCGATCACGTTCTTCATCTGTTCCAGTTTCTCGTCGTCGGCGGCTTCGACCCTGAGGGTCAGGCCGCCGGCTTCGGCGTGCAGCGTGCCGAGGCCGAAGTCGAACTCGATGCGCCCCTGGTGCTCGTCGAAGCTGACCGGGATGCGGTGGGCGAAGTGCTTGCACAGGCGGCTGATGTAGCGCGCCGGGGTGTCGGTGGCGACATGGGCGGAGGCGGTGAGGCTCATGCTGGGTTCCTGTTCGTCGTGTGGAGCGGGCGGGTCGTTCAGTGGCCCCCGCTTTCGCGAGGGTGACGGTACGGCTGGAGAGCCCCGCGCATGCGCAGTCCGTCATCCCCGCCAGGCGGGGACCCACTGGAAACCGTCAATAACCCACGGTGAAGCGCTGGCGGATGTGCTGCGGGTTTTCCAGTTCGTCGACGATGGCCACGGCCAGGTCGGCCACTGAGAGGCTCGCCGGGTGGTCGCCGTCCATCAGCAGTTCGTTGCCGCCGAGGCGGAAGCGGCCGGTGCGCTCGCCGGGCTGCAGCAGGGCGGGCGGCGAGATGAAGCTCCAGTCCAGCGCGGTTTCGGCCTGGATCAGGTTGAGCGCCTGGCGCGCACCCTCGGCGCCTTCCTTGTATTCGGCGGGGAAATCCGGGGTATCGATCAATTGCAGGCCGGGGGCGACATAGAGGCTGCCGGCCCCGCCGACCACCAGCAGGCGGCGGACCCCGGACCGGTTGACGGCTTCGAAGATCGAGCGGGTGCCGGCGATGAATTGCTCGCGGATGTCGTCGCGGCCCCAGCCCGGATTGAAGGCGTGGATCACCGCGTCATGGCCGGCCAGTTGCCGCGCGGTGGCGGTGCTGTCGTGGATATCGGCCCGCAGCGCGCTCAGGCGTTCGTGGGTGGGGAGCTTTTCCGGGTGACGGACCAGGGCGGTGACCTGGTGGCCACGTTGCAGGGCTTCGGTGACCACGGCGGAGCCGACGAAACCGGTGGCACCGATGAGGGCGATCTTCATGCTGTTCTCCAGTGATCGAGGTGGGTGATTCGAGGTGATGAATCATGACTTCTGGATAATCGGCAGAAAAAGTGGCAGAAAGCGCTTTCACAATTAAGCAGGGCTTACGAATGGAGCAGCTCAAACGCATGGCGGTGTTCGCCATGGTCGTGGAGAAGGGCTCGATGGTCGCCGCAGGCGAGGCGCTGGGCATGAGTGCCTCGGCGGTCAGCCAGCAGATCCGCCGGCTGGAGGAGTCGACCCGGGTCAGCCTGCTCCATCGCACCACCCGCAAGCTGACCCTGACCGAGGCCGGCAGCCTGTTCTACCGCAGCTGCGCCCAGGTGCTGGAGCTGGCGCAGCAGGCCGAGCAGCGCCTGGCGGAGCTGCGCGACGCGCCGGTGGGGGAGTTGC
This sequence comes from Pseudomonas sp. No.21, assembly GCF_054558415.1. Lineage (NCBI taxonomy): Bacteria > Pseudomonadati > Pseudomonadota > Gammaproteobacteria > Pseudomonadales > Pseudomonadaceae > Pseudomonas > Pseudomonas sp. No.21. The sequence continues at coordinate 549,418 of NZ_BAAJNO010000002.1, forward strand.
GCATCGCCGCGCCCGTGGGCTTCTCCGGCCGCGTGGTGACCGAGGCCCTGGCGCCCCTGCTGGAGGCGCACCCGGGGCTGAGCCTGCGGCTGTTCTTCCACGACGAGCAGATCGACCTGGTGGAGCAGCGCATCGACCTGGCCATCCGCGTCGGCACCCTGGAGGACTCCAGCCTGGTGGCGCGGCATGTCGGCGACTGGCCGATGCTGCTGTGCTGTGCGCCGGCCTACCTGGCCCGACACCCCGACATCCGGCGGCCGGAGCAACTGCTGGCGCTGGACTGGGTGACCCTCGGCAGCGACCGCCACCAGGGGCCGCTGACCCTGCACGGGCCGGGCGGCGAGGTGCAGCGCCTGCGCATCGAGAGCCGGGTGGTGTGCAACAACATCCTGTCCACCCGCAGCTTCACCCTGGCCGGCTTCGGCCTCTCGCTGCAGCCGGAACCGGAGATCACCGAGGAGCTGACCAGCGGTCGCCTGCTGCGCGTGCTGCCGGACTGGCAGCCCGGCCCCATGGGGCTCTACATCGTCACCCCGCGCCGCGACGCCCAGCCGGCCAAGGTGCGTTACGCCATGGATGCGTTGCGCCACAGTCTGGCGCGTCGCGGATAGTCGCGCGGGCCCGCATGCCGTATAAAGTCGGACGATGTCCGCCCGCAAACAGAGGATTGGCTACAAAGCAGCATGAAGACTCCAAAACGCATTGAACCGTTGGTGGAAGACGGCCTGATCGACGAAGTGGTCAGGCCCCTGATGAGTGGCAAGGAAGCATCGGTCTACGTTGTGCGTTGTGGCGGCGAGTTGCGGTGCGCGAAGGTCTACAAGGAGGCCAACAAGCGCGGGTTCCGCCAGGCTGCCGAGTACCAGGAGGGTCGCAAGGTCCGTAACAGCCGTGACGCCCGGGCCATGGCCAAGGGCTCGAAGTACGGGCGCAAGGAGCAGGAGGAGAACTGGCAGAACGCCGAGGTCGCGGCCCTGTTCCGCCTGGCCGCGGCGGGCGTGCGCGTGCCCAAGCCCTACGACTTCCTCGATGGCGTGCTGCTGATGGAGCTGGTCACCGACGGCTACGGGGACGCCGCGCCGCGCCTCAACGACGTCGACCTGACGCCCGAGGATGCCCGCGAATTCCACGCCTTCATGATCGGCGAGATCGTCAAGATGCTCTGCGCCGGCCTGGTCCATGGCGACCTGTCGGAGTTCAACGTCCTGCTCGATCCGTACGGCCCGGTGATCATCGACCTGCCGCAGGCGGTGGATGCCGCCGGCAACAACCACGCCTTCCGCATGCTGGAGCGTGATGTCGGCAACATGGCGTCCTATTTCGGCCAGTTCGCCCCCGAGTTGCTCTACACCCGTTACGCCAAGGAAATGTGGGCGCTCTACGAGGACGGCAAGCTGACTCCGGATGCGAAGCTCACCGGCGAGTTCGCCGAGCCGGAGGACACCGCCGACGTCGACGCGGTGATGCGCGAGATCAAGGCCGCATTGGCCGAGGAAGCCCGGCGCCAGGCGCTGCTCAACGAGGACGAGGACAAGGCCCGCGACGAGCCGCCACCCCCGCCCTGGATGCAGAATTGACACTGCGGCATCGGCTCGCTTGACCGGGGCCGATCCGCGCAGGACCATTGCGCCCTCGGATCACCGCGTTTGCAGGGGAGAACACGCATGCAAGGGCAACTCGAAGTCGTCGAATACCTGAAGGATCTGCTGCGCGGCGAGCTGGCCGCTCGCGACCAGTACTTCCTGCATTCGCGGATGTACGCGGACTGGGGCTTCACCAAGCTCTTCGAGCGCATCAACCACGAGATGGAGGAGGAGACCGAGCACGCCGATGCCCTGCTCAAGCGCATCCTCTTCCTCGAAAGCACCCCGGACATGACGCCCAAGGCCATCCACCCCGGTGCCACCGTGCCGGAGATGCTGCGCTCGGACCTCAATCTCGAATACGAAGTACGTGCCGCGCTGAGCAAGGGCATCACCCTGTGCGAGAAGCACAAGGACTATGTCAGCCGCGACATCCTCGCCCTGCAGTTGCAGGACACCGAGGAAGACCACGCCTACTGGCTGGAACAGCAACTGGGCCTGATCGACCGCGTGGGCCTGGAGAACTACCTGCAATCCCAGGCCTGATCGCGCCCGCACCGGCTCACGCCGAGCCCCCGGAGGGGTGCCTACCCAGGTAGGCGCGCCTCCGGGGGCTTTTTCATGGGCGCATCCCTGTACTCCGCCATTTGCGGGCATCTGTATCCATACAGGTGTCCGATGACCTGCTAGCGTTGCCTGCTCGCCCTACGAGTGCACGCCATGCCCTTGCCACACATCCTCCTCGCCCTGCTGGTCACCCTGGTCTGGGGCGTCAACTTCGTCGTCATCAAGCTCGGCCTCGCGGAATTCCCGCCGCTGCTGTTCTGCGCCCTGCGCTTCGCCCTGGCGGCGACGCCGCTGCTGTTCCTGCGCGGGCCGATGCCGGCGCCGCTGTGGCGGATCGTGCAGATCGGCCTGCTGCTGGGGGTGTTCAAGTTCGGCGTGCTGTTCATCGGCATGAAGATCGGCATGCCGGCGGGGCTGACCTCGCTCGTGCTGCAGAGCCAGGTGTTCTTCACCATCCTCATCGCCGCCCTGCTGCTGGGCGAGCGCCCCAGCCGGCGCGGCGTGCTGGGCCTGGCGCTGGCGGCGTCCGGCCTGGTGCTGATCGGCCTGGAGCGGCCCATGGGTGACAGCCTGCTGGCCTTCGCGCTGGTGCTGGTGGCGGCCCTCGCCTGGGCCTTCGCCAACATCGCCACCAAGCGCGCGGGCGCCAGCGACATGCTGCGGCTGATCTGCTGGGTGAGCCTGGTGCCGCCCTTGCCGCTGCTGGCGCTGTCCTGGGTGTTCGAGGGGCCGCAGGCGATGGCCGCGGCGTTCGAGCACGCGACCCTGGTGGGCTACGGTTCGCTGCTGTTCGTGGCCTTCGGCGCCACCACCCTGGGCTTCGCCATCTGGAGCTTCCTCCTCAGTCGTCACCCGGCGAGCCTGGTCACCCCCTTCGCCCTGGCGGTGCCGATCTCCGGGCTGCTGTCCGGCTGGTTGCTGCTGGACGAGGCGCTGAGCCCGGCGGGCTGGCTGGCTTGCGTCATCGTCTTCGTCGGCCTGGCGATCACCGTGCTGCCCAAGGGGCTGTTCGGCCGCCTGCTCAGTGGCAGCAGCCACCCGACTCCAGGTCCTTGAGGATCGGGCAGTCGGGGCGGTGATCGCCCTGGCAGTGATCCACCAGTTCCTGCAGGGTGTCGCGCAGCCCCGCCAGCTCGGCGATCTTGCGGTTAAGTTCTTCGATATGGTCGCGGGCCAGTGCCTTGACGTCGGCGCTGGCGCGGCCCCGGTCCTGCCATAGCTGCAGCAGCTTGCCGACCTCCTCCAGGGAGAAGCCCAGGTCCCGCGAGCGGCGGATGAACGCCAGGCTGTGCAGGTCCTGCTGGCTGTACTGGCGGTAGCCGCTGTCGCTGCGACCGGCCTCCGGCAGCAGGCCGATGGATTCGTAGTAGCGGATCATCTTCGCGGTGAGCCCGCTCTTCTTCGCGGCCTGGCCGATGTTCATGGGGTGCTCCTCGTGGTTGGGCCCGTGCAGCTGTTCAGTGGGTCCCCGCGTTCGCGGGGATGACGGGAGGCGGCGGGCTGTCCATCGGCACCGTCACCCTCGCGAACGCGGGGGGACCACTCGAAGACAGCCTCCCGTTTCAGTCTCGCCTGGTTTTCTCCCCGGCCGGTTTCCAGGTCTTCAGCAGCAGGGCGTTGCTCACCACGCTGACGCTGGAGAGCGCCATCGCCGCGCCGGCGACCACCGGGTTGAGCAGGCCGGCGGCGGCGAGCGGGATGCCCACCAGGTTGTAGATGAAGGCCCAGAACAGGTTCTGGCGGATCTTGCCATAGGTGCGCCGGGCGATCTCCAGGGCGGCGGGGACCAGGCGCGGGTCGCCGCGCATCAGGGTGATGCCGGCCGCGTGCATGGCCACGTCGGTCCCCCCGCCCATGGCGATGCCGACATCGGCGGCGGCCAGGGCGGGGGCGTCGTTGATGCCGTCGCCGACCATCGCCACCACCGCGCCGCCGGCCTTGAGCCGGGCCACCTCGGCGGCCTTGTCCGCCGGCAGCACTTCGGCGTGCACGTCGTCGATGCCCAGCGCCTCGGCCACCACCCGGGCGCTGCCACGGTTGTCGCCGGTGATCAGGTGGCTGGCGATGTGGCGCTCGCGCAGGGCCTGGAGGGCCTCGCGGGCACCGTCCTTGAGGCTGTCGCCGAAGGCGAAGAGCCCGAGCACCCGGGCCTGGGGTTGCAGCGCCAGCAGCCAGGACAGGGTACGGCCCTGGGCTTCCCAGGCCGTGGCCGATTCCAGCAGTGCGCCGCCATCGAGCCCCTGTTCGTCCAGCAGCCGACGGTTGCCCAGTGCCAGCAGGCGGTCCTCGACCACGCCCTGGATGCCGCGCCCGGTCAGGGACTGGCTGTCGTGCACCTCCGGCACCGTCAGCCCGCGCTCGTCGCAGGCATCGAGCACCGCCTTGGCCAGCGGGTGTTCGCTACCGCGTTGCAGGGCACCGGCCCATTGCAGCAGGGCGGCTTCGTCGCCATCGGCGGCGGCCAGGTTGGTGATGCGCGGGGTGCCGGAGGTGAGGGTGCCGGTCTTGTCGAAGGCCACGGCTGTGACCGCGTGGGCCACCTCCAGGGCCTCGGCGTCCTTGATCAGGATGCCGTGGCGGGCCGCCACGCCGGTGCCGGCCATGATCGCCGTCGGCGTGGCCAGGCCGAGGGCGCAGGGGCAGGCGATCACCAGCACGGCGACGGCGTTGATCAGCGCGGTTTCCAGAGGCGCGCCGGCCAGCAGCCAGCCGCCGAGGGTGGCCAGGGCGATCAGCAGCACTGCCGGGACGAACACCTGGCTGACCCGGTCCACCAGCTTCTGGATCGGCGCCTTGGCCGCCTGGGCGTCTTCCACCAGGCGAATGATGCGTGCCAGCACGGTTTCGCCGCCGATAGCGCTGGTGCGTACCCGCAGGCGGCCTTCGCCGTTGATGGCTCCGCCAGTGACGCTGTCGCCGGGGCGCTTGGGCACCGGCAGGCTCTCGCCGCTGATCAGCGCCTCGTCGGCGTGGCTCTGGCCTTCCAGCACCTCGCCGTCCACCGGGAAGCGCTCGCCCGGCTTCACCAGCACCTCGTCGCCCAGGCGCAGTTCGGCGATGGCCACTTCTTCCTCACGGCCGTCGCGCAGGCGGATGGCCCGTTCCGGGCGCAGCGCTTCGAGGGCGCGGATGGCGGCGCTGGTCTGGCGCTTGGCGCGGCTTTCCAGGTACTTGCCCAGCAGCACCAGGGCGATGACCACGGCAGAGGCTTCGAAGTACAGGTGCGGCATGTGGCCGGGGTGGGCGGTGGCCCACTGGTAGAGGCTCAGGCCGTAGCCGGCGCTGGTGCCGATGGCCACCAGCAGGTCCATGTTGCCGGCGCCGGCGCGCACGGCCTTCCAGGCGGCGCGGTAGAAGCGCGCGCCGAGGATGAATTGCACCGGCGTGGCCAGGGCGAACTGCGCCCAGGCCGGCAGCATCCAGTGCAGGCCGAAGGGCGCCACCAGCATCGGCAGCACCAGGGGCAGCGCCAGGGCGAGGGCGACGAGCAGCGCCCAGCGTTCGCGACGCAGGCGGCTGGCGTTGTCATCGCTGCGCGGCGCATCCGTATCCAGGGCGCGGGCGTGGTAGCCGGCGCGTTCGACGGCCTGCAGCAGCGTGCTGCGTTCCACCTCGCCGAGCAGCAGCAGGTGGGCGCGCTCGGTGGCGAGGTTCACCGCCACCTCGCCGACGCCCGGCACCTTGGCCAGGGCGCGCTCGACACGGCCCACGCAACTGGCGCAGGTCATGCCGTCGATGGCCAGTTCCAGGCGCTGGCCCGGCACGTCGTAGCCGGCGGCCTCCACCGCCGCGCGCAGGGCCGGCAGGCTGTCGCCCGGCGCTTGCACGCGGGCCCGCTCGGTGGCGAGGTTGACGCTGGCGCTCTCTACACCCGGCACCTTGGCCAGGGCACGCTCTACACGCCCGGCGCAGCTGGCGCAGGTCATCCCGGCAATCGGCAGGTCGAACGAAACGGATGGGCTCATGGGGCAATTCCTCGTGGATTGCCCACAGGATCGACCTTGACACGAGGGCAAGGTCAAGCGGCGAGTTGTCGCAGCGCTCCATCTGTAGGGGCGAATTCATTCGCCCGGCGATCTACCCGGCGCGCACGGCGTCCTTATGAGCACGTGCTTCTTTGTGGGAGCGGATTCATCCGCGATGGCCCGGCACCCCTTCCCAGTGGGTTCCCGCGTTCGCGGGAATGACGGTGCGTTCATCTGCATCCTCGCGAGCCGGGAGGCCCCGCTTGGGCGGGCGCTGTCGGTCAGGGATTGGCCAGCGCCGGGGTCAGGTACAGGCCGGCGGTGTTCATCGCCAGGCGGTATCTGCGCACTTCGCCGGCTTCCAGGCTGATGGACTGCAGGCGCTGCTGCTCGATGCCGGGCTTGCAGCGGCCGGGGCCGAGCAGGCCGAGGCGGATGGCGACCGGGCCTGGCGGCAGGTTGAAGGCGATGCTTTCGCCCTGCACCAGGCGCGCGGCGAGCTGGTCCTGCAGGTAGAGGCCGACGTCGCAGCTGGTGGGCAGTTCGACGCGTTCGCGGCTGACGATCAGCACGCCGTAGTCGATGGGGGATTGGGCCTGGGCAGAGCCGGTGAGGGCGAGCAGGGCGATCAGGCAGAGGCGGGTGGGGGACATGGCGGCGACTCCGGGACGGCATGCATCGAGTGTAGGGGATCGCCGCACGCTTGACCTTGCCACGGTGGCAAGCCCGAGACTGGTTCCAGTCCCATCGAGCAAGGAGTCGATCATGCAGATTCTCAAGGTAAGCGGCATGTCCTGCGGCCACTGCGTCCGCGCCATCACCCGGTCGGTGCAGAGCCGCGACCCGGCGGCCGAGGTCCAGGTCGACCTGGGCGCGGGCGAGGTGCGCGTGGCCAGCCGGCTGCCCCTGGACGAGGTGCTGGCGGCCATCCGCGAGGAAGGCTACGCGGCCGAAGCGGCCTGAGGACCGGTCAGGCGTCCTGGTCCCAGTCGCGGAACAACCCGCGGAACAGGGTGCCCACCAGCACGCCGGCCTCGCGCTGCGGGTCGAAAAGCTCGGGGTCGCGCGTCCAGTCGGTGAACAACCCGATCATCTGCGCGTGCAAGGCGCGCGATGCCAGGCGCGGGGTGAGCCCGTCCAGCAGGCGCTCGACGCAGCCCGGGCGGGCGAACAGCGCCTCGCACAGGTCGATGAACTGGTTGACGAAGGCGTTATGGCGATCCTCCGCCTCGCGCAGTTCCTCGGTGAACTCGCAGCGGTGCAGGAGGATGGTGAAGATGCGATGGCGCTGCTGGTCGAGCGCCAGGCTGGTGATGGCCTCGACGCACAGTTCCAGCAACGACTGCAGCAGGTCGCGACCTTCGGCGCCGTGCAGGCGCTGGGCCATCTGCTCCGGCGGCAGGCGCACCTGGTTGAGCATCTCGTGGAACAGGTGGGCCTTGTTCTGGAAGTGCCAGTAGACGGCGCCACGGGTGACGCCCGCCGCCCGGGCGATCTGCTCGAGGGACGTGTGGGCGACGCCGTTCTCGAGGAACAGGACCTCGGCGGCGGCCAGGATATCGGTGCGGGTCTTTTCCGCTTCTTCTTTGGTTCTGCGCATAGCAGTTGGACGAATACTGTCTAGGCTTCTTGCTCGGGGGCCAGAGTTTACCGATTTTGCAGTCGGATACTGCTTTTACCAACGTGAATGCATGTATCCAGCCTTGACCTGATTCCTGTTTTTGCCAACCAGGCGCTGTCATGGAATGGAGACGCACGATGCCGCTATTACCCTCTTTCGCCTTTTCCCTGCGGCTTTGCGCGTTCGCCCTGGCCTCGCTGAGCCTGGTCGCCAAGGCGGCCGAGGCTCCGGCCAAGGCGGCCCCGCCGCCCCCGGAAGTGCTGGTGGAAACGGTGAAGGCGGCGCCCCTGCCGATGACCCTGGAATACGCCGGGCGTACCGCCGGCTACCGCGAGGTGGAGGTCCGTGCCCAGGTCAGCGGCATCCTCCAGGAACGCACCTACCAGGAAGGCAGCAAGGTGCAGAAGGGCCAGGTGCTGTTCCGCATCGACCCGCGCACCTACCAGGCCGCCCTGGCCAGCGCCAAGGGCGCGCTGGCCCAGGAGCAGGCGCGCTACCGCCAGACCGAGCGTGACCTCAAGCGCATCCGCGAGCTGCAGAAGAAGGGCTTCGCCAGCGAGAGCGAGCTGGACAACGCCGTCTCCAACTTCGAGCAGAGCAAGGCCAACGTGCAGGCCGCCGAGGCCAACGTACAGGCCAAGCAGATCGACCTCGACTACACCACGGTGGAGGCGCCCATCACCGGCATGACCAGCAAGGAGACCCGCTCCGAAGGCAGCCTGGTGGTGGCCGGCGACCCCAATTCCAGCCTGCTGACCCAGCTCACCCAGCTCGACCCCATCTACGTCAACTTCGGCTACCCGGACACCGAGGCCGAGCGCATCCGCGAGGACGTGCAGACCGGCAAGCTGACCCTGCCCGAGGGCGGCAAGATGGCCGCCGTGCTCAAGTTCGGCGACGGCTCCACCTACCCGCTGGAGGGGCGCGTCGATTTCACCGACAGCTTCGTCAACACCGGCACCGGCACCGTCAGCGCCCGCGCCGTGGTGCCCAACCCCGAGCAGAAGCTGTTGCCGGGGCAGTTCGTGCGGGTGCTGGTCAAGGGCCTGAGCCGGCCCAGGGCGATCACCGTGCCCGAGCGAGCCCTGGCCCAGGGGCCGCGCGGCACCTTCGTCTACGTGGTGGACAAGGACGGTGTCGCACGGGTGCGCGAGGTGAAGACCGGCGACACCTCCGAGGGGCGTTGGGTCATAGAGTCCGGCGTCGCCGAAGGCGACCGGGTCATCGTCGAGGGCTTGCCGAAGGTGCGGCCCGACTCGCCCGTCAAGGCCGTCGAAGCGCAGGACAAGCCCGCCGACCAGCCGAAACAGTCCTGAGGAGCGTCCGCCGTGATCTCACGCTTCTTCATCGACCGCCCGGTGTTCGCCGCAGTCATCTCCATCGTCATCATCCTGGGCGGCCTCGCGGCCATGCGTGCGCTGCCCATCGCCCAGTACCCGGAGATCCTGCCGCCCCAGGTGTCGGTCTCCGCCAGCTACCCGGGCGCCAGCTCCCAGGTCATCGCCGAGACCGTGGCGGCGCCGCTGGAGCAGGAGATCAACGGGGTCCAGGGCATGATCTACCAGCTGTCCAACTCCGACAGCAACGGCGCCATGAGCCTGACCGTGTACTTCCAGGTGGGCACCGATCCGGACCAGGCCACCATCGACGTCAACAACAAGGTGCAGGCCGCGCTGGCCAAGCTGCCCGAGGAAGTACGCCGGCAGGGCGTGAAGGTGGAGAAGAAATCCTCCGACATCCTCCAGGTGGTGACGCTGTTCTCCCCGGACGACTCCCGCGACCCGATCTACATCAGCAACTACGCGCTGATCAACGTGATCGACGAGCTCAAGCGCATCCCCGGCGTGGGCGATGCCAGCCAGTTCGGCTCCAAGGACTACTCCATGCGCATCTGGCTGCGGCCGGACAAGCTGGCGCAGTACGACCTGACCCCCACCGACGTGGTCAAGGCCATCCAGGAGCAGAACTCCCAGTTCGCCGCCGGCAGCTTCGGCAAGCAGCCCCTGAACCAGCCCCAGGACTTCACCTACACCGTCACCACCAAGGGCCGCTTCACCGAGCCGAAGGAGTTCGAGAGCGTCATCCTGCGTACCGACTCCACCGGTGCCAGCCTGCTGCTCAAGGACGTGGCGCGGGTGGAACTGGGCGCCCAGGACTATTCGCTGATGACCTCGCTGAATGGCCAGCAGAACGCCGCCTTCGGCATCTACCTGCAACCCGGTGCCAACGCCCTGGACACCGCCGAGGCGGTGGAGAACACCATGAAGCGCCTGGAGAAGCGCTTCCCCGACGGCATCGCCTACAAGATCCCCTACGACACCACCAAGTTCGTCAAGGTCTCCATCGAGGAGGTGATCCATACCTTCGTCGAGGCCCTGGTGCTGGTGATGCTGGTGGTCTTCATCTTCCTGCAGAACTGGCGTGCCACGCTGATTCCGGTGCTGGCCATCCCGGTGTCGCTGATCGGCACCTTCGCCGGCATGTACATGCTCGGGTTCTCGATCAACCTGCTGACCCTGTTCGGCATGGTGCTGGCCATCGGCATCGTGGTGGACGATGCCATCGTGGTGCTGGAGAACGTCGAGCGGGTGATGCGCACCGAGAAGCTCGGCCCGCGCGAGGCCTCGATCAAGGCCATGGAGGAGGTCACCGGTCCCATCGTCGCCATCGTGCTGGTGCTGTGCGCGGTGTTCATCCCGGTGGGTTTCCTCGGCGGCCTGGCGGGGCAGATGTACAAGCAGTTCGCGATCACCATCGCGGTGTCGGTGGTGATCTCCGGCATCGTCGCGCTGACCCTGTCGCCGGCGCTCTGCGCCCTGCTGCTCAAGCCCACCCACGAGGAGCCGGCGGCGCCGTTCCGCTGGTTCAACCGCTTCTTCGATCGCGCCACCGACGGCTACACCGCCGGCGTGCGCTTCTTCCTCAAGCGCAGCGTCATCGGCCTGCTGCTGTTCGGCGGGATGATCGCGCTGATGGTCATGCTGTTCGGCCGGGTGCCCGGCTCGCTGGTGCCGGATGAGGACCAGGGTTACGTGATCAACGCCTACTTCCTGCCGCCGGCCGCCTCCCTGACCCGCACCGAGGAGGTCACCAGCGCGGTGACCCAGCAGTTGATGAAGCACCCGGCGGTGCAGGACGTGGTCACCTTCGCCGGCTTCGACGTGCTCACCTTCGGCACCCGCAGCAACGCCGGGGTGTCCTTCGTGCCATTGAAGGACTGGAAGGAGCGCACCACCGACGAGCTGGATGCGCGCAACCTGCCGCCGGCCTTCATGGCCATGGGCGCCGGGCAGAAAGACGGCGTGGTGATGACCTTCAACCCGCCGCCGATCACCGGCATGAGCACCACCGGCGGCTTCGAGGCGTACATCCAGGACCGCTCCGGCGGCAGCGTCGCGCAGCTGGAGGAGACGGTCACCAAGTTCATCGGCGCCATCTCCAAGCGCCCGGAGCTGGTGGGGGTCAACACCACCTTCAACGCCAACGTGCCGCAGTACTACGTCGACCTGGACCGCACCAAGGCCCGCGCGCTGGGGGTGGCGGTGAACGATGTGTTCACCGCCATGCAGTCCACCTTCGGCAGCTACTACGTCAACGACTTCACCCTCTACGGGCGCACCTGGCAGGTGAGCCTGCAGGCCGAATCCGAGTTCCGCCGCAAGCCCGAGGACCTGAGCCAGGTGTACGTGCGCTCGGCCTCCGGCGACCTGGTGCCGCTGTCGTCCCTGGTGCGTGTGCAGCGCATCCTCGGGCCGGACTCCTATGCACGCTTCAACGTCTACCCGGCGGCCAAGATCCTCGGCGGCCCGGCGCCGGGCTACAGCTCCGGCCAGGCCCTGGCGGCGATGCAGGAGGTGGCGGACGAGGTGCTGGGCGAGGACTACAGCATCGGCTGGATCGGCTCGGCCTACCAGGAACTGGCCACCCAGGGCTCGGGCAGCAAGGCCTTCATCTTCGGCCTGGTGCTGGTGTTCCTCATCCTCGCCGCCCAGTACGAGCGCTGGACCCTGCCCATCGCCGTGGTCACCGCCGTGCCTTTCGCGGTGTTCGGCGCCATCCTCGCGGTGTGGCTGCGCGGTCTGTCCAACGACGTGTACTTCCAGGTCGGGCTGGTGACCCTGATCGGCCTGGCGGCGAAGAACGCCATCCTCATCATCGAGTTCGCGGTGCTCTGCCGCGAAGAGGGCATGGGCATCTTCGAGTCGGCGCTGGAGGCGGCCAAGCTGCGCTTCCGACCCATCGTCATGACCTCGCTGGCCTTCATCCTCGGGTGCGTGCCGCTGGCCATCAGCAGCGGCGCCGGCTCGGCGAGCCGACATTCGATCGGTACCGGCGTGATTGGCGGTATGCTTGCCGCCACGTTGCTGGCAACCTTCCTCATCCCGATGTTCTATCTGCTGGTGGAATCCGCCGCCGACAGGTTGGGGCGCAAGAAGAAGGCACCGGTCGCCGAGTGACGCCCGGCGCCATTCCCGCCAGCGCGGGACGCCCTTGAACATCGAACCGCATGCCCGCTTCACGGTCTTTTTTGCAGTCCACGGCGCCGCCTTCGGGGCGGCGCCCTGTTTTCAGGTGAACCATGAATTTCCGCATCCTGCTGATCCTCGGGTCGCTCAGTGCCTTCGGCCCGATGGCCATCGATTTCTACCTGCCGAGCTTCCCGGCGCTGGCCCTGGCCTTCTCCACCGACGTGGAGCACGTGCAGCTGAGCCTGGCGTCCTACTTCATCGGCCTGGCCATCGGGCAGTTGCTCTACGGCCCCATCGCCGACCGCTTTGGCCGGCGCCTGCCGCTGCTGGTGGGGGTGAGCCTGTTCACCCTGGCGTCGGTGGCCTGCGCGATGGCGCCGAGCCTGGAGTGGCTGATCGGCGCGCGCTTCGTCCAGGCCCTGGGCGGTTGCGCGGGCATGGTGGTCTCAAGGGCGGTGGTGCGCGATCTCTGCGACCCCATCGCCTCGGCCAAGGTGTTCTCGCAGCTGATGCTGGTGATGGGCCTGGCGCCCATCCTCGCGCCCCTGGGCGGCGGGTTGCTGCTGGACCTGTTCGGCTGGCCGTCGATCTTCTTCGGGCTGACCCTGTTCAGCGCCCTGGTGCTCACCGGCGTCTACCTGTGGCTGCCGGAGACCCTGACCACTGGCGACGAGCGCCCGCCGCTACGCGGTGCCCTGGGCCAGTACAAGCGGTTGCTGGGGGACGGGGTGTTCATCGGCTATGCCCTGACCGGCGGCCTGTCGATGGCCGGGATGTTCGCCTACATCGCCGGCTCGCCCTTCGTCTTCATCGAACTCTACGGCGTGCCGGCGGAGCACTACGGCTGGCTGTTCGGCGGCAACGCCCTGGGCTTCATCCTGGTGGCCCAGGTCAACGCCTGGCTGATGCGCTTCGGCGGGCCGGCCTACTGGATGCGGCGGGTGGTGTGGTTCTACCTGGGGTGCGCACTGGCGCTGCTGGCGGTGGCCAACGCGCATACCGAGGCGCTGTGGCCATTGCTGGTGCCGCTGTTCGGCTGCATCGCCAGCCTGGGCATCATCATTCCCAACGCCTCGGCCAGCGCCATGGCCGGCCAGGGCCGCCATGCCGGCAGTGCGTCGGCGCTGATGGGCAGCCTGCAGTTCAGCGTGGCGGCGGGCGCCGCCGCGCTGGTCGGGGTGTTGCACGATGGCTCGGCGATGCCGATGGCGATGGTGATCTGCCTGTGCGGCGCCGGAGCCGTGTGTGCGTCGCTGGTCACCTGGCGGCTGACCCGGGGCCAGCCGTCGGTGCTCGGCTAGCTCGCGGCCCGTCGTGCCGGTTCCGGCAGGACATGAGGCGCCTTGAGCCGCGCCTCCAGGGTGGCGACGAAGCGCCGGGCCTCGGCCTCGCTGCGGAAACTCACCGCGTGCTGGTCCATGCAGACCTGCCAGCTGTTGCCCTGGGTGGTACGGAGCGGTCGGACGATGATTTTCATGGTGCCCTCTCCCTGAGAAAGTGAGCCCCCAGTGTAGACCCGGTTAGATGACAGAAAATGATCCGGGTCAAGTGGCCGACTGGTGGTGCCTTGCCCGTCGACGGAGGGCGCTGGGCCCACAAAGTGCACCCTGCCAGCACGGGGTTCGCCTCGCTCTCTCCCACGTGGGCTCGGCGTATTCGTAGGATGGGTAGAGCCCGGCGAAACCCATCGGTGCAGAGCTTCAGGCAAAACGATATGCCATTCCCGGCCTCGCTTGGTGGAGGTAAAAAGCGACCTCCACCCTACGCAGTGGTCATGTCCGCGCATGGGGTCGCCGTCGTGGGAATTCATTCGCGCTGGGGCGCCCGGGAGGACACCCCAGCGACGGACGAATCTCAGAACCCTTCGAGCACGATCTTGCCCTTGGCCTTGCCGCTTTCCAGCAGCGCATGGGCGCGCTTGAGGTTGGCGGCGTCGATGCGGCCGAAGTGTTCGCCGACGGTGGTCTTCAGCACGCCGGCGTCGATCAGTTCGCTGACGCGGTCCAGCAGCTTGTGCTGCTCGATCATGTCGCAGGTCTCGAACATCGAGCGGGTGTACATGAACTCCCAGTGCAGCGAGATGCTCTTGCGCTTGAGCTTGAGCACGTCGAGGCCGGCCGGGTCGTCGATCAGGGCGAGCTTGCCCTGGGGCGCGAGGGCTTCCACCAGTTGCTCCAGGTGCTGGTCGGTCTGGGTCAGGCTGGCGACGTGGGTGACGCTGTCGATGCCGATGCGCTTGAGTTCGGCCGCCAGCGGCTGGCTGTGGTCGATGACGTGGTGGGCGCCCAGCTCGCGGACCCAGGCCTGGGTTTCCGGGCGCGAGGCGGTGCCGATCACGGTCAGGCCGGTGAGCTGGCGGGCCAGTTGCACGAGGATGGAGCCCACGCCGCCGGCCGCGCCGACGATGAGCAGGCTCTGGCCCTGGTCGGCCTTGCCTTCGGCGATGCCCAGGCGGTCGAACAGCAGCTCCCAGGCGGTGATGGCGGTCAGCGGCAGGGCGGCGGACTGGGCGAAGTCCAGGCTCTGCGGGCGCTTGCCGACGATGCGCTCGTCAACGAGGTGCAGCTCGGCGTTGCCGCCCGGGCGGGTCAGGGCGCCGGCGTAGAACACCTCGTCGCCCGGCTGGAACAGGGTCACGTCGCTGCCCACGGCCTTGACCACGCCGGCCACGTCCCAGCCCAGCACCTTGGCCTGGCCGTTCTCCGGCTGCACGTTGCGGCGGATCTTGGTGTCCACCGGGTTCACCGAGATGGCGCGGACTTCCACCAGCAGGTCACGGGGCCCCGGGGTGGGGGCGGGCAGTTCGACGTCCTGCAGCGAGTCGGCGTGGTCGATGGGCAGGGACTGGTAATAGGCGATGGCTTTCATCGGGGGCTCCTGGGCTCAGGCGAGGCGATCGAGAAGGGTGAGGGTGACGCCGTTGAGGCGGCTGCCATGGGCGTCGCCGAAGTGGCGGTAGTGGGCGGTGGCCTTGTGCGCCTCGAGGGCGGCTGCGTCGCGCCAGGTCTCCAGCATGACGAAGCGCAGGGTGTCGGCGCGGTCGCGGTGCAGGTCGTATTGCAGGCAGCCGGGTTCGCTGCGGCTGGCGGCGACCAGCTCGCGCAGGGCGGCTTCCACCGCCTCGGCCTGGCCGGGCTGGGCGTCGATGTGGGCGATCAGGTGCAGCGGCGTGGTCATGGTGGTTCTCCGGGAAAGATGGCGCATAGGTTGGGCTATTTCGCGGCGCAGAAAAATCAGCTAGAAGGCGACAGTCTTTCAAAGGAATTTTGAAAATGCTGCGCCTCGACGACCTCACCGTCTTCGTCCGTACCGCCGACCGTGGCAGCCTCTCGGCCGCCGCGCGCGAGCTGGAGATCTCCCCGGCGGTGGCCAGCGCGGCGCTCAAGCGCCTGGAGCAGCGTCTCGATGCGCGGCTGTTCGCGCGCTCCACTCGCAGCCTGCGCCTGACCGCCGAGGGCGAGCAGTACCTGGCGCATGCCCGTGCCGCGTTGCAGAGCCTGGACGAAGGCCGCCGGCAGCTGGCCGGCGGCAAGAGCGATATCGGCGGCCTGCTGCAGCTGTCGGCACCCTCGGACTTCGGCCGCAACGTGTTGCTGCCCTGGCTGGACGAGTTCCAGGCCGAGCACCCGCGCCTCGCCGTCCGTCTGTTCCTCAGTGACCAGGTGGCCGACCTGTTCCGCCAGCCGGTGGACATCGCCATCCGCTCCGGCGAGCCGGAGGACTCGAGCCTGGTGGCGCTGCCCCTGGCTCCCGGCAACCGACGCGTGCTCTGCGGCGCACCGAGCTACTTCGCCCGGCATGGCCAACCGCGCACGCCGGAGGAGCTGCACCGGCACAACTGCCTGCTCTATGTGCTGGGTGGCCGCGTGCACGACCAGTGGACATTCCACGAGGGCCGGCGCAGCCAGACCGTCACCGTGGCCGGCGACCGGGTCTGCGATGACGCCGACGTGGTGCGCCGCTGGGCGGTGGCCGGGCAGGGGCTGGTGTACAAGTCCTGGCTGGACGTCGCCGCCGATGTACGGGCCGGGCGCCTGCAGCTGGCGCTGGAGGATCACCTGGGCGAGCCCACGCCGCTGAACCTGATCTGCCCCCATCGCGCCCAGTTGAGCAAGCCGGTGAACCTGCTGCGCGAGTTCCTTCGCCAGCGTTGCGGCGAGCTGCTGGTCGGCGCGCCCTGGGAGGGCGTGGCCCGGCTAGTGCGCTGAGCGTCACAGCCAGCTGTTGTGCGGGCCGCGTCATTCGCTATTGTTGCTAGGGCGAGCCCACCTATCCGCCGTCCAGCCCTGGAGATGAGCCGTGATCCCCAGTCGTCCAGCCCCTTGCCCGTGTCGACGCGCATGGTCGTGAACGCCCTGCCGCCCGCTCCGGCGCGCCTCGGCCCGACCCTGGCGCTGGTCTTCTTCGGCTACCTGGTGCTCGCCCTGGGCGCCGTCTGGCTGGCGCGCCAGCCGGGCACCATCGCCACCCTCTGGTACGCCAACGCCTTCGGCATCACCTTCCTCTGGAACCAGCCGCTGCGTCGCTGGCCGGCGCTGCTCGGCGTGATGCTGGTGGCCAACATGTTGGCCGGGCAGGTGATGGGCGACACCCTCGCGATGTCCGCCAGCTTCCTGCCGGCCAACATGCTGGAGATGACCCTCGCCGCCTTCCTGCTGCGCCGCACCGGCGTGGCGCTGAACATGAGCCGCAGCCCGTCGGCCTTTCTCCGCTTCATCCTGCTTGGGGCCATGGTGCCGCCGCTGGTCAGCTCCACCCTGGGTGCGCTGATCGTGCAGAGCATCGGTTACGCCGGCTTCGGCCGGGTCTGGCTGTCCTGGTACGAAGGCGCGGTGCTCGGCACCCTGTCGATCCTGCCGCTGACGGTGCAGTTGCAGCAGCATGGCCTGCAGTCCCTGCGCTCGCCGAAGCGCCCCCACGAACTGCTCTTCTATGTGCCGCTGGTGCTGCTGGTGACCCTTGTGGCCTTGCGCCTGCTGCCTTCGCCCTTCGTCTACCTGTCGTTGCCGCTGCTGCTGGCGGCGGTGCGGCTGCCCTTCGCCGGCACCGCCCTGCTGGTGACCCTGACGTCCTTCAGCGGCGGCCTGATGGTCGCCATGGGCGGGCTGCAGCTGCCGCCGGTAACGCCGTTGTGGCAGGAAATCACGCTCTACCTGCCGCTGCTGCTGTCGTTGCTGCCACCGTTGCTGCTGGCCGCCGCCGTGGAGCAGGGCCGGCGACGCCAGCGCGAACTGGCCGCCAGCGAAGCGCGCTTTCGCGACGCCATGGAGCACTCGGCCATCGGCATGGCCCTGGTAGGGCTGGATGGTCGCTTGCAGCGCGTCAACCGCGCCCTGTGCGAGATGCTCGGCTACTCGCCGGACGAGCTGAGCGCGAAGAGCTTCCAGGGCATCACCCATGCCGAGGACCTCTCCGGCGACCTGGAGCTGGTACAGGACGCACTCGCCGGCCGTCGCGACAACTATCGGCTGGAGAAGCGCTACCTGCGCCGCGACGGCTCCGCGGTCTGGGCGCTGCTGGCGGTGTCGCTGGTGCGCGATGCGGAAGGGCGGCCGCTGTACTTCATCGCGCAGATCGAGGACATCGACCGGCGCAAGCGCGCCGAAGCCGAGCTGGCCGAGCTGGCCGAGCGTTACTCCCTCGCCACCGGCGCCAGCGGCGTGGGCGTCTGGGAGTGGGACCTGGTCAGCGACGACATGATCTGGGACGACAGCCTGTTCCGCCTCTACGGCATGCAGCCCCTGGGGCGCCCGGTGAGCTACGCGGAGTGGTCGCGCTTCGTCCACCCGGCCGACGCCGAAGCCCTGCACCGCGAACTGCAGCGGGTGCGCGAAGGCCTGGCGCGGCTGGATGTCGAGTTCCGCATCTTCCTGCCCAACGGTGAGGCGCGTGCCTTGCGCGGGCACGGTAGCCTGGCCCTCGACGCCGAGGGCAAGCCGACCCGGATGATCGGCACCAACTGGGACGTGACCCAGCTGCGCGAGCTCACCGAGCGGCTGAACGATGAGCGCGAGCGCCTGCAGGTGACCCTCAACTGCATCGGCGACGGGGTGATCACCACGGACCTGGATGGCCGCGTGCGCTTCCTCAACCCGGTGGCCGAGCGCCTCAGTGGCTGGAGCACGGCCGCGGCGCGCAACCAGGAGATCGAACGGGTGCTGCCGCTGGAGAGCGAGGACGGCCGGCCAGTGCCGAGCCCGGTGCGCCTGTGCCTGGAGCGCGGCACGGAGGAAAGCATCCCCGGGCTCTCGTCCCTGCGGCATGCCGCCGGCGGCCTGATCGCCCTGCGGGGCCAGGCGGCGCCGGTACGCAGCGCCGAGGGCGAGCTGCTCGGCAGCGTGCTGGTGTTCACCGACGTCAGCGAGGCGCGGGCGATGCAGAAGCACCTGCGCTACGCCGCCAGCCACGACGCCCTGACCGGGCTGCTCAATCGCTCGGCCTTCGAGGACGCGCTGGCGGAAAGCTGCCGCGAGGTGGAGCAGAACGCCGGGCACAGCGTGCTGTTCTTCATTGACCTGGACCTCTTCAAGCAGGTCAACGACAGCGCGGGCCATGCCGCCGGCGACGAACTGCTGCGGCGCATCTCGCGGCTGATGCAGGAGCAGGTGCGCAGCGGCGATCGGGTGGCGCGCCTGGGTGGCGACGAGTTCGCCATGATCCTGCGCAGCTGCCCCCTGGCCCAGGCGGAAATCCTCGCCGATCGGCTGATCGAGCAGGTACGCGGCCTGCGCTTCGAGTGGGAAGGCCGCACCTTCCAGGTCGGCGCCAGCATCGGCCTGGCCCCCTTGCATGCTGGCAACAGCGAGCCGGCCGAGCTGCTGCGCCAGGCCGACATCGCCTGCTACCGGGCCAAGCATGGCGGGCGCGGGCGCATGGCGGTGTATGTCGAGGCACTGGAGCACGGCTGAGAAAGCCGCCGACGAAACCACCGCGCGGATGCTTTTTTTGACGCGCGGGTCAAGTTAGAATGCGCGCCGTCGTGGCCATGGGGCTGCGACATGGGTTCCCTCACCCCATCGGCAAAAAGGACGTGAACCACCATGCCCGCAGCTCTTCCCAAGGTCTGGCGCCCCGCGCTGACCGGTCTCATCGCGTTCCACATCCTGATCATCATCGCCAGCAACTACCTGGTGCAGTTGCCCATGACCCTGTTCGGCTGGCAGACCACCTGGGGCGCCTTCAGCTTCCCCTTCATCTTCCTCGCCACCGACCTGACCGTGCGCCTGCTCGGCAAGCAGGCGGCGCGCCAGGTGATCGCCCGGGTCATGCTGCCGGCGCTGGCGGCTTCCTACGTCGTCTCGGTGCTGTTCCAGGACGCGGCGTTCCAGGGCTTCGCCGCCCTTGGCGAGTTCAACCTGTTCGTCGCGCGCATCTCCCTGGCCAGTTTCCTCGCCTACGTGCTGGGGCAGGTTCTCGACATCCAGGTCTTCGATCGCCTGCGCAAGATGCGCCAGTGGTGGATCGCCCCGGTGGTCTCCACCATCGCCGGCAACCTGCTGGACACCTTCACCTTCTTCTCGGTGGCCTTCTGGCGAAGCGACAACCCCTTCATGGCCGAGCACTGGGTGGAGATCGCCACGGTGGACTACGGCGTGAAACTCGGCGTGAGCCTGGTGCTGTTCGTGCCGTTGTACGGCGTGCTGCTCAACGGCATCCTCCGCGCCATCACGCCGCGCAGCGAACGCGCCGCCTGACCTCCGGCATCAAGGCCTCGACGCCCCGTAGCCCCGTAGGATGGGTAGAGCGAAGCGAAACCCATCGATGCCCGGTCCATACAGGCAAGGCTTCGGTGTCCACCCGCAAAAAGGGCCGCTTAGCGGCCCTTTCCGGTTACTTCACCAGGCGTGCATCCAGGCTGTTCTGCGCCAGGCGCCGGGCCTGTTCCTCGCTCATGCCCAGGTGTTCGTGCAGGGCGAAGAAGTTCTCGGTGACGTAGCCGCCGAAGTAGGCCGGGTCGTCGGAGTTCACCGTCACCTTCACGCCACGTTCGAGCATGTCGAGGATGTTGTGCTGGCTCATGTGGTCGAACACGCACAGCTTGGTGTTGGACAGCGGGCAGACGGTCAGCGGGATCTGCTCGTCGATGATGCGCTGCATCAGGCGCTCGTCCTCGATGGCGCGCACGCCGTGGTCGATGCGCTCGATCTTCAGCAGGTCCAGGGCCTCCCAGATGTATTCCGGCGGGCCTTCCTCGCCGGCGTGGGCGACGGTGAGGAAGCCTTCGGCGCGGGCGCGGTCGAACACGCGCTGGAACTTGCTCGGCGGGTGGCCCATCTCGGAGCTGTCCAGGCCCACGGCGACGAAGGCGTCGCGGAAGGGCAGCGCCTGGTCGAGGGTCTTCTGCGCCTCGTCCTCGGAGAGGTGACGCAGGAAGCTGAGGATCAGCCCGGAGCTGATGCCGAGCTGCTTGCGGCCATCGTCCAGGGCGTGGCGGATGCCATCGAGCACCACCTCGAAGGGAATGCCGCGATCGGTGTGGGTCTGCGGGTCGAAGAATGGCTCGGTGTGGATCACGTTCTGCGCCTTGCAGCGCTGCAGGTAGGCCCAGGTCAGGTCGTAGAAGTCCTGCTCGGTGCGCAGCACGTCGGCACCGGCGTAGTAGAGGTCGAGGAATTCCTGCAGGTTGCCGAAGTCGTAGGCGCGGCGCAGGGTCTCGACGTCGTGCCAGGGCAGGGTGACCTTGTTGCGTTCGGCCAGCGCGAACAGCAACTCGGGCTCGAGCGAACCTTCCAGGTGCAGGTGCAGTTCGGCTTTGGGCAAGGCATTGAGCCAGTCGTACATGGTGGTTTCTCGTTATCAGGCAAGGTCGACGGCAAGTTTAACTTCCCGGACAGGATTTCGCCGAGCGAGCGCCTGTACGGCAGGGGCGCTCGTGTTCATCGGGCGTCGCTCAGGCCGTCTCCTCCCGCCGGTAGGCGTAGGTGTCGGCGAAGCGCGAGAGCAGGTACTCGGCGCTGCTCACCGGCGGGTATTTCGGCGGGTTGTCGGCGCTGGAGCAGTTGGGCAGGCAGCTGATCTCCGTATCCGGGTGCGGCTCGGCGAAGAAGGGCATGGAGTAGCGGTGCACGCCCAGGGGGCTGATGACCCGGTGCGGCGTGGATTTGTACCGGTCGTTGCTCCAGCGCGCCATCATGTCGCCGATGTTGACCACGAAGCTGCCGGCGATCGGCGGTGCGTCGATCCACTGGCCGCGCACGTCCTGCACCTGCAGGCCGCCGGCGTCGTCCTGGTAGAGCAGGGTGACGCAGCCATAGTCGGTGTGCGCACCGGCGCCCTGTTGCTCGGCGGAGCTGGCGGTGTGGCGCGGCGGGTAGTGGATCATGCGGAACACGCTAATGGGGTCGGCGAAGCGCGCATCGAAGAAGTCGCGCTCGATGCCCAGGGCCAGGGCGATGGCCCGCAGCAGGGTCTGCGCCAGCGCCTGCATGTCGGCGTAGTGCTGTTCCATGAGCGCCGCCCAGCCGGGCAGGTCGGGGTGGCGGTTGGGCCCGCGCAGGGGCTTGCCGGCCAGCACCTCGGGGTGGTCGGCGGCCATGTGGAAGCCCATGTCGAAGGTTTCCTTCAGGTCGCTCGGCTTGCTCGGGTCGAGCTGCTCGGTGGCGATGGCGCCGTAGCCGCGATGGTGCGCGGTGCGGGTGATGTCTATCTGCAGCTTCTCGGCATCGGGCAGGGCGAAGAAGGTCTTGGCCGCGCGGGTCAACGCCTCGATGCGCTCGGGCGCGATGCCGTGCCCGGTGATGTAGAAGAAGCCCCAGTCGCGGCAGGCGGCGTCGATCTGCGCCGCGACCTGCTGCCAGGCCTGTTGGTCGTCGCCGTAGAGCGCGGCGATGTCGATGAGGGGAAGCTGGTTCATCGGGTGATCCTTGGAGCACAGGGTTCAATACCCTCTCCCCTGGCGCCAGGGGAGAGGGCGTTGCTTACTTCGGCAGTTCCGCCTTGATGCCTTCGACGTAGTAGTTCATGCCCGCCAGGTCGGCGTTGGTGGCGGTCACGCCGTCGGCCAGCTTGAGGGCGCCGCCCTGGTCCTTGATCGGGCCGGTGAAGGGGTGGAACTCACCGCTCTTGATGCTGGCGATGATTTTCTCCGCCTCGGCCTTCACGTCGGCCGGCACCAGGTCGCTGATGGGCAGCTGGATGGTGTCTTCGGCCAGGCCGCCCCAGTAGTCCTGGGATTTCCAGGTGCCGGCCATCACGCCTTCGGCGGCCTGGATGTAGTGCGGGCCCCAGTTGTTGACGATGGAGGTGAGCACGGCCTTGGGCCCGAAGTGCGCCATGTCCGAGGCGTAGCCAACGGAGTACACGCCACGGCGTTCGGCGGCCTGGATGGGCGCCGGGCTGTCGGTGTGCTGGAAGACCACGTCGACACCCTGGTCGATCAGCGCGTTGGCGGCGTCGGCTTCCTTGCCCGGGTCGAACCAGGAGTTGACCCAGACCACCTTGATCTCGGCCTGCGGGTCGTACTTGTTCAGCGCCAGCTGGATGGCGTTGATGTCGCGGATCACCTCGGGAATGGGGAAGGAGGCGATGTAGCCGATCTTGTGGCTCTTGGTCATCTTCGCCGCCAGGTAGCCGCCGACGTAGCGGCCTTCATAGGAGCGCGACAGGTAGGTGCCGAGGTTCTTGTCCTGCTTGTAGCCGGTGGCGTGCTCGAAGGTGACCTTGGGGAACTGCTTGGCCACCTTGGCGGTGGGGTTCATGTAGCCGAAGGAGGTGGTGAAGATCAGGTCGTAGCCGCCCTTGGCCATGTTGCGGATGACCCGCTCGGCGTCGGCGCCTTCGGCGACGTTCTCGACGAAGCTGGTCTCGACCTTGTCGCCCAGCTTGGCCACCAGCGCCTTGCGGCCCTCCTCGTGCTGGTAGGTCCAGCCGTGGTCGCCGATGGGGCCGACGTAGACGAAGCCGACCTTCAGCGGGTCGGCGGCGGAGGCGCCGAGGGTGGCGCTGAAGCCGATGGCGGCGACGAGCGTGCGCAGCAGGTTCTTCTTGGAATCGAACATGGGGGATGGGGCTCCTGGTCTGTTGTTCTGTGCTGTGCCCTGTGGGCTGACCAGGCGATTGCAAAAAATTGACCAACTGGACAGGCGGCGCGCAAAGCCGCGTGCCAGGCCCATCGAGGCAGGCGATGTGCACCGCCCGCGAGCGCGGATGGTGCACGAGGGGCGGTCCCCGCCGCCTGCTGGTGCGTCACCAGGGAATGGTCTGGCCCTGGTAGTCGATGTAGTGGTGGCCGCCGCGTCCGGCGTACGCCTCGACCTGCCGCACCAGGCCCTGGACGCTGGTGGCGACGTCGATCTCGGCGGACTCCCCGCCCATGTCGGTCTTCACCCAGCCCGGGTGCAGGCTCAGCACCGTGGGCGACGCGTCGCCCCATTCGGCCACCAGGCTGCGGGTCAGGGTGTTCAGCGCCGCCTTGCTGGCGCGGTACAGCGCCAGGCCGCCGGCATCGTTGCCGGCCACGCTGCCCAGTATCGAACTCATGAAGGCCAGGGTGCCGCCGGGCAGCAGGTTGCTCTTCAGGCGCTGGGCCAGGCGGATGGGGGCCACGGCGTTGGTGAGGAACAGCTGGGCGATCTCGGCCTCGGTGGCCTGCACCGCAGACTGGTGCGCCGGGCCGTAGACCCCGGCGTTGACCAGGATGAGGTCGAAGGCGCGGCCGTCCAGCTCACCGGCCAGGGTCTCCAGGCCGGCGACGCTGTCCAGGTCCAGGGTTTTCACCTCGACGCCCTCCAGCGCGGCCAGGTCGCCGGCGCCCTGCGGGTTGCGCACCGTGGCGGTGACCTGCCAGCCGGCGGCCTGCAGTTGCTTGACCAGGCCCAGGCCGATGCCCCGGGAGGCGCCGATGATCAATGCGGTTTGTGTGCTGCTCATGTGCGGTCCTCTGCATGTGAAGACCGGCAAGAGTAGCCGTTTATTGAGTGCGTGTGCCTGGGCTTCCCGGACTGAAGTCCGGGCTACGCTTCGCACGGCCCAACCCTGTAGCCCGGGCTTCAGCCCGGGAGTGATGTCAGGTCAGTGCCCACCCTTCCACGGCTGGCCCAGGGACACGGGGGCGAACAGGCGGGTGCGCACGGCATCGCGGGAGAGCAGCACCAGCACCAGGATGGTCGCCACGTAGGGCAGCATCGCCAGCAGGTTGGCCGGGATGGCCAGGCCGACGCCCTGGGCCACCAGGTGGAGGATGCTGGCCAGGCCGAAGAGGTAGGCGCCCAGCAGCACGCGGAACACCCGCCAGCTGGCGAACACCACCAGGGCGAGGGCGATCCAGCCGCGCCCGGCGGTCATGTTCTCCGCCCACATCGGCGTGTACGCCAGGGACAGGTAGGCCCCCGCCATGCCCGCCATCGCCCCGCCGAAGAGCACCGCCAGGGTGCGCACGCGCAGCACCGGCAGGCCCATGGCGCTGGCCGCGTCGGGATTCTCGCCCACGGCCTGGAGCACCAGGCCGATGCGGCTCTTGAGCAGCGCCCAGGCGATCAGCACGAACAGCGCGAAGGACAGGTAGACCATCAGGTCCTGGCTGAACAGCATCTTGCCCAGCAGCGGAATGCCGCTGAGCAGCGGGATGGCCACCGGCTCGAAACCGTGCAGCGGCTTGCCCACCCAGGCGGCACCGACGAAGGACGACAGGCCGATGCCGAAGATGGTCAGCGCCAGGCCCGTGGCCACCTGGTTGGCGTTGCAGCCCAGGGCCACCAGGGCGAACAGGGCGGACAGCAGCATCCCGGCGGCCATGGCCAGCAGCACGCCGAGCCACAGGTTGCCGGTGCTGATGGCGGCGATGAAGCCCACCACCGCACCGAACAGCATCATCCCTTCCTGGCCGAGGTTGAGCACGCCGCTCTTCTCGCACACCAGCTCGCCCAGGGCGACCAGCAGCAGCGGCGTGCCGCAGCGGACCATGGCGTAGAGGATGTTTGTGATTAGATCGATGTCCATTGGGAAACCTCGGTTTTGTAGCGGGAAGCTGGAAGCTCGAAGCTGGAAGAAAAAGCGTCGTTCATGTCTGTTGCACGCCGTTCATGTCTGTTGCACCGTCTTCAAGCTTCCGGCTTTCGGCTTCCAGCTCCACGCCAAGCGTGGCCGATAAAGAATCAACACATCGCAGGCGAGCAGGAAGAACAGCATCATTCCCTGGAACAGCTGGGTGATCGATTGCGGCAGGTTCAGCGCCATCTGTGCGTTCTCGCCGCCGAGGAACAGCAGCGCCATCAGCAGCCCGGCGACGAGGATGCCGAAGGGGTTGAGGCGACCGAGGAAGGCCACGGTGATGGCCGCGTAGCCGTAGCCCGGCGACACCTGCGGCACCAGCTGGCCGATGGGGCCGGTGACTTCGCCGACGCCGGCCAGGCCCGCCAGGCCGCCGCTGACCAGCAGCGCCAGCCAGACCAGGCGCTTTTCGCGGAAGCCGACGAAGCCGGCGGCGCGCTTGTCCAGGCCCAGCACCTTGATCTGGAAGCCGAGGAAGCTCTTGTGCAGCAGCACCCACACCGCCACCAGGGCGAGGAGGGCGAAGTACAGGCCGATGTGCAGGCGCAGGTCCTCGACCACCGGAGGCAGGCGCGAGGCGTCGCCGAACATGGCCGACTCGGGGAAGTTGAAGCCGGCCGGGTCCTTCAGCGGGCCGTGCACGGCGAACAGCAGCAGGTTCAGCGCCACGTAGTTGAGCATGATGGTGGTGAGGATCTCGTTGGCGTTGAAGCGCGTGCGCAACCAGGCCGCCAGGCCGCCCCAGGCGGCACCGGCGAGGATGCCGGCAGCCAGCACCAGGGCCAGGGCCCAGCGGCTTTCCCAGTCGATGATGTGCACCGCCACGGCGCTGCCGGCCAGGGCGCCCATGAGCAGCTGGCCCTCGGCGCCGATGTTCCAGATGCGCGCCTGGTAGGCCACCGCCAGGCCCAGGGCGCAGAGCAGGATCGGCAGCGCCTTCACCAGCAGCTCGGAGAGGCCGTAGAGGTCGCTGATGGGCGCCACCAGCAGCGCGTGCAGGGTTTCCAGCGGGTCATGGCCGAGGGCCACGAACAGCGCCGAGCCGCAGGCCAGGGTCAGCAGGCCGGCCAGTACCGGGGACAGCAGGAGCATCGCGCGCGACTGCTGCGTGCGGGGTTCCAGGGATAGCAACATGAAAGGCTCCGGGCGCTCAGGCGGCTTGGGTCGAGTCGAACTGGCCGGCCATCCAGCGGCCGACCTCCTGCGGGCTGGTGTCCGCCACCGGTTTCTGCGCCGACAGCTCGCCGCTGCACAGGGCGCCGATGCGGTCGCTGATCTGGAACAGCTCGTCGAGGTCTTCGGAGATCACCAGGATCGCCGCGCCGGCATCGCGCAGGGCGATCAGCGCGCGGTGGATGGCGGCAGCGGCGCCGACGTCCACGCCCCAGGTGGGGTGGGCGGCCACCAGCAGCTTGGGTTGCTGGAGGATTTCGCGGCCGAGGATGAACTTCTGCAGGTTGCCGCCGGAGAGGCTGCGGGCGGCGGTATGGGCGTCCGGGGTCTTCACCGCGAAGCGCTGGATGATCTCGTTGGCGAAGGCCAGCACCTGGCCGCGGCGGATCATCCCGCGGCTCAGCAGCCCACGCTGGAAGCCGGTGAGCAGGGCGTTGTCGGCCAGGCTCAGGTCCGGCACCGCGCCGTGGCTCAGGCGTTCGGCGGGGACGAAGGCCAGGCCCCGGGCGCGGCGCGCATCCGGTGGCAACTGGCCCACCGGCTGGCCGGCGAAACGGATGGCGCCGGCGTTGCCGGCGGGCAGGCGACGCTCGCCGGAAAGCAGGGCGAGCAGCTCGTCCTGGCCATTGCCGGCGACCCCGGCGATGCCGAGGATCTCGCCGCTGCGCACATCCAGGCCGAGGTTCTTCAGCGACATGCCGAACGGGTCGGGATTGCGCCAGTCGAGGCCCTGCAGACTGAGGAAGGGCGCGCCGCCGCTGACCTTGGGGTAGCTGGCGACCAGGCCTTCTGCGTCGCCCACCATCAGCCGTGCCAGCTCCAGGTCACTGCACCGGGCCGGCACGCAGTGGCCGGACACGCGACCGCCGCGCAGTACCGTGGCGCTATGACAGAGGGCTCGCACCTCGCCCAGCTTGTGGCTGATGAAGAGGATGCTGCAGCCCTCGGCCGCCAGGCGGCGCAGGGTGACGAACAGTTCGTCGGCCTCCTGTGGGGTGAGCACCGAGGTGGGCTCGTCGAGGATCAGCAGGCGGATGTCCTGCATCAGGCAGCGGACGATCTCCACCCGCTGGCGCTCGCCGATGGACAGCGCATGCACCAGGCGCCCGGGCTCCAGGGCCATGCCGTAGCGCTGCGACACCTCGCGGATGCGCGGCTCCAGCTGCCGGGGCGTGCCGGCCTCGCGGCCGAGGGCCAGGGCGATGTTCTCGGCCACGGTGAGGGTTTCGAACAGGGAGAAGTGCTGGAAGACCATGCCGATGCCCAGCGCCCGGGCCTGCGCCGGGTCGCGCACGCGCAGCGCCTCGCCCTGCCAGCGGATCTCGCCGGCATCGGGCTGCACCACGCCGTAGATGATCTTCATCAGCGTGCTCTTGCCGGCACCGTTCTCGCCCAGCAGGGCGTGGATCTCGCCGGGCTCGATGCGCAGGTCGACGCGGTCGTTGGCCAGGCAGCCGGGGTAGCGCTTGGTGATGCCGAGCATCTCCAGGCGCGGTGGGGGAGTGGGGCTGTTCATCGTGGTCTTTCCCGGAAAGAGTGCTGGCCAGACAAAGCAAAAAGCTGGCCACCGGGTCAGGAAGGTCCGCGCGGGCTCGCGTGCGTAAGCGCCTGCGGGAAATCCATGGGTGGAATGGGCATTGCGAGGGCATTTTCCTGCACGCTTTCGGGGCGGCGTGGTTCCCAATGGCGCAGCGATGCCTGATCGAAATTCGACCAGCCCGGCGCAGCGCCCATGGGCACTGGCCTGGAGAAGTTGTTCCCAAGGTTATCCACAGGACTGTCCACGGTCCGTGTGGACAATGGCGGTGCGTCGCGCCGGTATTCCGGCGTCAAGCTCCACAAGTGGGAAAAATAAAGCTAGACCCTTCAGGTGCTTACGCGGTAGACACGGGGCCCCACGGGGGCTGGTCACGAAACGAACAGTTCCGGGCAAGCGGCGGCCGGCGGCGCCCCGGGCGATTGCTCAAAAGGTTATCCACAGGCTTGTCCACGCTTTGTGTGGGTGGTTCAGGCAGCGGATTCAGCCTCCATCGGCCGGCTCCCGGTAGGGTGGACATCGCTCTTTCTGTCCACCGGCGGAGTCGATCCTGTGCTGCGGTGCTGAGCCTCGTGCTGGAGAACACTATTCGTGCACATTCAGCCCCGCTTGGTGGACCGGTGAAGCGGGGTCCACCCTACGAAGCCTCCAGCTTGGGAGGAGGTTGTCGCCATATAGGGTGGACATCGCTTTTCATGTCCACCAGGGGAGCCGTAGCCCGGGCTTCAGCCCGGGAGCGGTGGCCCGAGCTGACTTGGGACCTTAGAGGTGCTGGTGGCCCGGGGAGCGCTTAGAAACTGAATTCCATGTTCAGGGTCGGGGTGGAGGTGCGGCTGCCACGGCCGCCGTCGACGCCGAACTTGTTGTGCCAGTACTCGTAGCCGACTCCGAACCAGAGGTTGGGCTTGATGTTCTTGCCTGGGCGCGCGGCGACCATCAGCGAGGTGCGCATCAGGGTTTCGGCGGCGGTGTCCCTGTCGTTGTAGTCCTCGCCCTTTTCACCCACGTGGTTGATGTAGCCCTGGAACTTGGCGGCGTGGTCGCCGACCTGGAAGGGGCGCAGCCAGGTGAGGTTGAGGTTGTAGGTGCCGTCGAAGGTCATCTCCTCGTGGCGCG
Source organism: Pseudomonas sp. No.21 (assembly GCF_054558415.1). Taxonomy (NCBI): domain Bacteria; kingdom Pseudomonadati; phylum Pseudomonadota; class Gammaproteobacteria; order Pseudomonadales; family Pseudomonadaceae; genus Pseudomonas; species Pseudomonas sp. No.21. Next base: position 578,436 of record NZ_BAAJNO010000002.1, read on the forward strand.
CGCCGGGGATGCCGGTCTGGTTGCGCTCGCGGTAGTAGAGCAGGCTCAGGTCGAGCACGCCGACGGTGTTGAACTTGAGGGTGGGGCCGAACACGATGGCGCGCTTGTTGGAGGAGGCGCGGTTGTTGTTGCGGTTGACGTCGAAGCCGGCCGTGAAGGCGTAGTCCTTGATCAGGCCGTCGCCCTGCTTCTGGTCGAACACCCGCGAGGCGAACAGCTGGTGGCGGTACACCGCGTAGACCTCGCTGCCGCCGTGGTCGGTGCCCTTGCGCGGGTCGCGGTTGTCGGAGAGGAACACATCCAGGTTGAAGAAGTTGCTGCCGTACTGGTAGCCGCTGGCGTGGGTGAGGCTGTAGATGCGCTTGGCGAACTTGTTCGGGTTGTTCGGGTTGGTGAACTGTTGTCCGTAGCGGAACCCGATGCTGTTGTTCATCCACTCCAGTGCGGAGGCTTCCCCGACCGTGAATAGGGCGAGAGCGACCGTGGCTCCCTGCAGTGCTTTTTTCATTGTTATGGCTCCTGTTCCTGGGATCTCGATGCCGTGGCTCGTGCACCGAGGGCGCAAGTATCAGCACATCCGGATTGATCACCAAAGAACAGAATGTAGAGCATCCCGATGCCGATACGGCATCACTTGATTGACCTGAAAGTCAGTATTTTCAGGGCTTTATCGGGATTGTGTACAAAGCGCGAACGTAGATGGCTCTAGCGCGCGGGCTGCAGCCGTACACCCTTCGAGAGCCCGTGGCGGGCCGGGGGCATGAAAAAATGGGCGGGACCTGTCCTACGGGCGGTTGCCCGAGGTGCTCCGAGGCTGTGGCCGCTCTTCGCGCTCACGCAGGGTGATTTCCTCGGTCAATTGTCGAGCCAGCGCATCCACCGCGACGGGCAGGTAGCGGCCGCCCCGCACATAAAGGCCGAGGTCGTTGAAGATGCCGCCATTGTCGGTCAGCGGCAGGTGCACCAGGTCGCCGGCCTCGAGATCGGCCTCGATACCGATGCGGGTCTGGAATGCCACGCCCATGCCGCGCTTGACCAGCTGTCGGGCCAACTCCACCGAGCTGCTTTCCAGCACGGGCCTGTCGGCCAGGCTCATGCGCTTCTGCAGCGGGCCGAGCAGGTGGTGGATGGATAGCTCGCGCTTGGCCAGGATCAGGCCGTGCTCGACGCAGGCGGCGAAGCTCACCTCGTGCAGCGAGGCCAGCGGATGCCCGCGCGGGACGATGGCGCCGAGGCGGAAGTGGCCGACGCTGAGCTGTTGCAACTCGGCGCTGCGGGGCAGGAAGAAGGCCAGGCCGAGGTCGGCGGCGCCGCTCAGTACCGCCTCGGGGATGGCTTGCGAACCCATGGCGGTGACACCGATGGTCACCCGTGGATAGCGCTCGTGCATGGCCTTGAGCACCCGGGGCAGCAGGTCGATGGTCACGCCTTCGACGGTGGCGATCTCCACGTGGCCGGTGCGCAGCCCCTGCATGGCGTCCAGTTCCGAGCGCACGCGCTCGACGTCCTGCAGCACCACGGTGATGTGGCGGGTGAGGATCTCCCCGGCCGGTGTCAGGCGCAGGCCGGCGGGCAGGCGGTCGAACAAGGGTGCGCCGATCTCGTCTTCCAGCTTGAGGATCTGCCGGTTCACCGCCGAGGAGGCGACGTTGAGCCGGCGCGCCGCCTCGCGGATGGAGTTGCAGCGGCGCACCATGTCGAAATAGTGGATCGCGGGCGAGTGGATGCGCAGCTTGCCGGTCATGGCGCCGGGGCCTCGATGGCGGCGAGCTGGCTGCGGCCGCGGCTGATGTCGCCGAGCAGGCGCTGCAGCGGTTCGCGCTGGGCTTCCGGAAGGGCCAGCTGCAGCCAGGCGCCTTCGGCGTCGTAGTCCTCGCTTTCGAGCTGGGCCTGGAGGTCGGCCAGGCGCGCCTTGAACAGCGCCAGCTCGGCGAAGGCCAGGTGGCAGCGGAAGTGCGACAGGCGCAGCAGCGGCAGGCGCTCGCCCCCTTGCAGGCACTTGGCGGCGCTGCCGCCGTAGGCACGGGCGAGGCCGCCGGTGCCGAGCTGGATACCGCCGTACCAGCGGATCACCAGCACCGCGACCCGGTCCATGTCCTGGCCCTCGATGGCCGCCAGTATGGGGCGCCCGGCGGTGCCGCCGGGTTCGCCGTCGTCGCTGAAGCGGTACTGCGCGCCCACCTTCCAGGCCCAGCAGTTGTGCGAGGCGGCGGGGTCGCTGGCGGCGGCGATGAAGGCCTGGGCCTCGGCCGCGCTGGTGACCGGCGCGGCGAGGGCGATGAAGCGGCTTTTGCGGATTTCCTCGCGGTATTCGCAGGGCGCGGCAAGGGTGAAGGGCATCAGCTGGCGGGTGTCGGCGGGGTGAGGCCGCAGCCCTTGAGGATGATGTGGGTGAGGCTCTGCGCGGCGATTTCGAAGTCGTCCTTGGTCAGGCGCTTGCGCCCGCTGACGCGGCAGATCTGCGAGCCGAAGTCGGCGTAGTGCTGGGTGCTGCCCCAGAGCAGGAAGATCAGGTGCGTGGGGTCGACGGCGTCCATCTTGCCGGCGGCGATCCAGGCTTCGAACACGGCGGCGCGGCCCCTGAACCAGTCGCGGTAGTCCTGATCGAAATGCTTCTCCAGGCAGGCACCACCGCTGATCACCTCCATGGCGAAGATCTTCGAGGCCAGCGGGAAGCGTCGCGAGAACTCCAGCTTGGCGCGGATGTAGCGGGCCAGTGCCTCGGCCGGGTCGTCATCGACCGTCAGGGTGTTGAAGGTGCTGTCCCAGAGTTCGAGGATGTTGCTCAGCACCGCCACGTAGAGGCCCAGTTTGTTGCTGAAGTAGTAGTGCAGGTTGGCCTTGGGCAGGCCGGCACGCAGCGCGATGGTGTTCATGCTGGTGCCTTTGAAACCGTGCTTGGCGAATTCCTCCTCGGCGGCGGCGAGGATGGTCTCTTCGTTCTTCTGGCGGATGCGGCCGGCGGGCTTGCCGGTGGAGCTGGGGCTGTGGGCGGGGACCAGGACAGTCATAGGTCATCCAGAGGTATCAGGAAGCGGGCGAATGCACTGATAACCCAAGCGTGGGGCCGCCGACAAGACAAAACTGTTGCGGCGGTCAGGTTATCCACAGGTTTTGTCGGGCCTGCACCATGATGGGTCGGTTTTTCCCCGTTGCGCACCGCGCCAGACCCCGTCCGGGGCCTGGTGCGGCGGCCCTCAGGCTCGCTCGGCGGCACCGTCCGTCCGGGCGGCGTGCTGCTCTTCCGGCAGCACCAGGCTGAGCAGGATGGCGGTGATGCCGCCGCAGGTGATGGCCGAGTCGAACAGGTTCTGCACGATAGGCGGCAGCTGGTGCAGCAGGGTCGGTTGCGCGGCGATGCCCAGGCCGACGCCGAAGGAGCCGGCGATCACCAGCAGGCTGCGGCGGTCCAGGTGCGCCTGGGCGAGGATGCGGATGCCCGCCGCCGCCACGCTGCCGAACATCACCAGGGTGGCGCCGCCGAGCACCGGCTTGGGAATCTGTTGCAGCACGGCGCCGATCAGCGGGAACAGGCCGAGGATGAACAGCAGGGCACCGATGTACAGGCCGACATGGCGGCTGGCGACGCCGGTCAGCTGGATCACCCCGTTGTTCTGCGCGAAGGTGGTGTTGGGGAAGGCGCTGAAGGTGGCCGCCAGCAGGCAGCTGATGCCATCGCCGAGCACGCCGCCCTTGAGTCGCGCCTCGTACTCCGGCCCCTTGAAGGGCTTGCGCGAGATCATGCAATTGGCGGTCAGGTCGCCCACGGTCTCGATGGTGCTGATGAGGTAGATCAGCGCCACGGGGACGAAGGCCGTCCAGTCGAAGGCGAAGCCGTACTTGAAGGGCACCGGCACGCTCACCAGCGGCAGGTCGGGCAGCGCCTGGGGCACCAGCTTGCCGCTGAAGAAGGCCACGACGCTGCCCACCGCCAGGCCGATGAGGATCGACGACAGGCGCACCCAGGGATTGCGCGAGCGGTTGAGCAGGATGATGGTCGCCAGCACCAGGCCGCCCAGGGCCAGGTTGCCCGGCGCGCCGAAGTCCGGCGCCTTGAAGCCGCCGCCGATGTCGGTGATGCCGACCTTGATCAGGCTGACGCCGATCAGGGTGATGACGATGCCGGTCACCAGCGGGGTGATCACCCGGCGCAGGTGGCCGATGAAGCGGCTCAGAACGACCTGCACGAAGGCGCCGAAGAAGCACACGCCGAAGATCATCGCCAGGATGTCCTCCGGGCTGCCGCCGCGGCTCTTCACCAGGAAGCCCGCCGACAGCACCGCACCGAGGAAGGCGAAGCTGGTGCCCTGCAGGCAGATCATCCCCGCGCCGATGCCCAGCGGGCGCCGCGCCTGGAGGAAGGTGCCGACGCCGGAAACCATCAGCGCCATGCTGATCAGGTAGGGCAGGTGCTCGCCCAGGCCCAGCGCCGCGCCGATCACCAGCGGCGGCGTGATGATGCCGACGAAGCTGGCCAGCACATGCTGCAACGCGGCGCAGAACGCCAGCAGCGGTTTCGGCTTGTCGTCCAGGCCGTAGATGAGTTCGGAATTGCTGGGTTCTTCAGCGTGCATGCTGGCCTCGGCAGGTGGGAGCGACGGACCGGGGCGGTTCGCCGGAGCAGATGCCGGCTCATTGCAAAAAATTGACCAGGTGCGCAGGTTTTTTGCTTTCCACCCTGCAAGGCCCAGGGGTGGCGGGCGCTACGGGATAGGCGTGTGAGCTGCGCTGGGTATGACCGAAGGGGGTCTCCTGCACCAAATCGGGGTCGCCCGCTTCATTGCTGGGCGTTCGGTGACGCTCATTCTCTCCGTAGGATGGGTAGAGCCCCGCGAAACCCATCGCTCCGATGATGGGTTTCGCTCCGCTCTACCCATCCTACGATTCAGTTCAGAGTGCGGCTTCGTAGGGTGGACCACGCTTCACCGGTCCACCAGGCGGAGTGGAAGGGGAACTCAAGCGCTCCGCCAGCCCGCTATTCCCCGCGAACACACCTCAGCCCGTCGCTGCCAGCGCCTCCAGGAAGCTCTCCAGCACCAGGTGCGGGCGGCGGCCCTTGCGGGTGACGGTGGCGAGGCTGAGGTCGTAGAAGCGGCTCGCCGGCTTGAGGGCGCGCAGCCGGCCCTGCTGCACCCAGAAGGTGGCGTAGTGGTCCGGCAGGTAGCCGATGTAGCGCCCGGTGAGGATGAGGAAGGCCATCCCCTCGCGGTCGGAGGCGCTGGCGGTGCAATGCAGCGCCTGGTAGTGGGCCTGGATATCGGCCGGCAGGCGGAAGGTGGGGGCGATGGCCTCCTGCTCGTTGAGGCGCGCGTCGCTGAGCTGGGCGTCGTCGGCGTAGAACAGCGGGTGGCCCACGGCGCAATACAGCAGCGAGCGCTCGTCGTACAGCGGCTGGTATTCCAGCCCCGAGAGCGCCACGGTCTGCGGCACCACGCCGACGTGCACGCGGCCGTCGAGCACGCCTTGCTCCACCTCGCTGGGCGGGGTCATGCGGATGTTGATCACCACGTCCGGCCCGCGCTCCTTGAGGCGCGACAGGGCGTGGGTGATGCGCATGTGGGGGAGAGTGACGAGGTTGTCGGTGAGGCCGATGTTCAACTCGCCGCGCAGGTGCTGGTGCAGGCCGTTGACCTCGGTGCGGAAGCTCTCCAGGGCGCTGAGCAACTGCAGCGACGACTGGTACACCTCGCGCCCCTCCTCGGTCAGGGCGAAGCCGGCGCGGCCGCGCTGGCACAGGCGCAGGCCGAGGCGCTGCTCCAGGTCGCTCATCTGCTGGCTGATGGCCGAGCGGCTGATCCCCAGCACGCTCTCGGCGGCCGAGAAGCCACCGCACTCGACGACGCTGCGGAAGATGCGCAGCAGGCGGATATCGAAGTCGCTGACCTGGGCCAGCGCTTCCGGGCGACGGGTGCTCATCAGTTTAGTGGTCCGTGATCTGAAGATATGAAAAGTTGAATTTTCATGACTTTATGCCCGTGGCAATGTCGACTGCAAGAACCACCGGGTTCTCCCCCACAACCCACGCCCCATCGCGAGGCAGACAAGAATGAACATGCCGCAGACCGCCACCCCCTCCCTGGCCAGCCAGTTGAAGCTGGACGCCCACTGGATGCCGTTCTCCGCCAACCGCAACTTCCAGCGTGACCCGCGCCTGATCGTGGCCGCCGAAGGCAGCTGGCTGATCGATGACCAGGGCCGTCGCATCTACGACAGCCTGTCGGGCCTGTGGACCTGTGGCGCCGGCCACTCGCGCAAGGAAATCCAGGAGGCCGTGGCCAAGCAGCTCGGCACCCTCGACTACTCCCCGGGCTTCCAGTACGGCCACCCGCTGTCGTTCAAGCTGGCCGAGAAGATCGCCGACATGACCCCGGGCGAGCTGAACCACGTGTTCTTCACCGGCTCGGGCTCCGAGTGCGCCGACACCGCGGTGAAGATGGCCCGCGCCTACTGGCGCCTGAAAGGCCAGGCCACCAAGACCAAGCTGATCGGCCGCGCCCGTGGCTACCACGGCGTGAACGTCGCCGGCACCAGCCTTGGCGGCATCAACGGCAACCGCAAGATGTACGGCCAGCTGATGGACGTCGACCACCTCCCGCACACCCTGCAACCGGGCCTGGCCTTCACCAGGGGCATGGCCGAGACCGGCGGCGTGGAGCTGGCCAACGAGCTGCTGAAGCTGATCGAACTGCACGACGCCTCGAACATCGCCGCCGTGATCGTCGAGCCCATGGCCGGCTCCGCCGGTGCGCTGGTGCCGCCGGTGGGCTACCTGCAACGCCTGCGCGAAATCTGCGACGCCAACAACATCCTGCTGATCTTCGACGAGGTCATCACCGCCTTCGGCCGCATGGGCAAGGCCACCGGTGCCGAGTTCTTCGGCGTGACCCCGGACATCATGAACGTGGCCAAGCAGATCACCAACGGCGCCATCCCCATGGGGGCGGTGATCGCCAGCCGCGAGATCTACCAGACCTTCATGAACCAGGCGACGCCCGAATACGCCGTCGAGTTCACCCACGGCTACACCTACTCCGCCCACCCGGTCGCCTGCGCCGCCGGCCTCGCCGCCCTGGAGCTGCTGGAGAAGGAAAACCTCATCCAGCAGGCCGCCGAGCTGGCCCCGCACTTCGAGAAGGCCATCCACGGCCTGAAGGGCGCCAAGCATGTGGTCGACATCCGCAACTGCGGCCTGGCCGGCGCCCTGCAACTGGCCCCGCGTGACGGCGACGCCATCGTCCGCCCGTTCGAGGCCGGCATGGCCCTGTGGAAGGCCGGCTTCTACGTCCGCTTCGGCGGCGACACCCTGCAGTTCGGGCCGACCTTCAACGCCAAGCCGGAAGAGCTCGACCGCGTGTTCGACGCCGTCGGCCAGGCCCTGCAAGGCGTCAACTGATGAGCGCACGGCCCCAGGCTGTGCCCACCGTGCAGGTGGACACCGACGAGGTCATCGTCACCGAGTGGCGTTTCGCCCCCGGTGCCGAGACCGGTCGCCACCTGCATGGCCATGACTACGTGGTGGTGCCGATGACCGATGGCACCCTGCTGCTGGAAACCCCGGAGGGCGACAGGCACGCCCCCCTGGTGGCCGGCCGGAGCTACTTCCGCAAGGCCGGCGTCGAGCACAACGTGATCAACGCCAGCGACCACGAGATCGTCTTCATCGAAACCGAAATCAAGTGACGTCCCACCCTCTCCCCGTGAGGAGAGGCCTGGCGCGAGCCGATGCCCGCGCCCCAGGGACCACCCCGACAAAGCCCTACAAGAGAGATGACCATGAGCACCATCCAGCACCTGATCCACGGTGAGCTCGTTACCGGCGAAGGCCGCACTGCCGACGTGTTCAACCCGTCCACCGGCGAATCCACCCGCAAGGTCGCCCTGGCCAGCCGCGCCACCGTGCAACAGGCCATCGACTCGGCCAAGGCCGCCTTCCCGGCCTGGCGCAACACCCCGCCGGCCAAGCGCGCCCAGGTGATGTTCCGCTTCAAGCAACTGCTGGAGCAGAACGAAGCGGAAATCTCCCGCCTGATCAGCGAAGAACATGGCAAGACCCTCGAGGACGCCGCCGGCGAACTCAAGCGCGGCATCGAGAACGTCGAGTACGCCTGTGCCGCCCCGGAAATCCTCAAGGGCGAATACACCCGCAACGTCGGCCCCAACATCGACGCCTGGAGCGACTTCCAGCCGCTGGGCGTGGTCGCCGGCATCACCCCGTTCAACTTCCCCGCCATGGTGCCGCTGTGGATGTACCCGCTGGCCATCGCCTGCGGCAACTGCTTCATCCTCAAGCCCTCCGAGCGCGACCCCAGCTCCACCTTGCTGATCGCCCAGCTGCTGCACGACGCCGGCCTGCCCAAGGGCGTGCTCAACGTGGTGCACGGCGACAAGGAGGCCGTGGACGCCCTGATCGAAGCGCCGGAAGTGAAGGCCATCAGCTTCGTCGGCTCGACCCCCATCGCCGAATACATCTACGCCGAAGGCACCAAGCGCGGCAAACGCGTCCAGGCCCTGGGCGGCGCCAAGAACCACGCCGTGCTGATGCCCGACGCCGACCTCGACAACGCCGTCAGCGCGCTGATGGGCGCTGCCTATGGCTCCTGCGGCGAGCGCTGCATGGCCATCTCCGTGGCCGTGTGCGTGGGCGACCAGATCGCCGACGCGCTTGTGCAGAAGATCGTCCCGCAGATCAAGGGCTTGAAGATCGGCGCCGGCACCAACTGCGGCCTCGACATGGGCCCGCTGGTCACCGCCGCCGCCCGCGACAAGGTGGTCGGCTACATCGACGACGGCGTCGCTGCCGGCGCCAAGCTGGTGGTGGACGGCCGCGGCTACCGCGTTGCCGGCCATGAAGACGGCTACTTCGTCGGCGGCACCCTGTTCGACAACGTCACCGCCGACATGCGCATCTACCAGGAAGAGATCTTCGGCCCGGTGCTGTGCATCGTCCGCGTCGGCAGCCTGGAAGAAGCCATGCAGCTGATCAACGACCACGAGTACGGCAACGGCACCTGCATCTTCACCCGCGACGGCGAATCCGCCCGCCTGTTCTGCGACGAGATCGAAGTGGGCATGGTCGGCGTCAACGTGCCGCTGCCGGTGCCGGTCAGCTACCACAGCTTCGGCGGCTGGAAGCGCTCCCTGTTCGGCGACCTGCACGCCTACGGCCCGGACGGCGTGCGCTTCTACACCCGCCGCAAGGCCATCACCCAACGCTGGCCGCAACGCGCCAGCCACGAGGCCGCGCAGTTCGCGTTCCCGAGCAACAACGCCTGAGTGATCGGGTGAGGTGAGAGAAAGGCCAGTCGAGAGACTGGCCTTTTTTGTTTCCTCTCCAATGCGGCATTTGCCTGCTCATTGAGTGATGGGTAGAGCACCGCGAAACCCATGCTGCCGGCCCGGCACTGGAGCCAGGTCTGTGCCCGGAATTGATGGGTTTCGCTTCGCTCTACACCATCCTACGAAGGTGCATTGATGGCCGATGCCCGTCCTTTCAACGCTCCCCGACGCCGCCTTCCATCCCCTCTCCGTCTCCCGCCCAATCCTGTGGCAGCAGGCCTTCCTTCACGTAGCGATGGAAGGACGACCAGGGCCAGTCGGCCACCCGCTCGACGTGGCCGTGTTTGCGTGGGTTGTGGTGGATGTAATCCACGTGGCGGGCGAAGTCTGTGTCGTCACGGATGCGGTGCTCCCAGAACCGCCGTTGCCAGATGCCGCGCTCGCCCTTGTTCTTGCGGCTGTCGGAGCGCGGCTCGCCATAGGGCAGTGCCCGAGAGAAGCCGCCCTTGATCAGGCGCCAGCGCAGGGCGTAGTTGGCATCACCCGGCGGCAGTGTGCACAGCGCATGCAGGTGGTCCGCGAGGATGACGATGGCGTCGATGCGCCACGGGTGGCGCTTCATGCCGGCGCGGAAACTGGCCCGCAGCAGGTCGATGTGATCGGTCAGCAGGGTGCTGCTGCGGTCGGCCAGGTTGAGGGTGAAGAACCAGGTGGCGCCTGGTGTGTGGTCGCGACGGTAGTTGGTCATCGGCCAGCGTCCTTGCCTGAGGATGGAAGTGTCCATCCTAAGAACGCCTAGTTCTCTCAGGGGCCGGTGGGCGTGACCGATTCGTCCTGAAACCTTGTGGCTGATGGGTTTCGCTTCGCTCTACGCCATCCTACGGAGGTGTCTCGGTGCCTCGATGTCTTCGTAGGATGGGTAGAGCCCCGCTAAACCCATGCTGCCCGGTCTGGCACCGGAGTCAGGTCTGTGCCCGGCATTGATGGGTTTCGCTTCGCTCTACGCCATCCTACGAAGGTGCCTCAACGCTGCCGAGGAATGGCCTGGTACTCGCTAGAGCCCCAGGTAACGCGGCACCTTCTCCCACTGCATCCACAACTCGCCCTGCCATTCCAGCAACAGCAGCCGCTCGTTCTGCCAGCCGATCAGCACGCGGCGGGGCGTGTGGGCGCGGGTGTCCTGCTGGTCGCGCAGGGTGGGGATCACCTCGCGGGTCAGCCATTCATCGAGTTGCTGGCATTCGGGATGGCCGAAGCGGATCAGCGCCTTGTAGAGGCCGGCTTCGCTCATCGCGTCGATCGTCTCTTCGGCGCCGCTGCGGCGGTGGTACAGGCGGATGCGGCGGGTCTCGTGGGGCTTGAGGCGGCGGTGCAGGGCCTGTGGATGGTGCAGGCCGAGCAGGCGGGCGAAGTCGTAGGTGGAGAACCAGGGCTGGTTGTCGATCATCACGCCGCGCAGGGGGCGGTTGTGGCGGAGGAAGGTGGTGGGGATGTATGCGTCAGTCATGGTTTTCACCCGTAGCCATCAATAAGTTCGCCGTTCACACGACGGGTCCTTACGCACGTGCATGGAGCACATGCATTTGTGGTTACGGGTCGCCAAACCCGGTCACGGTATACCGCGACCGGGCGAACTTAGGGAGCCGCTCGGGGGCAAACAAGGGGTTGCGGAGGGTTTGGGAAAATTCCTCGGCGAGTTTGCTCGTGAAGCCGCAAAGGCTGACTCGATTCGGCTTGTAGGGGCATCCAGAGCCTGTTCCCGGCTTCGATCAAAGGAGGCCACACGATGCTATACCCGATCGCAATTCTTCCTGGTGATAACGCACACGCCTGGGGCGTTGAGGTGCCGGACCTGCCCGGCTGCTTCTCGGCGGGGGATGACCTGGACGAGGCGATGGCCATGGCGCGCGAGGCCATCGAGGGGCATCTGGAGTTGTTGGCGGAGGAGGGCGCGCCGATCCCGATGGCGCGCAAGGTGACCTTCCATGCGGAGGATCCCCGCTATGCCGGATGCACCTGGGCGCTGGTGGATATCGACGTGACCCGCTACATGGGCAAGGCCGAGAAGCTCAACATCACGCTGCCCGGTCATCTGCTCAATCGCATCGACGAGTACGTGCGCACCCACCCGGAGCAGAAGAGCCGTTCAGGCTTTCTGGCGGCTGCTGCGTTGCGGGTGTTGCAGGAGCATTGAGGGCTCCGCCTGCCACTGCGTACTGCCCACAATTTCTGTGGACCAGCCTGTGGATATCTTCTGGGCTGATTCCTGCGAGCCAGGCCCTGTGGTGGCTGCGCCCGGCCGCTCGGTTTTTCGCCAATCGCTCTGCGGAGGCTGCCGGGCGAAGTCGATTATCGCCTGGATGGCCGCTCGCGCTTGCGGGCTGTTGTGCCAACAGGTGGAGCCCATCATCTGGGCAATCTGCCGGGTGAGATCGGCGGCTTCGCAACCGGCCAGTTGTTCCAGGGTGCGGAAGCCGATCTGTTCCAGGCGGTTGACCACGGTCGGGCCGACGCCTTTGAGGGCTACCAGTCGGGCGCGGGTATTAGGGGAGAAGCCTTGGTCGGCGGTCATGTCGCTTGCGTTCCGGCTCGAAGTTGGAGAGAGCAGGTTAAGGCATGCGTGGCGCGATCGGCTCCGATTGCGTCCGATGCCTTCCCCGGGCTACGGGTGTGGAACCCCGATGGGCTGCCCACAATTTCTGTGGGGCAAGCTGTGGATAAGTTCTGAATGGTTGGCTGTGGAGCAGGCCGCCCGTGGTGTTCAGGCGGCTGGTCGTTTTTCCGCCATCACGTGTATTTACGGCACCAGGTTTCGCCGTACTCGGCGAGCAGGGCCTGTTCCAGCACCTTGGCCTTGGCGGCTTCGGCGAAGCGGAACAGCACCCAGGCGAGCGAGCGCACGAGTTGCTCGCGGGTCTTGTAGTTGGGGATGTCGTGGATGGCGTCGGTGGCCTGTTTGAACCAGGCGAAGAGTTCGCGCTGGTCGGCTTCGTCGGCGCCGAGCAGGTAGATGAAGAGCAGGCCGACCAGGGGCAGGCTGAGGTCGAAGTTGTCGCGGTCGAAGGTCAGGCGGGCGAAGGGCACGGTGCGCAGTACGCGGGCGATCTCGCCGTGCAGCCAGGCGTCGCCGGCGAATTCGTCCTTGAGCTTCTGCTTCTTGGCCAGCATGCCGGGCTGGTGGGCGAAGCGGCTGACCTGGGCCAGCAGCGCGAGGCGGCGGGCATGGGCGTCGAGGCTCATCTCGCCGTCGAACAGCAGGACCATCTCCCAGCGATTGAGGCGGCAGCGGGGGTAGCCGTGCTCGGCCAGCACCCCGGCGGCGTCCTTCGCCGCACGCAAGAGCAGCTGCAGGTGGTGTTCGCTGGCGGCGGGTGGCGTGCCGCCGTTGAGCAGCAGGTGGTAGTAGAAGGCTTGCAGGGTGGCGTCATCGAGCTCCTTCGGCGGCTTCTTCACCAGCGGGGTGATGCTGGGGTGGTGGCTGCAGTAGTAGGCATTGGAGCTGTTGGCCTCGGCGAAGTCGGCTTCGCCGGAAGCGATGAACTGCTGGATGATTTCCGTCTTGCTGGACATGGGCGTTCCCCGGTTGGCGGCGCCAGGGAGCATAGAAGGGCGGGGGGGATTTTTCCGTGCGGCGGGTGGCGTTCCAAGGGGCAAGGCATCGCCCCGCAGCCCGCCGATGGGCGCGGCCGACAAGCGCGACGCCCCGCTGATCGGTTGCCCGCTCAGCCGTACCGACGCTCAGGTATATGCCCACCCGGGGCAGAACTGCCGTTCGGCCTTCCTGGATGCTGGGGGACGGCGCTGCTGGACAGGGGCGACCCTGCTGTCGGGCTTCGCCGAGCCCCGTCCAACCTACGCTTGATTGGCCAGCTGGCGCTGTGCCTTCTCCAGTGCATCGAGAAAGCCTGCCAGGGCGGCCTTGGGGGCCTGGCCCTGGCGGGTGATGCAGTGGAAGGCCGAGCGATAGGCCAGTTGCCCGGGCAGCAGCGCACGCAGTTGGTTTCGGTCCACCCAGTGAGCGGCGTAGTGCGTGGGCAGGTAGCCCAGGTAGGTGCCGGAGAAAATCAGGGTGGCGATGGCTTCCATTGCGTAGGCGCTGACCGTTTGGGTGAAGTGCAGGCCGTGGGGCCGCTGGTTTTCCGTCAGGTAGCCACGGCCCACGTACTCCGCCGCGCAAATGTCCGCCAGGCTCAGGTCCGCTTCGGCGCGGTGGAACAGGGGGTGGCCGGCGGAGCAGTAGAGATTCTGCTCTTCCTCGAACAGTGGCTGGTAGTTGAGGCCTGACAACTGGTGATGGAACGCGCCGATGGCCAGGTGCAGGCGTTCTTCCAGGACCGCGCGTTCCAGTTCATCGGGGCGCAGCATGTGCAGGTTCAGGCGTACCTCGGGCAGGCGCTGGCGGAACAGCCTTATGGCCAGCGGCAGGGGGGCGCGCTCGAAGCTGATGAGGCTGTCCACCGTGCCGATCTGCAGGCTTTCCCTGGCCATCCCCCCGAGGCGGTTAGCCTGGGTGCGGAAGCGTTCGATATCGCCGAACAGCAGTTGTGCCAGGTCGAACAGTTCCTGGCCTTCCTCGGTCAGCTGGAAGCCGCTGTTGCCGCGCCGGCACAGGGAGCATCCGAGGCGTTCTTCCAGATCGCGGACCACCACGCTCAGGCGCGACAGGCTGGTGTTGAGGCTGGCCTGGGCTGCGGTGAAGCCTCCCGCGTCGACGATGGCGCAGAAGACCCGCAGCATGCGCAGGTCGATATCGGAAATGTTGCCCAGCATGCCCACCTCCAGGCCGGTTGCCGGGGCCGTCTGTGGCGCGGTCCCGGCATGAGCCTACCAACTCGTGGCGGTGGGGTCAGCGGGTGGCGATGGCGTCGGCGAGGATGCACATCAGTTCGAACATCATGGTGGCGCCCACCAGGGCTGTCGCCCCGCCCTGGTCGAACGGCGGGGAGACTTCCACGACGTCGGCACCGATCAGGTTCAGGCCACGCAGGCCACGGATCATCTGTTGGGCCTGGAGGGTGGTCATGCCGCCGATTTCCGGGGTTCCGGTGCCGGGCGCGAAGGCCGGGTCGAGGACGTCGACGTCGAAGCTGATGTAGGTGGGGCCGTCACCCACGACCCGGCGTGCCTCCGCCAGGGTGGCTTGGACGCCGAGTTCGGCGAACTCCTCCATGTGGATCACGCGGATGCCGCATTCCTCGGCGAAGGCTTCGTCCTCGGCGGAGTAGATGGAGCCGCGAATACCGATCTGCACGGTGCGCTTGGGGTCCAGCAGGCCCTCCTCCACGGCGCGGCGGAAGGGGGTGCCATGGGTGTAGGGGTTGTCGCCGAAGTAGCGGTCGTTGGTGTCGGAGTGCGCGTCGAAGTGGATCATGCCGATGGGGCGATGGTGGGCCAGGGCGCGGAAGATCGGCAGGGTCACCAGGTGGTCTCCGCCCACCGACAGGGGCACGGTCCCCGCCTGGTGGATTTCTCGGAAGAAGCCCTCGATGCGCTTGAGCGAATCGAGCAGGTCGATGGGGTTGACGGGGCTATCGCCGAGGTCGCCGATGCGCACCAGGTCATAGGGTGCGATGCGGCTGACGTGGTGCACCTTGCGCATCAGGCTGGACATGTTGCGCACTTCGCGCGGCCCGTGACGGGCGCCGGCGCGGTTGGTGGTGCCGCCGTCCCAGGGGACACCCACCAGGGCGAGTTGCAGGTCGGCCGGGTTATCGAAGATCGGCAGGCGCATGAAGCTCGGGATGCCGGCGAAGCGTGGTATGAGCGCGGCATCGAGCGGCTGCGGGAAGTCATGGGTCATGGGCTCTATCTCACGGGTAGAGGGCGCCACGTGGGCGCCCTGGATGGTTTCAATCGGTTGCGGTGCGCAGGGCAGGAGCGGGTTGGGTCAGCAGGCTGGTGGCCACGAAGGTCAGCAGGCTGACGAGGAGGCCGTAGTAGATGGGGGTGTTGGCCAGGATGCCGTCACGGACCATGAAGGCGATGACGGTGAGGCTGCCGGTGACCATGCAGGCCATGGCGCCCACGGCGGATGCGCGGCGCCACATCAGGGCGCCCATGATCGGTACGAGCAGGCCGCCCACCAGCAGGTTGTAGGCGATGGAGAGGCCGGCGATGACGTCGTTGACCAGGCAGGCCATGGCCAGCATCGCCGCGCCGAGGGTGAAGGTTATCCACCGGCTGCTGGCCAGGTGGTCTTCGCCGTTGCGATTGAGAAAGCGGCTGTATATGTCTTCCTTGAGTACGGTCGCTGCGGCCAGCAGGCAGGCGCTGGCGGTGGACATGATGGCGGCCAGGGCGGCAGCCACCACGAGGCCGCGCAGGCCTGCTGGGAGTAGGTTGCGGGTGATCTCGGCGAAGGCGTTCTCGGCCACCGACAGGTCCGGCAGCAGCAGCCGGGTGGCGGCACCGATGAGCGCGCAGGCGCCGCCATAGAGCATGCAGTAGACCCCTGCGCCGAGGCCGGCGTAGCGCACCACGCCCTCGCTGCGGGCGGTGAACAGGCGCTGCCAGATGTCCTGGCCGATCAGCGCGCCGAAGAAGTAGAGCAGGAAGTAGGCGGCGATGGTGTCCAGGCCGATGTTGCCCAGCTCGAAGAAGCCCGCCGGCAGGTTGGCCTGCATCGCCGCCAGGCCACCGGCCTCGCCCACGCTGATGG
Source organism: Pseudomonas sp. No.21 (assembly GCF_054558415.1). Lineage (NCBI taxonomy): Bacteria > Pseudomonadati > Pseudomonadota > Gammaproteobacteria > Pseudomonadales > Pseudomonadaceae > Pseudomonas > Pseudomonas sp. No.21. The sequence goes on from NZ_BAAJNO010000002.1 coordinate 594,370, forward strand.
GCAGCAGGACGAAGAAGATGCCCAGCGTCATGATCACGAACTGGATGATGTCGGTGAGCGTCAGCGACCACATGCCGCCGATCACGGAGTAGAAGATCACCAGTCCGCCGCCGCAGAGGATGGCGGGGATGCGCGGGATGTCGAATACCACCTCGGTGACCGAGCCGATGGCGATGGTGGCGGTTACGGCCACCATCAGGTCGTAGGCCACCATGACGATGCCGCCGATCAGGCGCGAGGAGGCCTGGTATCGCTGTTCGAGGATCTGGGTGACGGTGAAGACCCTCAGCTGGGCTATCTGCCGCGAGAACACCAGGCTGAGTACGATGATGCCCAGCCCCAGCATGAAGACCAGCCAGAGACCGGATACCCCGTACTGGTAGCCCAGGCGCACCGAGCCGATGGTGGACGCCCCGCCCAGCATCACCGCCGAGAGCGTGCCGAGGTAGAGGACTGGCCCGAGGCGTCGCCCGGCCAGGAGAAAATCATCACGGGTCCTGGCCTTGCGCATGCCCCACCAGCCGAGGCCCGCCATCACCAGCACGTAAATCAACATCGTCACGTAGTCGACCGCCATGGTGCTGCTCCTTTGTTGTTTTTCTAGTTCGGGTCCGCCCTGACGGCGGGTCTGGCGAGGATAGGAGGGGTGGCGTGCGGGACAACATCACCGCGATGGCAAGCTGGGTTGCGCCAGGCGGCAAGTAGGGCAGGTGGTGAGTGGAAGAGGCGGGATTCAGCCGAGGCCAGGCTCCTACGAGCGCAGCGCGCGGGTGTTCCCGTTCGGGTCGTGCAGTGGGCCCGCGCGTTCGCGAGGCTGACGCCGTGAAGGTGCCGGGGCGCGGAGCGGCTCGGCGGCGCTGGTTTTTCCCCGGGCGCTATGCGCAAATGCCTGCCGACTTCCCACACCATACGGCTCCTTTCCATGCGCAAGGCCGATCGTCTGTTCCAGGTCGTCAACCTGATCCGCACCCACCAGCCCATCACCGCGCAGCGCCTGGCGGAGCGGCTGGGGGTGTCCACGCGGACCATCTATCGCTATGTCGATGACCTGTCCCTGAGCGGCATCCCGATCTACGGCGAGGCGGGCGTGGGCTATGCGCTTGACGAGCATTTCGAGCTACCGCCGCTGGCGCTCAACCGCGACGAGCTGGACGCCCTGCTGCTGGGCGTGGAGCTGATCTCGCGCACCGTGGGCGACGAGATGGCCGATGCCGCGCGTTCGCTGCTGAGCAAGATCCAGGCGGCGGTGCCGGAACATGCCCTCGACCCGCAGAGCGCACCGGTGCGGGCCTTCGTCAGCCCCTTCACCCCGGAGCAGTTGCGTCACTGGGACAGCCTGCGTCGCGCCATCGGCGAGCAGGCGGCGGTGCGCATCGATTACCTGAGCCTGGATGAACGCGCCTCGCAGCGGGTGATCTTCCCCCTCGGCCTGTTCTACTGGGTGGGCAAGTGGACGGTGGGCGCCTGGTGCGAGCTGCGCGGCGAGTACCGCGATTTCCGGGTCGACCGCATCCGCAATCTGGCGCGCCTGGCCGACGCGCCGCCGCTGCCGGAGGGCCTCAGCCTGGCCAGCTACATGCGCCACCGCAGTTGCGAGGCGCAGGTGCAAGAGGCGCAGGCCACTGACAGAACGTTGTCAGCAGAGGAGGCATAGGCTGGGCCGTCTCAACCAACGGAAGGGCGATCGCCATGCAAGATTCTTCGGTATTGGAACTGGTGCTGTTCAAGACTAAACCCGGCCGCGAAGAGCGCATCGCCGAGATCCGTGCCGGTGTGCGCGAGGCGCTGAAGACCTGCGACGGCTTCCTGGGCTTTCGCAGCTTCATCTCGGTGGAAGGCAGCCATGTGTTCGCCGACCTCGCCGAGTGGTCGTCCCACGAGAACGCGCTCAGCGCGGCACGCGCCTTCATCGGAGCCGATCCGCGCTTCCAGCCCTACATGCGCGAGATCAAGGAAGTGATCTTCATGGGGCACTTCAGCCCGGGCGAGTAGCCCGGCGTCCCGGCGGCGGTTTCTGCAGGCATGAAAAAGCCCGGCATGTGCCGGGCTTTCTCGTCTGCGGAAGGCTCAGACCTTGCGCACGAATTCCGACTTCAGCTTCATCGCGCCGATGCCGTCGATCTTGCAGTCGATGTCGTGGTCGCCGTCCACCAGGCGGATGCCCTTGACCTTGGTGCCGACCTTCACCACCAGGGACGAGCCCTTGACCTTGAGGTCCTTGATCACGGTGATGGTGTCGCCGTCCTGCAGCACGTTGCCGACGGAATCCTTGATCACCTTGCCTTCATCGGCCGGGGCTTCGGCGGCGTTGGCGGACCATTCGTGGGCGCACTCCGGGCAGACCAGGTTCTGGCCGTCTTCATAGGTGTATTCGGAGTTGCATTGGGGGCAGGGAGGCAGGGTGCTCACGGCATATCTCGCAATCGGGTGAAGAAAAAGACCGCAGATTGTATAGGGTTTTCCCTCGCTTTGCCGGGCTGGCGCAAGGGGGCCTGTGTATGGGGCCGCTTGCCGACCTGTCGCGGGCCTGTTTCCCGACGCGCTGACGCGGCCACCGTGAACACCCGGCGCGCGATTTTACGGCGCCCCGCGAGCTGCTAGGCTGCCAGCGGCTCTGCCCCTCGCCGTGGCGCGAGGCGTTGCCGGTGAAAGACATCCGCCCGGTATGCACGCGGGAGAGCGTGCGCCGGGCCTACCCACGTGACTGCGAGTTGCTCGGCTATGCAAAAGCACAATCCCACTGCCTCGTCGCCCGAGGCCCCCGCTCCTGGCCAGGCCCTGACGCGCCAGGCGCGGGCGGCGATCAAGCACCAGCGCCCCTGCTGCATCTGGCTGACCGGGCTCTCCGGTGCCGGCAAGTCGACCCTGGCCAACGCCCTGGAAGTGGAGCTGAACGCGCGCAACGTGCACACCTTCGTGCTCGATGGCGACAACGTGCGCAAGGGCCTGTGCCGCGACCTGGGCATGGACGATGCGTCACGCCGCGAGAACATCCGGCGCATCGCCGAGGTGGCGCGCCTGATGGTGGACGCGGGGCTGGTGGTGATCGTCGCCGCCATCTCGCCCTTCCGCGCCGATCGCGAGGCGGCGCGGGCGCTGTTCGGCGCCGACGAGTTCCACAGCGTTTACGTCAGCACGAGCTTCGAAACCTGTGCCCGTCGCGATCCCAAGGGCCTCTACGAGGCGGCGCTGCAGGGGCGCATCCGGAACTTCACCGGCCTCGACAGCCCCTACGAAGCGCCCACCGACGCCGATTGCGAGATCGACACCGACGAGGTGGACGTGATCGAGGCGACCTCGTGGCTGGTGGCGCTGGTGGTGGGGGAGTAGGCACCGCAGGCGATGCCATGCCCATTACCGCGGCCGTAGGTTGGGCTGAGGTACGAAGCCCAACAGGGTGATTCCGAGCCGCGCTCGGAGTCCCGGAGTCGTGGATGCGTTGCTTCCCGGGCTGATGAAGCCTGGGCTACGGCGTGAGCGGTCTGCTTGGGCGAATGAGTTGGCTCTGTCTGCGTTAGCTGTTGTGGATTCAACGAAAAGGCTCAAGAACGGTTCTTCGAGGACGATTCTGGATTCCTGACACACCCACCGCATGGGTTTCGCTTCGCTCTACACCCTCCTACGAAAGCCGCCAGCCACGGCGTCCACCCCAGAAACCATCAGCAAGGCTCGGCAATCAACCGGGCTCCAAATCCTCTAGCAACACTTGACGCAGACAGAGCCAATAAATTCGCCCCTGCAAACGCATGCTGTCAGCGGCCGGCATGGGGGCGTGGAGCAGTGTGGGAGCGAATTCACTCGCGATGGGGGTGATCAATACACCGTCGCCGGCTCCGGCAGGCTGAGCAGCCCGGCCTCGTTGAAGCGCACGGTATTCCAGAAGCCGCCGCCGAGTTTGCCGCGCACGGTATAGGGGACGCCGGGCTGGCGGCCGGTGCTGTGGCTGTTGGCCAGGCCCCAGGCCTGGCGCATGGCGGAGAAGGCGGAGATGGTCACGGGCACGCTGACCAGCGCTTCGCTGAAGCGCGGGATTTCGCCGGCCTGGTCGCTGACGCCGCTGGCCAGGGGCTGGTCGTTGATGTCCAGGTCGAGGGCGATGCCGTTGTAGCGGATGGCGGTGTCGTTGGGGTTCTGCACCCGCAGCTTGACCATGAAGCGCATTTCCAGGCTCTGGCCGGGCACCGGCTCCATGCCCACCAGGTCGATCCGCACCGGGTCGCGAGGCGCGAGCGTGCTGCAGCCGGACAGGCCGAGGACGATGAGCAGGCCGCCGAGGCGCAGGATGGAGCGGATGAGTGGCTTCATGTCGTGCTTCCGATGTGTACGGGTGGTGCACCGCTAGAGACAGGCAACAGGGCCGTTCATTCCGACCTCTCCGACGAAAGTAGCCCGGCGGCGAGCCGCGCGACGGCCCGTTTCGCCCTGTATTTCCCGCCGCCGAGCGCAGCGGCGGCGTCTATCGCGAGGGGCGCTGCCGTCCGTCGGAACGGCCGTGGCGGTGCATAGCCTGAACTCAACCGGCGCGATGCCGTCCATTGCCTGTGTATGGGCATGAAAGCGAGCGAGCAGGCACATGATCGGTTCCCTGGGGCTGCGTGATGTGGGGTGGCGGACCATCGTGGTGCGCACCGTGACCGAATTCATCGAGGACGAGTTGCCGACCTATGCTTCGGCGCTGGCCTTCCAGATGTTCTTTTCGCTGTTCCCCTTCCTGCTGCTGCTGATCGCGGTGATCGGCTTTCTCGAACTGCCGGAGTTCTTCGATTGGCTGCAGGCCCAGGCGGCACTGGTGCTGCCGAGCGCGGCGATGGATCTGGTGCTGCCGGCGATCGAGCAGTTGCAGACGCAGAAACCGGGGCTGTTCTCCATTGGTGCGGTGGTGGCGCTGTGGTCGTCGTCCTCGGCGATCCGCTCGAGCATGGACGCGATGAACCGCGCCTATGACGTGCAGGAGGGCCGGCCGACCTGGAAGCGCATCCCGCTCTCGGTGCTCTACACGGTGGGCGTGGCGGCCTTCCTGCTGGCGGCGGCGGGGCTGATGGTCACCGGCCCGCAGGTGATGAACTGGCTGGCAGGCCAGCTGGGCATCGAGGACGCGGTGGTGGTGCTGTGGAACTGGCTGCGCATCCCGGCGGCGGTGCTGCTGCTGATGATGGTGGTCGCCGCCGTCTACTACCTGTTGCCGGACGTGGAGCAGGAGTTCCGCTTCATCACCCCCGGCTCGGTGCTGGCGGTGCTGGTGTGGCTGGTGGCGTCCCTGGGCTTCAGTTACTACGCGAAGAACTTCGCCAACTACAACGCCATGTACGGCAGCATCGGCGCCATCATCATCCTGCTGCTGTACCTGTACATCTCCGCCGCCGTGTTGCTGTTCGGCGCCGAGCTCAACGCGGTGATCGAGCACCATTCGCGCGAGGGCAAGAACCCGGGCGAGAAGAAGGCCGAGGAGGGCGATGCGCCGCACCTGCCAGGGTAGGCGCGCCGCGTCGTCAGCCGCGCAGCAGGCCTTCCAGGCGCTCACGCAGGCGAGGCACTTCCTGCTCGGTGATGCCGAGCAGGAAGTGCTCGCGCAGCACGGCGATGATTTCATCCGCATCCGTCAGCAGGCGCTGGGTCACCTGGCCATCGGCCCCCCGGCGGTTGAAGGTGCCATTGCGCAGGGTCAGGCGTTCGGCGCCTTCGGTGCGCGCGGCCACCAGCATCTGGCGGAAGATGCTGTCCGGGTGGGTGGAGGTGTACCAGTTGCGCGGCACGTAATCGACCCAGTGCTGGGGCTGCAGGTCGAAGTGGTAGACCGGCACCCAGGCGTCGTTGAGGAAGGTCTCCAGGCGATGGTCATCGTGCGTGGCATCCGGCGCCAGCAGGCGGAAGGGCAGCTCGCCCGGCCGGTCGCCGCCTTGCAGCGGCAGGGCGCGGGTGGGGTTGGCGGAACCGAAGCCGACATCGGCGATCACCGCCTCGTCGGCGAAATCCACCCGCAGCAGCAGGTGCGAGGTGATGGTCAGCGGCGCGTCCGCCGCCAGTCCCCAGCGCACCCGCGCGGCCAGCGGGGTGACGCGAAAGCCCAGGGCCAGCAGCAGGCGCCCGAACAGGCCGTTGATCTCGAAGCAGTAGCCGCCGCGATTGCGCTCCACCACCTTGGAGAACACGGCGTCCGTGTCGATGTGGATGGCGCGGTCGAGCAGCACGTCGACGTTCTCGAAGGCGACCCGGTCGAGGTGGGCCTTGATCAGTCGGTCGAGGGCGGTGCGGTCGCTGAGGGTGGGAGGGGGCTGGTCGATGTGGGCCAGGTAGGCGCGGGTCTGCTCAGGGCTGAGGGCGTGCATGAAGCGGCTCCATGGGGGACGGGAGGAGGCTAGCAGAGCTTTTGCAGGCTGGCTGCTGTTCTGCTTTTGCAACGCCTCCTGTAAAAAATAAGGAACTGGCCAATGAGCGTTGGTGAAGAATTGATCAGTAGATCAATGGCTTGTCCGACAATTTCGTGGTGCGTCTGTCGTTTTTTGTCATCATCTGCCTTGTAACTGTTTGACATATTTGACGGCTTTGGCAGACTGCTCGCCCGTTGCGGCAGGTTGTCGCGGTAGCCGTACAGGGCCCCTTGAGCCATGACGGTCGATCCCGCCCGGTTGTGACGCGCCTAAAACAAAAATTCTGTCAGTCGCGGCGCCCCAGCCTGGACCCAGGTCCGGCAAGCCAGACGACGGGCGAGCCACTGGAACTCACAAATGCTGATCTGGTTTGTTGCGGTCTACCTGCTGATCACCGTCGGTGTCGGCTTCTACGCTTCCACTCGCGTCAAGAACTCCAAGGATTTCGCGGCAGGCGGCCGCAGCATGTCCTTCCCGCTGGTAGCGGCCATGGTGTTCGCCACCTGGTTCGGCTCCGAGGCGGTGCTGGGCATTCCCGCCACCTTCATCGAGGAAGGCTTCGCCGGGATCATCGAGGACCCGTTCGGCTCCTTCGGCTGCCTGATGCTGGTGGGCCTGGTGTTCGCCCGCCCGCTGTACCGCATGAACCTGCTGACCATCGGCGACTTCTTCAAGAAGCGCTTCGGGCCGAACGTGGAGCTGATCACCAGCCTGGTGATCATCGGTTCCTACCTGGGCTGGGTGGCGGCGCAGCTCACCGCGCTGGGCGTGGTGTTCAACGTGCTCTCCGACGGCTCCATCACCACCACCGAGGGCATGCTCATCGGCACCGGCATCGTGCTGCTGTACACCCTGTTCGGCGGCATGTGGTCGGTGGCGCTGACCGACTTCATGCAGATGATCATCATCGTCGCCGGCCTGCTGTACCTGACCTGGCTGATCGGCGACATGGCCGGCGGCCCGCAGGTGGTGATCAGCCACGCCGCCAGCGAGGGCAGGTTCGCCTTCATGCATGGCTTCGAGCCCCGCGACATCGTCGCCTTCCTCGGCGCGGCGGTGACCATGATGTTCGGCTCCATCCCGCAGCAGGACGTGTATGCCCGGGTGATGTCGGCCAAGACCGAGAACATCGCCGCGCGCGCCTCCATGGCCGGCGCCTGCTTCTACCTGGGTTTCTGCATGCTGCCGATCTTCCTCACCTACGCGGCCTCGATGATCGACCCGGCGATGGTGCAGAAGTGGCTGGCGGAGGACGCGCAGATGATCCTCCCGCACCTGATCATGGAGCGCACCCCGCTGTTCGCCCAGGTGATGTTCTTCGGTGCGCTGCTCTCGGCCATCATGTCCACCGCTTCCGGCACCCTGCTGGCGCCTTCGGTGACCTTCACCGAGAACGTGCTCAAGCGCTTCCTGCCGGACATGAACGATCGCCAGTTCCTCCTCGCCATGCGCCTGAGCGTGCTGGGCATGACGGTGGCCACCTCGCTGTTCGCCCTGTACTCGGACGCGAGCATCTACGAGATGGTCGGCAACGCCTACAAGGTGACCCTGGTCGCCGCCGTGGTGCCGCTGTTCGCCGGGCTGTTCTGGAAGCGCGCCACCACCCAGGGCGCACTGGTCGCCATAGGTTTCGGCCTGGCGTCCTGGGTCTTCCTGGAGATGAACTACCAGGAGACCGACTTCTGGCCGCCGCAGCTGGCGGGCCTGCTGTTCAGCGTGCTGGGCATGCTGCTGGGCTCCCTGCTGCCGCAGCTGAGTCGCCCGCGCGGTGAAAGCGCCGACGCCATGATGGCGCCCGCAGGCCACTGATCCAGCGGGCCCTCCGTCCTGGGGGGGCCCGCCTCCTTCCCCATCCCCTTGCGTCGCGGCTCTGTGATCCAGTCGTGGTTTCTGACCGATCGCGCAGGTTCCGAACTGGTGCAGCGCCCCTGTCGCGCTCCCTCGGCCACCCCTTTCTCGCGCAGCCAAGTGCCTGAGAGGCAAGGTCCATTCCCTGTTTCTTCTAGTAAATTGACCTTTGCGTCAATTTGGTTCGATGCTCACCAATTTGGTGAGAAAAATAAAATGTCATTGATATTCAATGGTTTGAATCGAATAAAGGCGCACTTGCCGGTTTCCGCCCTCATGCTCTAGGTTTCACGAACCTGTCATTGACGACAGGTTATCGTCCGCTCCGGTGGCTGCCTGGCCCGGCGGCGCGCCCCTGTGCCGCCGGGTCGCAGTCCACCACCGTGCAGCCCATCGCACGGTGCGCCCGCCCTGGGCGCCCAGCAGTAGATCAACCGCAACAGACATCGCCTGGTTTCGTTTTTTCCACCCGAGCGCTTCCCGCCGTGGGAGGCCCGCACCTGCAAGGAAGAAAAAGCAATGAAACGTATCGCCCTCCTGCTGTCGCTTTGCTGCGTTCCCTTCACCTCGGCCTTCGCCGCCACCGTCACCCTGAGCAAGGGCGGCTACAACCTGACCTACGATTGCGACAACCACACCGCCGTGCGCTACGAGTACGTGCTGACCACCGACACCGGTTCGGCGGCGCGACCGTCGTCCTTCTACCTGGACCCGGACCTGCCCAGCGGCTGCGGCGGGCAGACCAGCGCCTCGTCCTATGCCAGCGTGGTGTCGGGCTGGGACCGTGGCCACCTGGTGACCTCCAACCACATGGACTACAACGCCACCTACATCAAGCGCGCCAACTACATGAGCAACATCGTGCCGCAGGTGGCGAGCTTCAATCAGGGCATCTGGGTGGCCGCCGAGAACGTCGCCGAGTGCTACCGCGACCTGGCCACCGTCTACGTCTATGGCGGGGTGGTCTACAACGACACCTCCAACGACTACTTCCTCTCGTCCCACGGCATCCGCACGCCGGATTACTTCTGGAAGACCATCGTCACCACCGATACGGCGACCGGGCAGACCAAGGCCATCAGCTGGTACATCCCCAACCAGGCCGGCCTGGGCAGCCTGAACAGCTACATCAAGAGCATCTCCGAGCTGGAAAGCCTGATCGGCACCAGCGCCGTGGGCATCAGCGTGCCGGCCAGCGTCAAGGCGCAGAAACCCACCAGCACCTGGGCGACGCCGAGTGGCTGTGATTTGAGCTGATTATCGATTGGGTATTAGGTAGGGGGCGGGGAGGCTGGGCTCTTCTTCCAGCTTCCAGCTTCCGGCTTCCAGCTATCCAAGCCCCTCAAATGCATAGGCTGGGCACCCACTCCCAGCCACTCAGAGTAATTCGTAGGGTGGGCTTCAGCCCACCGCTCTTCGCTGCGCAGCCATGGGTGGCTCACTGTGGATTTTGGTTGCGCGGGGCGTTCTCGGTGCGCGCGGCACACCCTACGCGGGGTTGTGGCTGCTGCTGCATCCTGGGGGGCGAAACCTATCGATGCGGTGCTTGGGCGCTACGACGTGACCATCCTGGCTCTTGCCCGACTCCGCCTTCAACCCACCGGTAACGTCGCTGGTGGACTGAAGCGGAGCGCCGCCCGGCCCACCCTACGGGGGTCACCCACTCCCAGCCACGCTTGGGCTCTTCTTCCAGCTTTACGCTTCCAGCTTCCAGCTATCCAAGCCCCTCACATGCATAGGCTGGGCACCCACTCCCAGCCACTCAGGACCCTTTCTTGCCGCTTGCAACGTGAAGCTTGCCGCTGCTTCTAAGTCGCCAGACCAATGCCCCGCAGGATGACGGCGGTGACGGTCTGCACGGCGCGTTCGAACTGCTGGTCGTTCAATGGCTGGTGGTTGTTGAGCACCGTCACCTGGTGGCTGAAGTCGGCGTAGTGCTGGGTCGAGGCCCAGATCATGTAGAGGAGGCTGGAGGGCTCGACCGGGAGGATGCGCTTGCTCTCGACCCACTGGCGGATCTTCTCTTCCTTCAGTTTGGCCCATTCGTAGAGCGGGCCGTCGAGGGCTTCCTTGAGCTGGGGGGCGCCGTGGATGATCTCCGCTGCCCAGACCTTGGAGCCGTGGGGGCGGGTGCGCGAACGGTTCATCTTGGCGCGGATGTAGCTGGTCAGCGCGACGCTGGGGTCGTCGAACATCTCGAAGCAGGTGCCGTCCTGCTCCCACTCTTCCAGCAGGCTCTGCAGCACGGCGCGGTAGAGGTCTTCCTTGGTGGCGAAGTAGTAGTGCAGGTTGGATTTGGGGAGGCCGACTTCCTGGGCGATGTCTTGCATGGAGGTGGCGGCGAAGCCCCGCTCGGCGAAGACTTTCTCGGCGGCCAGGAGGATCTTCTCGGTGTTCTTGATGCGGATGCCGATCTTGCGGTTGCTGCTCATCGATCCCTCGGGCTGCACGGACTGAAGCCGGGCAAACATATCACCGAACCCGGCGCCGGCACGAGCCCGGCGCGCGAGGTTCCCCGCCGCCCGGATGGCGACGGGGCGGGGTGCGATCAGAAGTGCACTTTGACCAGCAGGCTGGCGGTGTTCTGGTCGGTGCCGCCGAGGATCTCGTCACCGAGGAAGCTGTTGTCGTCGATGGCGTACTTGTTGCTCCAGTAGTCGTACTCGACACCGACGTAGAGCTGCTTGGCGCCCAGGTCCAGGGCCTTGCCCAGGTCGTACTTGATCTGCGGGTTGAAGTGCAGGTTGGCGTGCAGGTCGTTCGGGCGGCTGCTGGTGGCGTCCTTGTTGTTCCACACCCAGTCCATGAAGCCGTCGATGAGGATGTCGGAGTTGCCCACGGGGAGGGTGTACGACCACACCGGGGTGACCTGCCACTGGCCGGCGGGGTTGTTGGTGATGCCGTCGGGCTTGCGGTAGTAGACGTTCAGCTGGAAGTAGTCGAAGCCGGGGATGGCCAGGTCGAAGCCCGGGCCGAGCAGGTAGTTCTGGGTGCGGTTCTCGCCACGCTCGTAGGTGGCGGCCAGCAGCACGTCGGTCACCGGGCCGAAGGCGATCTTCTGGTCGAACAGCTTGCCGAACGACAGGCGCGGGGAGATTTCACCGTAGTAGGTGTTGTTGCCGGCGTTGGCGTCGGCCTTGCCGTTGTAGTTGATCTGGTCGGCGAAGATGAACAGGTCGCCCCAGGTCCAGCCGCTGGCGTGCTCGAAAGTGAAGGTCTGCTGGATTTCCGGGTTGACCTTGAAATCCTTGCCGTACAGGTAGGTGACGCTGTTGTTCTGCCACAGCAGCGGGCCGTCGGCCAGGGCTTGGCCGCAGGCCAGCAGGCCACCGGCGAGCGCGAGAGCGGAGAGGGTACGGTTCATTCGGGTTGGGCTCCTGGTGCTTGGTTATCTTTCTATCTGCGTAGAAGTTGTCTGATTGGTCAGGCTTGGCTGCCAGAGCAAGAAAGGAGCCAGTTTTCTCCGACACCTTCCCCGGGCGCGGGATTATCTGGATAAACCCCGATGTTTCAAGCGGTTGTTTCGTGACCAATGGGTTTTTCCGACTTGCGGGAGGCTTGCCCGTGCACGGTTATGGGCGCGCTTACCTGACCGATCGAACAGTGCTGCATCAACTTGGGGCGGGTGGGATGGGGGCGTGCGCGCAGGTTTTGCGCGCGCAATAAAAAAGCCCCCATCAAGTCCGATGGGGGCCTCGCGCAGCAAGGGTGGCCCAATCCATGGGCCTGGACACGCGAATCAGGATTGCGGGGTGGTCGGTGCCGCCTGGGCGCTGGTGGTGCGCTCGTTCCAGCCGCCGCCGAGGGCCTTGTACAGGTTGACCTCGCTGGTGAGCTGGTTGAGGCGGTCGCTGATCAGTTGCTGGCGCGCGCTGAACAGCTGGCGCTGGGCGTCGAGCAGGGTCAGGTAGCTGTCCACGCCGGTGCGGTAGCGGCGCTCGGCCAGGCGGTAGTAGTCCTCGGAAGTGCGTACCAGGTTGCGCTGGGCGGTGAGCTGCTCCTCGAAGGTGGTGCGGGCGGCGAGGCCGTCGGCGACTTCCTGGAAGGCGGTCTGGATGGCTTTTTCGTACTGCGCCACCTGGATGTCCTTCTGCACCTCGGCGTAGTCGAGGTTGGCCTTGAGGCGGCCGGCAGTGAAGATCGGCAGGTTGATCTGCGGCTGGAACAGCCAGCTGCCGGAGCCCCCGTCGAACAGGCCGGAGAGCTCGGCGCTCTTGGTCCCGGCATTGGCGGTGAGGCTGATGCTGGGGAAGAACGCGGCGCGGGCGGCGCCGATGCTGGCGTTGGCGGCCTTGAGCTGGTGTTCGGCCTGGAGCACGTCCGGGCGGCGCTGCAGCAGTTCGGACGGCAGGCCGGCGGGCACTTCGGCGAGCTGGTCGTCGCCCAGCACCTCGCCTTGCGGGAGGTCGCCAGGCACGCCGTTGCCCAGCAGCAGGGCCAGGGCGTTGCGGTCCTGGGCCACCAGGCGGCTGTACTGCGCAAGGGTGACCTGGGCGCTTTCCACGGCGGTGCGCGCCTGGCTCAGGGCCAGGGCATCGGCGACGCCGACGTCGAAGCTGCGCTGGGTGAGGGCGAGGCTTTCCTGGTAGGTCTTCAGGGTGTCGCGGGTCAGCTTGAGCAGCGACTGGTCGGCCTGAAGGGTCAGGTAGGCGTTGGCGACGCTGGCCACCAGGCTGATCTGTGTGCTGCGGCGGGCTTCCTCGCTGGCGAAGTATTGCTCCAGGGTCTGCTCGTTGAGGCTGCGCAGGCGGCCGAAGAAGTCGATCTCCCAGGCGCTGACGCCCACGGTGGCCGCGTACTGGCCGCTGGTGGTGGCGCGGCCGCTGCTGGAGAGGTCCGCCGGCAGGCGCTGGCGGGTGCCGCTGCCATCGGCCGAGACGCTGGGGAACAGCTCGGAGCGCTGGATGCGGTACTGCGCGCGGTAGGCGTCGATGTTCAACGCGGCCACGCGCAGGTCGCGGTTGTTGGCCAGGGCGGTCTCCACCAGGCGTTGCAGCGCCGGGTCCTTGAAGAACTCGCGCCAGCCGAGGTCGGGCGCGGCCACCTCGGTCTGGGTCGCGCCGTTGGCGGTGTAGGCCTCGCCCTGGGGCCAGGCGCCGTCCACCGGCGCCTCGGGGCGCTGGTAGTCGGGGATCAGCGAGCAGCCACCGAGCAGGACGCTGGCGATGGCGAGGGTCAGCAGGGACTGCCTCATTCGGCGGCCTCCTTGGTCAGTTCGTCTTTGCTGCGCTTGTCCTTGAACAGCGAGCAGACCAGTACGTAGAACAGCGGGACCCAGAAGATCGCCAGTACCGTCGCGGTGAGCATGCCGCCGATCACGCCGGTGCCGATGGCGTGCTGGCTGCCCGAGCCGGCGCCGCTGGAGATGGCCATGGGGACCACGCCGAGGATGAACGCCAGCGAGGTCATGATGATCGGGCGCAGGCGCATGCGGCAGGCTTCCACGGCGGCGTCGAACAGGCTCTTGCCCTGTTCGTGCAGCTCCTTGGCGAACTCGACGATGAGGATGGCGTTCTTCGCCGAGAGGCCGATGGTGGTGAGCAGGCCCACCTGGAAGAACACGTCGTTGGAGAGCCCGCGCATGCTGGTGAACAGCAGTGCCCCGAGGATGCCCAGGGGCACCACCAGCATCACCGAGAAGGGGATCGACCAGCTCTCGTACAGCGCCGCCAGGCAGAGGAACACCACCAGCAGCGACAGCGCGTAGAGCGCGGGCGCCTGGGCACCGGAGAGGCGCTCCTCGTAGGACAGGCCGGTCCAGGAGTAGCCGACGCCGGCCGGCAGTTGCTTGATGATCTCCTCGACCGCCGCCATGGCTTCGCCCGAGCTGTGGCCGGGCGCCGCTTCACCGAGGATCTCGATGGCCGGCACGCCGTTGTAGCGGGCCAGTTTCGGCGCGCCGTAGACCCACTCGCCGGAGGCGAAGGCGCTGAACGGCACCATCTCGCCCTGGTCGTTGCGCACGTACCACTTGCCGAGGTCGTCGGGGTTCATCCGCGCCTCCGGTACGCCTTGCAGGTAGACCTTCTTCACCCGGCCACGGTCGATGAAGTCGTTGACGTAGCTGGCACCCCAGGCGATGGACACGGTGTTGTTGATGTCCGCCAGGGAGACGCCGTGGGCACGGGCCTTCTCGTCATCGATCTGCAGCTGGTACTGCGGTTCGTCGTACAGGCCGTTGGCGCGCACGCGGGCCAGCACCGGGTTCTTGTTGGCCAGTTCGAGGAACTTGTCCCGGGCGGCGTTGAGCTGTTCGTGGCCGACGCCGGCGCGGTCCTGGAGGAAGAAGTTGAAGCCGGTGGCGTTACCCAGCTCCAGCACCGCCGGCGGGGCGAAGGCGAAGACCATCGCGTCGCGGAAGCTGAAGAAGTGCTGCTGGGCGCGCTGGGCCAGGGAGAACACGCTGTGCTCGGCGCCGGGACGCTCCCCCCAGGGCTTGAGCATGATGAAGGCCATCCCCGAGCTCTGGCCGCGGCCGGCGAAGTTGAAGCCGGTGACGGTGAACACGGATTTGACGGTGTCCTTCTCGGCGTCGAGCAGGTATTCGCGCATCTGGTCGACCACCACCTGGGTGCGTTCGGCACTGGCGCCGGCCGGGGTCTGCACCTGGGCGAAGAGCACGCCCTGGTCTTCCTCGGGGAGGAAGGCGGTGGGGATGCGGGTGAACAGCCAGGCCATGATCGCGACGATCACCAGGTACATGAGGATGTACGGCGCCTTGCGCTTGAGGATGGCGCGCACGCCGCGCTCGTAGCCGTTCACGCTGCGATCGAAGGTGCGGTTGAACCAGCCGAAGAAGCCGCGCTTGGGGGCGTGGTGGCCCTTGGCGATGGGCTTGAGCATGGTGGCGCAGAGGGCCGGGGTGAACACCAGGGCCACCAGCACCGAGAGCGCCATGGCGGAGACGATGGTGATGGAGAACTGGCGGTAGATCACGCCCTTGGAGCCGCCGAAGAAGGCCATCGGCAGGAACACCGCCGAGAGCACCAGGGCGATGCCCACCAGCGCGCCCTGGATCTGGCCCATGGACTTGCGGGTGGCTTCCAGCGGCGAGAGGCCTTCCTCGGCCATCACCCGCTCGACGTTCTCCACCACGACGATGGCATCGTCCACCAGCAGGCCGATGGCCAGGACCATGGCGAACATGGTCAGGGTGTTGATGGTGAAGCCGAACATCGCCAGCACGCCGAAGGTGCCCAGCAGCACCACCGGCACCGCGAGGGTGGGGATGATGGTGGCGCGGAAGTTCTGCAGGAACAGGAACATCACCAGGAACACCAGGACGATGGCCTCGCCCAGGGTGTGCACCACGCCTTCGATGGAGGCCGAGACCACCGGGGTGGTGTCGTAGGGGAAGACCACCTCCATGCCGGCGGGGAAGAAGGGCTTCAACTGGTCGATGGTTTCGCGGATGGCCTTGGCGGTGTCCAGCGCGTTGGCGCCGGTGGCCAGCTTGATCGCCAGGCCCGAGGCGGGCTTGCCGTTGAACTGGGCGCTGATGGCGTAGTTCTCGCCGCCGAGCTCGATGCGGGCGACGTCACGCAGGCGCACCTGGGAGCCGTCGCGGTTGACCTTGAGCAGGATGGCGCCGAACTGCTCGGGGGTCTGCAGGCGGGTCTTGCCGATGATGGTGGCGTTGAGCTGGGTGCCGGGGGAGGCGGGCAGGCCGCCGAGCTGGCCGGAGGAGACCTGCACGTTCTGCGCCTGGATGGCGCTCTTCACGTCGACCGGGGTCAGCTGGTAGTTGTTCAGCCGTGCCGGGTCGAGCCAGATGCGCATGGCGTACTGCGAGCCGAACACCTGGAAGTCACCCACGCCCTTGGTGCGCGAGATCGGGTCCTGCATGTTGGAGACGATGTAGTTGGACAGGTCGTTCTTGTCCATGGAACCGTCCGTCGACACCACGCCGATCACCAGCAGGAAGTTCTTCACGGCCTTGGTGACGCGGATGCCCTGTTGCTGTACTTCCTGCGGCAGCAGCGGGGTCGCCAGCTGCAGCTTGTTCTGCACCTGCACCTGGGCGATGTCGGGGTTGGTGCCCTGCTCGAAGGTGGCGGTGATGGTCATGCTGCCGTCGGAGTTGCTTTCCGAGGAGATGTAGCGCAGGCCGTCGATGCCGTTGAGCTGTTGCTCGATCACCTGCACCACGGTGTCCTGCACCGTCTGCGCGGAGGCGCCGGGGTAGCTGACCTGGATGCCGACGGCGGGCGCGGCGATGCTCGGGTACTGGTTGATCGGGAGTTTGAGGATGGCCAGGCCGCCCGCGAGCATGATCACCAGCGCGATCACCCAGGCGAAGATCGGCCGGTCGATGAAGAACTTCGACATGAAGGTCGCTCCTTATTGGCTTTTCGCCAGGTCGGGGTCCACCGACTTCGATTCGGCGACGTTGGTCGCGGGGGCGGTCTTCACTTCGGCGCCGGGGCGGACGAACTGCAGGCCTTCGGTGATCAGCTTGTCACCCGGGTTGAGGCCCTTGGTCACCAGCCAGCGGTCGCCGACGGTGCGGTCCGCCTCCAGCTGGCGCAGCTCCACCTTGTTCTCGGCGTTGACCACCAGCGCGGTGGCCTGGCCCTTGAGGTCGCGGGTCACGCCCTGTTGCGGCGCGAGGATGGCCTGCTGCTTGACCCCGGAGCTCAGCTGCGCGTGCACGAACATGCCCGGCAGCAGGTCATGGTCGGGGTTGGGGAACACCGCGCGCAGGGTCACCGAACCGGTGCCTTCGTCCACCGAGACTTCGGAGAACTCCAGGGTGCCTTCGTGCGCGTACTCGCTGCCGTCCTCGAGCGTCAGCTTGACCTTGGCGGCGTTGTCGCCGGCCTTCTGCAGCTGGCCGCTCTCCAGGTCGCGGCGCAGGCGCAGCAGGTCCTTGGTCGGCTGGGTGACGTCGACGTAGATCGGATCGAGCTGCTGGATGGTCGCCATGGCGGCGGCCTGGCCGTTGTTCACCAGGGCGCCCTCGGTGACCGAGGAGCGGCCGATGCGCCCGGAAATGGGGGCCAGCACCTTGGTGTAGCGCAGGTCGATGCGCGCCTTCTCCAGCGCGGCTTCGGCCGACAGGCGCGACGCCTGGGCCTCGTCGTAGGCCTGGCGGCTGACGGCCTGGTCGGTCACCAGGTCCTTGTAGCGGTCGGCCAGGGAACGGCTGGAGGCGAGGGTGGCCTCGGCGCTCTTGAAGGTCGCCTGATAGACGGACGGGTCGATCTGATACAGCTGCTGGCCGGCCTTCACCTCGGTGCCTTCCTTGAACAGGCGCTTCTGGATGATGCCGTCGACCTGGGGCCGTACCTCGGCGATGCGGAACGCGGTGGTGCGGCCCGGCAGCTCGGTGGTCAGGGTGTAGGGCTGTGCTTGCAGGGTGACGATCCCCACCTGAGGTGTCTGCGCGGGCGGGGGCGCGGAGGCCTCCTTGCAGCCGGCGAGTGTGAGCGTAGCCAGAGCGACGGCGGAAACCATAGCTGCGAAGGCTGGCTTCTTCTGCATCTGAAAAGACCTCGTTCGATACGTTTGCCCGGGCGGGCGATACCCATGCAGGGAGCGTGGGTGGATTGTTTAGTCTGCTAACGAATATACTTACGTACGTGAACGTTTGTAAACGATTCTTCTCTACTCTCTGTCAGATAATGTGTCGATGGGGAGGCGATTCCTTACTCCTTCCACTGCCCCCCAGAGTCCGCCCCGGCATGGCCAGACGAACCAAAGAAGAAGCCGAAGCGACCCGCATCCAGATCCTCGATGCCGCCGAGCGCGTGTTCTACGACAAGGGGGTGTCGCGCACCTCCCTGGCCGATATCGCCAGCAAGGCGGGGGTATCCCGCGGGGCGATCTACTGGCACTTCCAGAACAAGGTCGATGTCTTCCAGGCCATGCACGAGCGCCTGCGCACGCCGCTCGAGGAACTGGCGCGGGCCAGCGAGAGCGAGGACGAGCCCGACCCCCTGGGCCGCATGCGCCAGCTCCTGGTACGGCTGCTCAAGCGCGTGGAGCTGGACCCGCGCAGCCGTCGCATCAGCGAAATACTCCAGCACAAATGCGAGTTCACCGATGAGCTGGGCGACCTGCGGCAGAAAATGCAGGGCTTCAGCCAGGAATGTGACCAGCGCATTGCCCGAGCCCTGGCCAATGCCGTGGCCAAGGGGCAACTGCCCGAAGGCCTGGATTGCACCCGCGCCGCGGTGACCCTGCATGCCTATATCGACGGACTCCAGGCTCACTGGTTGCTGGTGCCGGGGCGTTTTCCCCTGGCCGAACAGGCCGAGCAACTGGTCGATGCCCTGCTGGATATGCTGAAGAGCAGTACGGCACTGCGTAGCTGAATGCGCTGTCAGACGCCGTGCTAGCGGCTTTCCGGGCTCGGGAAGCCCGTCCCAAATATGAGTGGATTTGTGCTAGGCCCGGGCACCGGCCAGGCGCGCCTGGATGAAATCGAGAAAGCACTGGATGCGCAGGGCCAGCTGCGAGTTGCGGTAGTACACCGCGTGGATCGGCTGGCGGTAGTCGCTCATGTGTTCGGCCAGCACCACTACCAGGCGGCCCTCGGCCAGGTCCTGGTCGGTCATGAAGCTGGCCAGGCAGGTGATGCCCTGGCCGGCCAGGGCCAGCTGGCGCAGGGTCTCGCCGCTGGAGGCGCGCAGGTTCGGCTGCACCGATAGCTGCGTTCCGCAGGCGTGACGCACCGGCCACTGGTTGAGGCTTTCCGGCTGGGTGAACCCGAGCAGGCTGTGGGCCTTGAGCGCCTCCACACTGTCGGGCGCGCCGTGGCGCGCCAGGTACTCCGGGCTCGCCACCAGGTGCAGTCGGCTGGCACCCAGAGGCCGCGCATGCAGGGTCGAATCGCTCAGCGGGCCGATGCGGATGGCGAGGTCCGTGCGGTGCTCCAGCAGGTCGATGATCTGGTCGTTGGTGTTCAGCTCCAGCTGGATGTCCGGATACAGCGCACGGAAGTCACCGATATGCGGCACCACCGCATGCAGCATGAAGGGCGAGGCGGCGTTGATGCGCAGCCGCCCGGCGGGCTTCTGCTGGCGCAGGGCCAGGCGCTCTTCCAGGGCCTCCATCTGCTGGAGGATCTCCTTGGCGTTGTCGAAGAAGAAGCGGCCTTCCTCGGTCAGCTCCATGCGCCGCGTGGTGCGGTTCAGCAGCGTGGTGGCGAGCTTCTCCTCCAGCCGCGACAGCGTGCGGCTCACCGCCGAGGGCGTGAGGCCCAACTGCTCGGCCGCCGCGCTGATGGAGCCGCATTCGACGACGCTGACGAAGTGCTGGAGTTCATCGGAGGTGGCTTTCATGACGGCCTCAATTCGTGATCGGCAGGCAAGGCTGGGGGCGGATATCGCTGTTTCCGGCACGCAATTGTATGCCGGCCTTGCCTGGCAGGGTGGCGAGGTTTGAAGGGGGAGGGCGTTCCTTAAATAGAACGCTAGAGGCAATTTTCGCAGTCTGGCGGATCAAGGGTGCCAAATTTAATCTTTCCTCCATGCAGTCAGCCACTGCAACGAAGCAGAGAACACCCACGCCGAACCGGCACCCATTATCGAAAAGCGAGGAACGCACCATGACCCACTTCACCTACAACCGTCTCGATAAAGACAACGCCGTCGTCCTGCTGGTCGACCACCAGGCTGGCCTGCTGTCCCTGGTCCGCGACATCGAGCCGGACAAGTTCAAGAACAACGTCCTGGCCCTGGCCGACCTCGCCAAGTTCTTCAAGCTGCCGACCATCCTCACCACCAGCTTCGAAACCGGCCCCAACGGCCCGCTGGTGCCGGAACTGAAGGCGCTGTTCCCGGACGCGCCCTACATCGCCCGCCCCGGCCAGATCAACGCCTGGGACAACGAGGACTTCGTCAGGGCGATCAAGGCCACCGGCAAGAAGCAGCTGATCATCGCCGGCGTGGTGACCGAGGTCTGCGTGGCCTTCCCGGCCCTCTCCGCCCTGGAGGAAGGCTTCGAAGTGTTCGTGGTGACCGACGCCTCCGGCACCTTCAACGAAATCACCCGCGATGCGGCGTGGAACCGCATGAGCCAGGCCGGTGCGCAGCTGATGAACTGGTTCGGCGTGGCCTGCGAGCTGCACCGCGACTGGCGCAACGACGTGGAAGGCCTGGCTGCCCTGTGCTCCAACCATATCCCGGACTACCGCAACCTGATGACCAGCTACGCGGCGCTGACCGGCAACAAGTGATGGGCTGAAGCTGGGCCTGGAATGAAAAGCGGGAGCCTTTTGGGGGGCTCCCGCTTTTTTATGTTGGGGGTTCACGCTTGGTGCGCAGAGGATCGTAGGTTGGTGCTGAGCTTGCGAAGCCCAACGTCCAGAGGTTGAGGCCGCTCCGTTGGACCTCGCTACGCTCGGCGCCAACCTACCTGTTTGCCGCCTGGTTCGCTTCAGGTGAGCTCAGGTCGGGACTCTTCACTGATTCACACATGGACAGGTGAGTGGAGGCATTTCAAGCTTTCCACCTGTGCTCCTTAGTCGAGAGTTCTTCGTATGAAACCCAAGCTCCATGGCGCTGTTCACGAGATCGTGCTGGACATCATCCATGCATCGCATACGGGCGACAGGCGGGCTGAGTGGGAAGCTCATCAAAGGCTCGAAAGCCTGTGTGAACTCAGTGAGAAGGACGGGGATGAACATCCTTTTCAATGGGAAACCCTAGGTGACTTCACCCCAGATCGAACGAAAGCAATCGGATTCTATAAGCGTGCGCTGTGCAAGGCTCAGGCTGCAGGGCTGGATGAGTACATATCGTCAATCTGCCTGGCAATGGCCGAGGCCCATCTGGAGCAGGGTGATACATCCAAGGCCTTGGCGTTTGCGATTCAGGCTAACGATGCAGCACGGGGCTCTTCTGATCTGGAGCTCCGAAGAAGTATCAGCGAACTGTTGTTGACGCTATCGAGTACCAGATGACTCGAGGTCCTCATGCAGACCTGCTGGCTGGTTCGTCGGGTCTTTGAAGAGCTTGATTAACTCGTTGTGCCCCAGCAATTCAGCCAGTTGCATAGGCGTATAGCCATCCGAGTCGGGGATGATTTCGGCACCCATGGCCAGAAGCAACACGATAGCCTCGGGCCTCTCTTGCTCGACGGCACAATGCAGCGGCGTCAAACCGGCTTCTCCCTTGGCGTTGATATCGGCGCCGGCTTCGATGAGCGTCTTTATCGCTTCGCAGTCGCCCCAATTGGCGACGATGTGCAGAGGCGTATCGCCGTAGCCATTTCTGTCGTGGACGGAGGCAATGGGGTGCTCGAACCAGTCAGGTACGGTTCTCACTTCATCGAATATCTGTTCAACGCTTCTCGTCATTGGTCATCTCCGACATTGTTTTTCGGGTTCCTACCGAGCTGTTTGAGCAGAGGCTGAATCTCCCGCAGGAGCGCGAAAGGCTCCGCACCGAGGCTCTGCACGACCAGCAGGAACTCGACCACATCGAGCCGCCTTTCACCGCGTTCATATTTGGATACGTAGGACTGAGGGCGCAGCAGCTTCTCTGACAGCTGCTGTTGGGTCATACCCGACTCATTGCGCGTTGCGATGAGCAATTCGAGCAGGCGTTGGTAGGGCGGGGAGTTGATGGTTTTCATGGGGGGTCACCGGAACGAGGGCCGGTGGTCTGAATAAACCTATTTCAGGTTTATCCCAAAATGGGTTATTTTCTAGGCTGGAAGTACTGCTGCAGAGATATGGCCATGTTAGAGAGGTGCTGCCATGAACGATTCCGATCTGCTTTCACTGACCCCTCAACAACGTCGCCTTCGCGAACTGCGCGAGCGGTTGGAGTCGAGGTTGCATACGGTTCAGGTGATCGCCGAGATCATCCTGGATAACGCTGCGTTTCGGGAAGGCTTCCCCGGGCCCTGGTTCGGCGAGTACCGGGAGGGGGCGCTGATGGAGGCGGTGGTGCAACTGTCGCGTAGCAATCTCGAAGATTTTTCGCGGTTCCTGGAGATGCAGGGGGCACAGGAGGAGTGAAGGAGAGGGCCAGAGAGAGGCTCGCTGAAATACCAGCACGAGCTGCACCAGGCGCTTTCGCCTATGTACCCGGGCATGGCGCTGCCTTCTTTGCTGCCAGGGAACTCTCCGAAGCCATCCTCGCGCTCTCGCCCTGGCACGTCCTCTGTGTTGTCCTCTACTCGGTAAAAATCGGAGGTGCATCACGTGCAACTGCATGAAGGTGTCTGCCGGACGGGCGATGTGGTGTCGATCAACCTTCTCGATGGGAAGCTGGTTACACAGGTGATGCGGCTGTTGCTGACCCAGGGAATCGAGGTCGAGGTGCTGGAGGTGCGGGGCGATTCGGTGAGGCTGGCGGTGAGAGCGCCAAGCGGGATGCTGATTGTGGAGGAGTTGGGCTTTCCTTCGTAGCCGTGCCTTCTTGCTGCCGCTGTTGGTGGCTTTTCGACACCCAAAGAAAAAGCCCCTGGAGATCTCGCGATCTTCAGGGGCTTTGCGTTTGGTGGAGCCGGGGGGATTTGAACCCGTTTTAGCTCGGGGCCTTTGCTGGTCATCGCCTGCCAATGTCAGTTAATCCGGGCCTCCCAAGGCAAGCGATCTGGACTCTGCTGGTCATTGGCGGTCTGTGGTTTCGACGTTTTTTCGACAGTCTCTTACCCTTGCTAACGTGCAGGGAGTGCCACTGCACCATCTGTTCCGTTGATTGATGTAATGCCATCGTAATGGCACCATGCTCGTAGGCAAAGCACTGCTCAAAGGAACTGATTTGGCTACCCTAGTTGACGCGCTTGATTGGCTACCCAGGCATTACGGCGACCTGGATGCCGCTGCTGAGCACAGAGTCCCCTCTAAGTACTACTCGCCTGGATTTATCGCTGCGTTCGCTGCTTATTTGACGCTCAAAGGTGTTCCTAGAGAGTCTCTTGTCTTTGAGAATCCGCAACATGAGGGGTATTTCTCAGCGCTGGGGCTGGGAAAGGCTGTCTGGGGGGTTGACGACTATCAGTACCAACGCCGAAATGCTGGCGTGAATTATGCGATGCTCACCTGCCTAGCCTCTCAGGATGATGTCGACCAAGCGACTGCTCAGATCAACGGTTGCTTGAGGGACTATGCTTCGAATGGACCCGCCAACTACAGCCTGAGCCCGGCGTTCAAGGAGCTGACGCATGTTGTTGGAGAAATGCATGACAACGTGTGGTCTCATGGACTGAACATGGGATTTTCTGTCGCCCAGAAGCAGAAACTCTCGGGCAAACGTGATGACCACATCATTGAGTTTTCTCTCGCGGACTGCGGAATGGGGTTTCTAGCCGAGCTCACTACCTCTCGTATCGCTAGGATTCACCAGATTCGGACGCACAGAGAGGCGCTTCAGTGGTGTTTGCAGGAGGGAAACTCATCTAAGCTTGCCGAGGCAGAGGATGAGTGGGCTCAGGCGGTGCCAGATGACTTTGTCGGGAGGGCGCCCTTCACCGCTGCTCGGATCGCCGTCGGTCGAAATGGTAACCACCACCAGGGGTTGGGTCTTGCCAAGCTTGTAGAGCTAGCTAAATCCTATGCTGGTGTGCTGAATATTGCTTCGGGCGATTGCCTGATGGTCATGAGTCAGGGGCGAGAACCTCGCTTCCGAACCTTGACCCACCCATGGAAAGGGGTAGCGATTTCTCTTTCCATTAAGGAATCTTGCCTCATGGCCGCTAAAGCTGATGAGGCGGAAGATGTAAATGACATTATGAATCTTCTCAGGGGGTAATGATGGAAACATTTGCCTTAGGGCACAGTGACCTAGCTTCCCGGAATCTCGCCTCGAAGGAACGGAGCGCGCTGTACCATAAATTGAAAGACCATGGACAAGTCGTTATTGACTTGACTGGGGTTGAGTCAATATCCGAATCCTTCGCAGACGAACTTTTCGGCGTTCTAGTGTTGGAAAAAGGCTTTGATTTCGTTATCAAACACATCAAAATAATTAACGCTGCTGATGATGTCTTGCGGTCTATTGCTGTTGCAATGAAGCGTCGCCGTGGAGTCATTGCTGCTTAATTATTTTTTAAATAAAAGGAGGCTTAGGCCTCCTTTTTTATTATCCAGATTTTGGCTGTTTAGGTGTTATGGAAAAAATTCTTCGGCATGTTCCAGTATCTATCTCTGCAATAGCAAGCTTTCTACTATTTTGCTTGTTGTGCTGGAGTGTATTCTTTAAAGGTCAGGAGCTTGGGTTTTTAGAAAACTCAGCGCCAGCTTGGATTCAGGCTGTAGGTAGCATTCTTGCAATTATAGCCGCTGCTTGGATTGCTCAGCGTCAAAGTAATCACGCAAGAGAGCTTGAAGACTATAAGCAAGCTAAATTAGAGAGGCAAAAGCTTCAAGTTGTTATGGCACTTATGGCTCGCTCTCATGGATTGGCTGAGGATATTTGTAGGGCCTATGAGTCTCAGAGCCAAAGTGATATTGATCAGATCTCGCCGCCGCTTATGGAAGATACTCATCATGCTCTAATGGCTTTGCCTGTTTTTGATATACCCGAGTGGCAGCTTTCTTTAGATGTGTTGATAGTTAGTCGCTCCCTTGCGTCTCTCAAAGAGCAGGTTCTAGCACTTGAGAGTGCTGACTCACACGAGGAGTTAAAAAATAGGTTGGAGAATCTTAATGGACAAGCTGTAGAAGTGAGAAATATAGCTCTCGATTCAGTAAAAATTTGCAAAAACAAAATCAAAGAGCGAGATAAGTTTTTAGGCTTATAAGATATTGTTTTTGTGTCTTCTACTCTTTGTGTGTCTTCAAGTGGAGTGAGTGGAGCGAGTCAATGGATTTTGAAGAAAATTCTCTTAAGTTAATTATAGGTATTGCTGCAGCTATCACCGGCTGGTTGCTTGCGCAAGTGACGAGTCTTATGAAGGACTGGTTACGGGCAAGAAAAATTAAGTCTATGCTGCTCAATGAGTTAGCTGATATAGATGTAGAGGTCGATCGGTTGCTCATTTCTCTTTCTAGAGATTTGCAGATTTATGGTGCCAAAGGTATTGATAACTCGGTCAGTACTGGTGTCTCTAACTTTGTTTTTTCTAATTATTATAAGGACGCTCTTCTATATTTGAATCAGCATCAAAGGGTCTCATACCAACTTATTCATTTGCTGGTCAGAAACCTCAATGAGGGGCTCGATGAGATTAGAGACATTCTTACGGCGGTTCATAAGGCGCATCAGCGAGGAGAGTTGGCCTCTAGCACCGTTCCCTGGTTAGAGGAGTGGGGGGACAGAGTAAGAGCGGAGTACAAAAACGCTGCCTCTCTTAGGTGGCATGTTCTTTTTCATCTGGATAACGCCAAGTTGCCTGATTTGTCTCTTATGACTCAGGTGCATGAATCATATCTAAAATATCTTTCTGAAATCGATGATAAGGTTGATGCTTTGATTGAGGAAGGTAGGAATATTGATTTGGTGGAGTTTGAGAAAATCTACCACCCTGGTATGTTCCGCATGGGGCAATGAATTGGTTGATTGTTCTTGGTATTGGTTTGGCTTTGGATTTTTGAGAAGGCGGCTGGGGCCATTACGTCTTCGCTTTCCGCAAAGCTACGCATCAACCGGTCACTGAGTTCTTGGCTCATCGGTTGATGATGAAGTCTGTGATAGCCGTGCCTGCGGAATCTATCGCGTCATTTTTGGTTGGGTCTTGGGGCTCGGCTGCGCTGATCGTTGTCAGTGCCAAAAGAGCAAACCCTAGTGAAGTGGTGGGAAATTTCATTGGCAGAATCCTTTCTGCTGCTTCGTAGGCAGGTTGACATAAATTGGCGTTGATCGCGTGATCCGTCAATTTAGCTTTGGTATGACCTCGGTTACTGCGTTGCTCCCTCGGCTCCTCATCTGAGTTCCTGTGCGTTCTGTGGTAGCTCGGCGCTCTAGATTCTTCAGAAACGTCTGAAGCCGCCTAATTGCTCTCGCGCCGAAACCATCCGATGTGGTTTTCTCACTTCGTCAAAAATGTGAGGTACATCACATGCAATCCCATGAAGGCGTCTGCCGCCCAGGCGACGTAGTGTCGATCAACATTCTCGATGGGGAGCCGGATGAGCGGGTGATGCGGCTGCTCCTGACTCAGGGGATCGAGGTCGAGGTGCTGGAGGTGCGGGAAGGGGCTGTGAAGCTGGCGGTGAGGGCGCCGGGTGGGATGCTCATCGTGGAGGAGCTGGCGTTTCCTCCGTAATCACTTCTTCTTCGAGCTGTTGCTGCGGGCGGGCTCGCCGGGAGAACCAGCGAGCCGCTGCTTTGGCCGTGACTTCTATACCGCGTCTGGTTTGGCCAAGTTGGAATGCGCTTCGTCGTATTCGGGGCTCGTCTGCCCGACCTCTGGCATCACTTCCCCTGTCGTTAGCCACCAGCGGTAGGCCGGGTAAACCTTCCCAAGAATTTCTATCTCGTCTGCGCCTACTCGGGCCTTTCCTCTCCGAATGCTTGTCCACCTGTCGTAGTTGGTTTCACCAGCTCGAGTGAGGGTGTTCAGGTTCGTTAGCTCAATTAATAGGCGCGCTCTATCTGAGATGCTCATTTGATTCACTTAAATCATCGCATGGAATATTGCCTGGACATAGTCCATGTGCAATAGTCGGTACATATTACTGGACATAGTCCAGATGATATTCCCGCAAAGTCCAACATAGTGCAGCAAAGGCCAAGGATGTGGAAGGAATCAACCTAACGCCCAGCGTTACTAGCTCTCCCTATTTCTCGACGGCTCACCCCAACCCCTCACTCGCCGCACTTCTGTGCCGCCTGCTCAAGGTCATCCGCTACGCCTCGCCCCGCGATGCCCTTTCTGCCGTGGTGAGGTTCCGCCAACTGCTGTTGCTGTTCCGCGTCGCCGGCCGCCTCGATGCCGCGCAAGCCTCCCGCCTCACCGCGCTTGTGGATAACGCCCTGTACCTGGGCACCCGCGAAGCGCTCCACCGGGCCCGGGCCAATGTTCTGGCCCGCCATCAATCTCCCTCTGTGAAGGATCGCTAGGTCATGGATCGTGAATTCTTTCTGACCCCTCCGCCCCTGATGCCGTGGCGCCAGTTCGCCAACTGGATCCGCATGGGCGACGAACACGACGTGGTGTGGGGCTGGATTCGCAACGGCTACGTGCCGTCCCACAAGGTCGGCAAGTACGTGATGGTCAACGTCGCGCTGCTGACTCAGCAGATGCTGGAAAAGGAGGGCGACCTGTGAATTTCTCCATGGCTGTGCGGTACCTGTTCGTCCGCCTCTGTTCGCTGCGCACCTGCGAATCGCGCTACCGCTCGCAGGCTTCCGCATCCATTGAAGGCTTCATTACGGCGCTGTTCTTCGCTGATGTCCTCACGCAAGAGCAGTACGCGGCGCTTGATGATCTGGCCAACTCGGCCTTCATCCACTCTGGCCAGCCCTATCCGTCGGCCTCCAATGCCGGCCCTGTCATGACGCCTGGGGTCGCCTATGAGCGCTCCCGGGCAAAGTCTCCGGCACAGGTGAAAGCCCATGAACAGCCCCAGTCACTACCTGCGCCTTCCACATCCCCCGGACTGCGCCTGCTCTGTCTGCTGGTCCCGTCGCGCACCGGCCGCCGTCGCAGCCTCCCGGTCCACGTCCTGCGACCAATGCCGCCCCGCGCAGATATCCAGGGTCGCTGGGCGATGGGTCTGCCGGCCGGCCTCGTTCTGCGAGAAACACAGGCCCGCCCGCCGCGCCCCGAAGTATTGGTACGTTGTCTACGACAGCGGGCCGCCCACGCCTTTCGTGCCAGTACACGAGCCGTTCGAGGACTGAGCCATGGCTACTGACGCTCTGGTCTTCCTCGCCCTCTGGCTGCTGTTCATCGTGCCCTGCCTGTTCAGCATCTACCTCCTGGCCCCCGCCGCCCGCGCCTGGCTCCACCCGGTCCAGGGCCGCCGCACCGGCTTGTCCGAACACGCTTCACCGTTCGGCCAAACGGAGCGCCGGGCGCAGCGCACCCTTGACCGAGCGCCCCCCTGAAACAGCCTCAGCCGGTGAGCAGGGAGACGCTCCACCCTCCCTGCTCCCGAGCCCTCGGCGGCAAGAGCGGGATGACAAGGGCAGCGCCCTTGGTGTCGACCAACCAACCGGCCACGCATAGGCCCCAATTCACGCCCCGGTAGACCGACAACGCACACGAGCGAAAACGAAAGTTCGCCCGTGTGGGATCGCTCGGCCTGCTGAAAGGCAAACCGCGCATACAGCGCACTCAAGAGAGGTAACTCAAATGGCACGTTCAACCATGGAAGTCACGTTCCTGGGCACTCAGAAAACCGAGATGGAGGGGGCCAAGTACGTGAAGGTCTTCTACGGCGATGAACCGGACGGCAAGACCGAGCACGGGCTTTCCATCATCGGCATGGCGGCAGCCGACGACTACGCCGATGAGGTGTTTGCAGCCGGCGCTCACTTCCAGCCGATGGAGATGGTCCGCATCACCTTCGACGTGGATCGCGGCGGCCAGAACAAGGGCAAGAACCTCGCCCTGCACATCGAGTCCGCCAAGCCTCGCCAGGCGCCGTCTTCGGGTGGCAACCGCACTCAGCCCCAGGCCCAACCGACCACCCCGGCCGCGGCTGACAAGAGCACCCCGGCCGCCGATCCGGCCAAGTCCTGACCGGGTAGGGGAGGGTATAGCCAATGGTCCGCTACCTGTTGATCGCCGCGCTCGCTGGAGTCGGTGGCTACGCCTGGGGCCTGGCTGATGGCCTCGCCACGATCGAGCAACTGGCTCCGGTGGTCCTGGGCCAGATGCACCCCTACTGAGGACACACACATGTCTGTCGTCGCCGTGCAGGTCTGCACCAAGTGGCACAACGGACTGCTGGGCACGTACTGCATCCAGCAGGAGTGGCGACAGGCGTACCTGATTCCCCCGGAGGCTGCCGGCTATGTCGACATCCTCGTGTCGGGGGGATTTTCCCCGGAAGCATTCGGCGTCGGTTTCGCCGGGACTCTCGGGGTTTTCCTGACCGGTCTGGCCGTGGGCTGGATCGCGTCGGTCCTTCGTAAAGCAAAGTGAGGCATCACATGAAAAACCTGTACCGCAATACCTGCATCGCCCTGTCCGTTTCCGCTTTCGCCGCCATGCCGGCCTTCGCGGACTCGATCATCGACACCGCTGCCATCAAGGCATCCATGGACGCGGCCAAGTCCGACGCCGGCACCGTGGCCAGCTACGTCGCCATCGCGCTGTCCGTCCTGGCCTGCGCGGGCGTGGTCTTCGGCATGCTCCGCAAGGCCTAAGCCGGTGATCTGGTCCCTCTTCCTCGGAACCCTCGTCGCGGGCGCCTTCATCACGGGCTACCGCACAGGCGAGTTTTTCTAGGCCACTGAGAACCGCCCGGCTGCTGGGAAAGGGCCGGGCTTTTGTTTGTGTGGAGACGTGGCAATGCCGTTAAATCTCGCCCGCCTCATGGTGCTGGCCGCTCTGGCACTGCTCGTCCCGCTGAGCGCTCACGCCAATTACATCTGGAGCCTCAGTGGGATTGATGCTCCGAGCGCCTCCCCCAACCCGATGACCGCCTGCAAGTTGGCACTCACCGGTAACTCGTCTGGTACTTCAGACTTTCGGCGTGGCTTCACCCTGCACGGACCTATTGAAGAGAGCGCCAGGAGCGTCCAATGCAGTTATCAAGAGCTCTACTGGGGCAACTGGATCGACCGATTCATCCTGCTTACCCGCCACGGTGAGCGCTGCGATCCTGGCACGCTCTACGACCCCAACACCGGCCAATGCATAGTCCCCGACAAAGACTGCAAAGCTGAAACCAGCGACATCCTCACTAGAGGTAGCATCGCCGGCGTCGTCGTTTCCAATGGCCGTACCTACTCGCTGTCCCAGGCCCCTTCCAGCGCCTGCGTCGACAGTTGTGGCTACGCCTCCAAGGATGATGGTCGGCCGCGCTACACCAGCTGCTATTTCGTTGGTGGCTCGAAGGTCGACAGTTTCTGCAACTACATCCTCACCGGCACCGGCGAGCCGTGCTCCGGCTGGGACTGGGATCAGCCCGAAACCGGCGACCCGTTGAACCCTGTCGATACCCCCGACACCCCTCCATCTGACCCCAACGATCCTGGCTGCCCCAAAGGTTGGTCCTGGTCCGGCACCACCTGCGTCAAGACACCCACTGACGGCGAAGGGGGCGGTGACAAGGATGGCGAAAAAGACGACACACAACCTGGCGGCGGCAGTGGGGGTGGGGGTGGCGACAAGGACCCTGGTGGTGACGGCCAGGACGGCGGCACCGATGGCGATAACGACAAGGACAAAGACCCCGGCACCGGAACCGGTGGCGGCAAAGACCCAAACAAGGGCAGCAGCCTCAAGCCCCCCAAGACCGGCAGCTTCGACAACGCCAACAAAGAATGGGACGCCAAGGCCGAACAGGCTCGCAAGGCGTTCAACGACAAGCTCAAGCAGCAGATGAACAGCTTCAAGGGCGTCTTCGACGTCAACCTCGGCCAGGGCGCCGGCTCTCTCCCCTGCGACCGCTTCACCGTCCTGGGCCAGACCCTGAGCCTCTGCCTCACCGACTACGCCACCGAACTGGCTTACCTGCGCCAGATCCTCCTGCTCGTGGCCAGCGTCATCGCCGCCACCATCGTCCTGAGG
Organism: Pseudomonas sp. No.21; assembly: GCF_054558415.1. Taxonomy (NCBI): domain Bacteria; kingdom Pseudomonadati; phylum Pseudomonadota; class Gammaproteobacteria; order Pseudomonadales; family Pseudomonadaceae; genus Pseudomonas; species Pseudomonas sp. No.21. The sequence continues at coordinate 625,170 of NZ_BAAJNO010000002.1, forward strand.
GATTGACCATGGAAACCATCATCGGCTTCTTCGACCAGATACTCGGCTTCTTCCAGGCCGCCTGGGACTTTCTCGCTCAAGGGGTCTACGACTACTTCAAGGACGCCCTGTTGGTCGCCACCAAGGCCGCCATCTACAGCTACTTCTCTGCGCTCACCCTGTGCATGGAAATCGCCTTCGTCGCCGCCCGGGAAATCATCCAGAGCCTGGGCCTGTCCTCGGCCGTCCGCTCCGCGTTCTCCGCACTGCCCCCGCAGATCAGCAGCGCCCTCGCATTCTTCGGCATCCCCCAGGCTATCAACATCCTCTTCTCCGCCCTCAGCACCCGCTTCGTCATGCGGTTCGTGCCCTTCATTGGACGCTGACCATGTCGATCAAAATCCACCACGGCCCCAATGGCTCCTACAAGACTTCAGGTGCCCTGCAGGACGACGCCATCCCAGCTCTCAAAGAGGGGCGCGTCATCATCACCAACATCCGTGGCTTCACCCTGGAGCGCGCCTACACCGTCTTCCCCGAGCTGCCCAACACCAGCGAAATCATCAACCTCTCGCTCGAATCACTCCCCGACCTCGAGCGCATGCGCACCTGGTTCCAATGGGCACCGCGGGGCGCTTTCATCATCTTTGACGAAACCCAGCTGGTGTTTCCCAAGTCCTGGCGCGACAGCGACCTCAAACGCTTCGACTTCCCCGGTGGCCCTGAAGCTGCCGCCGAAGCGGACCGTCCCATGGGCTGGCTCGACGCCTGGACGCGGCACCGCCACTTCAACTGGGACATCGTCCTCACCACCCCCAACATCGCCTACATCCGCGACGACATCCGCATGACCTGCGAGATGGCCTACCGGCATTCCAACCTCGCCGTCATCGGCATCCCCGGCCGCTACAAAGAGGCCCAGCACGACGCCCAGATCAACCGTCCGCCCATGGACGGCACCGTCATCGAATACAAACGGATCAGGAAGCAGACCTTCACCCTCTACGACTCCACCGCCACAGGTACGCACCATGACACCAAAGCCGGCAAGAGCCTCCTCCGGTCGCCTAAGTTACTGGTACTACTGGCATTTATTGCCGCTTGCCTTAGCTTTTCGGCATGGATGGGCCCTGTCACGTTCGGCGTTGCTTCGCCTGATGAAACGGCCGCTGAACCTGCTCAGAGGGGCGATCCGAATTACCCTCAAGACACTGGGCAGCCTGGCGCTGTGGTTGCTGCGGCGGGTGATCCTCCGGTTAGCCTCCTTCCTGGCCTGCCTGTGGGCCTTCAGCCAGGTGGCCCGCCTGTTCAGCTAACGCACCCCTTCAGCGATCGCACCATCTCGATCATCGGCACGCTGTACATGCCCACCAAGGGCGTCATCTACCTCTTCCAGATGACTGACTCCGAGGGGCGCGTCATGGAGCTCAACTCCTGGCAGCTCATGGCCAGCGGATACCGCTTCAAACCCCAGGGCGAATGCGTAGTGCGGGTCACCTATGAGGGCTGGGAGTCCCGCTTTACCTGCCTGGGCCAGCCCCGCAACAACGCCCCCACAGTCCCTGTGCTTGCCACGTCACCGCCACCCCCAACCGACCCCTACGCAGCCCCAGGGACTGTGCGGGTCACGGTGGTCAACGACTCAAGCCGCGCTACGAGGACGCTGCAATGACCGCATGCGGTCCCGCTCTTCCACGCTGCGCGTGCGGCCTGGAGGGAGCGCAAGGCACGAGCGCACGACAGGCCGCACGCGCGGCGCTGACGTCCCTGTAACACGTCAGATAAACCCATTTTGAAACGGCCAATGTTGGCCAATGCTGGAGATTCGAACATGGCAGCCAAAGACCTTTTGCGAGTCGACGCCCTTTGCAACGAAGACCCGAAGGGCCGGATGTTCATTGACCCACACACCCTGAAAATGACCGACCTGGGTCGCGTCACGCTTCTTCGGTGTGGAGTGGATACGGTGCGTCAGCTTTACCGGGGCCTGATACGTCCGGGCGTCATCGAACTCTTCGACAACCCCGGGACCATCGTTGAATTCGCTGGGGAGCGCTGGCATGCCGGACGTGTCGGCAAGGACTCCGGCTACCAGTACAAGCTGCAAAACGCTGACCTGGGCTTCGTCCTGCTGGTGAAGAACTTCAACGCCAAGGTCGACAGCATCGGCCCCCACGTCAAAATCGAAGTCTCTCCCCACGCCATCGACGCTCTAAGCCCTCACCGGCTGCAGGCCCGCATGGATCGCTACGCCGAACACCTGCTGACCCATGTCGAAGTGAACCAGTGTGCTGTTCACCTCGCCCTGGATCTCCAGAACTGGACCCCGCCTGCCGATCTGGTCGCCCGAATGCACTGCCGGGCCCGAACACACCGCGACATCTCGGGCATCAATGAGATCCAGTGGGACACCAAGTCCAGCGTCTACGGGCGTGGCGAAACCTTCATGTTCGGCTCGGCCAGTGGCATTCAGCTCTGCCTGTACAACAAGACCGAGCAGGCCCGCGTCACCGACAAACTCGACTACTGGGAAAGCGTCTGGAAACGACGAGACTCCTTCTGTGACGACGATCCGTACAACTACAACCCCGAGGCTGACGTCTGGCGTATCGAGCTGCGTTACCACCATTCCATCGTCCAGCAGTTCGCTTCCGGTTCCATCGACGCAAGGACCGGCCTGGCTATCGACACCAAGACCTACGAAGCCTTCACCCGTCACCTCGACGGCCTGTGGCGCTATGGCTTGAGCCAGTTCCGCCTGCTCGCCCGTCCTGGATACTTCGAGCCCATCTGGACGCTCATCCGCAACGACGTGAAGGTCGACGTGCCCGTCGATTCGCTCATCGATGAAACCGAGTACAAGCGCTATCACAAGACCGCCAGGGGCTTCTCGGGCAAGAACGTCGAGCTGTTCCTGGGAAACTTCGTCAGCCTGCTTGCACGGGAGCGAGTGGGCGCAAAGACCGCCTTTGAACGGTTGCAGACCTGGGAATGCTGGCCTGTGATCCGCGACCACTACGCCACCAAGGAAATGACCGAGCACGACATCTACAAGCACATCAAGCAGCTGCTCGAAGAACGGCATGTCAGATGGGGGAGGGCGGTCTAATGGCGATCAATCAACTGCCTGACGGACGTTGGCGAGTCGACACAGAACCCATCAAGGGCCGGCGATTCCGCAAGACCTTCAAGACCAAAGGGGAAGCCCAGCGCTTCGAAGCGACCTGCCGCGCCAGGGTGATTGAGGCCCCATCATGGACACCCAGGCCGAAGGATCGTCGCCGGCTTTCCGAGTTGATCCGCCTCTGGTTCAACCTGCACGGCCACTCACTCCGGGACGGAAAGCGACGCCTCTCCAAGCTGGAGCAAATGGCGGTCCGTCTGCGTGATCCGGTGGCAAGGCTTCTCGACGCCTCGGCCTATTCGACCATGCGGCGAAATCGCCTCGATGCCGGTGTGTCACCGAAGACGATGAACAATGAGCTGGGCTACATCCGAGCCGTTTTCAACGAACTGCGTGACCTCGGCCAGATCGACTTCGACAACCCTCTTGCCGGAGTGAAGCCGCTCAAGCTGCAGGAGCGTGAACTGTCCTGGCTCACCACGGACCAGATAGGCGAACTGCTCGACTCGATCAGTACCGGCTGTGAGAACCCGCATACCGAGCTGGTGACACTGCTCTGCCTCGCCACGGGGGCTAGATGGTCCGAGGCTGAAAAGCTCAGCCCTAACCGCTTGCAGGGTAATGTCGTGACCTATGCCGGCACCAAATCAGGGAAGGTCCGCTCCGTCCCGATATCCGGGGAGCTGGCGGATCGGCTCAGGGGGCATTGGCGAACGCATGGCCAGTTCACGTCATGCATCACATCCTTCCGCCGTGCCCTGGAGCGAACCACCATCAAGCTCCCGAAAGGGCAGGCCGCCCACGCCCTGCGCCACACCTTCGCAAGCCACTTCATCCAGAACGGCGGCAACATCCTTACCCTTCAGAAAATCCTCGGGCACTCCACCGTCGTCATGACAATGCGGTATGCGCACCTTGCTCCAGATCACCTGCAGGATGCTGTTCGTCTTGGCCCATTCAACGGCTGAGATGAACGGGTTTGCTTCTCTTGAGCTTTGCTTTCGGTGAGATGCAGTGCCAGCGACCTTTATCAAGGCGGCTTTGCACCAAGGCTTGGTATTTGACGGGCTCAGGGGGTGATTTGCGTTGGTGGCGAAGCGCATTACATCGTGCACAGGCTGCGGCGATATTGGACTCGGAGTCAGTCCCTCCGTCCTGTCGAGCGAGCAGGTGTTCAGCGGTGCAGCGGAAGTGCCTTGCCTGGGCCTCAGAGATTCTATGGGCTTTGGCAAAGGGTTCTGGAGAGCCTTGCCACATCAAAAAGCCGCAGTAGCAGCATTTCCCATTTTGGCGTTCGAAGGCAGATTGACGGTGTTTTTTGACGGCGTTCTTGGGCACATCGGCCTCCTGTATTTAAAGGAAGTCCGCGTGCTCAAGTACTGAACCATCACGGTACCAACCGCGGTACGCGAGTTGGCCAAGCACCGGCCCAGTGCGGGTAACGGCTCGTAGAAATTACTGCTGCAAAGGCCCAACGGCAATGCCGTTTTCGACACTTTTTCGACACCCAAAGAAAAACCCCTGACTTTCACTAGGAGAATCAGGGGTTTATTTGGTGGAGCCGGGGGGATTTGAACCCCCGTCCGCCAGTGCGCCGCTTTCGGGACTACATGCTTAGCCAAGTCTACTGAGTTAGCTCTTTGCGGCCCGACTGGCAGGGTGCTCAGAGCGAGCTGTATAAGTTTTAGCCGTTACGTCTACAGCGAACTTGGCGGCGATCCTGTTCTATCTGACAGTCATTTCGGGTTTACAGGCATCCCCTTATGACTGCTGGCGGCCGAAGCCACCAGAAGGGTTAGGCCGCGAGGGCCGCCCCGTAGTTGTCGTCGTTGGCAACTATAAGTTTGCAGCAGCTGATTTACGAGGTCTGCTACCAGCTCGGCATGCCCCTAGAGTTTTGTAACCGGCGTCGAATCCTAATCGGCCCCAAAAGCTTCTAGTGGTAAAGCTAGAAGGCGGATGGTACGCCAAAGGCGCCTCCGCGTCGACGGTCAGTGCACAATTGGGCTGTCCGCCGGCTTCGCTTATGATTGCCAGCTATTGTCAGGATGTCCCTCAAACGAGTCCTCCGAATGCCGCGCTCCCCCCGTTACCCGTTGCGCCAGTGGATATGGCGTGCGTTCGTGCAAAGCGCGCTGATCCCGCTGATTCTGGTGGAGTCGGTGCTGATCGCCATCTACCTGCTGACCAACAGCGCGATCCGCGATGCCCAGGTGGACTACCTGCAGCAGAGCGCGCTGGAGGACCTCGGCAGCGCGGTGGTGCGAGAGGGCAAGATCATCGACGGGCGCCTGCAGAGCATCGAGGGCCTTGCCCGGTTGTTCCGCGACAGCGCCGTCCGGGCCGTGCAGGACCGCAGCTTCCAGCCCGACGAGCTGGAGCGTTCGCGCCACCGCCTCAGCGAGGATGGCGTCTTCTACACACAGAGCGACGACGGCCGCTCCGCTTCCTTCTATGCCAACAGCACGCCGGTGGAGCGCCAGGATCACGAGAAGGCGCTACGCCTGTCGCAGCTCGATCCGTTGATGCGCTCGATCCGCGAGAGCGACCCGCTGATGGCGGCGGTCTACTTCAACAGCTGGGACAGCTACAACCGCATCTACCCCTTCTTCATGACGCCCGAGCAGTATCCCCATGACATGGTGATACCCGACTACAACTTCTATTACCTCGCCGACGCCGGCCACAACCCCGGGCGCAAGGTGGTCTGGACCGACGTCTACCTCGACCCGGCCGGCCAGGGCTGGATGATGTCGGCGATCGCGCCGGTGTACCGCGACGACTTCCTCGAAGGCGTGGTCGGCCTGGATATCACGGTCGGGCAGATGCTCGGCGCCATCAGCAACCTCAAGGTGCCGTGGCAGGGCTACGCCATGCTGGTGAGCCGCGACAACAGCATCATGGCGCTGCCGGCGGCGGGGGAGCGCGACTTCGGCCTGCGCGAGCTGACCCGCTACTCCTATGAGGAGGCGGTGCGCCGCGAGGTGCTCAAGCCGGAAGACTTCAACCTGGCCAAACACGCCGAGATGCAGCCCATCCTCCAGGCGATGCAGTCCGGCCAGGGCAACATGAAGGAGGTGCTGCTCGGCGGGCGCAAGCAACTGGTGGCCTGGACCGAGATCCCGCAGACCGGCTGGCGCCTGATGATGGTGGTGGACGAGGCCAACATCTTCCGCGAGACCAACCGCCTCGCCGAGCGCTACCAGCAGATCGGCTACCTGCTGATCGCCGGCCTGGCCTTCTTCTATGCACTGTTCTTCGCCTGGATGTGGGCCCGCTCGCGGCGCCTGAGCGATGAGCTCTCGGTGCCGCTGGCCGGCATCTCCGGGATGATGCAGCGCATCGGCCAGGGCGACTTCAGCCCCGAGGCGCCGAGCAGCCGGATCATGGAGCTGGAATCCATGGCCCTGGCGGTGCAGCAGACTGGTGACCAATTGCGTGCCAGCGAGGAGGAGCGCGTCGAGGCCCAGCGCAACCTGGAACTGGTGCTGGAGAGCACCACCGAAAGCCTCTGGGAAGTGGACGCGCGCACGCTGTCGATCAAGATGAGCGGGCGCTTCGTGAAGCGTTTCGGCCTGCCCTCCGACGAGCTCAGCTTCAACGACTTCAATGACCGCGTGCACCCCGACGACGTCGAGCGCGTGCGCCGGTTGCGGCTGTTCTTCGCCGACAGCGGCCAGGACAATTTCGACGCCGAATACCGTTTCGCCGATGCCGATGGCCAGTACGCCTGGCTGCTGAGCCGCGGCAAGGTGCTGGAGCGCGACGCCGAAGGCCGCGCCCAGTTGGTGGCGGGCACCCATGTGGACATCACCCGCCTCAAGCAGGTGGAGGACGAGTTGCGCCGTGCCAGCCGCGAGGCCATGGCGGCGAGCCAGGCCAAGAGCCGCTTCCTCTCCAGCATGAGCCACGAATTGCGCACGCCGCTCAACGCCATCCACGGCTTCGCCCAGTTGATCGGGCTGGAGACCGAGGGCAAGGACGAGCGTCGCGAGGAAGCCGAATACGCCCAGGAGATCGTCAACGCCAGCCGCCACCTGACCTCCCTGGTGGACGACATCCTCGACCTGTCGAGCATCGAGAACCGTCGCCAGCAACTGCAGCTCAAACCGGTGGAGATCGGCCCGCTGCTGGCCGGTTGCGCCGAGCTGATCCAGCCGGAGTTGCAGACCCGCCAGCTGCACCTGCAGATGATGGCGCCGCCGGAGCCGCCGCTCTTCGTCCTGGCCGATGCCCGGCGCCTGCGCCAGGTGCTGCTCAACCTGCTGTCCAACGCGGTGAAGTACAACAGCCCGCAGGGCATGGTCAGCCTGGGCTACGAGCTGCGCTCGGCCGGTGTAAGGCTGTGGGTGGCGGACAGCGGCTCGGGGCTCAGCGAGGAGCAGCAGGCCATGCTGTTCCAGCCCTTCCAGCGCCTGGGGCGCGAGAACTCGACCATCCCCGGCACCGGCATCGGCCTGGTGCTGTGCCGCGAGCTGGCGGAGCTGATGGGGGGGGAGATCGGCTTCAGCAGCACCCGCGACATCGGCAGCCGCTTCTGGATCGACCTGCCCAGCGCCGCACCGCCGAACCAGGCGGATTCCGGCACCCCGGAAAGCGCGCCCGCGCCGGCGCTGGCCCAGGTGCTCTGCGTCGAGGACCACCCGGCCTGCCTCAAGGTGCTCAAGGAAGGCCTGCGCGACATGGCCGAAGTGCGCGGTGCGGGCTCGGTCGGTCGCGCCCTGTCGACCCTGGAAACCCAGACGCCGGCCCTGTTGCTGCTGGACCTCGACCTGCCCGATGGGGACGGCCTGGAGGTGCTCGACTACGTCCGTCGCACCCCGCACCTGCGCGGCATGCCGGTGCTGGTGGTGAGCGCGGCGGTCGACGAGGCCAACCTCTCCGAAGCGCGTCGGCGCGGGGCCGATGCCTGCCTGACCAAGCCGGTGGACCTGCAGCAGGTCCGGCGCCTGGCGCTGTCGCTGCTGGAGCGCGAGCCGCCGGCCTTCTGAGGCGGGTGAACTCTCCCCGGGCTGAAGCCTGGGCTACCAGGGCTGTGCATGTCGTGCGCAGCCCTTTTTCATTTGAGCGTGGGAAGACACGTCCTTAGGGCGTGGTCATGGTCATCCTGCTTGTGATAGTTCGAGCTGAGAGCTGACAGGATGAGCTCGTGCCGTAGGGTGTGCCGCGCGCACCGCCGCACGGTGCTTCCGGTCAGCTCCAGGTGCGCGCAGTGTTCAGCCGGGGGACATAGGTGACAGGTGTCGGGAGACATAGGTAACGCATTTAGGCTTACGGAATCCTTCGAAGAGGAGTTCGAGCGATGCCGTGGCAGGAGTGCACCACCATGTCGATACGACGTGAATTCGTACTGTTGGCCCAACACCCGCAGAGCAACATCCGGGAGCTCTGTCGACGCTACGGCATCAGCCCCAAGACGGCTTACAAATGGCTGGAGCGATATCAAGAACTGGGTGATTCCGGCCTGCAGGATCAGTCCCGTCGTCCTCTGACGAGTCCTGGACGCAGCAACGCCGAGTTGGAGCGAGAGGTGGTGCGCCTGCATCACCAATTCCCTTATTGGGGCGCTCGCAAGCTGCTCCATCTGC